>JAKPDO010000057.1 GCA_029552545.1 Planctomycetota bacterium
CTACAGGAAAAAAGACCCGTTGGAGAAAAATTTACTTTGCCGACAGCAGCAAGGTAAGGGAGGTTTTACTTTGCCGCTGGGAGCAATTTACTTTGCCGCTGGGAGCAATTTACTTTGCCGCTGGCGGCAAACAGAATAAAAAAATAAAAAATAATAGAGAAGCTAATTTTTCTTTCCCGTGTGAACCTTCCACACCGGAAATCAAACCCACCCGGGAAACACCCCCAGACCCCGAGCGGGTCAAGCGCGTTTTAACAGAACTTGGGTTTATCGCGGAGGCCGTATGAAGCACCCTAAACAGGCTTCACGGGCAGAACTGATTGCAGAATTGGAAGCGGCAGGGGCTGTGGTCAAGGGGTCGGCGATTCGATGCCCCTTTCACGACGACCACAACCCCAGCGGGGGCGTATACCAGGGCAAAGACGGAGTTTGGCGATACCGCTGCCACTCCTGCGGGGCACAGGGGGATGTGTTCGATGTACGGGCCAAGAGAACGGGCCGACCGCTGGCTGAGATTCTTCGGGAAAACACACAGGATGCCCCACAATCGCCAAAAAGACCCGTACCCCTGCCACAGGCCGAGAAGATGACGTTCGCAAACCTGGAGGCCTGCTATGCGTATCTGGGGCAACAATACGGCGGCAAGCTGGAGGCATTGCACACCTACCCGGATAACTTTTTTGTTGTGCGGTGGAGAAAAGCAGACGGCAAAAAGGAAATACGGCCCCTGGTTCGAAAAGACGGGGCTTTTGTGATGACCTTCCCGGAGGATAGGCGGCCCTTGTATCATCGGGATAAACTGGAACAGGCCGAGACAATCATCATCACAGAGGGTGAACTCAAGGCGGATGTTTTGGCTGGGTACGGCTTTGCCGCCACAACAAGCGCTGGAGGCAGCAAAGCGGCGGCAAAGACCGACTGGACGCCCCTGGCCGGGAAAAACTGTACAATCTGGCCGGACGCCGACACGCCGGGCAGGCAATACGCCAACGAGGTGCAGACGATTTTGGAGGGCTTGGGGGCACGGGTGAAGGTTATCGACCCGGCGGCCCTGGACTTGACCGACGGCGAAGATGCCAAGGACTATATCGACCAGCTGAAGAACGCCGGATATTCGGACTTGGAAATCAAGCGGAATTTGATTGGAGTATTTACAACGAAGGCAAAATCCACCGGCCCGGCTGCAGAATTGCAAACACACCTGGCCGACATTGGAGCAGGGCGGCTTGAGCCGCTGGAAACGGGATTTTCAACATTTGACAGCATTTTGCAAATCTTGCCGGGCAGCTTGAACCTCGTTTGCGGCAGCCCGGGGTCGAGCAAATCCCTGCTGATGCTTCAGCTTGCCGCCCGCTGGCATAAAGACGGGGTAAAAACGGCGATTTTCGAACTCGAAAAGGACAGAGTTTTTCATTTGAGAAGGGCATTGGCGCAAGAAGCGGGGCAGGCAATGCTGACGAACAACCGGTGGACAAGAGAAAACGCCGACTTGGCTAAAAAATCGGTTGTTGAACACCTCGATTTTCTGGAGGCATTTGGCAAAGCGGTTTACGCAATGCCGGAGAAAATTATTTACCAGCGGGATGTCATCGAATGGACACAGCAGCGGGCTGACGCCGGATGCCGGGTAGTTATCATAGACCCGGC
>JAKPDO010000006.1 GCA_029552545.1 Planctomycetota bacterium
TCGGATTCAAAAACAGATTGAACTGATTGAAAGCGACCCGAAAATCGATGTCGTCGGGACCGGAATGTGTTTTCTGGGTGAACAGGACCAGATTCTCGGTTTCAGCAGGGCGATTCAGGGGCATTCAAACATCTGTGCCCATCCGACCCGAACATTTCACATTGCCCACGGAACCATTCTCGGCAAAAGAACCTGGTTCCAAAGGTTTCGCTACGATGAACGCCTGCCGATGGCTGTTGATTTTAATCTCTTTTTGCGAGCCCATCGCGAAAGCATTTATGAAAATGTTCCCGATCCGCTTTACTATTACCGCTTTCATATGAATTTTAATCTCCGAAAGCAGTATATCGCTCGGCGAGCCAGTGCTGCTTTTTTACGGGATTATTATTGGAAACAACGGCAATACAGCCAAGCCGTTTCGGCTGCCCTGGCGCAGTATGTAAAGTTGGGGATAACAGCCGGAATGTTTTCTTTGGGATTGCGACGGGTTTTGATGAAACAGCGGTTTGGACAGATGAGTGAACAGGAACGGGAGTATTTTCTGGACGAAATATGTCGTATTAAAAATTATTCGCTGCCTGGTTTTTAGTGGGGGAATCTTATGTTTAAAAGAATTGTTTTTCATCTTTTTTATCAGTTTCGCCGTTCACTTCCGATTTGGCTGGTTCAGCTGCTGACGGACTGGCTGCCGGACAACCGAATTACGATCCGTCTGCGAGGAGCGATGCTGCGTCCGTTTCTGGGCCGATGCGGCCGGGGTCTTCTTGTAGCCCGCCGTGTGACCTTTCTCAATCCGCACGGTATTCGCATCGGCCGAGATGTCTATCTGGCGACCGGCTGCTGGATTGACGGCATCGGCGGCTTAACCATCGAAGATGAGGTGAAACTCAGTCCCTACGTGGTGATTACAACCAGCTCTCACTGTTTTAAGGACAATTCCGTCTGCGGCGGCGGTTCCCACACCGCCCCCGTGCGAATCGGCCGGGGTTCCTGGCTGGCCTCTCACGTGGTTGTAGTTACCGGCGTGTCCGTCGGCTCCGGGGTGATTGTCGGGGCCAACGCCGTAGTAACCAGAGATATTCCGAACAATGTTTTTGCCGCCGGCGTTCCGGCTCGCGTCATCGGTCCTCGGGTTGACCAGACACCCAACATTTTTTCGCGAGAAGATATCCTGAAGGGACAATAAGCGGTGAACCAATCTCCAAAACCGGCTCTATGCATCCTGACCACGGTTTCGGAGTCGATTCGTTTCTTTTACAAAGGGCAGATTGATGCCCTTCTGAAAGCCGGCTTTGATGTCACGGTTATCTGCTCCTATGATGAAACCCTTCCAACTGAATTGCCGTCGAATGTTCGGTATCTTCCGGCCGAGTTTTCACGATTGATTACGCCCTGGAAGGACCTTCGGGCCTTATGGCGGCTGGTCAGGATTTTTCGAACCCATCGGTTTGCCATTGTCCAATACAGCACTCCCAAGGCCTCACTGCTTGGGTCCATTGCGTCTTTCCTGACGGGTGTGCCTTGCCGGCTTTATCTGCTCTGGGGGCTTTATTATATGGGCCAGACCGGCGCCCGCCGGCTTCTGTTGAAAACTTTTGAAAAATTAATCTGTGCCCTCAGTCATCAGGTCCTGCCGATTTCTCACGAAATGGTTGGTTTTCTGGAGCGGGAGCGGATTACCCGCCGTCAGAAGTGCGTTGTTATTTTAAACGGCAGCGCCTGCGGCGTTGATTTAGCGCGTTTTTGTCCGGATTCGGTCAAAACGTACCGTAAGCAGATTCGAGAACGCTACCAAATACCCGAGGAGGCTGTCGTCATCGGGACGGTTGCTCGGTTAACCGGAGATAAAGGGATTCACGAGCTGCTGGCGGCTTTTGAGCAGCTCCACCGCGAAAACCCTTCCGTTTATCTGCTTCTGGTCGGCCAACAGGAGGAAAAAGACAGATTGCGTCCGGAAGCTGAAGAGCTCATTCGTTCTCATCCGGCAATCCGCTGCACCGGTTGGCAGCAGGACCCTGTTCCCTTTTATGCGGCGATGGACATTTTCTGTCTGCCGACCTATCGGGAAGGATTCGGGGAGGTCAATCTCGAAGCCCAGGCCATGGCCCTGCCGGTGGTTTCCACGGACGTCATCGGCCCGCGTGAGTCCATTCAGAGCGGCACGACAGGGTTTTTGGTGCCGCCTAAGGAAGTTCCCGCCTTGAAAGAGGCCCTGACAAGACTGGTTCAGGATGCCTCCCTTCGCAGCCGGATGGGACAGGCCGGACGCCGACGGGTCGAGCAGATGTTCGACCGCAAACAGTGGATTGAGGAAATGGTCCGTCATCGCCTGGCTTGTCTGAACCAGATAAACCTTCCTCGCTAAAATGTTGGAAAAGACAAAAATTGCTTTTGTTTCCACAATCCCGAATACCCTTTTCTTCTATATTGAGCTGCTCAAAGCTCTTCAAAACGCAGGGGCTCGGTTGACACTGATCACGTCGGAAAATCCGTTTTTGGAAAAATTGACTGCGCAGCTGGATTGTCAGGCCGAGCGTGTGCCGTTCTCGCGTTCTCTTTCCCCGTTTCGAGATTGGCAGACCTTATGCAGACTTACAAAGCTCTTTCGGACAAATCGTTTTGATTTGGTTCATGCTCATACGCCCAAGGCCGGTTTTCTGTCAATGAAAGCTTCTGCGGCAGCGTCCGTGCCGGTGCGCCTTTATACCATTCACGGTCTGGTGGGTGATACGGCCTCCTTCTGGAAAAGGCAGATTTTTTCTTTTTGCGAAAAACGGGCCTGCCGGTACGCACATCAGGTCCTGGCCGTCAGCCCCAGTCTCCGGCGGCAGCTTGTAGAAGAAGGCCTTTGTCCGGCGGGGAAGGTATCGGTCCTTCGGGACGGCAGCGCATGCGGAATCGATGTGGATGGCCTTTATGTCCCGACCGAAGCAGTTCGGCAGGAAGCACGGCGGATTCGAGAGCATTTTCAAATCCCGGCCGAGGCGGTTGTTCTCGGTTTTGTCGGACGACTCACCCCTGAAAAAGGCATTCCAATGCTGCTGGATGTCTTTGGGAAATTGGCCCGGAACAATCCGCTGCTTCATCTGCTGATGGTCGGCAGAATGGATGAAGTCCGTGAAAAACTGGATGCCCGCTCCTTGTCGCTGATTCGCGAACACCCGCGGATTCACTGGGCGGGTCATATTCCCTTTCCCGCGGCGTATTATGCAGCAATGGATATTTTTGTGATGCCGTCCCGACGCGAAGGGTTTGGAATGTGCAACATCGAGGCAGCGGCGATGGGAGTGCCGGTTGCTGCTTCCCGCATTACAGGATGTGTGGATTCCGTTCGTGAGAATGTGACGGGTCTGCTTTTTCAAAGAGATGACCCCCAGGATTTGGCCCGATGTCTGATGCGGCTGATTGATGACCCTCAGCTGCGGAGAAAGATGGGTCAGGAAGGCACCCGCTGGGTGCGGGAACGTTTTTCCTCCCGCCTGCTTGTGCAGGAGCATCTCCATTTGTACGAATGTCTGCTTGCTCAAAGAGGGAGTTAAAGAATGGCTTTTCTGAAAAACAAGATTTTTCATGTGCTGGCCGTTATTGTGCTGGTTCAAGTTCTGATTCTGTATCTGAATTATCGTCGGCAGGATCGGATTGTCCTGAAGATTCCCAACAACCAGGGCATTGAGGAGCTGTGGACGCGGGACAGTCATTTGATTGCCGCAGAAATGGGCCGCGGATTTCACATTTTCGACTGGTCCAATCTTCCGGCGGCCCGCCGCGATTTGCCGGCGGCCTTTTATCCGTTTATTCTCCTGCCGGATGAACGGATTCTCTCCGTCAAGGACAAGCGCGGTCTGGTGCTGGAGAACTCGCCCGGCCGTTCGCTCTGGCTTCCCCTGTCCGGACAGCCCGCCGAGGTGCTTTTGGTTTCGGATTCCGCCTGTTCGACCATCATACTGGCCTGCCAATATCTCAATGACCGGAGCAGCGAATATCGCTTCCAAAAAGTCGATTTGCAGCAGGAAATCCTCCTGAATCTGGCGGAGCTTCAGGGCGGGCGTGATTTTCTGATTCGGCGGCTTTGTGTGTCCGATGCCCAGGACAAGCTGATTCTGGCCGGCACCAAAGACAGCAAGGCCTATTTGGCCCTGCTCGATATCCCCGGCGGCCGAGTGGTTTGGGAAAAAATCTATCCGGAGGAGATGGAATTTTATTCCGTCTGTTTTCTGGACAATCCACCGCTGATTTTTGCGGGTTCGCGAGATGGAGCAGTCTGCCGGATTGACGCCACTGACGGGCAGCTCCTCAAGACTCTCCCGCTGGTTCCTCTGCAGACGGGACAAACCAAACTGCGGACGATTCAGCGGGTGGTGCTCAGCCCCGACCGGAAAACTTTGGCGGCCTCGTGCGACCCGTCGTTTTATCTGATTGATGTCCAGACATGGCAGCTGCAGAGGAAAGCGGGAGTCTCCCATAAAATTATCAGCGGGGTGGCTTTTTCGCCGGACGGACGGTATCTCGCCACATCGGATATCCGCGGCAGCGGCATTATTGAGATATTTGATTTATCGAAATAACAGCAGAGACTTTTTTTAGGGAACAAACGTGGAACGAACGATTCAGACAGTCGCAGTGCTCGGAGCCAGCGGTACCGTCGGGTCGCTGACGGGCGGACTACTGGCCCAAAACGGTTTGCGGGTGTATTTTCTGAGCCGCACGCGAGAGGGCTCACAAAAAGGGCTCGAAAAGGCGATTGCTCAGGCCCGCTCGGAAGTCATCGCAGACAATATCATCTGCGGGGATTATGATTCGATGCTTTCGGAAGCCGTCCCCAAAGCGGACTGGATTTTGGAGTGTGTGGCGGAGGACCTGTCCGTCAAGCAGGCGATGTATGAGCGGCTGGAACCGCTGCGCCGGCCGGGCACGATTGTCAGCTCCGTCACCAGCAGTCTGGTACTCGAGGACCTGCCGAAGGGCCGCTCGGAGGATTTTCAAAAGCATTTTCTCTCGACCCACTTCTACAATCCGCCGGGCAAAATGTCCGCCTGTGAAATCTGCGGCCAATCGAAGACCGACCCGGCTCTGGTGGAGTTTATGGCGGACTTTCTGCATCGCCGGCTGCGGCGTGCGGTGATTCCCGTCCGCCCGACCGCCGGGTTTGCCGGCAACCGCATCGCCTTTCTGCTGTTTGCCCGGATTACGGAGCTGGCTGCCGAATACGGGGTGGAGATGATGGATTATCTGATCGGTCCTTACACCGGCCGGGTGATGGCTCCGCTGGCGACGATAGACCTGGTCGGCCTGGATATTCATAAGGCCATTATCCAGAGTCTCCAGACCCATACTTGCGATGCCCTGCATTCCAAACTGGTGCTTCCGGACTATCTGGAGAAAATGATTGGGCAGGGGCATTTGGGCCGAAAGACGCGGGACAAGGGCGGTTTTTACAAGCGCCTCGAGAGCGGCCAATACGAGTATATCGATCCGAAAAGTCTGACCTATATCCCGGCTTTCCAGCCGCACGTCCGTTTTGTTGAAGAGGCCAAGCAGCTGATTCATATCGGACGCTATCGGGATGCCTTTGAGCATATTCGGGAGGCCAAAGGGACTGAAGCGGGGCTCGTTCAGGAGATTCTGGCGACCTATATTGCCTATTCCTATATGCTCGTCGGGGAGGTTACGGAGCAGAAATACGGCATCGAGGGCATCGACCGTGTGATGATGACCGGCTTTAACTGGGCCTCTCCGAGTCTGCTGGTTTATATGCTCGGCGGCAAAGAGAAAACCGCCGAGCTGCTGGCCTCCAAAGGTCTGCCGGTGCCCGCTTCGCTGCTGGAGGATACTGTTTGGGAACGCTATCCGTTTAATGCAGGGCGGTATTTTCCTGCCAAGTAATCAACAATGAAGAATGGAGAATGAAGAATTACGAAAAATGCTGAGAATATTCGAGACCGCAGCTTCGATTTTTCCTGTCGGATTGTGCGTTTGTGCCGGTATTTGATGAAACAGGACCGAATGAACGGTCTTTTGTCGGGACAGCTCGTTCGAGCCGGAACTTCGATCGGAGCCAATCTGGAAGAGGCTCAGGCAGCCCAAAGCCGAGCAGATTTTATTGCGAAATGTCAGATAGCACTCAAAGAGGCGAGAGAAACAAATTATTGGCTCCGACTGTTTCAATCAACCGGGCTGGTTTCTGAGGACAAGATAGGAAATCTGCTGAAGGAATCTCATGAAATCATTTCTATTTTGACTACGATTGTGAAAAATTCAAAACGTGCGAAAGGTTGATTTCTTCATTCTTCATTCGTAATTCTTACTTAAGGATTGGATCACATGAGCCGAGAAAACGTTTACCTTTTAGGCGGTTATCAGACCGATTTTGCCCGCAACTGGGCACGGGAAAACAAGCACATCAGCGCGATGATGCGGGAGGCCTACGAGGGCTCGCTGGCCGTGACCCGCATAGAGCCGCGGGACATTCAGGCGGCCTTTATCGGCAACTTCGCCGCCGAATTGTACTGTATGCAGGGGCATTTAGGGGCCTTTTTTGTCGATTTTGACCCGGCCTTTCGCGGTCTGCCGACCTGCCGGTTTGAAGGGGCCTGTGCCTCCAGTGCCCTGGCGGCCCTGTCGGCGATGGCTCATATCCAGGCGGGCCTGTATGACTGCATCGCCGTCGTCGGAGTCGAGCAGATGAAGACCGTCTCGCCGGCCAAGGGCGGCGACTATCTGGGGACGGCGGCCTGGTACGAGCGGGAATCGGCCGGCATTGAGTTTCCCTTCCCCAAACTGTTCGGCAAACTCGGCGATGTGTATGAGGCCCGCTACGGTCTGGACAATCGGCATCTGGCCCGGATTGCGGCGATTAATTATGCCAACGCCAAGCTCAATCCGAACGCCCAGACCCGCGATTGGTTTATGGATTATAACCATGCCTGCCGAACGGGACAGTATAATACCGCCATCGTCGGACGCATCAAAGTAACGGACTGCTCGCAGGTGACCGACGGGGCTGTCTGCATCTATCTGGCCTCGGAGCGTTTTGCCGCTGAATATGCCCGCCGGCTGGGGCAGACACCGGCGGCGCTGCCGCGGATTTTGGGCTGGGGCCATACGACAGCCCCGATGGAGTTTGTGACCAAAGTCGCCGAGTCTGAAGGGCAGCCCTATGTCCTGCCCTGGACCCGCAAGGCGATTACCGATGCCTACCGGCGGGCCGGACTGAAGGACTGCTGGGATTTGGATGCCATTGAGACGCACGACTGCTTTACGACGTCCGAGTACATGGCGATTGACCACTTTGGGCTGACGGAGCCGGGGCAGTCGTGGAAGGCGATTGAGGAGGGGGTCATTGAGATGGGCGGACGGCTGCCGATTAATCCGTCCGGCGGGCTCATCGGCTGCGGCCATCCCGTCGGGGCCACCGGTGCCCGCCAGCTGCTGGATGCTTATAAGCAGGTGACTGAGACCGCCGGCGACTATCAGGTGCCCGGCGCCCGCCGGGTCGCCACGCTTAATATCGGCGGCTCGGCGACGACCAACGTTGTGTTTATCGTCGGACGATAACTTTTTTCAGATTCCTTCTCTATGACGAACGAACAGACAATTCAGATTGTACCGATGAAGGCCGAGCATGCACGGGATGTGGCACGCCTTCACATTGAAGGAATTCATCAGGGCTTTATCAGTTCACTGGGGGAGGAATTTGTCACGGCGCTGTATGAAACACTGGCGGAAAGCGCTGAGAGTTTCAGTTATGTAGCTGTAGCGGACGGCAGGGTCGTCGGGTTTGCTTCGTTTACGACCAATTTGAGAAAAGTTTATCATTCTGTGCTTCGCAAACGCGGACTGAAATTTGTCGGCCTTCTGCTTCGAAAGGTTTTTTCTGTTTCGGTGCTTCGCCGGATTCTGGAAACACTGCTCTATCCTCGGCGAATCGGCCGTCTGCGTCTTCCGGATGCCGAGCTGCTTTCGATCGGGGTGGCCGCAGACTGCCGCGGACAAAAACTCGGCAATCGTCTGATTGAGCGCGGCTTTCAGGAATGTGCGGCACGGGGAATTGAACGGGTCAAAGTGCTGGTGGCGGATTTTAATGAACCGGCGAATCGGCTGTACAGGAAAACCGGATTTCGCCTGGCGACTCAGATTGTCAACCACGGCATTGTCAGCAATGTTTATGTGGCGCCCGTCCGGTCTGTTGTTCCCGAAGAACACAGGCTGGTCTTCCGCTCCATGCGGCTGTCTGATGTGGACCAGGTGGTTACGATTCATCGGTTTTGTTTTTCGCCTTCCGTGTCGCTGTTTTCTGTGTTAAATCCGCGGGTTGCCCGGCATCTGTATGCTCAGTATGTAGAGGAGCCGGACAGCCTGGCGGTGGTGATGTATGATACAGCGACGGGACTTGTGGCAGGTTATGCCGCCGGAACACTTCGTCCGGGTTTCCAGAAGCGGTTTTTCAAACGGCACTGGTTTTTGGTCGGCTGGTATTTTTTCTGGGCTTTGGCGGCTCATCCTTCTCTGTTTGCCCGATTGGCTCGAACGATGCTCCGGCGGGAGCGGTTTGACGAATACCGCCGGCATCCTGAACAGTTTGAGAATACGCCGCCCTCCGGGCCGGTGGGATACTTTATGCCGATTGCGCTGCATCCGGATTATCGGGGCGGAGGCAACGCCGTTCGTTTGGCTCGTGCATTAATGGATGAATTCTTCAAACGAGGGGTTGTCCGAATCCGCGGCAACAAAATCGATATAAACAATATCGCCAGCCGCAGACTGTTTGTGGAAAAACTCGGCTGGAATTCCGCCGTCATAGAAAATGAATCGGTCGCCGTCTGGGTTGACAGACCTGCGGCGGAGGAACCCAAACAGCAGCCGATGTTGCCGCCTGTGCTGCTTTCTTTTTCCCTTCAGCCGCCGGCGGCGTTCATTACCTACGGCTGGTGCCGTTCCTCCTATGCGGTTCTTTTTTCGCTGGGGCAAAAAGGTATAAATGTTCATGTAGGAGATGCCTCTTCTTTGGCCATGTGCCGTTTTTCCCGATACAGCCGTTCGTTTATCCGGCTGCCGGATTTCTTTCTGGAACCTGAACGCTACATCGATGCTCTCCTCAAGGCGCTCGAGCGGTCGGAGGCGGAGATTCTTCTTCCCTGTCATGAAGACATCGGTTTAGTCAGCCGCTTCCGGGACCGGTTTCCCGGGTACATTCGGACTGCCGTGCCGGCATGGCAAACCTATCAGGCGGCGGAGGACAAGCTGGAATTGATGCGGCAAGCGGCCAACTTCGGCGTTCCGGTCCCGCAGACGTGCTCCGTTCAGTCAGAACACGAACTGGAAAAGGCCGTACGAGATTTCACCTGGCCGGTGATTCTCAAAACGCGTATCGGCAACAGTGCAAAGGGGGTAGCCGTTACCCACAGTTGGGAAGAGTTAAAGCAGCAGTTTCGATATTTGATTGATACCTATGGACTCGAAGAGGGCCGCTGGCCGTTTTTGCAGGAGTATCTGCCCGGAAGGGCGGCCGGTGTCTGCGCCCTCTATGACCGCGGCAAACCGCTGGCCTTTTTTGCGGAGGAATACCTCCGCTGCAAGGAACCGAATCGATTCGGGACCTCGACGATGAGAAAAACACTCGAGGACCCTGTTCTTGTGGGACATGCTCAAAAGCTTCTCGGCGGCCTGGGATGGCATGGTCTGGCTCATCTGGATTTTATCCAGGATGCGGCGGGAACCTGGCGGCTGATTGAACTGAATCCCCGTCCCTGGGGGGCGATGGCACTGGCTCTGTACGCCGGTGTGGATTTCCCCTGGCTGTGGTATCGTCTGGCCAAAGGAGAGGAAATGTCCTTTGCGGATTTTAAACCGCAGTCCCTTTTCTGCCGCTGGATTTTGGGAGATTTTTTTGCGTTCGTGGAACTGCTTAAGAAGGGACGTTTTGCGGAGGCCGGGCGGGTTTTTCTGCCTTGCCGAAACTGCCGACACGATGATTTTCTGCTGACGGATCCGCTGCCGTTTGTCTTTCAGCATCTGGACTATTTTGTGAAATTCCTTAAATCCGGCGGCAGTCTGAATCCTGCCACGAAAAATATGGTTCGATAAACAATTTTTAAGACACACCGATATGGATGGGCTGTGGATTTTTGTTTTTAGTTTGGCTGCGGGTTTGGCCGCCACCTGGCTAAGCCGCCAGCTGGCTTTGCGATTGAATATTGTGGACCGGCCGGACAACACCGTCAAAACGCACGGCCGGCCGATTGCCTATCTGGGCGGGCTGGGCATCTGGGTCGGGTTTGCCGTCGGAATGCTTTTGCATCTTGCGGGGGCGGAAAAATTTGCCGGGCTTGTCTGGTTTCTGGCCGCCTCCGTTTTGATTTGTCTGGTCGGTCTGGCGGATGATATTCTTTCGCTGTCTCCGGGCCGCAAAATCGCCGGACAGCTTTTGACAGCGGCTTTGGCCGTCTTTTTTCTGAATCCTCATCTAAAGGAAGTTTTTCCGCAGCTGTCAGCCCCCTTTGCGGCGGCGGTTTCATTCGGCCTTCTTGTCTTTTTTGTTCTCGGGGCCTCCAATTCCGTCAATCTCCTCGATGGACTGGACGGCCTGTGCGGAGGGGTGACATTTTTGATTTGTATCGGGTTTTTTCTGCTGGCGGCGATGAGCCGCTCGGTCTTCAGCCCGTTTCAGGAAACGGCGGCTTTGTCTTTGGCTGCCGCCTGTGCCGGGTTTCTGGTGTTTAATTATCCGCCCGCTTCCATTTTTATGGGCGATGCCGGCTCGCTTCTGATTGGGTTCCTGCTGGCCTGTCAGATAATTTTGTTTCTGCTGCAGGGCCCGGCGGTTTTTCTGGCATCTCTGTTTATCTTTGGCCTGCCGATTTTAGATACCTCGGTGGCCATTCTTCGCCGGCTTCTGAATCGCAAGCCCCTTTTTGTCGCTGACCGAGGGCATATCTACGACCAGCTGGTCGACCGGGGCTTTACAAAAACGCAATCCGTCTGGGCCTGCTATCTCCTCACAGCCCTGTTTTCCGCCGTCGGCCTTCTCGGGTTTCGACTCGGTCTTCGACCGGCCCTTCCACTCTACCTCTTCACCATTCTCATCACCTTCCTCATCATCTGGAAAAAGGGCTTTCTCCGGAAAGTCTGATTTTTCCTGCCGATGGTTCTGCTGACTTGCTGTCAGATTTCTTTTCGCTTGTAACAAGACAATATAGACACACAATGGTGTATTGGTAGATTGTATTGACCTAAAATCGAAGAAAACATTAAAATGGGTTAACTCGAAAAAGCTTGAGAGGAGAAAAAGAAAAGGGGGTATTTTTATGAAATCGCTGCTTCTTTCCGCATCATTTTTCCTTGCCATGGGTTTGGCGTATTCGGGTCAATCGGGTGATTTAACCGGGGATGGGGTTGTGGACATCCAGGACCTTTCCGCACTTTCCCAATACTGGCTGTCTCAGGTTCCGTCTGTTCGACACTATCCGGTTGCCGTGACGGTAGCCGCATCGAATGCTTCGCCGGAGGACAAGGCCTCCGCGGATTTTGTCTGCGACGGAGTCAATGACCAGGAAGAAATTATGGCGGCCTATCAGGTTATCTTAAGCAGGACGGCGGATGTACACATCGGCGGGGCTGTTCGGAATTTATACATCGGCGGCAAGATTGAATTTACGGCGGGGTGGTATAATATTGACGGTGTGATCAACATCACTGGGCCCGCTCCTGTAACGCTGGAGGGGGTTGGTTTCCAAAGTGATTGGCGCACATCTTCATTCTATGGTGCCGGTACCGTTCTGAAACTGAATTATTTGGGGACCCTTTTAAACTATACGTATACATCTGACCCGCCTTCCGGCTGGTCGTGCGGGCAAATTCGCGGCATCTGGTTTGAGGGGAACAGCGCGGGTCTTTCCGGCACCTACGCCAATGCCCCCGGTTTGACTTTCAGTGCAGGCATCCGAATTTCCTCCAAAGGGGATGTGCATATTACCGACTGCATGTTCGCCAATTTTGAACATGAATGGGTGCTGTATTCAAGTGCCCATGGGATTTGGGTCGATCACTGTGATTTTGAAAACAGTTATCCAATCCGGGGAATTGTTTATTTAGATACATGGTCCGGGCTGAAACGCGATTGGATCAGCAGCTGTCATTTTGCCCGCTGTGCCCAATCAACCTCTTTTCCGGCGGTATATGGAATTTATGTGAATCATAATATGGTTTGGATTAGCAGCTGCAATTTTGAACGGATCAGCACGGATTGCTCGGAAACCGTCCCTTACGGGATTTATTTAAATCAGGCCAGGGATGTCAAGATTACGAACTGCACTTTTTCCTACGTGTGTGAGCCGACAACCAAACCTGTCCAAGCGGCCGGAGCTGTCATTTATGTCTCACCCAACAGCAGCGGGTCCAAAATCATCGGCAATACCTTTGAAAACAGCGCCGGAGCCGTCGGAGCCAAAGTCCTGTCGATTAATGCCCCGGATGTCATCATATCCGGCAACACGTTCAGTGCCTGCAATCTGACTTCGGATGTGTCTTCAGAGGTCTCCTCCGTCCTCGAACTGCTCTCCAATGCCCGTCGAATCAAGGTTGCTGACAATATTGTGCAGCAGTGTCTGGATAATCCCGCCGGCTGCGGCATTCGTATCAGCGGGGCCAAACAGATATCCCTAACCGGAAATATCATCAGTTCTCTGCCTTCGGATGCAATTTGGATTCAAAGCGGCAGCGAGGATATTCTGCTTGAGGGCAACAGCGGGTTTGCCTGGGGAGATGACGGCGCTTTTGTACGCCTGGAGCGAAACACCAGGCATCTTTCCATTCTCAGCAATCAGGCCGATGGAACCCTCAGTGCATCAGCCCGCAGCGGGGCTTTTCTCTGGGCGGCCGCCGGCTCGCAGGGATTGGTCGAAAATCTCTGCTTATCCGGAAATCATATATACAATGTCGACCATTCTTTTCATCCGAATACGGATTGGGCATCGGTAAGGGATTTTACCGCATCGGCAAACAAAGGGTTGAATGCAGTTTTCAGCGGTCCTTGCGACAGTGTCTTGCCTCCGCTTCCGATGGCGGCATTCGATACATCTTTCGGCCCCCTCAGTGCGGTGCTGATGGATGGTTCCCAACCGGGTGAAATCTGTTACTTCGAGATGAAAGAGGGAGCTGCAGCCGTCAATCTGACAGTCAATCCATCCATTCCTCAGGCAACCCGCATTTATGTATTTGACGCAATTGGGGAAAATCTAATGGTGCTCTGGAACGGGTCGGTTTGGGTCGAACTCCAAAAAACCTGCGGGCAGATGGATTAAGGGTTCATTGGGAGACAATTTTTCGGGAAATTTTGGTTTTTGGCGGCTGAATGTCTGGAGGATTGTTTCGTTTTATGGTAGAATCCTGAAAGAAAACAACAATCGCAGATTCCAGAGGGGGTTTGTATGAAGACAGGGAAAGTCCGCTACTGTACAGACATTCGGCAGATTTCTTTTTTGTCCGAAAAAGAAAAAGCCCTTATGGAACCAGTCGTCAGGCAATTTCCCTTCCGGGCCAATGACTACTATCTTTCCCTGATTGACTGGAATGACCCCGCTGACCCGATTCGGCGAATGATTGTGCCCAGCGCCGATGAACTGGAGCCGTGGGGCCGGCCGGACCCCTCTGATGAAAGCGCCTATACCGTGATGCAGGGAGTCGAGCACAAATACAACACCACGGTGCTGCTGCTGGTCAGCGAGGTCTGCGACGGCATCTGCCGCTACTGTTTTCGCAAGCGTCTCTTTGCCCGCCAAAAGCAGGAAATTCTCCGTGATTTGCCGGCGGCCCTCGAGTATATCCGTTCGCACACGGAGATTACCAACGTGCTGTTGACCGGCGGCGACCCGTTCGTGCTGTCCACACGCAGGCTGGAACAGATTATCGCTCCGCTGCGTCAGATTCCCCACGTGCAGATCATCCGCATCGGAACCCGCATCCCGGTTTTCAATCCGTTCCGAATTCTTGAGGATCATGATTTGCTCTCTCTTATTGAGAGATATTCGCTGCCGGACAAAAAAATCTACATCATGACTCACTTCTGTCATCCGCGCGAGTTGACGCCGCAGGCCCTCGAAGCCGCTCATCGGCTTCAGAAGGCCGGAGCCGTTCTGTGCAACCAGTGCCCGCTGATTCGCGGCGTCAATGACAACCCACAAACCCTGGCTCTGCTGATGCGCCGGTGTTCCTTTGCGGGGATTGTGCCGTATTATCTGTTCCAGTGCCGACCCGCTCTGGGCAATCATGCCTATACCGTGCCGATTGAAGAGGGCTATGACATTCTCCGTCAGGCCAAGTCAATGGTCTCCGGTCTGGCCAAACGGCTGCGTTTTGTGATGTCTCATTCGACCGGCAAGCTTGAAATCATCGCCAAAACGGGTGAGTACACCTATTTCAAATATCATCGGGCCGCCAATGATGCCGACAGCAGCCGTGTTCTGATCTGCCGTTCCAATCCAAAGGCCTGCTGGCTGGATGATTATGAAGAAGTCATTCACGATTACCCGCCGGAGCGTCCGTATCATTATTACGGCCCGGAGTAATCGTTGGCCTGATTCACAACAGAAGACAAGAGGACCTTCAGACCGGCCGGATGGGAATCCCCCGTTGGGCCAGATACTCTTTCACCTGCCGGATGGAATAGGTTCCGTAATGAAAAATTGAGGCGGCCAGGACGGCGTCGGCCCGGCCTGCTTCAATGACCTCGGCCATGCTCTCGAGCGTGCCGGCCCCGCCGGAGGCAATCACCGGAATATCCACCGCCTCCGCAATCGCCCGCGTGAGGGCCACATCATACCCCGCCTGCGTGCCGTCGGCATCCATGCTGGTCAGCAGGATTTCCCCCGCCCCCAGCTCCTGAGCCTGCACGGCCCATTCCACCGCGTCCAGCTCCGTCGGCTCCGAGCCGGCCTTGACACAGACATGCCAGCGGTTTGTTTGTCCGGGGGTGCGTCTGGCGTCAATTGCCAGCACAACGCACTGACTGCCGAATCGGTACGCCGCTTCCGAAATCAAGTGTGGATTGCGCACCGCCGCCGTATTGATGGAGCATTTGTCCGCACCGCTTCGCAGCAGAAGTCCGATTTCATCGGCACTCGATATCCCGCCGCCGACCGTGAAGGGGATAAACACCCGCTCGGCCACCTTTTCCACCATCTCTACGATGGTTTTGCGGGAGCGAATCGTCGCCGTAATATCGAGAAAAACCAGCTCATCCGCCCCTTCCTCGCTGTAGCGGGCCCCCAGTTCCACCGGGTCGCCTGCATCCCGCAGATTGACAAAATTCACTCCCTTGACAACCCGGTTGTCTTTGACGTCCAGACAGGGGATGATTCGTTTGGTCAGCATACCGCCTGCTTCTCACAGTACTGCACAAAATTTTTCAAAAACCGCAGCCCGTCGGCCGCACTCTTTTCCGGATGAAACTGGCAGCCGAAGATGTTCTTTTTCTGCACCGCGGCGGGGATGCGGATTCCATAATGCGTGCAGGCCGTCAGCGTATCCGGGTCGGAAATCTCTGCATAGAAGGAGTGTGCAAATGCAAAATGCCTTCCCGGCCGCATATCCTCCAGCAGCGTCATCCCCTCCGGAATCTCCACATAATTCCACCCCATATGCGGAATCGTCAGCCCCAGATTTTGCGGAATCGGCACCACCCTGCCACGGATAAGTCCCAGACAGCGGTGCACGCCCATCTCATAGGTTTCCTCAAACAGGATTTGATAACCCACGCAGATGCCCAGCAGGGGCTTGCCGGCCGCAGCTTGTTCTTGAATGACGTCGGCAATGGGGGCGACATTCTGCATTGCATAGCCGCTGGCCCCGACCCCGGGCAGAATCAGCCCGCGGGCCCGTCGGATGTCGGCGGGCTTGCACGAAACCTCGATCGGGGCCCCAATGTATCGGAATGCATTGATGACACTCCGCACATTCCCCACACCGTAATCAATAATCACCAGCATTTTACGAAACCGCCAAGCAGGAAAGAATGACTCCCAACGTGAATCCTCAGGGGCAGTCCTGAAGAGAAACAGCAAACGGAGAGGGCGGGATTCGAACCCGCGGTACCCTAAAAGGGCACACTGGTTTTCGAAACCAGCTCGATCAGCCGCTCCGACACCTCTCCACGTCCGGCCGCATCGGCCTTCACGGCCTTTACCATATCAACATCAGGTTTTTTTTGCAATCAGGAACGGCGGTTTTTTGTTCCATGAAAAAGAGAGGCTTGAAAATGGTTATAGGAGAAAAAGGTTTGCCTTTTACAAGAGAAACCATATAGACAATGTCGTTATTGTCCGTTTTTCTTTTATCTTTTTTTAACATTCGATTCATTCTTGCCTAACAGCGTCCCATTACAACGTTGCCCGTCTTGACTGCGGTGTGCGCTGCAGTTCGTGTGTGAAGTGTGTCCAAACCGGTGTGTGTATGAAAAGCAGGGAACGTTTCAGGAAAGAAAGGAAAAGGTATGAAGAGAATTACAGCAAGTCTTTTGGTATGTGGGCTTCTGGCGGTCGGCATGGCGCAGGGGGCCGAAATTCTGGTCACCAGCAATATTGCCACTTCGACAACCTGGACGGCCGACAACACCTACAATCTGCAAAATCAGATTTATGTTCTGCCCGGTGCCACGCTGACGATTGAACCGGGAACGATTATCGCCAGCACCCCGACGACGAACGGTGCCGGCTCCCTGGCGGTCTGCCGCGGAGGCAAAATCTATGCAGTCGGAACGGCTCTGAAGCCCATTATCTTCACCTCGAAGAATGATGATTTCAAAACCTGGCGTCCGGTCTGCAATGAGTGGGGCAATCTGACCATTATGGGCAGAGCCATGATTTCCAACACCAACATTCTCAGTCAGCAGTCCTGCCCCCTCGGCTCCAATGTTTCCCCGATGGAAGGGCTTGTGGAAGAGTTTCCGGGAGATACGCGGGTTCTTTACGGCGGCAACGATGACAACGACGACAGCGGCTCGCTGATGTATGTCTCGATTCGCTACGGCGGTCGCGTGGTCGGTCTGGCCAATGAACTCAACGGGCTTTCGCTGGGCGGTGTCGGCCGTGAAACGGATATTGCTTACCTCGAAATCATGAACAACGTGGACGACGGCATCGAAATCTGGGGCGGAACTGTCAACCTCAAGTATGTGAGCATCTGGAACGTCGGCGATGACTATTTTGACCTCGACCAGGGCTGGAGAGGCAAGGCCCAGTTCGGTTTGGTTGTTCAGGGATACAGTGCGGATGCCGCTCAGGGGTCCGGTGTGTGCGACCACTGCTTTGAGATGGACGGCGCTGAAAACTCGGACGCCCAGCCTGTAACGACGGCGAACATCTATAACTTTACGGCTATCGGACAGCCCTTAGCCGGTCGGGCCGGTACGGCCTGGAGAGGCAATGCCCGCGTCCAGTTCCACAACAGCATTTTTATGGAACTTGGTACGAATTTGGTTCGGTTTGACAACGCCAGCGATAACGACAACGGTTATGCCTACAACGGAACTCTCACGTGGGCGGAAACCTGGACGACACCCTATAGTGAAGCATGGAACAAGTCCAACCCCAAGACCGGCGGACACCCGAATGTCAGTTGTGCTTCCGAGGCCGACCTGCAGGCGATGTACCAGGCTCAGACCTCCGGCAAGCTGGCTGAAATCAACTACTGCGTATTCTATAACAACCTGAACTCCGGCGCTTATTCCAACAGCAACGGGTACAACTATGTTGCCGGTCTGAGCGGCAGCAACTGCGTTGGAAATATTTTCGCCACACAGAGCCCGATTCGTGCTTTGGTTCGCGGGGCGGATGTGACGGCCGGCGGCAAGACCCTCAAGCCGGTTGTGTTCATTGATCCCCGGGCGGTCAACGATGCTTTGACGGCGGCTCCGGCGGCTCCGGCGGATGGGTTCTTCACCCCGGTTACCTATCGCGGTGCCTTCAGCGCGTACGACAACTGGCTGGTCGGCTGGACAGCGGCTTATCAGTACGGGATGACCGGTCTGCAGGGTGATGTCACCGGCGATGACCAGGTGAATCTGGATGATATCTCCGTTCTCAGCGAGAACTGGCTCCTGAGTCTGTAAATTGAACTTCGCACCAGACTGGAAGTAAGGGAAGGGGATGGCAGAAGACGGCTTCTGCCATCCTTTTTTGTTTCAGTCCGTTCGGGTCTAATCGAAACCTAATCGTTTCCAAATATACCGAACACAAAACCTGTATAAAGTCCCGCGAAATACTCAAAGTCTGTTAGACAAGTCCGGCTTGTCAGAAAAGGATAGACCTATGAAGACGATTATCCGTTTGCTGTGGATTGGCGTTCTGACCGCCGCTGTTTGCCCAGCGGCAGAAAAGAAGCCCCAACCCTCTGGGGCTGCGAGCGAAGCTTCGGTGCAGGAATTGCAGGACCAGCCCCTGGAACCCTGGCGGCTTGAACTGCTCGATGTGGCGTTTGAGACCGCTGCAAAAATGCCCATCAAGCCGCATTTGAAGGACCGAAGCCGCACTCAGGCTATGGTGGTGGAAACCGCGCTGAAGCTGAACCAGCCCGAACGGGCGCTTCGATACCTGCAGCAAATCGAGAACTGGAGACGCGGGGCCTGTCTGGCGGACCTGGCCGTATACGCAGCCCGTCAACAGAATGCTCCGCTGGCGGAACAATATCTTCGGCAGGCCCGTGAGATTGCCGAAAAGGGCCTGTCCGGTGCTCACCAGGAGCCCGTTCAGGAATGGCGGCGGGACCTGATTCAATCCAAAATTGCTCAGGGTTATGCCCAGCTCGGGCAGCTCGAAACGGCCCTGAAAGCCCAGGAGGGGCTGGAGCCCTCTCAGCGGGGAAAGATGCTGCTCGGCGACTCACAGCTGCAGCAGAAAGACCTGTTCGACAAGGAGGTACAGCGTCTGGATTCTGAATTGAAACAAAACAATGCAGATGTACGCAACAATGTTCTTTTTTCGTATGCACAAATGTACGAAATGGTGTATGACCGACAAGAACAGCGGTCTCAGCTGGAGGAGAAAATCAGGAATTCCTGGTCGCCTTTGCCTGTCTTTCTGCGGATTCAGCTGCTCACACGGCTGACAGAGGCCGCCCTGGACCATAACGACTCCGCCAAAGCTCTCGAACTGCTCGATGAGGTCCGCCGGTTGATGGAAAAATATCAGTGGCCGGATGAGACGCAGTTTACCCTTGGGGCTCCCCTGGCTGCCCTTCGATATCGGGCCGGACAGCCGCAAGAGGCTGAAAAGGAGGTCCAAACGCTTCTGAAAAGCTATGAAGCCAAAAGGCAGTCCATCTTCAATATCTATCGAGCCGATGCTTTGCGGCCCCTGGCGGAGGCCTATGCACAAATGGATGACAAGGACACCGCGCTGGCTCTTTATAAGAGAGCGGTCGAAGAAGGAGTCGAAAATCTCAATTCTCGTCCTCGGGCGGAGGATTTGGCGGCAACCTGCTGTTCGATGGTTCTTTTTGCGGTTGAACCGGATGCAGAATTGCGGGAACGGATTCGTCAGATTCACAAAGGATTGGGCCAGCCATGGTAAAACAGACGGCGTGCGGGGCTCTGGTTTGGCTGCTGATGCTGGCTATGGGACTGCCGGCTCGGGCCGCCGAGGGGATCGGCAGCATTCGCGGAACGGTCTATGACAGCGATTTCAATATGCCCATCGGGGCGGCCTCGATCGTGATTGCAGAGCTTGACCTTTCCGTCCAGACCAATCAGGACGGCCAGTTTCTTTTTTCGGAAGTGGCACCAGGAACCTATACGCTGATTGTTTCCAAATCCGGTTATACCCGCCATGTCCGCCCCGATGTGGTAGTGCAGAGCGGCCAAATGACGGAACTGGATGTGTCTTTAACCGGTGATTTTACGGATATTGAAGAGTTTGTTGTGGAAGACCTGCAGATGGGAGCGGGCACGGAAGCGGCACTGCTGGACCTGCGGATGGAAAGCCCGGCCCTGATGGATTCCATCAGTGCCGACTTGATGAGTCGAGCGGGTGCCTCCGATGCTGCCGGCGCCCTGCGGTTGGTTGCCGGTGCGACGGTTCAGGATGGGAAATACGCGGTCATTCGCAGTCTTCCTGACCGATACGTCAATTCCCAGATGAACGGCGCACGTCTGCCCACAGCCGACGCTGACAAACGGGCCGTCCAGCTGGACCAGTTCCCCGCCGCCGCCATCGAAAACATTCAGGTCAGCAAAACCTTTACACCTGACCAGCAGGGCGATGCTTCCGGAGGAGCGGTCAATATCATCCTGAAGGGTGTTCCGAACGAACGGACGCTCAAAGCGGATTATACCGCAAGCTGGGATTATCCTTCTGCGGGGAGCCGCTTTCTTGGCTATCAGGACGGAGGAGTTAACCGATGGGGTAAAGACGGCGGAGAACGGGATATTCAGTACAATCGGCTGGGAATGAGCTGGAACGGCGCTGTCGGAGTCAGTCCTGAGGAGCAACCGGACGATTACAAATGGTCCCTGTCCGCAGGGGATAAGTTCGACTTGGCAGACGGAACCCGGTTCGGCGGATTCGGCAGTTTCTTTTATGAAAAAGACAGCTCTTATAAGGAAGGACAGGATGATTCGTTATGGGTCCGAAGCCCCGGTCAATCCATGACCCCTCGACAAACGCAAATTGAAGGATGGGATTCCTTTAAAACATCACTCTGGGATATTCGGGAAAGCACCCAATCCGTTCAGTGGGGCGGTTTAGGCACCGCCGGAATCGAGCTGGAAGACCACCAGTTTTCTATTTTGTATCTTTATACACGCATAGCCGAAGACACCGCCACACTGGCCGAAAATACACGCGGGAAAAAAAGTCTGCATCGATATTGGCCGGACTTTTTCGGACCTGAGTTTGACAACTATGACCCGTATGACCCGGATCATCCCGGCAACTCCGAAGCCCCGGATGCCTCTCCGTATCTGCGTTCCGAAACGCTTGAATATACCGAACGGACCACCCGCACCCTCCAGTTCAGCGGTCGTCATACTCTGTTTGATTTGGACCTGAGTCTGGGCCGCTGGCTGCGGACTCTGCCGCCGGAGGTGGATTGGAAGATTGCCTACAGTTCCGCCGGGATGGTTCAGCCCGACAAGCGAATGTTCGGCACCAAATGGTATCCGCTGATTGAAGGCGGACAGGTAGTCGGTCAGCACCAGCCCTTTAAACCCTCCGCTAATTTTACGATGGGCTATCTCCAGAGAGTCTGGAAACAGATTACGGAAGACAGCGACCAATATCAGGTCAATCTCAAACTTCCGTTTGAACAGTGGGACGGTCAGGAGGGGTATCTAAAGTTCGGATTCTTTGAAGACACTGTGACCCGACGATACAATCAGGAGTCATTTGCCAATTTTGCCGATAATCAAATGGGCCCCAAAAAGCCGTGGGAGTTCTATTGGAGCAGTACATTTCCGACCGAAAATCACCCCATTACGGCCGGTCAGGTCGATGTGGACTATAAAGGCCTGCAAAAAATTTCCGCCTGGTATTATATGATGGATATGCCCCTGACCTCCCAGTTTAACCTGATTGGAGGAAACCGGATCGAAAAAACCAACCTTGAAATTGTCAACCAGCCTGAATCCGAGGTTTTCTGGTATCCTAAAGGTTCTTACACTGCCGTAAAACTCAACCCCGGTGATGCGGATGTCTCCACGCAGCAGACCGATATCCTGCCCTCTATCGGGTTTCAGTATCGTCCGTGGGACCCGATTACCCTTCGCGGCTCTTACAGCGAAACCATTGCCCGACAAACCCTGAAAGAATTAACGCCGATTATGCAAAGCGAGTACTTAGGCGGCGATGTCTTTATCGGAAATCCGGACCTGCAGACCAGCTCCCTGAAAAATTACGACCTGCGGCTGGATTACACCCCGTATGCGGGCAGTCTCATTTCGCTCTCCTGGTTTCATAAAAAGGTCAAGGACCCCATCGAGTATGTCCAGCGGGTTACGGCCTCGTTCGATTACACGACCGCCGTCAATTACCCGGAAGGCCAAATGAGCGGCTATGAACTGGAACTCCGTCAGGACCTGGCCCGTTTTTGGGAAAGTATGAACGGCCTTTCCGTCGGGGGCAACGCCACGCTGATCAATTCCGAGGTGACGCTTCCGCCTGATGAGGCCGCGCGGTTCAATCATCCCAATGTTCGTGCGCCGATGACCAAGCGGGATATGACCAATGCCCCGGCTTATCTTTACAATATCTATCTGACTTATGATGTACCCGAAGTCAAAACGCAGCTGGCCCTGTTTTATACGGTGCGCGGCGATACCCTCGTGGCTGGTGCCAGCCCGGGTGCCGGTCAGACCCGCGTGCTGATTCCCAGTCTCTATGAAACCGAGTACGGCACGCTCAATTTCAGTCTGACCCAGCCCCTCGGGTCTGTTTGGAAACTGAAGTTTCAGGCCAAGAATCTGCTCGACCCGGAAATCAAAACGGTGTACCGCTCCAAATATATCGGAGACGATGTAACCAAAAGTTCGTATCGGAGGGGAATGGAGTTTTCCCTCAGTCTAAGCGCATCTTTTTAGGACGCAGCAGAGCCGCAAACTTACCGGAAGCAAACAGGATTTTAATAAATCCCTAACAGGACAAAGGTAGAGTCCTCTCGTCCTGACAATGCAAAAAAGAATGAAAACGATTCAGGAAGGATGTTCGTAAATGAACAGAAGTCTTTCAGAAAAAACAGGCTGCGGAAAAGGGCATCCGAAGTTTTCACCGTCCGGCGTCCGTCGATGGCTGGTCGGGCTGGCTGTTGTCGGCCTTCTTTTCTCTCCGGTCCGGGCCTCGGACACAGCCGAGATGCTGGAAACCATCCGAACCACCACGGAAAAATGGGTGGAAACCCAACGGATTCTATCCAAAGAGAAGCGGGATTTCACCCTGGCCAAAGAACTCCTGGCCGAACGGATTGCGCTGCTGGAGCGGGAGATTGAATCGTTTGAAAATAAAATTCGAGAAGCGGACGCCGGCATTGCCGAAGCCGACCGCAAACGCAATGAAATGCTCGAGGAAAAAGATCGGCTGCTTGATGCTGTTTCTGTACTTAAGAAACTCGTCGACCAGATGGAAGAGCGGGTTTGCGGTCTGCTGGAGCGTCTTCCTGAACCGCTTCGTGAGCATGTAAAGCCTCTCAGCCAGCGACTCGGCAAAGCAACGGAGTTGTCCCGTCTGTCTTTGTCGGAGCGTTTTCAGAATGTCATAGGCATTCTGAATGAAGTAGACAAATTTCACAAGGAAATTACAGCTGCCAGCGAAATACGCACACTTCCGGACGGAACCTCGCAGGAGGTTGCCGCCGTTTACGTCGGCATCAGCTGCGGGTATTTCAGCAATCCGGCCCAGAGCGTAGGCGGATTTGGATTCCCGGATGAAAACCGGTGGAACTGGACCTTCAAACCGGAGATTGCTGGCTCCGTCAGCGATTTAATCGCCATATTGAAAAATGAGAAAACCGCTTCTTACATTCTTCTGCCTTTAACCATTCAGTAAATAAGGAATCAGCATGACACGGTCCTTTCGAACAACCATTCTGCATAGAAGTCTGGCTGGGATTCTCCTTGCGCTGGGGTTTGTCTCGGTCGGGTACGGACAAAACCAGACGGCGGATGTGAACGCCTCCGTTCAGAAAATTCAGCAGAAACTGGATGACAGTCTGGCCGAACTGGCTGCCTTCCGGCAGCAGATGGCCGAGGAGCTGCTGCCCCTGAACCGGCGAATCAACGAGCTGGAAAACCGGCTGCTCGAAGTCCGCCGGCAGTACCAGCAGACTTCCCGCCTGCTCGACGGGCGCACGCTGGACCTGAGCACCCTCCGCAATGAAATCAAGGCCCGTCAGGAGGAGGCGTCTTATCTGTCCGGCCTTCTGGGAGAATACATTCGCAATTTTGAATCCCGTCTGCATATTGCCGAACTTCAGCGGTATCGGGCGGTGCTCGAGGAGGCCAAACTGGCGGCGGAAAACCGAACCCTCAGTCCGATGGAAATTTATGAGGCGCAGGGCCGCCTGCTCCTGACGGCTCTGGACCGTCTGGAAGAAGCCCTCGGCGGGGCCCGTTTTGAAGGCACCGCTGTAGATTCCAGCGGTCTGGTGCAGAAAGGGACATTTGTTCTGCTGGGGCCGATTGCCCTCTTCCGCTCTCATGACGGGCGCGTGGTAGGCACCGTGGAACAGCAGCTCGGCTCTCTCGAACCGACCGTTCTGCCGTTTGAAAATCCGCAGATAGCCCAGACCGCCGCCGAACTGATTGAGACATCTCAGGGGCTTTTTCCCCTGGACCCGACTCTCGGCAATGCCCGGAAAATTGAGCAGACTCGCGAAACCCTTCTGGAGCATATTCAGAAGGGCGGCCCGGTCATGATACCGATTTTCGCCCTGGCGGGTGCTGCGTTTCTGGTGGCCCTGTTTAAATGGTTCAGTATGCTCTGGATTCGGATGCCTTCCGCCAAAAAAATCAATGCCTTTCTTAAGGCGGTTGCAAAAATGGATTCCGCCGAAGCGAAGGAAAAAGCCCGCGTTATCCGGGGCCCGATTGGGCAAATGCTTCGCGTTGGTGCAGAGCACATGAACGAGCCGCGAGAGCTCATCGAGGAGATTCTGTATGAAAAAATCCTGGCGGTTCGTCTGAAACTGGAGAGGTTTCTTCCCTTTGTTGCCGTCAGTGCCGCCTGTGCACCGCTGCTGGGGCTTCTCGGAACGGTGACCGGCATTATCAACACCTTCAAACTGATTACCGTGTTCGGCTCCGGAGACGTCAAAACTCTCTCCGGCGGCATTTCTGAAGCCCTGATTACAACCGAATTCGGTCTGATTGTGGCGATTCCTTCGCTGCTGATTCATGCCTTTCTCTCCCGCAAATCCAAAGGGATTCTCAACCAGATGGAAAAGACGGCTTTTGCGTTCCTTAACGAGCTGGCCAAAGCCGCCGCCCATACCCCATCGGTTTCGACGGCTCCGGCGGCTGCCGCCGAGCCGGTGCAGGGAAAGCCGGCTTTCCAGCCGTCTGTACAAATTCCGCCGTTTGTCCAGGCGGAACCTGAGACCAAAATCGCTGACATTCTCGTGCAGATTCTTGCCCTTGAAAACGGGGATTCTCTCGAGCGGATATTTGTTGTGGACAAAGCCGGTAAATATCTTGGTTCCATTCAGGTTCAGGAACTGATGGCCCGGCCTGTTAATACACCTGTAGAGCATCTGCTTGACCGCAAGGAATCTTTTATTCGAATTGATGCGCATCCCCGACAAGTCCAAAAGGCCTTCGAGCAGCACAAAGACACGCACCTTCCGGTTTTGGACCATCAGGACCGTCTGGTCGGTCAGGTAAGCCGGAACGCATTGAGTCGTCAGGAGGTCCAGTGAGCGAGATGAATCTTCCAATTCGGGTTTCCGAGATGCTGCGGTTTCTGCCCGAGTCGGTGCAGGCATTCTTTGCGGAGGCCTGGAACATCTGGCTGTCGGGCGGCTGGGCTATGACGGCCATTGCCGTCGTCGGCATTGTGATGTTCGGGCTTGGAGTTCATCTGTGGCTTCGTTTTGCGGAAAAAGGATTTTTCCGAATCCGCGAAAACATCTGGCGCCAGTGGCTCCGGCAGCCTGAGCTTCGAAGAGGAACCGTCGGGCGAATCTTCGATGAGGTATCCGGTTTTTCCACGCTCAAAGACTGTGTTCGTTTCTTTGAGGAACTCAAAACAGATGAGCTGGGACCTTTTGAAAGAGACCTGCGGGTGATGAAAATCTGCGTCAGCCTGGCGCCCCTGCTGGGACTGCTGGGAACTGTAACGGGGATGCTGGCCACGTTTTCGGCACTGGCATCCGGAAGCGGCGGAGAAAAAACCATGGCGATGGTTGCCGGCGGCATTTCCGAAGCCCTTATCACAACGGAGACCGGCCTGATTATCGCTTTGCCGGGTCTGTTTTTTCACTATCAGCTGGTTCGAAAACAGAACCGATACAAGGCCTTTCTGGCGCATTTGGAAACCGTCTGCACCCAGCATCTTTATAAACAAATCCTCCGGTCAAAAGGAGACAACTGATGGGACGTTTTCGTTCAATCGCATCCGATGACAATCAGGATGTCGGGATTGATATTTCCCCGCTGATGGACTGCGTCTTTATTCTGCTGATTTTTTTCATTGTGACGACCACGTTTGTGGAGGAAACCGGAATCGAGGTGGACAAACCGCAGGCGGCCTCCTCGGTGCGTCTGGAGAAAAACAGCATTCTGATAGCCCTGACCGATAAGGGACAGGTGGTGTACGGGGGACGTGAGATCGGCTTTAGCGGCATCCAGCCCCTTGTCAAGCGAATGCTCCAGAAAGAACAGGTGCCTGTGATTATTCAGGCCGATCAGGGGGCTCCCTCCGGCCAGCTGGTTCGGGTTATTGATGAGGCCAAACTGGCCGGGGCGGTCAAAGTGAGTGTCGCGTCTCGACAAGGCAGCCCGTAAGAGAATCGGATTTTCGGCGTATGCGTGCACTGTTTCGATGGTTCTGGAAACTGTTTCATCGTCTGGCGGTTCTGCTGGGCGGCATCGGGATGACCCTGCTGTTTTTCCTGATTCTGCCGCTGATGCAGACCTTGGCCAAGCCGCCTGCGGCGGACTTGATTCTGCGCCCTGTCGATACAGCCAAACTGGATGCTCCGCCACCGCCGCCGGAGGAAAAGCCGCCGCAGGAGCCGGATCCTGAAGACAAACCGCCGGAGCTGACCGAAGAGGCGCCGCCGCTGACGCTCGAGCAGCTGACGCTGGCGCTGAATCCGTCGCTCAGCGGGAGCTGGATGGAAGGAGATTTTGCCGTCTCCCTGCAGAATGTCGCGGCGGAAACCAAAAACGCCGAGGCCCCTTTTTCCATTGCAGACCTCGACCAGAAGCCGCGTGTGATTTATCAGTCCAGTCCGCTGATGACCAAAGAGCTCCGAAAGAAAACGCCCGGAACGGTGTATATTATTTTTGTCGTCGATGAACAGGGACGGGTCGAAAATCCAACCGTACAGTCCAGCACCGACCCGATTTTTGAAAAGCCCGCCCTGAATGCCGTCAAACAGTGGAAATTTGAACCCGGCCGGCGAAACGGTCAGCCGGTTAAGTTTCGTATGCGGGTACCGATTACGTTTCCGAAAGGATAAAAAGACATGGTTTGTGCGATTCGTTGTTCTGCGATTCTGGCTCTGATGGTGAGTGTATCTCCGTTTTGCGGGGTTCTGTGCCGGGCGGAGGAACCGGCTCAGCCGCTGCCGGAGTCTTTTTTGTCCTTCTGGAATCAGCCGGCTTTCCAGCAGCGTTTGGCGGAAAGCTACCTGGCGGAAACGGATATTGAACCCCGTCTGACTGTCGAAGAACGCGAACGGCTTCTGAAAATCCTGAATCTGATTTCGTCGGATAAGATGAATGATGCGGCTACCGCTCTTCAAAAAGAGCTGGCCCAAAATGCCGCCGCCAGCGCCGTTTTTGATTTTACGCTGGCCAACATTTATTTTCAACAGGAGAAACTGAATGAGGCGGCCGCCGCCTACCGGCAGGCCGTTCAGAAGTTTCCGAAATTCCGGCGGGCCTGGCGCAATTTGGGTCTGATCTGCATCCGGAACAGCGATTTTGCCGGTGCCGCCGCCGCGCTCACCAAAGTGATTGAGCTGGGCGGCTCCGATGCCGTCACGTACGGTCTGCTCGGGTTCGCCTATGCCTCGCTGGATGACCATCTGGCGGCCGAGTCGTCCTATCGAATGGCCGTCCTGCTGGACCCGGCTACGATGGACTGGAAAATGGGGCTGGCACGAAGTCTGTTCCGACAGGAGCGGTATCCGGAAGCCGCCGCCCTCTGTGAATCGCTGCTTCGGCAGATGCCGGATCGGGCGGATTTGTGGCTCCTTATGGCCAATGCCTCTCTCGGAATGAACAAACCGCTCAAAGCCGCCGAGATTTTTGAGTGGCTGGACACCCTGGGCCGTTCGACCGCCGAAAGTCTGCTGCTGCTTGGCGATATTTACATCAATGAGGAACTCTATGAATCCGCTGTCAGGGCCTACACACGGGCCCTCGAGCAGAAACTGTCTGTGCCTGCCGAACGGCTCCTTCGGGCATCCAGAGCCCTGATGGCGCGCGGAGCTCTGGCGGAAAGCCGGCAGCTGCTGGAGCGGATGCAGCAGGCCTTTGAAGGACAGTTCACGGATTCTCTGAAGGTGGAAATGCTCAAGCTCCAGGCCCGGATTGCTGTGGCTGAAGGCGCCGGCAGTGAAGAGCAGATTCGCCTGCTGGAGGAAATTATTGCGATTGACCCGCTGGACGGCGAGGCCCTCATCCTGCTCGGACAGCACTGGGGGAAAATGCAGAATCCGGAAAAGGCGGTCTTTTACTTCGAGCGGGCGGCGGCTATCGAGAAATACGAAGCCCAGGCCCGAATCCGCCATGCCCAGCTGCTGGTGCAGCAGGGCAAGTATGAAGAGGCCATTCCGCTGCTTCGGCGGGCTCAGCAGATTGACCCGCGGGACAACGTCCGCGAATACCTCGAGCAGGTGGAACGGGCCGCCAAAACCCGCTGATTGCTGTTCCAATGAATTGTATCCGGTTTTGCGGAATTCTGCTTGCCGCCGAATGGCTCTTGGGAGCCGGCCTGTGCGCTTTGGCCCAGAACGCTGCGGACAACTCGGAGACGGCCGTACTCATTCAGCAGGCACAATCGGGAGATGCCGGAGCCCAGTATCTGCTCGGCTTCCTGTATGCCGAAGGCCGTCAGCTTCCTCAGGATTGGTCCCAGGCTGCTTATTGGTATCGGGCGGCAGCCCTTGCCGGGGATGCGGATGCTCAAATTGCTCTGGCGGCTCTGTATGAAGAAGGCAGGGGAGTCCCGCACAATCCTGAAAAAGCCCTGTTCTGGTATCGGCAGGCGGCTCTGTCGGCCAACGGCTGGGCGCAGCTGTTCCTCAGTCTTCGACTGGCGGAAACCCAGCCCGTTTCCTCTTATCTGTGGGCCCTGCTGGCGGAGCTGAACGGGGTCGATGTCTCCGAGCAGAAAAAGAATCTGTTGGCTAAGAAAGAACAGGATCTCTTTGTCGATGCACAAGTCCGTCTGGGTGAAGCTGTTCGCCGACATCCGTATCTGACGGAACGCATCCCGGGGCAGGTCCGATATGTTTCAGAAGAAGAGGGGTTTTCCGTCTTGTTTCCTTCGCCTCCCGTTCAGCACCGGCTTGAGCATGACCCGAACAGTTCTACCGTTTACTGTCAGGCCGCTGCGGCGGACGGCCGTACTGTTTATCATCTGACTGTCCGGCGGTTTTTGTCTGATTCGGCCGACAGTCCCTCTTTCCAGCAAATCTTTATTCAGGATTATCTGGCTGCTCGGGCCCGTCTTTCCTCGGACGGCCGTCTTCTTCGCCAGACGACGCTGTATTTCGGACATCCAGCCGTACTGTTCAAACACACCGCGCCGGCCGCCGAAGGCCGAAGCATTCACCAGGGCCTTCTCGTTTTTGCCGGAAGGACCTTTTTCGTCCTGACCTGCATCTTTCCGGAAACGGCCCCGCCTCCGGATTTCCAGTCGTTTGTCAACTCTCTTGATTTTCCGCAAATCGGCTGCGGCCCGCTGCTGTGAGCCAGGCCCGCACCTGTTGCATCTGCCCATCCGGTCTCTGAGACGGCTCTTTATGAAAATTTAACTTAACCGCCCCGGCCCGCTCGCCGATGGCTTGCTCCGGAAGCAATCTTTTTCAGGAGCACAAAATATGGCGGACATCTTTGAATTCAGTTGCAGGGCGGAAAACGGCACAAATCGGTTCGGCGGGATGCTGATAGGGGCGTTTTTATCGGTCTTTGCTGTCGGCTGCAACGGTTCGTTCGAAAAGGGATGGAGTGCGTATCAGCGAAAGGAGTATGATGCGGCAGCGGAGATTTGGAGTCAATCCGCTGAATCCGGAGACCCGCGGGCTCAATTTTATCTGGGCCTGATGTACGAAGAGGGACTCGGTGTCGAACAGGATACCCAAAAGGCCGCTTACTGGTATGGGTTGTCCGCCGAACAGGGGTTTTCTCCTGCACAAAACAATCTCGGCCTCTGCTACTGGAATGGACAGGGAGTCGAGCGGAACCCCGACCGCGCTGCGGAATTGTTTGCGACCGCCGCCCAAAAGGGTTACCCCTGGGCCCTGCAGAATTATGGTCTGCTGTCGTTGCGGGGCGAGGGAACGGTTCAGGACCCCGTCCGGGCCTTCGGGCTGGTTCGCAGAGCGGCTCTGGATGGAAATCCGCAGGCCCAGTACACACTGGGGATGATGTATCGGGAAGGCCTGGGCACCAAACAGGATGTTCGAAAGGCCGCCAAATGGATGAAGCAGGCCGCCAATCAGGGCTATGCGCCGGCCCAGAATATGCTCGGGCTTCTGTATGAGGATGGACAGGGAGTCATTCAGTCCTATCCGCGGGCGGTCTATTGGTATGAACAGGCCCACAAACGCAATCTGCCCGCTGCTGCCAACAATCTGGCCCGTATGTATCTGAAAGGCCGCGGTGTCAAACCGGATTCGCAGAAAGTCCTTGACCTGCTTCGCCCGCTGGCCGAAGCCGGAATTCCTCAGGCCCAGGCCGGATTGGGCATCCTGTATCTGGAACAGGAATCCCCGGATTATGCCCAGGCGCTTTCCTGGCTTCAGCCCGCCGCCGAGCAGGGGGTTTCCGCCGCCTGTCATGCACTGGGGCTGATGTATGCCAACGGCCAGGGGGTCCCGCAGGATTATCCGCAGGCCGAAAAGTGGTATCGAACTGCCGCCGAAAAAGGATTTGCACCTTCTCAGAACAATCTGGCCCTGATGTATTATCAGGGTTTGGGGGTTGAGCGGGATTATCGTCAGGCGGCCGAATGGTTTCGGAAAGCCGCTCAGCAGAATGCCGCCCCCGCCCAATATGCCCTCGGCTGGCTGTATTACAGGGGCTGGGGAGTTGAGCAGGATTTCAACGAGGCCGCCGAATGGTTCCGGCGTGCGGCCGAAAACGGATTCCCCCGGGCACAGGCCGCCTTGGGCAAAATGTACCTGAAAGGGCAGGCCGTACCGAACAATTCATCCGAAGCCCAAAAGTGGCTCCAGGAGGCCGAGCGGTCGGCGTCCGCACAAAAGGAGCCCGACACCCGCGCGGGTGCCTGGGCCTATGCGAAGACCGAATCGAGGTGATGCGGCGCTGGATTTACGAGGTCCGGATGTCCGGCTTGCGATGAGCCGCTTTGATTGCTGCGGCAATCCCCGCGGTCAGCACCAGCGTCAGAAGACCGCCTACAATGCCGGATACGCTTGTGCCGACATCGACGGCAGGCCAGCGAGCGTCCTCGGATTCTTCCGGATGAGCGGTCTTAAAACTGTAATCCGGCAAAATCGCTGTTTTTTCCTGAATTTGAGCCAGCGAAGAATGAATGCCTTTTTCCGGTGATTCCAGTTCTTCTTTGCCCGATACCCGTGCCGTTGACCATTCCAGTCCGTCCGGATAGGTGGAGGCAAACCAGCTGGCCGCTCCGCCCAGCACAACGGCCGCCGTCAAAAACACCAAAGCCGTTCTGCGAATGGAAGGAGCCGGCAGGGCGGTTTTCGGCGAAAGGATAATTTGCGGTTTGTTTTGCAGGACAAACAGGACAACCGCCGACGTCGCAAGCCCTTCCACGATGCCGATTGCCAGATGAATCGGCTGCATCGCCAGCACAAACAGCCCAAAGGGCAGCTCGCTGATGCCGGACAAAACTGTTTCTATCACGACGGAAAAAGCCCCCAGCTGAAGACCGACAACCGCCGCAAGCATCGAACCCCAAAGGATACGTTTTCGAGTCGGGTTCTTTCCGGCAATCGGCTGGTAAATCAGCGGATAGGCAACAAAACAGGTCCAGAAACCCAGATTAAAGATGTTGCACCCGAGGGCCAGCAGTCCGCCGTCTGCAAAAAACAATGCCTGAATGACCAGAATTGAGGCCATCGTCACGAACCCCGCCCAGGGACCCAGCAGAACAGCCAGCAGCAGTCCGCCGCCCAGGTGCCCGCTGGACCCGGTGCCCGGAATCGTAAAGTTGAGCATCTGGGCCGCAAACACAAACGCCCCGGCCACCCCCATCAGCGGGATTTTGCTTTCCTGAAACTCCTGCCGGATTTTTCTGCAGGAATAGCCCAGCAGTCCGGCGCTGACGGCCCACATCGTCCCGCCGACTGCCGGCGACAGCAGCGCATCCGCCATATGCATGCAAAGCCCTCCGTTTCTTAGAACGTAATCACAGTCCGCACACCCGCTACGACGGCATCCTTTGATTCACCCATCCCGCCCGGATTGGTTACATACTGAATCGACGGCGTGATGGTCATCCAACCGGCTGCTTTCCAGGCGTAGTACGCTTCCAGCACACTTTCAAAATCTTCCGTAAATGGGCTTCCGCTGCGGTCGCTTAAAACCCCGTGTGCATAGCCGATGCCCAGCACATCCGCATCGCGTCCCTCCAAAAGCCCTTCATACTGGATGCCGCCGCTGTAAAAATGGCTGACGGCGTTCGACCGCCCATTCGCATAGCCGTAGCGGAAAAAGGTTCCGAGTCCCTGGCTGTCGTCCGGGCTGCTGTTTTCTTTGCAAAGCATCTGGTCAAAGCTCAGATAAAAGCCCGTATCGTCCCGATAGAATCGGGTTTCATCCAGAGCGGCCTTCGGCTGCGGGTCGTACCATACACCGACGCGATACGCTCCCGGCAGGGCCCCATTGGCCGAATTCAAGGCAGGTGTCAGTCCCGTCTCGGCCATATACACAAAGTAGTCTTCCTGATGAAAGGCAGTATTCAGGCCCGTTTCCCGCTTGTCCGCCTGGGCGTCCGCCGCTCCGAAGGAGATATACCACAGGTCAGAAGGCGCCCACAGCACGATTGCTCCAATCCCGTAATCCGGAAACGGAATCGTCGGGTTGTTCACGAGGGCCGAGTTGAGGAACTGCGTGTTTTCGTCATTGGCATAGCGGCTGCAGTCAAACGAGACCGGACAGCCCCGGCATTCAAACCCGCCGGTCATGTCAATTTTCCCAAACCGTACCTGAAGCGTATCGTCCCAGAGATTCTGCTGATACCACAGTTCAATCAGGTTCAGGGCCTCGCGCGGGGTAAAATCTCCGTTGACACCGAAGAGCGACTGAACGGAGGTTTCGTCAAGACCCCGCCGGGGCCAGGTGCCTTCGGCGTGCAGATACAGCGTACCGCCTGTCAGACCGGCCAGCCGCTCCATATCCGTGTCCAGTTCGAGGTCATAACTGCCCGACCAGCGTCCCTGATGCCGATGCGTGCTGATTCCCCCGCGGGCATTCTGCTGGTAAATGCTTGTCAGACTCAGCCCGAGCTGAATTCCCGACGGCTCCCAGAGTTCATTCAGGCCCGCAAATCCGTCCGTCAGCGACTCTCGCTGCCAGAGACTTTCAGTTCCTTCTGCAAAAGTTAACGAAGCAATCAGCAGGATAAATCCTATGAATCCCACAAACAGGTTCCGCATGAACCCTCCTTTCTCGATAAGCAAAGAAAGTTTAGATAAATCGTAAGAGACACGGCGCATAAAAATATATAATTCGTGCTACTGCGTCAAATAAAAATTTCTTTTTTTTTGGATGGAATACAATTCGGTTGAAAACGCCTTTGGAGAGAGTTGGAATATGGGGAAAATTGAACGCGTGGGAATCTCGCTGGAGCAGGAATTGCTTGCCAAGTTTGACGCCCTGATTGAAAAGCAGGGGTATCCGAACCGCTCCGAGGCCGTGCGCGACCTGATTCGGGCGCGGCTGGAGCAGGAGTATCTGGCCGACCCCTCGTCAGATGCCGTGGCAGCGATTCTCTTAATTTATGACCATCATCTGACCGGTCTGACCACCAAACTTACCCATCTTCAGCACAGCCACCTTCTCCATATTATCACCACGACCCACGTGCACCTGGACCATCACAATTGCCTGGAGGTTATAATTCTCAAAGGGAAAGTAAGGGAAATTCAGTCGCTGGCGGATCGAATGACCAGTCTGAAGGGGGTCAAGTTGAGCCGTGTGAACATTATGTCCGCAACGGGAGCCTAAGGAAGCCGGCGGCTACATCTGTTCAGGAGTTTCTATCCCCAAAAGGTCCTGCATTCCGTGCCGAATGACCCGTGCGGTCAGTTCGCACAGGAGCAGACGGCTGGGACGCACATCCGCCGGCGCCCCCAGCACCGGACAGGCGTTGTAAAACCGGCTGAATGACTGCGACAGGTCGTACAGGTAGGCCGTCAGCAGATTCGGCCGGTAGGAGGCCGCCGCCGATTCAATCGCCTGCTCATAGCTGATGAGTTTCTTGGCCAGTTCGATTTCCGCCGCATCCGACAGGACAACCCGCTCGATTCCCGCCAGTTCCCGCTCCACATCCACTTCTTTGCCCGCCGCCTTGCGCTCGATGGAGCGGATGCGGGCGTAGGCATACTGCATGTACGGGGCTGTGTTGCCGTCCATCGCCAGCATCTTGTCGAAGCTGAACACGTAGTCCGTATCGCGGTTGTTGGCGTAGTCGGCGTATTTGACCGCCCCGATTCCCACCGCCCGCGCGATGGCCGCCTTTTGTTCGGCGGGCAGAGAAGGATTTTTCTCCTCCACCACCGCCCGCGCCTTTTCCACGGCCTCTTCGAGCAGGTCCTTGAGTTTGACCGTACCGCCTTCGCGTGTCTTAAACGGCCGCCCATCCGGCCCGAGCATTGTGCCGAACGTCACATGCACCAGCTCCACCCGGCTGTCTGTCCAGCCCGCCGCACGGGCCGTCTCGAACAGCATTTGAAAATGGAGCGTCTGCCGTGCGTCCGTCACATAGACAATCTTGTCCGCTCCGAGATGAGCAATGCGGAACCGCAGTGCCGCCAAATCCGTCGTCGCATACAGATACGCTCCGTCGGATTTCTGAATAATGAACGGCAGGGGGGCGCCGTCCTTGCCGACAAATCCCTTCGGAAATACGCATACCGCCCCCTCCGAATCGACCGCCAGCCCTTTCTGCCGCAGTTCCTTGACCACTTCCGGCAGCATTGCCGCATAAAAACTTTCTCCCCGCTCATCCTCCCGCTTCAGCGTTATATTCAACAGGGCATAAATTGGCTGATAGTGCCGACGCGACTGCTCGACAATGTGCTGCCAGAGCCGAATGGTTTCCGGGTCGTGATTGTGCAGCTTGACCACCTCTGCCCGGGCCGTCTTTTCAAACTCTGGGTCCTGTTCGCTTCGCTGCTTGGCGTTTTGGTAGAAGACCTCCAAATCCGCAATCGCCGCCGAAGAGGGATTGTCCAGCACGTGCAGATATTCGGCCTTCAGGTACGCCGTCAGCATCCCGAACTGTGTTCCCCAGTCACCGATATGATTCTGTCGGATGACGCGATGTCCTTCAAAGTCGTGGACGCGGGCGATCCAGTCGCCGATGATAGTGCTTCGCAGATGGCCGACGTGCATTTCTTTGGCGATGTTCGGTCCGGAGTAGTCCACCACGATGGTTTTCGGTTTTTCCGCCGGCTCCATACCCAGTCGAACCGGGTCGGTGAACATTCCCAGCAGCCGCTGCTCCAGCAGAGAAGGTTTCAGACGCAGGTTGATAAAACCCGGGCCGGCAATCTCGACGGTTTCGCACAGGTCGTTGATTTGCAGAAGCCGGACGACCTGCTCGGCTAACTGTCTCGGATTCGTTTTGAGCTGCTTAGCGGCGGCCATCACCCCGTTGGCCTGGTAATCCCCGAAGGCCGGGTTTTTCGACGGGCTCACCAGTGCCGCCGCCTCCGCCGGACCGCCGGCCTTCCGCAGGGCCTCCGAAATCCGCTCCTCCAGAATCGTCAGCAGATTTTTCATCGCCTGCCCGGCTCCTCCAGCTCCAGCCGCTGGGCATCCCCCCAGAGCATCTCCAGATTGTAATACGCCCGCGTTTCCGCGTTGAACAGGTGCACCACCACATCCACAAAATCCAGCAGAATCCACCGTCCCTGTTCATAGCCGGCCCGCCCGAACCGCGGATAATTGAACCGCTCGCCTGCGTCCGAAATCTCATCGGCGACGCTGCGGGCCTGCCGGTCGCTGGTGCTGGTGGCAATCACGAAATAATTCGTTGCCGGACTGATAGTCCGCAGGTCCAGAATCACAATATCGCTGCAGTGCCGGTCCCTCGCGATTGCCGCCGCCGTCATCGCAAACTGCCGGTCCGGTGAAACGGGCTCCTTTTTGGTTTTTCGCCTGGCCGGTGCTTTCTCGGCCGGCTTCTTTTTTGACGTTTTTTTTGCTGCCAAAGCAGATTCCTCGCGAGTTTTTGCTCCATTCAAAAAACAGGGGCGACCATCAGGCCGCCCCTGCAGGATACGTTCGTGGAAAGGATTCGTCAAGGATGCCGCGTTAATTTCCAATCCCCAAGGTCCGGCTGAACCATTCCCCAATCATCGGTGAAAACCGAACCACAACGCCGCTGAACACCACGCTGGCCATCGTCATCAGCTTAATCAGAATGTTCAGACTCGGGCCGGAGGTGTCCTTGAACGGGTCGCCGACTGTGTCGCCGATGACCGCGGCCCCGTGAACGGGGTTCTTGCTGCCGTCCGGCAGTTTTTTGCCGCCGTAGGCGCCTTTTTCAATGTACTTCTTGGCGTTGTCCCAGGCGCCGCCGGCATTGTTCAGTGTAATCGCCAAAACAAACCCCGTGGACAAACCGCCCGCCAAAAGTCCCATTACGCCCGGTACTCCCAGCAGCAGCCCCGTCACAACCGGCACAATAATCGCCATTAGGGAAGGAACCATCATTTCCTTCTGCGCACCGGCGGTCGAAATCGATACACAGCGGGCATAATCCGGCTTCTCTGTTCCCTTCATAATGCCTGGTTTTTCCTTGAACTGCCGGCGGACTTCATTGACCATCGCGCCCGCCGCACGTCCGACCGCTTTCATCGTCATCGCACAGAAGACAAACGCCATCATTCCGCCGATGAACAGACCGCAAATCAGCTTCGGATTCATAATCGTCAAGTCATACGCACGAACAAAATCCAGCACTGAGGCGACTTTCACCGACTCCGTCGTAAAAACGGTCTCGCCCACTTTGAAAATGCCGCCGTTGGCAACCGACAGTTTCTTAATCCAGATGCGGATTTCCTCAATGTAGGCCGCCAGCAGGGCCATGGCTGTCAGGGCCGCCGAGCCGATGGCAAACCCCTTGCCCGTGGCCGCCGTCGTATTGCCCAAAGCATCCAGGGCATCTGTACGCTTCCGCACTTCTTCACCCAGTCCGCTCATCTCGGCGTTTCCGCCCGCATTGTCTGCAATCGGACCATAAGCGTCCGTTGCCAGGGTAATTCCGAGCGTGGACAGCATTCCGACCGCGGCAAACCCGATTCCGTACAATCCCATCGAGAAGTTTGTAAACCCGCCGGCACTGGCAAACGCCAGAATAATTCCGATAACAATCGTGACCACACACCAGCCCGTTGAGAACATTCCTACGGCAAATCCGTCAATAATCACCGTGGCTGGTCCCATCGGGGCCTGTCCGGCGATTCCTTTGGTGGGCTTGTATTCATCCGATGTATAGTATTCCGTAACCTGTCCGATAATCACGCCCGCAATCAGTCCCGCCACGACCGAACCGAAGATACCCCAGGTAATCATCCCCAGCCAGGCCATAATCAGCAGGGCAATCAGAATCAGCGCTGAGCTGCTTCCGGTTCCCAACAGCAGGGCCCGCAGCAGGTTCTTCTGCGAAGCTCCTTCTTTGCACCGCACCATAAAGATACCGACGATGGACAGCACAATGCCGATGCCCGCTACAATCAGCGGTGCCAGCACGGCCATCAGCTGGGAAACGCCCTTGATCTGCAGGGCCGCCGCCGGCAGGGCGGCACCCAGGGCCGCCGTTGCCAGAATCGAACCGCAGTAGCTTTCGTACAGGTCAGCCCCCATGCCCGCCACGTCGCCGACGTTATCGCCGACATTGTCGGCAATCGTCGCCGGGTTCCGCGGGTCATCCTCCGGAATGCCCGCCTCGACCTTGCCCACCAAGTCGGCTCCGACGTCCGCCGCCTTGGTGTAAATGCCGCCGCCTACACGGGCAAACAGCGCCTGAGTCGAGGCGCCCATCCCAAACGTAATCATTGTCGTGGTGATTTCAATCAGCTTCTGGCTCGGGTCCATTCCCGGATGCACCAGATAGAAATTGCCGAACAGTTTGAGTCCTTCCTTCATATGGGCGGCTGTATAGACCAGCTTGTCCAGAATCAGATACCACAGCGTGATATCCAGCAGGCCGAAGCCGACCACCACCAGACCCATCACGGCACCGCTGCGGAAAGCCACCTGAAGACCGCGGTTTAAGCTTTCCACAGCTCCCTGTGCGGTTCGGGAAGAGGCGTTGGTTGCCGTCTTCATTCCCAAAAAGCCGCACAGACCGCTGAAGAAGCCGCCTGTCAGAAAGGCCACGGGAACAAACGGGTTCTGAATGCCGTAATAGGACAGCACTCCGAAGATAAGAAACAGCACGACGAACACAACGGCCACAACTTTATATTGTCGTTTCAGATAAGCATAGGCGCCCTCCTGAACGTATGTGGCGATTTCAATCATTCTTTGGTTGCCGGCCGGTGCTGCCATTACCTTCTTGTAAAAATAGACGGCAAAGACCAGTGCCAGAATCGCGCAAACCAAAGCGCCCAAAGGAGCAAACCACTCCAAACCTGCCCCTGCGGCAGGTGCACCCTCTGCGGCCCAAACCGGTGCTGAGGTGAGCATCAGCATCAGGGCCGCCCCGACTGTCCAGAATGTACTTTGTGTTTTCACCTGTTCATCCTTTCCAGAATCTGTATCCTAAATTCCCTATTGTATGAAAATTGTAAACAGTGTATCGGTTTTTGGGGGTTTTTCAACCCCCAAATTCAAGGTTTCCATGCCCGTTTTTCAGCGGTCGGACTCCCAAGGGATTTGGGGAATCCCTTATGTGTGGTAATCCGCATTAATCGTTATGTATTCACGACTTAAATCGCATCCCATGCAGAAATCGCTGTGGATGCCTGCGCCCAGATATACCGTGATAGTATGTTCTTTCTGGGCGATAATCCGCGAGACCTTTTTGGGATCGAATCGTGCGGGTTGACCGTTTCGAAATACAGTAATTTGCCCAATTTTGCAAGTTAATTTTTCCGGATTTAACCGAACGCCGCTGGAGCCGACGGCGCAGATAATCCGTCCCCAGTTTGGGTCTGCGCCGTGCACCGCACATTTGACCAAATCATAGTTGGCGACTGCACGGGCGGCCTGACGGGCTTCGGCTGCCGAAGCCGCTCCCTCAATAACGACCGTAAACATTCGGGTCGCCCCCTCCGCATCCAGGGCCATCTGTCGGGCCAGGTCCAGGCACAGCTCCGTCAGTGCGGTTTCGAATCGATGATAGGCCCCGTCCTGTTTCTGAATCATCCGATTGCCCGCCAGACCGGAGGCCAGAATCATTGCTGTATCGTTGGTGCTTTGATGTCCGTCCACCGTCAGCCGATTCAGCGACTGGTCCACGGCCGTGCGGAGTGCTTTTTGCAGAAGCGGTTTGCGAATCGCTGCATCCGTCGTCAGAATGCAAAGCGTGGTAGCCATGTTCGGCCCAATCATTCCGGCCCCTTTGACGGTTCCGGCCAGCGTCACGGTTTTGCCGTTCAGTTTGACGGTTCGGACGGCGTTTTTGACTTTTGTGTCCGTTGTCAGAATGGCCTTGGCAAAATTCAATCCCGCGGCGGCTCCTTCTCCGAGGCGGGCGGCGGCCTTGCGGAGGCCTTCGCAGACGGTTTGAATCGGCAGGGGGTGTCCAATAATCCCCGTCGAGGCAATCAGAACCTGTTCCGGTCGAATCCCCAGCAATTCCGCACTGGTTTGACACATCTTTTGGGCGTCGGCAATCCCTTTTTGCCCCGTGCAGGCGTTGGCGTTGCCGCTGTTGATGACGGCGGCAAAGGTGCGTCCGCTTCGAGCGTGCTCCCGACAAACCGTCACAGCCGCAGAAACAATTTTGTTGGTGGTAAAGACAGCCGCCGCCGCTGCACCGTTCGGACAGTACAGCAAAGCCAGGTCCGGTTTGCCGCTGGCCTTAATGCCGCAATGCAGCCCGGCCGCCAGAAACCCTTTTGGGGCTGTAATCGTCAGGTTTTTCATCTTTGTTCCCTTCCTTGTTGTATCGTTCGAATGGATAAGTCAAAATTCAGTAAAGTATTGTATTCAGAAAATGCAGTTTTTCCAAAGAAAACCGGTCGAGGGCAATGAAGAAAACGGCTCTTTTTTATCAGGATAAAAGGGGGGCTTCCAAAGCAGAAAACACAGAAAGAGACACATCGTCATCCTGTGTATTATAGAACAGTTCGATTTTGTGAACGTTCATCTTCCATGTCGCCTGGGCCGTTGGTAAGAATCCCCCGAATGGCCAAATCGCGGAAGGGGGCTGCCGGGTCATAAAAGGTTTGGTTCAGGTCAACAAGATTCAGAATCAGCCCTTCCTGATGTTCCGGACACTGAGCGATGATTCGACCGTCCGGCTGGATAAAACAGGACGGATACGGACAATACCAGCCGCAGGAGTTGGACATGCTCACCCAGAAGCCGTTGTCGGCCGCATTCGCCTGCATCGTCTGCCGCATAATCTCCGAATGGATGCTCGGACCCTGCTGGCGGGCATTATAAAAAGATTGAAAAATTACCTTGACCCCTTCCTTGTACAAAGCCCGGTACAGTTCCGGAAACCGCAGGTCAAAACAAATCAGCAAAGAACATTTTATCCCGTGAATGTTAAAATAGACAAAATGGTTGCCGGGTGTGTAGTATTTCAAATCCCATTCCGTACAGAACCGTTTGTCATAGCGGTCGGCAATTTTCCCTTCCGGACTAATCAAATAAAGACTATTGTGCGGTTTATGGGGGGCAGTCAGCCGGTGGCTTGAGCCCAGGACCACCCAGAGTTTTAGCTCACCCGCCAGCGCCATAAGGTCCAGCATCTTGCTTTTCAGCAGGTCCCAGTCAAAGTTTTCAAAAGACTCAAAGTCCACACTCGCATAGCCGCTGAGGGCACATTCCGAAAAGTGAACGATGTCGGCCTTTTCCCGGGCGGCCTCTTCCATCAGCGAGGCAATATGGGCGGCATTGGCGGCAATATCCGCACAAACCGGAAACTGACAGGTGGCAATCCGCAGCTGACCTGAATTCATCGTTTCTCGCCCGGACAATTCCGAATAAAAAAAGTGCTTGCGTTGGACTCCGAAATCCTCAAAACTGGCTGACTGACAGGAAATACCCTATCATTCAGCAGGATGAAATCAAGGAAAAACCGTTCTGGAGTCGGCCCGACGGCCGGAAAGGAAAAGTCAATGGAAACCGGATTTTCTGTAGTGCTTCCCCCGTGGATGCAGGGTTTTCTGCGTTCCGGAAAGGGCCCTTTTTCCTCTCCCGAAGAGAAAATGAGATGGGTGATAGACCTGTCCCGGCTGAATGTCGAATACAAAACCGGCGGGCCGTTTGCTGCGGCGGTTTTTGAACAAAACAGCGGTCGATTGGTTGCCGCCGGTGTCAATCTTGTGCTCGTTTCAGGTTTGAGCATTGCCCATGCAGAAATCACAGCTATTTCTCTGGCTCAAAAAATCCTCTCCGAGCATCGGCTGTCCTCTCGTTCCGGCGGACAGTATGAATTGTATTCTTCCTGTCAGCCCTGCGCGATGTGTTTAGGGGCAATCCCTTGGTCAGGCATATCCGTTCTGGTCTGTGCCGCCCGCGAGGAGGATGCACGACGGGCCGGCTTTGATGAAGGAGACAAACCTTCGGATTGGTGTGCGGGTCTGGAGAAGAGGGGAATCCGGGTTCATTTGGATCTGCTTCGGCAGGAGGCCGCTGCGGTGATTCAACAGTATGCCGCCGAAGGGGGAATCTTGTATTAGTTCTTTATTGACAAGAACTTATAAAACATTCTGTTCTGAGATGCTTCCGCGTAACTTTTGGGCAATCCGTCCGCAAAACAAAAGAGGGTTTTGCAGTTTCTGCAAAACCCTCTTTGTGCGCCACAGTGTTGTGGATGTTATTTTTTCTTCTTGGCGACTTTCTTCTCGGCTGTTTTCTTGGCTGTCTTCTTGGCGGTTTTTTTCTTTGCGGCTTTCTTTGCCATTCTTCAGTCACCTCCTTTCGGATTGGTCTGTACTTTTCTCTTTTCTTTGCTGTCTTGGCTTTGACAAAGAGCATTTCATCGATGATGATTATACAGAATTATCGACAAAAAGTTCAATCTTCCTTCATTTTTTTTTCATCTTCATTTTGTCATCCGCTCTCTCCGGCGGCTCCTGAGGACAGAAGCCAACCGGCCGAACCGCTGGAAACAGCTGCTGTGCTCCAAGGGAAGTCGGAGGAAATTGTATTTCTTAAAATGCATTAAAACCCTTCTTTCGCCGCAAAATAAAGAAGAGTTTAAAAAGAACGCTTTCGATGCTTTTTGGGGGCTCCGCCCATGCGGCTCTTTCCTAAGACCGGGAAATCTTCACGCGAGAAAAATTTCTGTTTTTGAAAAAAAATTCCTGCAGTATGATGTCACAGCGGAAGGTTTCCACAGGTTGTTGTGAGTTTTGAAGCAATGCAAAACAAGATTGTACTCTTCGGCGGCACCTTTGACCCGGTCCACAGCGGCCATCTGCAGGTCGCTGATGCCGCCCGCCGTCATCTGAATGCCGAGCGGGTGATTTTCATTCCCGCCCGCCGGCCTCCTCATAAATCAGAACCGCCGGCTGCCTCCGAACAGGACCGCATGCAGATGCTCCGGCTGGCCCTAAATGGATGGAAAGACTTTCAGGTGAGCGACTGTGAATACCATCGGCCTGAACCGAGTTTTACCGTAGATACCGTCGAGGAATTCCGCCGCCGCCTTCCTTTTGCTTCGCTGGTTTGGCTGGTTGGGGCCGATGCCGTCAAAGACCTGCCCCGCTGGCACCAGATTGACCGGCTGATGGCCCTGTGCACCCTGGCGGTCATGTACCGGGCGGGCTATCCGAAACCCGATTTTACCCCCTGTAAACCCTATTTTACCGCCGAACAAATCCGCCGGCTCCAGGAACATATCGTCCCCGTTCCCCTCCTGGACATCAGCGCTACCGAAATCCGCCGCCGCCTGGCCTGCGGACAGGATGTCGAAGGGCTGCTGCCGGCATCCGTGCTGGAATATATCCGCTCCCGCGGCCTCTACGGCTGCCGGCGCTGACCAATCCGCCGCAAAAACTCCTCCTCGTCAATCACCTCCACACCCAGCTGCCGCGCCTTGTCCAGTTTGCTGCCTGCATTGTCCCCCGCCACCACAAACGAGGTCTTTTTGCTGACCGAAGACGACGGCTTGCCCCCGTGTGCCTGAATGGTCTGCTCAATCTGCTGACGGGTGAAATGCTTGAGGGTGCCGGTTACCACAATCGTTTTGCCCGCCAGGGCATCGGACTGTTTGACCTGTTCAACCGTCGGACAGACCCCCGCCGCCAGCAGTTCCCGCAGTACCCGGACGTTCTCCGGATTGTGGAAATAGTCATAGACGCTCTGCGCCACGACCGGCCCGATCTGTTCAATCTGCTGCAGCCGCTCCACCGAGGCCTCCATCAGCGCTTCCAGCGAACCGAACTCGTTGGCCAGAATCTGTGCCGACTGGGTGCCGATATTTCGAATCCCCAGCCCCGCAATCAGCCGCCACAGCGGACGACGCTTGCTTTCCTCGATGCTGGCCAGCACATTCGAAGCACTCTTGGCCGCCATCCGCTCCAGCGACGCCAGCTGGTCCAGCCGAAGCCGATAGATATCCGCATAAGTCTTCACAAGCCCGCGGCTGACCAGCTGGTCAATCAGCGCCGGCCCCAGATGCTCAATATCCATCTGCCCCTTGCCCGCAAAATGCTCCAGCCGCTCCCGTATCTGCGCCGGACAGTGCGGGTTGACGCACCGGATATAGACCCCGTTTTCGTCCTTTTTGACCGGCCGGCTGCACGCCGGACAGGTTTTGGGCACCTCAAACGGCCGACTCTCGAAAAGATTCCGCTGCTGGTGTTTGACCGTTACGACCTGCGGGATAATCTCGCCGGCCTTTTCAATCACCACCGTATCGCCGCACCGCACATCCAGTTTGGCCAGCAGGTCAAAATTGTGCAAGCTGGCACGTTTGACCGTCGTACCCGCCAGCGGAACGGGCCGCAGATTCGCCACGGGCGTCAGAATTCCGCTCTTGCCGACCTGCACATCAATCGATTCCACAATCGTCTCCGCCTGCTCCGGCGCAAACTTATACGAAATGCACCACCGCGGCGCCCGCCCCGTGTAGCCCAAAATCTCCTGCTGGTCGTACCGGTTGACCTTGATGACCATCCCGTCAATCGGATACGCCAGCCGCTCCTTCTTTCCCGCCCAGCCCTGACAGACCTCAATGACCTCCTCTATTGTCCGGCAGTGCCGAATATGCTCATTGACCGGAATGCCGAAATCCCGCAGCTTCTGCATGGCCTCATAGTGCGTCGGAGCCAGCTGACGGCTCACCTGACCCAGCGAATACGCAAAAAACGCCAGTTTCCGTGTCGCCGTAATCCGCGCGTCCAGCAGTTTCAGCGAACCAGCCGCCGCATTCCGCGGATTGGCAAAGGTCGGCTCGCCCGCCTCCATCCGCTCTTCATTGAGCTCCGCAAAGGCCTTTTTGGACATATACACCTCCCCCCGTACCTCCAGCACCTCCGGTGCCGATTCCTTATTCTTCAGCTCCAGCGGAATCGCGCGAATCGTCCGAACATTGGCCGTCACATCATCCCCCGTCCGCCCGTCCCCACGTGTGGCCGCCTGCCGGAGAATCCCCTCTTCATACCGCAAACTGATCGCCAGCCCGTCAATCTTCAGCTCCACCGTGTAGGAATACTCTGCTCCCTCCAGCCCCTTGGCAACCCGCCGGTCAAACTCCCGCAGTTCTTCCTCGCTGTATGTATTGTCGATGCTGAGCATCGGAATTGCATGTTGCACCGGCTCAAACCCCTCCACCGGCCGTTCCGACACCCGCTGGGTCGGGGAAGTCGGCACAATCAATTCCGGATGCTCGCTTTCCAGTTTCTTCAGTTCAGCAAATAATTTATCATATTCACGGTCGGATATCTCTGGTTGGTTCAGCACATAATATAGGTAGTCGTGCCGTCGTATCTCCTCCCGCAGCTCTTCAATCCGCTTTTTTACATCTTTCATAGGCCGTCCCACTATAAAAAGCACCCCCCAAAGCAACTCCTTATAAATGTACCCTCTCAAGCCCGAAATCGCCAAACGGAATCCTCCGTTTCTGTTTGAATTGCTGCCTCTCCCCCTTGACCCCTTGACTATCTGCTGACCTGACTGCCTGTTTTCCTGATTACTTGTCTTCCTGCATTCCTTTTTTCTTGCTTAAGCCGGCCTGTTTAAGCGCCGATGACGGTATATAGGTAAATTGTAGAAGGTTTTGCAGGAGAACTCGCTTGGCACAACGTCGAAATCAGCGTGCGCTGGCTGTTATTCGAGCCCTTCGCTCCCGCCAGCGTCGGCTCAATCAGCAGATAGAAATCCTCTGTCAGGACATGGTGGCCGCCCACGGCCAATTCGCCCAAAAAATCGCCCGGCTGACCTTTGCCGCCGGTTTTTATGAAACGCTTTTGAGCTGCGGCACACTCGAAACCCTGCTCGACAAGGCCGCCCAGTCCATCCGTTCACGGATCCCTGATGCGGGGGTGGCCGTGTTTCTGCTCGAAAAGCAGGGCTTTGACATCCATATTGCCGCCGCCCCGCAGGGGACTTTCGCCGTCGGACGCGACGAACTGCAGCAGTGGTTTACTGTTGAGACCGCAACGGCCGTTGCTCTGGCCGGACGCATCTGTTCAGCCAATCGGCTTCTGTCGCTGGGGATGCAGGCCCCGCCCGGCGTGCTTAAACAGCTCTCGCCGGCTGCGGTTCCGCTGGGGGTGCTGGGCTGTGCCGTCGGGTTTGTGCTGGTTTGGCGAACGGCCGACAATCCCATCCGGCCCGAGCAGCTGGAAGCCCTCGCCGCCGCTGCCGCAGGACTCCGCGCCGCCGTTTTGGCGCACCGCAGCGCCGCCGACCTTAAACCCAAATGCCTGCCCTGCTGAAGGGGATGAGAGGAAATCATTTCTTGCTTTTACACGCTTTTTAAAATAAGCAAGGAGGATAATCCAAGCAGGGGACCCAAGCTCATAATCTTGTTTGATTTTTCCAAATTGTGCTTGGCGCAGAGAATCCGTACATTGTCGGCTGTAATACTGCTGCCCCCTTTGGAATAAGGAATGTCATGGTCAAAATGTAGGTTCGTCGTGGCCCCACAGAGTACACAACGCCCCTTGTCCCGTTTCCACACTTGCACCTTCACAGGTGTAGGAATTGTCCGGGTTTCTTTTAAAAAGGGTTCGGTTTCTTTTGGACCGGCACAGGGCCGCAAGAAGAATCGAAAAACATTCCTCCGGCCATCATAAACAATCTTGGCGTCAATCAATTCGAAACGCCCTTGGTCGCACCAGACGCCTTGGCTGATTTTTTCATAGACTTGGACGATTTCCGGCTCTTGCTTGCCTTCTTTGTAGGCCATGACGGCTTGATAAAACTTGCCGTTTTCGGTTAGATTTCCTTTGGGGGTCTTCATTGGTTGATCAATCGACTTGACATTCACCGAGCGATTTTTTCGGCGGGATTCATCGTGGCCTTCATACTCCAGCAAGCCCAGGTCCTCGTGCCATCTGTCGTTATAAGGGGCCCCTTTGCGAACGCTCATCAAAAGAACCGAGTAGGTGGGATGAAGCCGGAAATTCATCCCTTTCTGAATCATCATCCCCTCCCGACGAATAATCTCCGTATAGGGGATAATACTTTGATAAGTCCTGGACATAATTCAATTTTTATCTTGTCGAGTTACTTAAGGAAATCACAATAAAAGAACTATTCTAAAATTGCTATATTTAAATTTCTAGCAAGTTTTATGATTTCTTCTCGACCAATAAGAGTTATCCTCTTGCCGGATGCAAATTCTTTTGCTTCTGAAGTAAAGTCTGAACTCGTTACAAAATCTCCCCTGGTAATGCTTTGATCGGAAGAAACTATTCCCCAAAACTGTTGTACAACAGGCCGTCCTACATTTGCTTTTTGGTGTTTGCATTGTATTACAACTTTGTCTCGAGCAGCACCGGTCAATTTTTCCGCAAGAATATCGATTCCCATGTCATGGCTACCCGCTGTAATTCTAATATTATAGCCTTGTTTTTCATAGATATTTGCAATAAGGTTTTCAAATTGCTGAGGTGATAGGTTATCAAAAATCAATGATATGAGGGCTTCTTTCTTCTCTTGGCCTTTAGGTTTAATTTTGAGGTTAAACAGAGAAAAGATTTCTTCTTCGGATAGACCCATGCTTTCTTCGATCTTATTTTCGTCAATAACCTGGCGGAAAAGGCATCTTTTTTCCGACAGTTTTCTAAGAATCCTCTCCTCAATTGTGTTTTTACAATAAAATTTACGAACAAATACCTTCTGAGTCTGGCCGATTCTATGAGCTCTTTTGATTGCCTGATCTTCGACAGCAGGATTCCACCACCGATCGAAAAGATAGACATAATTAGCTTTTTGTAAGTTGAGCCCCACACCTCCAATAGTGTAATTAAGGAGTAAACAGGCTACTAAATTGTCATTGAGGAATTCTTCTTTTACGTCATCACGTTTACGTGGGGAATACTCCCCATGAAGTTGAAGGGCTCTGAAATTTTTCTTTTCTAGTTCCTTCGCGATACGTTTTATGCCATACTCTTCGCTAACGAACTGCGAAAAGACTAAGACTTTTCTTTTATTTTCTACAATCTCCTCAAGATCTTCTATCAATCTTTCTGTTTTGGCACTGAATCCATTTGTAGGACAAAAATTGCATATTTGTCTAAGCCGATTAATCAAAGCAAAAACATGTGTAACCGTTATCGATTCTCCCTTTTCCTTCAATTCCACAACGCCTTCCTCCTCCATTTGTTTATAGACACCAAAATGCTCAGGGTCAAGATCAATGGCAACGTCTTCTTCAATCTTTTCAGGCAGGTCGATATTGACTTCTTCAACACGTCGTCTAAGAATGTAAGGTTTAACTTTTGTTGAGATTGTAGACTGTTGCATGTTGTTGTTAACTAGCCCTGGAACTAAAAAATCAAAAATGGATACTAAATCATCAATCTTGTTTTCAAGCGGTGTTCCTGTTAAGGCCCAACGACGAGATGCTTTCAGTAATTTAACAGCTTGTGAAATTTTTGATTTTGGGTTTTTAATACGTTGTGCCTCATCAATAATAACTAAATCGTGAGAGAATTTCTGGTCTTTAAGCCATGCTAATTCACGAGCAAGAGACTCGTAGTTCATAATTTTGACAATCACATTCGCCATTCCCATTCTTAAGAAAAACTGTCTATCTCTTCCTACAATCGCAATATTTCCCTCAATGTTTGGCCACCATTTATTTATTTCAATTTTCCAATTCGAAATCAATGTTTTTGGGCATATTATGAGAATTTGATTAATAGTTTTCTGTTTCCACAGCAGTCTCGCTGCGATAATCGCTTGCATCGTTTTGCCCAGACCCATCTCGTCGGCAAGAAGAGCTTTTTCCCTATCAAAAAGCCATTTAACTCCAAAAGACTGAAAACGATACGGTCTTTCAGGAAGATATAATTGTGGATCTAATAAAATATTGTTTATGGGTGGAGTGAGAATCCACTTAAGTCGCTCTTTCAACCCTTTTTCTTCAAAACCTGGTGGTTTTGGTGGTCTTGGATGTGAAACTCTACCTCCATATGTGCGGATAATTCTTGGATAGGGAAAATTTTTTAGTAATTCAGACCTCTCTTTCTCAAAATCAATCCTGTTTATGTTAATTCTGATTGATAATGGGATTGCAAGGCATTTCAAAATAAGATAGACTTCTGTTAAATTCACTATCTTGAGGTTGAATGAAATCATGATGGAGTTTTTGTCTTGGAGAACAAACTCAACATTTTTGACTATTATCGGTTTTGTGAGGAAAAAATTTAAAGGTGAATTATTAATGATAGGATTAATGCTTAATTGGGAGTGTTTTATATTTTCGATATTAGCAACTTGTTGAATGATTTCCGTAAGAGAGATTATTTCAATCTTTCTCTTGAGTTTTTCAAGTATTTTTTTCTTTTTATTATTTACACCAAACATTTTTAATGTGGGTTTGGAGCCTTAAGCGTTTCTTTGATAGCCTGTTTTATCCGTTCAAATGGTTCGATTAAATCGATTAAATGTTCCAAAGAGGTTAAATACTCACTGATAATATTTTCAGTATCTAGATTGGGATTGGTTTTGTAAGCAATGGTTGAAATGCTGTTGGGATCGCTTCCCGATGATTTTTCAATAAATGCTATTGGTACTTTTATATGGCTTTCAGCATGAAGCAAAATATGTTCATCTACCAGTAACAAATTAGGTTTACGTGGAATCTCTGAGAACAATCCTTTCGCTATCACCTCAACCTTGATATGTTCATTCAATGTCTTTCCGAAAAGAATTCGTTGATAAAGTGTTGGCCGTATTGGAGATATATAAGAAAAATGGAATGGCCGAGTGAGATAGTCTGTTATCATTATGGCGCCGAGATAGGCCCCAGATGCATCAACAGGGCAAGTCAGATATCCAAGGATTATAGATTTGATTTTTTCTTCATGATTGCTTAAGTTTTGACTGAATGTATCATTTTCACCGTTCATTTCTGGTTCTCCTCTTCCTTGTTGTTTCCCTTTCCATCTGCGAATACTGGTCTTGGTGGTGAAAATCTTAGCCGAAAAATCCTTCTATTTTTATGAAACCTTTGTTTATTCTATCCAAAAAATTCCCCTCTTTTCAACCCTTTTTTCCGGTTTTGGGGGTCTTTGGCCTTCGGCGGAAGTGTTTGGAGTTTCGGATTTCGGGCTTCGGATTTCTGCTCGCTGCCGCCCGCTCTCTCTTCCTTCTTCATTCTTCATCCGCTCCTTCGCTGGCCGCTGGAGTCCGGCTGCTTTTTCATTTCTTAAATCCGTGGGTCTCAAATCCGTGTAATCTGTGAAATCCGTGGTTAAAAATATGTCCTCTGCGCAATCCGTGGTTCCATAAAGTCGGCGGTTGCTTTTTCCCCTTCTTTCTGCTATAATAGCACTCAATGATAGAAGGAGGAACAAAATGGGCTGCAAAGTTTCGAACATCTTCACCCGCCCCCACATTACCTGTATTCTTGTATCCCTGTTTCCCTATCCTTATTCCTGTCTTTCTTCTTTTTGAATTTCGGGCTTCGAATTTCGAGTTTTCCCCTTTGCTGTTCACTGGCCGCTGGAAACTGGTTGCTGGAATCTGCGTAATCTATGGTCATATCTTTATGCAATCCGTGTAATCCGCCCGCCGTGCTGCGCCCGTCGCGGCAGGTGTCCATCCATGGTGAAATAATCTGTGTAATCGGTGTAATCTGTGGTGAAAGAATCTCTTTGTAAATCCGTGTCCATCCGTGGTTAAAAAACTCTTTTCCATCTCGTTTACTGCACGTTTGCAGCGCGTTTGGGCGCGTTTCAATCAGTACTTTCCCCGATGTTTTTCCACCCAAAACACCCTTTTTCGCTCAAAAACCCGCAAAATCCCCATCCCCCGATTTTTTAAATCGTACAATTTCTCATATGCCGAATGTCCAGGATACGGCAAAATCACCTTCGATGAATCGTCTGTTTCCCTCCTCTTCAGCCTGTCTGCCGCCGTCACTTTTCCCACCCGCTGCCGGCCGTTGGATTTTTCCTTTCACGAATGGCTGCGATGGACCTGGCGGTATTTGTGCGGCAGCATTCCCGTGATCTCCAGAAACGCCCGCCGCATATTGGAGGTGTAATGAAATCCGGAGCGAATCGCAATAGTCTCAATCGGCAGATTGGTCTCGACCAGCAGCGTACGGGCCAGTTCAAAGTGGGCCCGGATGATTTCATCGTGGATAGAGCGGCCCAGGGCCCGCTGGAACTTCATCTGCAGCGTCCGCTTGCTCAGGCACAGCTGTTCGGCGATGTCATCCACCTGCAGCGGCTGCGACGCATGGCTTCGGATGTACCGCAGCGCCTTGATGAGCTCCTCATCCTCCAGCGCATACATATCCGTCGAGCCGCGCTCCCGCACGCCCGCCGGCTGGATGCGGATCCATTGCCCCCGCATCCGCTCTTTTCCGCTGATGATGTCATCCATCAGCCGGGCCGCCTCATATCCGGCCGTTTTGAAGTTAAACGCAATGCTCGACAGCGGCGGAGTGCACAAACTGCAGATGGCCTGGTCATCATCCACCCCCAGCAGGGCTATCTCCTCCGGAATCCGAAGCCCCGCCTCCGCCGCCACATTGCTCAGATGACAGGCCAGCACATCGTTGCTGACCAGGACGGCGATGGGTTTGGGCAGCTGCCTGAGCCAGTCTATCAGGGGCTGCTGACCTTTCTGAAGGATGGTGTCGATCCACAATTTGGCCGCGGGCACCGATTCGCTTCGAATCGGGCGCGGACTGCTTTGGAAGGTATGGAGTGTCCCCCCATCCTGCTCGACACACCGCCGGAACGATTCCATCCGTTCCATCGACCAGCGGGCCTCGCTGATTCCGAAAAAGGCAAATTGGGTAAACTTTTTGCTCTTAAAATAGTCGTAGGCCGTTTGAGCTATCTGGTCCGGGTCGGCACTGATATACGGAATCGAAAGCAGATTTTGCAGGGTTGAAAAAGCGATAATCGGCATCCTGATTTTGAGGATTTGCTGGGCCATCATCGAGGTTTGAATATTGGCAAAGGCCCCGCGGCAGCCGCGTTCTTTCAGAAATTCAATAGATTCAAAAGAAGAGTCTGCCCAGATTATCAAATCCCAATCGCCCTTGTCCCGAATGTACTCCGTGATGCCGGACATGATTCCCTGGGTGTTGTGGGTGATATTGCTGTAGGCAAAGGCAATTTTGGTTTTTGGTTTCATTTGGCGGCCGACAATATTTGTTTTTGCGCAAAATAAATGACCGATAGACAAAATATACGTTTGAACTGTGAGAATGTCAATGAGAAAAACGGTAAATAGAGATGGATTGACTCCTGAAAAGATGGACAAAAATCGTCTTTTCTATCCTATCTCTATGAAATACAAGCCGTTGCGCAAAATTGTCTTTTTTTAAGCGCGAGATTGCCTTGTTCATTCTCGCTCTAAAATCGAAAATGAAAAGGTCAGGCGGACCGTATGAAACAAGGTTGAAAAACTTGCGGGGAAAAAGGGGAACATTATGAAACGAAAGGCATTTACCCTGATTGAGCTGCTGGTTGTCATTGCGATTATCGCGCTGCTTTTGTCGATTCTGCTGCCGGGGCTTAAGACCGCCAAAGACATTTCCAAGCGCGTGATATGTGCCTCCCGTCTTCGTCAGGTGGGAGTGGCGATGCGCTCGTATTCCCAGTCGTATGAAAATCTGCCGGATGCGGTGGACCGAAACGGCAAGCAGGAATCGGGACATGGTTATGCAGTGTATCGCGGCGATAAGCCCGAATGGATTGATGCCAACGGCAAACCGATTCCGATTCGCTGGGCGAAATTGTATGAGAGCGGCTTTATGGAGGAGCCGAAGATTTTTTACTGTCCGGGCAATCGTCTGGAACTGTATAAGTATGAGTCATACTGCCAGCCGGCCCCGTGGGGCACTTTGCCGCAGGATTTCAATACGCGGAACGGAAGCAACCAGTGGGTCCGCATCGGCTTTACCTATTTTCCCATCGCCCGCAATCCGGTGATGTCCACCACCATCTTTGCGCCCGCGCAATTCCCGAAGAAATTTACGGATTTGCATCCGTCTCTGCCGTATGCGACGGATGTCTTGTGGGGGCGAAAGAACCTCAGTCATCAGCGTCTTCAGGATTCCGGTTCGGAGTATAAGGCATCCAATAATTATTCGGTCAATGCCCTTTTTGCGGATGCTCATGTGAGCAACTGCAAGAATCCGGAGGTCTTCAAGCATCCGGTTTGGGACCGGTTTGACAGCAGCCAGGTGGATTATAATGAATACTATTACACCGTGTTTCGTCTGATCGGCGGGATGTAATCTCTTTGCCCCTTGCGGGTTCCAGCAAACACAGTCGGGAAACAGGAAACAAGGAAGAAAATCTGAATATGATTCCGGTTGCCGTCATCGGTACAGAGGGGTATGCATATAAGCAGCTGGAGCGGATTTTCTTTTTAAATACCTGCTTTGATGTGGTAGGGGTCTGCAGCGAGCCGAACCGGCGCGAGCAGGGCTACCGGATGTGTGTGGAGCGCGGCATAGAAGTTTTTGACGATGTGAAAAGTTTGCTGGAGGCGGTGCGTTCGCGGGCGCAGGCGGTTTTTGTTTTCACCGGGATTGACAGCCATTATCAGTATGCCCGGCAATGTCTGGAGCAGGGGTTTTGAGGTCTTTCTGGAAAAGCCGCCGGTGCCGACGATACAGCAGATGGATGATTTGATTGAGCTGGAAGAGCAGACCGGACGGCGGGTAGCGGTGCTGTTTCAATATTTGTACAGCGGGATTGTTCAGACGCTCAAGCGCCGGATTGTCTCGGGCGAGTTCGGGCAGGTTCGGCGGGTTCGTTCTTTGGCGGCATGGCAGCGGCCGGATGCCTATTTTCGGCGGAATCACTGGTGCGGCACGGTGCGAACCTCCTGCGGGGAGTGGGTGCTGGACGGGACGCTGAACAATCCACAGGCCCATGTGTTGAGTAATTCGCTGTATCTGGCGGGTTCGCAGGCGGACCAGATGGCGTATCCGCTGGTGGTGGAGGCGGAGCTGTACCGTGTGCATGAGATTGAGTCCGAGGATACCAGCAGCATGCGGATTGTGTGTGAGAACGGCTGCGTTCTGATTCACAATACCACGCTCTGTTCGGCCTCGGAGGTGCGCAGCGAGACGGTCGTCGAGTGTGAGCGGGCGACGATTACGTATCGCAATTTCAATCAGGCCCAGATTGTGTTCAAGGACAGCCGTCAGGCGGAGTTTCTCGAAGAGTCCGAAGACCCGCGGATGGAGATGCTCAGGGATGTGGCGTTCTGCTTTGAGACGGGCCGTCCTTATAAGGTACCGCTGTCGCTGTGCCGGCCGTTTACGCTGTGTGTGAACGGGGCGTTCGATTCGAGCGGGGAACCGGCGGATATTGACCCGGCCCATGTGGTCAAAAGCCGTCATAACGGGCTTCCGATTACGCTGATTAAGGATATTGTGCCGATTATGCAGCGGGCCCATTCGAGCTGCCAGCTGCTTTCCGAAATCCAGGTGCCCTGGGCACGTCGGGGGCGTCCGATTGTGATGAAGGAATATTCGAGTTTTCCCGGTCAGCGCGTGTCTTGGGAAAGCTGACGCCGCCGACCGCGGCTGTCTGTGCTTTGATTTCTTCTTGGATGGATGGAGGGGGTGTTGTTGTCTCTGTTCGGGTCATTGGAAAACACAAGGCGGCCTAAAAGAAAATGGTGCTGTCTGGCGGGAAAGGTTAGGCGAGGATATACTGGATTTGTGTTTACGCATCTGTGCAAGGTAGAAAGGCAATGAAAACAAAGAATCCATCCTTCGGAGGCAATCTGCTTCGAAAGAGTTTGCTCGTATGGTTCGGCTGTCTTCTGTGCAGTGAGATTTCTCATGCGACGGCCTCGGCAGGGCTGCAGACGGATATTCTCTATGGGAAGGCGGGCGGACAGGAGCTGCGGTTGGATGTCTGTGTGCCGCCGGGTCAGGGGCCATTTGGGATTGTTCTGTATGTGCACGGAGGGGGCTGGAGCAGCGGCGATAAAACGCAGGACCGGGATGAACTGCTGGAGGTCTTTACGAAGGCGGGGTGGGTGTGGGTTTCCGTGGATTACCGGCTGGCGCCTGCGCATCGGTGGCCGGCGTGTCTGGAGGATGTGCAGACGGCGATTCGCTGGGTAAAACAGCATGCGGCCGATTACAACGGCGACCCCAATCGGATTGTGCTGGCCGGATACTCCGCCGGAGGGCATTTGGCCTGTTCGGCGGCGATTTGGGCAAAGGAGGATACGAGGGTTCAGGGGGTTATCGGTTTAGCGCCGCCGGTGGATATGGTGGCGGACAACCAGCGCCGCGGCGGGTTGAGCACCTCGATGCAGAACCTGCTGGGATTGGGGCCGGAACTGAACGAAGAATCTGCGGCGGTTTTGAAAAAGATTTCTCCGATTTGGGATGTTCGGGCCGGGCTGCCGCCGTGTCTGCTGGTTCACGGTACACGCGACCAGAGTGTACCCTATCAGCAGTCGCTGGATTTGAAGGCGGCCCTCGAACGGTGCGGCGTGCCGTGTGAACTGATCACCATAGAGGGCGCCGGGCATCGTCTGACGGAATGGGAGCGGTTTGAGCCGCACTGGAAGGAAAAAATAACCGATTGGCTCCAGAGGACTTTCGGCCCTTCTTCCTCCGTTTCCGGCCGGCGGATTGTCGTCAGTGCGGATGGGAAGGGAGATTATTCTTCCGTTCAGGCAGCGATTGATTCAATCCCGTCGGGCAATGCCGAGCTGGTTGAGATTTGGATTCGACCGGGTGTGTATCGGGAACGGATTGTCATACCGGAGGGCAAGCGGCTGATTCGAATGAAGGGGGAGGATGCCCGCACAACGATTCTGACCTATCATTTGTATGCGGCGATGCGGGATGAGAGCGGCAAGGAAATCGGCACGTTTGCGACGCCTTCGGTGACGATTCGGGCGGACGATTTTGCCGCGGAAGACCTGACGTTTGAGAATACGGCCGGGCCGGTCGGGCAGGCGGTGGCACTGGCGGTCTTCGGCGACCGATGCGTCTTTCGGCGGTGTCGGTTTCTGGGCTGGCAGGATACGCTGCTGGACCACCGCGGGCGGCATTATTATGAGGACTGCTACATTGCCGGTCACTGCGATTTTATCTTCGGCAGCGGCACGGCGTTTTTTGAACGATGTCATATCCATTGCCTGGAGGCCAGCTATATCACAGCCGCCTCGACCCCGCCGGAGCAGAAGTGGGGTTATGTCTTTTCCAACTGCCGGATTACGGGGGAACCGGCAGGGCGGGCCAAGACCTATCTGGGGCGTCCGTGGCGGGATTATGCGAGTGTGGTTTTTCTGAACACGGAGATGGCGGACATCATCCGTCCGGAGGGCTGGCACAACTGGAACCAGCCGGCACGGGAGAAGACGGCGCGGTATGCAGAGTATCAGAGCCGCGGACCCGGGGCCAACCCGGCGGCGCGTGTGTCGTGGTCTCGGCAGCTGACGGAAGAAGAGGCCCGACAAATTACGGTGCCTTCTGTTTTGGGTGGTCAGGACGGATGGAATCCGAAGGCGGCGGGCGGTGCGGCTCGGATGCCGAAACAGGAAGAAGGCCTGCGGCTGTGGTACACGCGTGCGGCGCAGGAGTGGACGGAGGCCCTGCCGATTGGAAACGGGCGTCTGGGGGCGATGGTGTTCGGCGGGACGGCTCAGGAGCGGCTTCAGTTTAATGAAGATACCCTTTGGAACGGCGGACCTCATTTCTACCATCGCGAAGGGGCGGTTCAATACCTGCCGCAAATCCGGCAGCTGCTGGCGGAAGGCAGGCAGAAAGAGGCGGAGGAGCTGGCGGCCCGGGAGTTTATGAGTGTGCCGCTGCGTCAGAAGTCGTATCAGCCGTTTGCGGATTTATTTCTGCGGTTTGACGGCCATCAGGAAGTTTCCGATTACCGGCGGCAGCTGGATTTAGAGTCCGGCGTTGTAAAAATTCAGTATCGGCTGGGGGATGTAAAGTTTGAACGAACCTTTTTCAGCAGTTATCCGGACCAGGTGATTGTCGGAAAAATCTCATCGGACCGGCCCTGGCAGGTTTCGTTTACGGCTTCTCTTCAAAGCCCTCACGAAGAGATTGCCGTCCGGCGAATCGATGACGGTCAGGTCGAGATGACCGGCCGGGTAAAGGACGGACAGCTGCGGTTTGCAGCTCGGCTTCGCATTTGGAGTGAGGCCGGAACAGTTAAGGTTCAGGAGGACGGGTCGATTGCAGTGGAACGGGCGGATGCGGCCTTTTTTGCGCTGACCGGCTTTACGAGTTTCAAGAACTTTGAGGATATCAGCGGCGACCCGTCGGCCAAGTGTGCCCAGAGCCTCGAAAAAACGGCCGGCAGAACGTATGCAGACCTTCTGTCCGCTCACCGGGCGGATTATCGCAATCTTTTTGGGCGTGTTCGGCTTGATTTGGGACAGGCAACGGCGGAACAACCGACGGATGAGCGGCTTAAAGACCCGCAATCCGACCCGGCCCTGGCGGCCCTGTATTTTCAGTATGGGCGGTACCTGCTGATTTCCAGTTCTCGTCCCGGCAGCCAGCCGGCCAATCTGCAGGGCTTGTGGAATGACCAGATGAATCCGCCGTGGGGCAGCAAGTACACGGTGAATATCAATACGGAGATGAATTATTGGCCGGCGGAAGTCTGTAATCTGTCCGAGTGCCATCAGCCGCTGTTTGATTTGATTGCGGACTGTGCGGTCACCGGCCGCAAGACCGCCCAGGCCCACTATGGAGCCCGCGGGTGGGTGCTGCACCATAATACCGATTTGTGGCGGGGCACGGCACCCATCAATGCCGCCGACCACGGAATCTGGGTGACGGGCGGGGCGTGGCTGTGTCATCATTTGTGGGAGCATTATTTGTTTACCCAGGATGAGCGGTTTTTGGAGAAGCGCGCCTATCCGCTGATGAAAGAGGCCTGTCTGTTTTTTGTCGATTTTCTGACGGAGGATCCGAAAACGGGTTGGCTGATCAGCACGCCGTCTAATTCTCCGGAACATGGGGGGCTTGTTGCCGGCCCGACGATGGACCATCAGATTATCCGCTCGCTTTTCGAAGCGACAATTCAGGCGGCCCGACTCTTAAAAAAGGATGAGGAGTTTGCTGCTCAATTAACGCAATTAAAAGGCAGAATTGCTCCCAACCAGGTCGGGCAATACGGTCAGCTTCAGGAGTGGCTGGAGGATAAAGACAAGCCCGAGGATACCCACCGGCATTGTTCGCATTTGTGGGGTGTCTATCCCGGCTGGGATATTACTCCGCAGCAGCCCAAGTTGTTTCAGGCGGCCCGTGTATCTCTTCAGGGACGGGGAGACGGCGGGACCGGCTGGGCGAAGGCCTGGAAGATGAATTTGTGGGCGCGGTTTGGGGAGGGCGACCATGCTCATCAGCTTTTGTTGGATGCGCTCCGCAACAATACCTATCCCAATTTGATGGATGCTCATCCTCCGTTTCAGATTGACGGCAACTTCGGCGGCACGGCGGCGATTGCGGAGATGCTGCTTCAGAGCCATCTGGACCGGATTGACCTGCTGCCGGCCCTGCCGAGCGCCTGGCCGAACGGTTCCGTTTCGGGCCTGCGGGCGCGCGGCGGCTATGAGGTCGGTATCGAATGGGAGAACGGCCGGCTGAAGCGAGCCCGGATTCGCCCCTCCAAAGCAGGGGTCTGTCGAGTCAGGACGTCGGTGCCGGTTGAGGTTGCCTCCGGTTTTCAGCAGGTTGATTTCAGACAGAAAGAAGCGGCTGTGATTGAATTCGACGTACAACCGGCAAAGATTTATACCGTGACCGCAAAAGCGTCTTAAAGCCATAAGCGGTCCGGAAAGGAACAATAAGAGTCGAAAGGATTTTTCAATGAAGCAGAAACGAATGCTCGGAAGCGGGCGGTTTCTTTTGACGGTTTTTGCAGTCTTTTGGATTTGCGGCTTTCCGGCTGCTGCGTTGACGGAGGAAGAGGGCTGGCAGAGTGTGCCGGAGATCCTGGCCCGCATTCAGCCGCCGACCTTTCCCGAACGGGATTTTGTGATTACGGATTACGGAGCAGTCGGCGATGGGAAAACGTCTTGTACGGAGGCCTTCCGCAAAGCGATAGCGGCCTGTCATCAGGCCGGAGGCGGACGCGTTGTCGTGCCGGAAGGGACCTTCCTGACCGGACCGATTCATTTGAAAAGCGGGGTTAATCTGCATCTGAAGGAAGGGGCGGTTGTCCGGTTCTCCACCAATCCGGCGGATTACCTTCCGGTGGTGTTTACCCGGTTTGAGGGGACGGAGTGTATGAATTATTCGCCCCTGATTTATGCCTTTGAGCAGGAAAATATTGCGATTACCGGCAGCGGGGTTCTGGACGGCAGCGCGGATGAAAAGACCTGGTGGCCGTGGAAGGCGACGCAGAAGACAGATGTACAGAATCTGGTCAAACAGGGAGAGCAGGGCGTTCCGGTGGCCGAGCGGGTGTACGGCGAGGGTCATTATCTGCGTCCGAATATGATTCAGCCGTATCGCTGCAAGAATATTTTGATTGAAGGCGTGACGATTCGCAACAGTCCGATGTGGCATATTCATCCGGTGCTCAGTCAGAATATCACCGTACGAAATGTCAAAGTCATCGGGCACGGACCGAACAATGACGGCTGCAATCCGGAATCCTGCCGGGATGTGCTGATTGAGGGCTGTTATTTTGATACCGGCGACGACTGCATTGCCATCAAATCGGGCCGCAACAACGACGGCCGCCGCGTGAATGTGCCGTCGGAAAACATTATTGTCCGCAATTGTACGATGAAGGACGGGCACGGCGGGGTTGTGCTGGGCAGTGAGATTTCCGGAAATGTTCGGAATGTCTTTATTGAAGATTGTCTGATGGATAGTCCCAATCTCGATCGCGGCCTTCGCTTCAAAACCAATTCCGTGCGCGGCGGGGTGATTGAGCGGATTTTCATGCGCAATGTGGAGATGAGACAAGTTCGGGAGGCGGCGCTGAAGATTGACTTTTATTATGAAGAAGGAGACGGCGGGCCGTTTAAGCCGATTGTCCGCGATATTTTTATGACCAACGTGGTCTGCCGCAAGAGCAAGTATCCCTGGCACATCCGCGGCTATCCGCACAGTCCGGTTCAAAATGTGGTTTTGAAGGGGTGCGTGTTTGAAAATGCAGAAAAAGAGGGCGTGGCGGAGGCGGTTGAGTCGTTTCTTGTTCTGCCCAAGGATAAACCGGCGGCCTCGACGGAGCGCTGGTCGGAACGGATGATTCGCTCCGAGATGACCCGCAACCCGCAGTCGTGGATGATTGATTTTTCGCCCAAGCCGCGATGGAAGTATCCAAGCGGGCTGATGATGAAGGCCATCTGGACGGCCGGGATTCTGTATGACAAGCCGGAGTATCTGGAGTATGTCAAGAGTTATTACGACACGCTGATAACCGACGACGGGCAGATTCTGACGTATGATGCGGCCACCTATAATATTGACAACATCAATCCCGGCAAGACGCTGATTGATGTGTATTTGCGGTCTCCGCAGGCCAAGTACCGCAAGGCGATTGAGGCCCTTCGGGAACAGATGCGAACGCACCCCCGAACCTCGGAGGGCGGCTTCTGGCATAAGAAGATTTATCCGCATCAGATGTGGCTGGACGGGTTGTATATGGGGGCGGCGTTTCTGGCCCAGTATGCGGCGGTGTTTGAGGAAAAGCCGCTCTTTGATGATGTGGCACTGCAGTTTGTTTTGATGGAAAAACATGCCCGTGACCCCAAAACGGGGCTGTTGTATCACGGCTGGGATGAGTCCCGCACGCAGAAATGGGCGGACCCGGCAACGGGCTGTTCGCCGCATTTCTGGGGACGCTCGCTGGGCTGGTATGCAATGGCCGTGGTGGATACGCTGGATTATTTCCCGCCGGACCATCCGCAGCGCAAAGAACTGGTGGGTATCCTGAACCGCCTGATGGAAGCTGTGGTCAAGGTCCAGGACCCCAAGACAGGAGTCTGGTATCAAATTGTGGATAAGCCGAACGAAAAAGGAAATTATCTGGAATCGTCCTGCTCCGCGATGTTTGTCTATACGATGCTCAAAGGGATTCGCAAGGGATATCTGCCTTCGAGTATGACGGAGGCGGCCGAGAAGGGGTATGCCGGCATTTTGAAAGAGTTTGTGGAGGTTGCGGCGGATGGGCAAGTGCATCTGCATAAGGGCTGTGCCGTCGCCGGGCTGGGGGGCAGTCCGTATCGGGACGGTTCGTTTGACTATTACATCAGCGAGCCCGTTCGAAGCAATGACCCCAAGGCCGTCGGACCGTTTATTCTGGCTTCCCTCGAAATGGAAATGAAAGCAGGCCTGATTGCCGCCAAATAAACAAATTCGGTTTTCTATGCATTGTTGCCGTTTTACAGGCGGTTCTCTTCTTAGCCGAAGCATCCTGATGTTGGGGATGCTTACGGCCGGAGTCGTCCAGAGAGTTTCCGGTGAGGAGTATAATCCGCCGGAACGTGTTCTGGCCGAACGTCCGACGATGGAAGGACACACGGCCCGGCCGCTTCGATACCGTCCGGAGGGACGGGATTTTGTGATTGAAAACGGCCCGGAGTTCTTTAATCGTCCTTTGTACGGCGGCAATACGGCCTTTCGGGCGGATGCGGGAGACAAGCCGGAGATTTCGCTGTATCTGCCCGGCCATGGGGGCAATGTCCGCTTTGGAATCCGCACAAAAGACGGCATTCGCTGTCTGAATGAGGCCCGGCGAATCGTCAGCCGCTACCGGGCCGGTTCCATGGTCTATGAAATCGAAGACCCGCTGCTTCCAAACGGTTCTCTGGTTTTGACCGTACTGGCCCTTTATGAAAAGGAAGGGATTTTGGTCAAGGCGGAATTGCAGGCAGAGGCGGAACCCTGTGAATGGCTGGCGGCTGCCGGCGGAGCAAGCGGCCGGCGCGGACGCCGCGGCGGGGATATCGGCTGTGAAACGGAGCCGGTATCGGAATTTTTCCGGTTTCGTCCGGAGTTCTGCCGCGAGAATGTGTTCTCAATTCGGGAAAACTCCTTTGTTCTGTCCGGCCGGGTCGGTTCCCTGGCGGGATTTTTTTCACCGAAGGCGGCCGTTCAGACGGCGGACGGCCGGCACTGGGACAACCTGGAAGAGTTGGCGGCCTCCGGAGGCGGGGCTTCCGAGACTCCTGTGGCTTTTGCGGCGGTTCCGCTTCAGAAGGGAAAGGCCGCCTATTTTCTTTTGTATCGGGTTGCGTCCGGAGAGCAGGCGGAGTTTTCCGGGGATTTAGCATCGCTGTTTGAGCGGACCGAACAGCATCGCAGACAAATTGCCGGCCGGGTGCTGGCGGATACGCCGGATCCGTTTCTTAATGCGGCGGTTTCGGCCCTTTGTGCGGCGGCGGACGGCATTTGGGATGAACCGCAGGGCGCGGTGATGCACGGTGCGGCGGCCTGGCGGACGGCCCTGGCGGGCTGGCGGGGGGCCTATGCCAACGATGCCCTCGGCTGGCATGAGCGGGCCCGGCGGTACCTGCGATACTGGGCTCAAAGGCAGAATCTGCAGGAGGCGGCGGCGGAGCCCGGGCCCGACCCGGCTTCGAATTTGTCCCGCAGTCATCCGGCCAAGCAGAGCCGCGGCGACATCGGCGGCCGGCACTACGATATGAATCTGGTCTATGTGGACGCCCTGTTTCGGCATCTGATGTGGACGGGGGATTTGGCGCTGGCGGAGGAGGAGCTCTGGCCGGTGCTCGAGCGGCATTTTGAGTGGGAGCGTCGGCTGTTTCGCCGTCCCTTCGGGCCGGAGCGTCTTCCGCTTTACGAGGCGTATGCGGCCATCTGGGCCAGCGATGACTTGCAGTACAGCGGCGGAGGGGTCACGCACGCCTCCGCTTACAATTATTATCACAATCGGCTGGCGGCACGGCTGGCCCGACGGCTGGGCAAATCCCCTCGGCCTTATGAACGAGAGGCCGAACAGATTCTCAAGGCCATGCGGAGGTATTTGTGGCTTGGAGAGGACGGCTGGTATGCCGAATGGAAGGACTGGCTGGGCCTCCAGCAGACACATCCGAGCGCGGCGCTGTGGACGTTTTATCATACGATAGACTGCGGGGCGGCGGACCCGATGCAGGCCTGGCAGATGAGCCGTTTTGTAGATACGCAAATCGCCCATATTCCCATCCATGGCCCCCAGATTCCCCAAGGGCTCTACTATACGCTGCCGACGACAAACTGGATGCCTTATACCTGGTCCACCAACAATGTGGTGATGGCGGAAACGGCGCATACAGCCCTGGCCTACTGGCAGCTCGGCCGGCCGGAGAAGGCCTTTTCCCTGCTGAAGGGATGCATCCTCGACAGTATGTATATGGGGCTTTGTCCGGGCAATCTGGGGATGACAACTTATTTTGATATGGCCCGGGGGGAAGCCCAGCGGGATTTCGGCGATGCCGTGGGGATTGTCAGCCGGGCGGTTATCGAAGGTCTGTTTGGGATTCGCCCCAATGCGCTGGAAGGACGATTGGTCATTTGTCCGGGGTTTCCGGCGGAGTGGGAATGGGCCCGGCTGCGGCATCCGGACGTTGTCTTTGCCTATCAGCGGAAGGGTTTTGTGGAGACCTTCAGCATTCGTCCGCTGTTTTCGTGTCCGCTCAACCTGATTCTGCAGATTCCGGCCCGCGGTACGGATATAGAACAGGTCTCCGTAAACGGCCGTTCGGCTTTGTGGAAGGTTCTGGAGGATTCTGTAGGGGCCCCAACGATTGAGATTACTCCCCGTCCGGCGGATGCGTATGAGGTGCAGATTGTCTGGAAAGGCCCGGTGCCGGTGCGGGCACAAACAGATTCCGTCGCTGCGCAGGGGGAGGAATGGACGGCCAAGATTGACTCGGCGAAATTTCAGAAGGTTTTCGACCCGCAGGGGGTGTTGGACAAAATTCGGGTTCGTGGAACAGCGCTGGAGGGCCGAACGGTCGGAAAAGAAGGCCGTCGGACGGTTTTTGCGGAGGTGCAGCAGGGCCGGATGAAGTGGCTGGAACCGCTTGCTTTGGAAGTGCGGCCCGCTGTGGAGATTATTCCCTCGGTCAATCAGGAACCCCGGAGCATTCGGTTTCGCATCCGGAACAATACGGGCTATGTTTTCAGTGAGGCGGCGGTGACAGTGGGCACCTGGCACAGGGAGCAGCCGCTTTGGGTGCCGGCTTACGGATTGTCGGAGGAGATTGTCCTGTCCGATGAGGAAGTGCCGCTGATGCCCGGGTCCAATCGGGTGATTGTGAAGTTTTCCGAAGGCCGTCATGCCGAAGGCCTGGTTGTCAATTGGAAACTATCGCTTCGGCCCAAAGAGCGGATGGAAGCGGTGCACCTGGCGGAGGTCTTCAATGAACAGCTCCGCCGCATCTTTCAAAATGAATACATCAGCCCGCGTTCTCCATTCTGTTCGCTGTCGATTCCCAAACAGGGCATCGGCAGCTGGTGCGATTTTGCCAAAACCTTTGAGGTGGATGACAGCGGCCTGCGACGGTGCGTGCAGGAACAGGGCGGATTGTATCGACTGCCGCAGGGCATTGTTTTTGAATGGCCCGCTGACCCGCAGGACAAAAATATTGTCTTTGTTTCCCGATGGGAGAATTTCCCCGATGAAATCACGATTCCTTTGTCCGGACAGGCGGCACATCTGTATCTGTTGATGGCCGGTTCTACAAACTCGATGCAGAGCCGCATCGACAACGGCGAAGTGCTTGTGACCTATGCAGACGGCAGGCAGGAACGGCTGGCTCTGCACAATCCAACCACGTGGTGGCCGATTGACCAGGATTATTTTCTGGATGATTACGGCTTTCGCAGACCCGAGCCGATTCCGCCTCGGGTCTATCTCCGAAGCGGCCGGACGGCCGTTTATGACGTTGAGGAATTCAAAGGCAAAGGCGGGACGGTTCCCGGAGGAGCCGCAACGGTTTTGGATATCCCGCTGGAGCCGGATAAAGCCCTTCGCTCTTTGACCGTGCGGGCGTTGGCAAATGAGGTGATTATCGGGGTAATGGCTGCTGTGCTGGTTCGCTGAACAGAGAAAGGGGTTCGTATGCGCACAAGACAAAATATTCTGTTTTGTTTGGCCCTTTTGGGGCTGCTGTGTGTTTCTCCGGTATTGGCGGCTGTCTGGCCGACGGATTTGCCGGTGTCTGAGCTGCCGTTTTCGATGACGCCTCCGGAGGAACCTCAGATTCCCGACAAGAGATTTGTGATTACGGATTACGGAGCGGTGGGGGACGGTCAAACCAACAATACAGAGGCCTTTGCCCGCGCGATGGAGGCCTGTGCCAAAGCCGGCGGCGGAAGGGTGGTGGTTCCGGCGGGGCTGTGGCTGACGGGGCCGATTCGCCTGGTCAGCCGGATGGACCTGCATCTGGAGAAAGGAGCTGTGATTCTGTTCAGTCCGAATATCGAGGATTATCCGCTGGAGGAAAGGAGTTTTGAGGGTCGGCAGGAAGTCCGTCGGATGTCTCCTTTAACGGGGGACAACCTCGAACATATTGCGATTACCGGCTCCGGGATTTTGGACGGTTCGGGTCAGGCCTGGCGCCCGGTCAAGAAAGAAAAGATGACGGAGCGGCAATGGAAGGAACTTGTGGCTTCCGGCGGAGCGGTGGAGCCGTCGGGCACAATGTGGTGGCCTTCGGAGAAAGCCATGAACGGCCCCCAAACCGTTGCAGAACTGAAGAAACGAAAAGCCCCGGTGGCGGATTATGCAGCAGCAGGAGAATTTCTGCGCCCGGTGATGGTGTCGCTGGTCAACTGCCGAAATGTGCTGCTGGATGGGCCGACGTTTCAGAACTCGCCGGCCTGGAATATTCATCCGCTGCTCTGCGAAAATATGATTCTCCGCAATCTTCAGGTTCGCAATCCCTGGTGGAGCCAGAACGGAGACGGCCTGGATTTGGAATCCTGCCGCAATGTTCTGGTTTACAACTGTACGTTTGATGTGGGGGATGATGCGATTTGTATGAAGTCCGGCCGGGATGAATACGGGCGGCGCCGCGGGAAACCGACGGAGAACGTCGTTATTTCCGACTGCATTGTCTATCACGGACACGGCGGTTTTGTGGTCGGCAGCGAGATGTCCGGCGGTGTACGGAATATCTGGGTGCGCAATTGCAGTTTTTTGGAGACGGACATCGGGCTTCGCTTCAAGAGTACTCGGGGACGCGGGGGGCTTGTAGAAAATATCTTTATTCAGGATATTTTTATGGCAAATATTGCCGTCGATGCGATTCATTTTAATCTGTTTTATTCCGGCTCTGCGCCGACGCTGGAGGAAAGTGTCAATTCGCCTGCGGCGGAAGTGAATGAGGGAACACCGCGGTTTGAACGAATTTTTATCCGAAATGTTTTCTGTCGGGGTGCAAAGCGTGCTGTCTATATGCAGGGACTTCCGGAGATGCCGGTTCGGGAGGTCGAAATCAAAAATACGGTCATTTCGGCTCAGTTGGGCGGGCTTTTTCTGGATACCGAGCGTCTGCACTTGTCAGATGTTTCCATTCTTCCGGAAAAAGGGCCTGATTTGACTTTTACAAACAGCCGAAGCATTCTTCTGGAACGGGTGAAACCTTCTGCTTCCAAGGACGGCTTTTTGGTTCTGGCAGGGAGCAGGACAAAAGATATTCGGCTTCTCGGAGCGAACCGCTCAAATCTTTCTGAGCGGATTCACTATCAATTCGGCTGTGCTCCGGATGTGCTTGGCTGGGAATAATTATCTCAAACAGAGAGAAACGGCGAACCAAGGGACAAAATTATGAACTTCAGAATGTTTTTGAGTGTGCTGGTTATGGGGACGGCGGTCTGCCGGGCGGCGGAATGGCCGACATTTCGATTGAGCAGCTACTTTAACAAAGAGGCCGCCTGGTACGGTACTCCGGAGGCCTTGGGCTTGGCTGACAATATTCTGACGTGGCAGGATGACTACGGCGGCTGGCCGAAGAATGTGAATACAGCCGTCAAGCCCTATGACGGAGACCGCAAGAATCTTCACGGAACCTTTGATAACGGGGCGACCACCGGGGAACTGCGGTTTCTGGCCCGCGTGTATAAGGCCTCCGGTCAGGAGCGGTATTTGCAGGCGTTTTTGAAGGGCTTTGAGATGATTCTGAAGGCCCAGTATCCCACGGGCGGCTGGCCGCAGCAGTATCCTCCGCCGGCCAAAACCTACCATCGCCATATTACCTTCAACGATAATGCGATGGTGCGGATTCTGATGTTTCTCGATGAAGTTGCGCGGTCGGACGACTATGCTTTTTTAAAAGAGGAGCAGCGTCAGGCGGCTCAGACGGCCTTTGAGCGGGGCATCGGGTGCATTCTGAAATGTCAGATTCGCGTCAACGGGGAACTGACCGGCTGGTGTGCTCAGCATGATGAAAACGATTTAAGCCCGCGCTCGGCCCGCAGTTATGAGTTGGTTTCAATCAGCGGAGGCGAAAGTGCGGAGATTCTGCGTCTGCTGATGCGGCTGGACAATCCCTCTCCGGTCGTGGTACGGGCGATTGTCAGCGGCGTGCGGTGGTTTGAGCGGTCGAAAATAGAAGGCCTTCGGATCAAATGGGTCAACGGCAGGCGGACGGCCGTACCGGACCCCGAGGCCCCTCCGCTGTGGGCTCGGTTTTATGAGATTGAAACGAACCGGCCTTTTTTCTGCGACCGCGACGGGGTTCGAAAATACGACTACAATGAACTGGACCCGGAACGGACGGAGGGATACGCCTGGTATGGAGACTGGGGCAAGGATGTATTCCGCGATTTTGAGAAATGGAAAGAGAAATGGTCAGACCGTCTTTCCGCCGCCGACAGGATTCGGATTGTTCTGACGGGGGATTCGACGGTTTGTGAGTTTCAGCCGCCGGACTGGAGACGGGGGTGGGGACAGTATCTGGGCGAGTACTTTTCGGATAAAGTGGAGATTGCCAACCACGCACGAAGCGGGCGAAGCACCAAGACGTTCTTAAATGAAGGGCTTTGGGAAAAGGCGCTGGAAGAGAAACCCCTCTTTATCCTGATTCAGTTCGGCCATAATGACAACCATGCCCCGGAAAAACCGGAATCGACGGCGGCGGATAAGGAATATACGGAAAATCTGCGGTATTTTGTGGAGCGGGCCAGGGCGATAGGGGCGACACCGATTCTGATTACGCCGATGCACCGCCGCAAGTTTACTGCGGACGGCAGGATGAATGACACCCTCAAGCCGTATGCGGATGCAATGAAGAAGGTGGCGGAGGAAAAGAAAGCCGCTCTGGTGGATTTGCATACAGCCAGCGGACAACTATTTGAACGGCTTGGAGAGGCGGAAGCCGCCAAAATGTCCGATGACCCGCAGGACCGAACGCATTTTAATGAGCAGGGAGCCCGCAAAATGGCGGAGCTGATTCTGCAGCAGCTGCCGGAAGCCGAACCGTCCATCAAACCGTTTTTGAAACAGAAAAGCGAACCGTAAAATCTGATAAATGCTTGCTTGCATTCCGCTCCGGGTCGAGAGAGAATGGTGAAGGATAGTTTTAGGGGAATCTGTTGGGGTCTGGTTGAAAAAAGGAAAGGACTGAGCGATGAGCCCCAAGAGACGAATTATGCCTGCCTTTACGTTAATCGAACTGCTCGTTGTCATTGCCATTATCGGCCTGCTGCTTTCTGTTCTGATTCCGGCCCTGAAGAGAGCGACGGCGTATGCTCGAAAAATCAGCTGTCAGTCCAACTATCACCAAATCGGTATTGCAATGGGTATTTACGAACACCAGACCGGATACAATTTTCGAAAAGTAAAATCAGCCAGAGGGTTATCCGGTGCCGAACTTGCCAGAAGCTGGTTTTGGGCGAACGGCACTTCGGATTACGCCCACGAATGGCAGCCGTTTGCGGTGCAGTTCATTATGGATGCCGGCGTTCTTCAGGATCGAAAGGTCTTCTTCTGCCCGGGCTATACCAATCTGGCGTATGACAAGAATTATCCGAGGGATGCTTCCTCACTGGTTCCGCAGGAAACCGTAGAACTGGAGCGGCGCTGGAAGGCAGGGACGGGGCCGATGCCGATGTTCTGGAGCACCCATGTCTGGATATGGAAGAAGGAGATTCGGGAGGATGTAACGTCGGTGAATAATCTGTCCTCCGGGGCGATGATGTGCGATATGACCAACGGGGCATGGGAGTTTGCCAAAGCCAGAGACCCGGATCGGCTGGGTCGGGTGATGAATACGGTGGGGATACGCCGTCAATATCAGCATGCCAATGTTCTGATGCAGGACTACAGCGTAGAAAATCCCACGGATGATGATGCCAAACTGGTTCGATGGCTCTGGAATTCCGACAAATGGGCCGGAACGGGCTATTGAAAACTTTTGCATTAAAAGATCTATTTGCTCTGGTTTTTTGTTTTTGATTTTTTGCGCAAAATTCACTTTTTTTTGTCACAAGATTGCCTTGTCCGGAATATCCCATAAAGAGACAATCAGATGGAAAGAGAGAACCTCTGGACAAGGAAAGGATTATGAAAAGAAGACCTGCCTTTACGTTAATCGAGCTTCTGGTGGTGATTGCTATTATTGGACTTCTTTTGTCTATTATAATCCCGAGCTTAAAAAAGGCCACCGAATATGCCCGCAAGATTGTCTGCCGCTCCAACCAACGGCAGATTGGTTTGGTATTCAGCAATTATGAATCCGAAACTCGCTATAACTTCCGGAATTTCAGGAGTTATGATTCAATTGCTTCCGGAGACCGTACAAAACACTGGTTCTGGCGAAGCGGAACAGCTGATTTGGCCCATGAACTGCGTCCTTATGCGATTGGATTTGTAATGAAGGCCAATCTTCTCCCGGACAGCAAAATCCTCTTTTGTCCGGGAGTAAAAAACGTCTCAAGTGATACCAATTATTTGTTGAGCGATGTAACCAGTGGGAATCCTGTTCCGCGGAATACAGATGATATTTATCAGGAGCTGGGCAGCAACTTAGATGAAACACGCAGGCCGCTCTTTTGGAGCACCTATGCCTGGATTTGGAAAAAGGAGCTCCGCCGTGGGGATACCTCGGTTCAACAGGTCAATAACGGCTCCAGCGGCGCAATGATGGTGGATATGACCAACGGACTGTGGAAGTACGCGGAGGCCACCGACCCGTCGCGTTTGGGGGTGTTGATGCGCACACGAAGTATTCAGCGGGCTTTCTCGCACGGCAATGTCCTGATGCAGGATTACAGTGTGGCCAATCCGAGCGATCGGGATGACCAGCTCAATCGCTGGCTGTGGGGTGCGCCGTATTGGGCGGGCAATCCGAGTTTCGATTACAAGTAACGGTTTTGTAATAACCAAACTGGGGGACACAATCAGTTGAAGAACGAAAGAGGGTTGTTATTTGTTCTTTTATACCCTTATATCCTTAACTTCACTTCATTATTTTAGGAGGACTTTTATGATGAAAAGCAAATGGGTAGTTTTTACAATGGTTTCTCTGGGCTTATGGGTTTTGATCCAGACGGCGTCCGCCGGCATCACAGACCCGAATATTATTACGGGCGTGGTGCGGTACAACTGTGTTCCGGATGTCAGCTGCGATACAGACCCTGTTGTGGTCAACGGCGGGCTGGTGAACGGGGCTCTGACGCACGTGGACCGCACATTCGTTTTCCGCGATGCCAATGATTTGGCAGGCATTGATTTTGTGCAGACGGCCGTCGATGACAAAGCGAATTCAGCCCTGCAGATGGATGTGACGGTCAGCAAGGCCGGCACGCTCTTTCTGCTGATTGACAACCGGGTCGGTGACGGCAACGGGGCGAACCCGCCAACCATTGGGTCGGTGATGAACTGGGTCCTGACGAACGGTTTCGTGCAGACCGGCTATACGGTTGGGGTCTTCAACCCGTCGGATTCCACGACGGTCTATATGACGGCTTATGCCAAACCGATTTCCGGCGCCGGCACGATTTCGCTGTATGAGCAGAACGACGGCACCACTCGAATTACCTATCTGATTGCCGCCATTCCGGCCGGCTGGAATCTGCCGCCTTCGGTAATGGGGGTACCCGCCAGTGCACAGGTGGAGCCCGGAAAAACCCTGGCGATAGACGCGACGATTACCGATTACGGTCAGAATACGAACACAACGATTCTATGGGAAAAGGTCTCCGGCGGTGATGTGGTCTTCTCTCCCAACAACACTTCGGAAGATGTCTCTGTCTCTTTCCCGGGAGGAGCCGGCAATTATACCTTACAGGTAACGGTAACTGATGGTGAGGGCAAAAAGACTGTCAAGACAGTTCAAGTAGCTGTTCAGATAAAGTCTTATGCTCTGGCGGCGGCGGACCATTGTGAAATCGGCAATGATTCCAATCAGGGACCGTCATCGTCTCGAAAAGCTACAATTTCGGATGTCAAAAATTTCAACGACGGTTCTGCGCAGAGGCGAAGAGTCTGCTACTACAGATACAACATAGCGGACCAGAAAGAGGCGGGCAAAGTATTTGCTAACAGCTACCTGATGCTCAACGTGGACAAGGGCAATCTTTACACCACCAGCCATGTTTACGTGTACGGTATCAAAGAAGAATATGACAACTTTACCCTGCAGGGCACCACGTGGAGCACAGCACCGGGTGTGGATAATGCCCCCGTGCCGCCGCTGAATTCAGCCATTACGATTGATACGCTGGACCCGGAGGATATTTCTCCGCTGCTGGCGGCCTTTACGGTTCCGACCCTCGATATCTGGCTGTCCACGGCCAAGTTCCCGGCCCTGGATGAGTTCCTGAATTCCGATACGGACGGCAGTGTGGTGCTGATGTTTATCACTTATGATCCGGAAAGCTGCGGCTTTGAGATTTGTTCTCCCAGCCACAGCCGGACCGAGACCGAAACGGGTCTGAAAGGGATTATTCTCCGCGGAAATGTAGCGACCCCGACCTGGGCCACAAAGCCCAATCCGGCGAACAACACCAGCCAGAGCACACGGCTGGCTCAGCTGAGCTGGACCAATCCAGCCCCCAGCCAGGAAGGCGCCGTCATTACCTGCGATGTATTCCTCGGCACCACCGAGCCGAATCTGCTGGCGCCCGACTACGGGCTGACCACGCTGGCGACCGGCATCAGCGGCAATTCCGTTGCGATTCCTTCCGGAATGCTTCAGGTCAATACAACCTATTACTGGGTGGTCGATGTGCATGACAGCATCGCCGGAACAACGCGCGGTTTTGTCTGGACGTTCAATACGAACAATATGATTCCTCTGGTGGAGCTGGAGAAGCCGTCCCAGTATATTTGGCTGGGCAATGCGGGGGATCCCGCCACGGCCACAGCCGTTATTAACACGACGGTGACGGATGACGATTTCCCGCAGCCGTATACGCTTCTTTGGGAGCAGCTCAGCGGACCGGTGACGGTGCCGATTGTTCCCAACAATGTCGAAGATATTACGCTGGTTCTGCCGCAGACCGGAACGTATGTGTTCAGACTGTCGGCCGATGACGGCAGTGTCATTGGTTCGGCAAGCACGCTGATTTATGTCGGGACTTCGCCGTGCAATGCGGCTCAGGCCAAGCCGACCTATGTTCAGATACCGGCGGATATCAACAACGACTGCTTTGTAGATATGGCCGACCTGGCAGAGTTTGTTTCCCGCTGGCTGGAGTGCAATGCGAGTATGGAGGCACCCTGCCGATAAAATGAAAGTTTAAAGGCATGGGTGTTTTGTGAAGTTAGGCAGCGGCCGGAAAGAGAAATCCGGTCTTTCCGGCCGTTTTTTCATCGGGAAGATTTTCATTGAAGAGAAGGGATTGTGCTATGAGTCGATGGGGGATTGTCGGTATAGGTCTTTTGATTTCGGCAGGGATGGTCTGGGGTATCTCCACGAATCCACTGCCGGCGGTCGGCGAGTCGGTGGACCCGGATGTGCTGACTCTTCAATGGACGCCGGATGCGGACGCGGTTCGAAGTGAGATTTATCTGGGGACGAGTGCGTCGGCGGTTGCGGCGGCGCAAAAACCGACCGGTGATGTGGACGGCAGCGGCGCTGTGGATATTCTGGACCTGGTTTATGTGGCCGCCCAGTGGCTGGACAGTCCGTCTTCGCCCTGTCCGGACCTGGATTACAGCGGCGGGGTGGATTTGGCGGATGCCGCTCAGGTTAGCCGCAGCTGGCTGAGTGAACCGGAAGTGCTGTATCTGGGAGCTGTCAGCGGTTCTTCCTTCGCTCCCGGCCAGTTAATTCCGAACAAGACCTATTACTGGCGGGTGGATACAGTCCGATGCAGCGGAATTGAGAAAGGAACGGTCTGGAACTTCAAGACCAAGCGGCCGGCTTTTCCCGGGGCGGAAGGATTCGGCAAATGGGCCTCCGGCGGACGGGGCGGCAGCGTCTATCATGTAACCAATCTGAACGACAGCGGGCCGGGGTCTTTCCGTGATGCCGTCAGTGCGCCGAACCGCACCGTGGTTTTTGATGTCGGCGGTGTGATACGAATCGGCGAACGAATTGTCGTCAGCAAAGATATTACGATTGCCGGCCAGACGGCGCCGGGCGAAGGGGTCGTCATCTACGGCAACGGCTTGTCTTATACGGATGCCAACCGCTCGATTACCCGGCATATGCGATACCGAATGGGCAAGGTCGGCACCAGCGGCAAGGATGCGGTGACGATTGCCGACGGAACGGATATGATTTTCGACCATTGTTCGATTTCGTGGGGGCGGGATGAGACCTTTTCCATCAGCGGCGGCACCGGCGAGGACCCGGGTTTTATCACCATTCAAAACTGCATCATTGCTCAGGGATTAGAAACTCATTCCTGCGGCGGCCTGATTCAGGATTTCAATGGGGTTAGTCTCTTCCGCAACCTTTACATTGATAACGACACGCGAAATCCGAAGGTCAAAGGAGTCAACGAGTTTATTAATAATGTGGTTTACAACTGGAACGATGCCGCCTATATCTTGGGCGATTCGAAAGCGGATTCCTATGCGAATGTCATCCGCAATTATTTCATCAGCGGCCCGAATACGGGGGCGGCGGCCTTTACGAGGGGCAATCTGAATTTTCACATTTACGCCCTGAACAACTGGCACGATTCTAACAAAAACGGAACGCTTGACGGAGCCATTCTGGACCAGGCGGCCTACGGAACCGTGGACTGGCAGACGGTCCCGTACAATTATCCGGGTGTCAAAACAATGCTCGGTGCACCGACGGCTTATCGGGTTGCCGCTTCGCAGGCCGGGGCTGTTTATCCGATACGCGACCGAATCGACAGCCGTCTCATTAAGGAACTCAAGTCGCTGGGAACCAGCGGACAGCTGATTTCAGACGAAAACGCCTCGCCGATGTACGGGGTTGGAATTCTCGACGGAGGAATCTGTCCGACCGATACAGACCAGGATGGGATGCCGGATTATTGGGAGCAGTCCGTGTCGGGGCTGAATCCTTCCGGGGCGGACCATAACGGGGATGCCGACGGAAACGGTTATACCAATCTGGAGGATTATCTGAACTTTCTGGCGGTTCCGCATGCGAACGTGCAGAAAGACAGACCTCGGGATATCAACCTGCGTCTGTTTGCATCCGGATTCGATGCCGGGGCGGCCTATACGGTTTTTGATGCGGTGAACGGAACGGTTCAGCTGCTGGCGGACGGCTATACCGCCCGCTTTACGCCGAATGCGGGATACGTAGGCCCGGCTCGTTTTTCCTTTACTGTAAATGACGGGTATGTTTGGACGGATACGGTGCTGCTTTTGGTTTCGGAGTACGGCGGACATGCGCTGCCGCCGAAGTATCCTTCCAATCTGACGCAGGGATTGAACTACAAGTATTATTCCGGAACATTTGAGTATTTGCCGGATTTTGCCCTCCTGACACCGACGCAGCAGGGAACAACGGCGAACTTTGACATTACGGGGGCAGCGGCCGCTGACTATTTTGCGTATGTTTTTGAGGGATTTATTGAGATTCCGGCGGACGGTTTGTACACGTTTTATCTGAACTCGGATGACGGCAGCAAGCTTTACATAGACGGCGGAATTGTCGTCAGCAATGACGGGGTTCACGGAACACAGGAAGCCGAAGGCAGTGCAGCCCTGCTGGCTGGAATGCATTCCATTCGGGCCTCTTATTTTGAAAAAGACGGCAATCAGCGGCTGGAAGTACGCTGGGCCGGGCCGGGCTTCAGCAAGCAGCTGATTTCCAACAGTGTTCTGTATCGGGGAATGCTCGATACAGTCCCGCCGGCGGCTCCGACGGGTGTGTGGGCGGCGGCATCCAATGCCCAGGTTGTGCTTCAGTGGAAAAACAACACGGAAACCGACCTGGCGGGCTACAATGTCTATCGGACGACGGTTTCAGGGGGCAATTATACCCGACTGAATGAGGCCCTGATTGATGCATCAAATTTTATCGATGCCTCGGTTTCCAACGGCACGCTCTATCATTACGTTGTTACCGCCGTGGATGAGTCCTTTAATGAGTCTTCACGAAGCTATGAGATGTCTGCAAGACCGGCGGATTCCAACGATGTGAGTGTGATTGTTCAGGAATGGACGGCAGGTTTCTGTCTGGTTGAGGGGACGGTTGACAATAATAATGCCGGGTTCACCGGATACGGTTTTGCCAACGGGACCAATGCCGTGGGTAAGGGAATCAACTGGAGCATTCAAATCGGCCGCCCGGGCACGTATCAGCTGACCTGGCGGTTTGCCAACGGCACAACAGCCAATCGGCCGGCCAATTTATTGGTGAATGGTGCAGCGGTTCTTTCCAATATTGCGTTTAACCCCACCGGCGGCTGGACAACCTGGAGTGAAGTGACCGGCAGCGTTATTTTGGATGCGGGAACACATTTGATTCGGCTGGAACCGACTACAAGCAACGGACTGGCCAATATTGATTATCTGATAATCACAGGGCCGGATGTTGTTCCGGCGGCCTGTCCGTAATCCGTTATCCGGCAATCAGTCGGATTAATCCCCAGAAAAAGAGGATGATTCCGAGCGTGGCAGCTGTGCTGAGCAAAAAGCCGAGTGTATCGGTCCGAGTCCATTTACAGAATTCCCAGTTCGAGCGGGGGAACAGTTTCAGGTGATCGAACCGGTGCGGGTCGGCGTAACTTTTCTGAACTTCTTCTGCATCCTTTTGCGGGTCCGGATGGACCGGGGTCTTCAGCCGGGCGTAAAAGCGTTCAATGTCTTCCTGAAACCCTTTGTCCTTCGTGAGCCAACTGATGGGAATCAGAAAGACGAAAGGCAGAACGGCCGCAATCAGATAACGCAGCGTCAGGAGGGCGGAAGGAGTCAGAGAAGGCAGGTCGATGCCGAGAAAATGGGCAATAATCAGTTCGGTATGCAGACGGCCGATGCCTTCATAGGGGGAATCGGGGTCTTCCGGGTTCATTCGGGCGATGTTGTCGTAATAAATGCTGACCGGCAGGATTCGCACCGGTTTGCGGATGAGCTGGCCGACTTCCTCCGCCAGTCCGCTCTGGATATCGCTTTCGCAGGCGTGTACGGAGCGGACGACTGTCTGTTCGCGCGTCTGCTGGGAAAGCCAGGGCGAATGCCGGACGGCCTCAAAGCATGGAAGCAGATGCGGAAGAACGGCCAGGACGATGGAGCAGGTGATTACCTCGACATAGACGGCGATTCGCGTCAGCCGTTTCCAGAACAAAAGCAGCAAAACCGGCGCTCCGAAGATGATATTCAGGGAAGGCAGAGCCTTAACCAGATGGATAATGCTGAAGGTCGTTACGGAGACATATATCCCCAAAAGCAGAAAACCGATGATGGCCAGACGGGAAACATTGATGTAGTGGCGAGGGCTTTTGTTGGGGACGAAGGGCTTGTAAATATGTCGGACGAAGAGAGCGGACAGATAGACGCAAACGGCATCCAGCGTGGACATATTGGCGGCGAGAATGCCGGCGACCATCAGCCCTCGCAGTCCGGGGCCGAGCAGATGACGGCTGAGGATTCCCCAGGCCGTATCGGGGTCTGCGACAAGGTCTGAACAGAGGGCGTAGGCAAACAAACCGCAAAGGGCCCAAATGATGGTGAGGATGCGTTTGGTGTAAGCGCCGCCGATATTGGCGATTCGGGCCGTCAGTTCGTCCCGTGCAGAGCCGTTGAGGGCCATATTGCCCTGGTGACCGGTGATGCCGATGATGGTGACGAGGACAAGGGCGGCAATCGAGTTCCAGGCGAATTCATCGCCGGCGGAGCCGAAAACAAACAGCATGTGGTCCGGGATTCGCCGGGTAAATTCGGTCCAGCCGCCCAAGGCAACCAGCGCCAGCGGAATCAGAAGGATGGAAAACAGCAGGATGAGAAAGCCCTGCAGAATATCGGTCACGGCCGCTGCTCTAAAGCCGCCCATGGTGACATAGAAGCCGATGAACACTGTATAAATCAGGTAAAACCAAAACGGCTTTGTATAAGAAACAAAAGCACTGATTTGTCCTTTTTTATACAGGGCATCCAGCCGTTCGTATTCGGCGGCCTCCTGCGGATTCAGGGATGCTGTTTTCTGAATCTTGGAGAGCTGCCGGTACCGCTCATACAGCTGAACGCTTTCCGCCTCCGCCGGCGTGTATTTTTCCGGGGGTTTGATGGTCATGGCCTGAAACGTTCGCAGAGAGGCCTTATAGCCGATTCCCATAATCAGGATGCTCAGCCAGATGCCGACGAGTGCATAAATTGTCGGCAGGATTTTGCTTTTGAATCGCTCCTCGAACAACTCGGCCATTGTGACCAGACGCACGCGCCGGAACCATCCGGCCATAAACCAGTAGTAGGGCCCCGTGAAGACGCCGATCAGCATCAGCCATACCCCCCCCAATCCCTTTTCGAAGGCAAAGCTGGCCGTTCGAATAGCGCTGTTGGCGTCGCTGAGCGTGCCCATGTTGAGGAAATACTGGAGGAGTTTGTTAAAGGAACGCCCGGCCAGGAAAAAATCTTCCTCGGAACGGATTTTTCCGTACGCCTTCTGTCCGATATAAGTGATGGCAAACAGATAGAGAAGAATAATGAGCAGGTCAATAGGATGAAAACCGAATAATTCCATCAACGTATGTTCCTCATATCGGCCCAGCCGGATTTTTTGTATATGGGATTGTATCGGAAGCCGTTCCGGTTTTCCAGTGTTTTTGCTCCTTCCGGAAGCGGAACGGGAATCATTTCAATTCGATTAGAAAGTCTGGAAAATCAAATAAAGATGGTGTATAGTTGTCAATTATGAATATGAGAAGAAGAATAGCGGGAATAGTTGTTTTCTTCTGGTGGACAGGATGGATGTATGCCTTTGCCGCGGGCGGGGGTTCAAATGAATCCCCGGTTTCCCCGTCGGTTTTCGTGTCAAAGGTCTGGGCGGCGGACCAGGGGGATGGGAATTACAAAAATCCTGTTTTGTATGCGGATTATTCCGACCCTGATGTCATCCGGGTGGGCAATGATTATTATATGACCGCCTCCAGTTTTACCTGCTTTCCGGGCCTTCCAATCCTGCACTCAAAGGATTTGGTCAATTGGACCCTCATTGGTCATGCGGTTTCGCGATATCCGAATCCGGATTTTAATGTTCCCCAGCACGGCAAGGGAATCTGGGCACCGAGCATCCGATTTCAGGATGGGATGTTTTATATCTTCTGGGGTGATCCGGACAACGGGATTTATCGGGTCCGCTCCGTTCGGCCGGAGGGGCCCTGGGAGGAGCCGCTTTTGATTCTTCCCGGAAAAGGACTGATTGACCCCTGCCCCTTGTGGGATGATAACGGCAAGGCGTGGCTGGTGCACGCCTGGGCGGGCAGCCGAGCGGGTGTGAAGAGTCTGCTGACCTTGCGGGAGATGGATTGGCAGGCAACCCAGGTTAGTCGGGATGCCCGCCATATCTTTGACGGGCATGAAAAGCATCCTACAATCGAAGGTCCAAAGTTCTATAAGCACGACGGCTATTATTATATCTTTGCGCCCGGTGGAGGGGTGACCAGCGGCTGGCAGGTTGTTCTTCGTTCCAAAGACATTTACGGCCCTTATGAGGACCGCATCGTTCTTCATCAGGGCTCTGCGCCGGTCAACGGGCCGCATCAGGGCGGCTGGGTTCAGACGCCTTCCGGTCAATCCTGGTTTCTTCATTTTCAGGATGCCGGCCCCTATGGTCGGATTATTCATCTTCAGCCGGTTGTATGGAAGGAAGGATGGCCGGTGATGGGTACAGACCCGGATGGGGATGGAACAGGCGAACCGGTCCTGAGCTGGAAAAAGCCGGATGTCGGAGGCGTTTTTCCCAAAATGACGCCGGCCGACAGCGATGAATTTGACGGCGACACGCTCGGTCTTCAGTGGCAGTGGCAGGCCAATCCGAATCCTGCCTGGTTCGCGAAAGTTCGGGGAACGGATTATCTGCGTTTGTTTGCGGTTCCGCTGCCGGCGCCGGAAGCGAATTTCTGGCAGGTGCCGAACCTGCTTTTGCAAAAGTTTCCTGCGCCGGATTTTACCGCCTCCGCAAAGGTACGGCTTGTGCCGGAGCAGCAGAACATCCGCGGCGGGCTGGTGGTGTTCGGGGATGACTATTCGGCTCTCGAGCTGGCGGTCAGGGAGGGGGCAAAAGTTCTGCGGCTGGTTGTCTGTATGCAGGCCGAGACCGGCAGCCGAGAGGGACTGGCTGCGGAAATCCCGGCACAGACGGATACGCTCATCCTGCGGGTTCAGGTGTCCTCGCCAAACGCTCTCTGTCAGTTCAGCTATAGTCTGGACGGGAAAGAATTCGTTCCGGCAGGCCGTCCGTTTCCCGCCAAGCCGGGCCGATGGGTGGGAGCCAAGGTCGGCTTGTATTGTGTCTCGCAGGCCGGTTCCCGTGCAGGCGGCTATCTGGATGTGGACTGGTTCCGAGTTGAGTAATCGGCATCAAAGAGCTTCTGATAAAGTTTTGGATTCCCGCCTGCGCGGGAATGACCAGGGGTAGGGGTTTTGCCAGGGACACTAACAAAACTTACTACAGAAGAAGAATTGCCCGCCGCTGATTTTTCTTTTGCTTTTTGATGTTTTGCCTGCTCGATGAGGGAGCCGCTACGGCATCGGCAGCAGATTTTCCCAGCGAACGACCCAGAGGCCGTTGTTCGGGAACCCCGGTGCATGGCGTTTGGGGCCTTCGTCCCAGCCGGCGGCCATCATCGCCGTCGCGGTCAGCAGGCCGCCGTTGCCCGGCAGATACAGCGGCAGATTTTCCCGCTGATAGTTGTGCCCGTTGGGCCAGTAGAGATTCTTTTTGGATTCGATAAAGAAGGCGTCCACGGCCAGTTCGGGCAGCCCAACGCGGGCGGCGGTCATCGCCAGCATCGGATAATCCCAGCCCCAGGTATCCGGCCAGTGCCATTCGGCATAGACCCATTGAGCCGTTCGACGCATGATGTCTTCCTGAACCAGCGGGGTTTTCGGCAGCACCCCCAGCGCCGCCAGCATCGACGGATGATCGGTCAGATTCGTATAGGGCTCCGGTTCCACGGCGGTGTAGATTCCGTCGCGGACCGGCAGGGCGGACAGATGGTTCATCACGCGGTCCCATTTTTCTTCGCGGGGCAGGCCGAGCCGCTGCCGCCACTGCTGAGCGGTGTTCAGCCCCCAGTACCAATAGCATAATTCAAAGGTCGGATTCCACGTGTCGGCGTATTTGTAGTTTTCCTGAGCCGGAATCACGGGCGGACCGAGGACATACCGCTTTTGCTTTTCGTCCCAGTGGGCAAAGTCCGCCATAAAGCGGGCCGTTTCGAAGACAATCTCTTTGAATTTGTTCAGCGTGTCTGCATTCGGTTTCTGACGGTACACCAGTTCTGCAAAATAAATCGGATGCGGCTGCTGCCAAATCAGAAGCGGTCCAATGCCGGAGGGGGAGTCCTGCCCGTCAGGGCTTGTCATCTTGGGCCAGCGCGCCCCTTCATAGCCCTGTCGGCGGGCGATGGCCCGGGCGGCTGGCAGTATCTCCTGATACCAATTCATGGCGGCCTCCAGCATCGGCAGGCGATTCCACAGGGCAAAATGCACGCTGTGCCACCAATGCATCTCCAGATGAAACTTGCCGAACCAGCTGTTGCAGGTCAGCCCCGTTTCCTGCGGCGGATATTTCTGGACGGACTGGATGGCCGTCAGATATTGCGAAAGAACAATCCGCCGCTCCAGATCTTTCCAGCGCGGGTCTTTGCTCAGGGACAGGTCGATGGCGCCGCCGGTTTCCCAGAACGTTTTCCAATGGCGTCGGGCGGCGGCCCGCACGGTGTCGAAATCCGTTGCGCGGAGGGGACTGTCCTGCTCCTGAAACAGCACAAGACCCTCGAGGGTGCCGCCCGAATGTTTCGGCTGCCAGAGATAGTGATGTTCAGCGGTCTTTTGCCAATCCCCTCCGCCGGACAGAATCGTTGTGCACAGGTACCGCTTGGAATCTATCACCCGTTCAAAGCGGAATTGCCTGTCGTTTTCCTTTTTAAGAATGGTTGTGTGTTTGTCCGGGCTGTTCCAGTCCGCCGGGTCGGTGCCCCAGGTGCCCGCGGCATAGGGGAATCGGATTTGGACGCGGAGTCTTCCGCTTTCCAGCAGGGGCGAATCAATGTGAAATGCGATGATGTCCTGTTCAGGGTGCACACAGGTTTGGACGTGAACCGGCAGCCCTTCGATTGTAAAGGTACTGTCCAGAAGCCCTTCCCAGAGGTTCAGGGTTTGTTCGATGTTTTGAATCTCTTCTAATGAAACCGGCGTGCCGTCGGCTTTCTGCAGAACCAGCCCAATCAGCCCGAGGGTGATTTGGTGCGGATTCGCCCGCAGGTAGTCCGCGGCCGGCCCTCTCTGGTTGCTGTTGTAGGGCACCAGCCGGCCGTAGGTGTCAATCTGGACAAATGTATCCTCCAGTTTGAAGCCCGCAGTGTTGGGGAACGAGTGCCATCCCCATTCAGCCATCGTTGTCAGCGGGATGCCTTTGGCGTAGGCCTGCGGAAAAGTCTGCAGGCCGGTGATGTCGGCGGTAAAAGCGAACCGTCCGTTCCCGACGGACAAGGGCGAAAACTCATGGAAGCGGTCCAGTCGGACATTGTGTCGGCTCACGAGGGCCTGCCGGTCAATTTTGCCGAATGGGTCGCCGCCCCGGGCCAAATATTCGAGATAGTCTTCGAGGCAGCTAAAGCCGTCGTCATCGGGGTCGGCATTGGAGTCGGAGAAATCGCCGGCCGGAGAATGAGGGTTGAGGTGATGAATGACTTCCCACCAGTCCGGCAGGCCGTCTCCATCGGAGTCGGGTGCGGCCGGACCGCCTTTTAATGTAGGATAGCCGCCGACGTCGTCCTGCGAATCAATGATGCCGGGCAGTCCGTCTTTGCTGCCGCGATAGGTAAAGGAGCGCTGCCGCACCTCCCGGACAATCCGTTCGTCGATGGCATCGCGTTTGGGCCGAACGGCGCCGACATCGTCGAGCACCTTTTCGAGCAGCTCATCGGCGGAGCAGGTCGTCACATAAGATGGGAAAAACGGCTCGTTGCTTCGAATGTCTGCTTCCTGAGCATAATTGGGCGAAACCCCTTTCCAGTTGTCCGCATCGTATTGCGGGTATCCTTCCATTTTGTTGCCGGACAGGTAAAACTTTTGCGGATTGCCGGTCTTCATTTGGTCCCCGTCGGGACGCATCAGAAGAAAATGTTTGGTTGCCGGACCTGGCAGATAGAGATTGTTGACAAAATTGCAGCGATAAACGCCGCCGTCAGTTGTTCGATGATGCCAGTTATAAACAATATTGTTCCGAATATCACAGAATCCTTCGTATTGGCCGTCTTGTCCGAGTCCTCCTGCCAGCGACCAGTTCCGTCCGGCACAATGGGCGAGCAGGTTGTGATGAAAACTGCCGATGTTTCCGCTGATGGAGCCCGCAAATGAATGTTTGCCGTAGTGATAGGAGTTGTGCAGGGCCTCTGAGATGATATTGCGGGAAAAGGTGATGTTTTTGGCGCCGCGGGTGCTGACTCCCTCATCCAGACTCCAGCTGATAGAACAGTGGTCGATGATGCAGTGATCACAGCCGGCCATCCCCATCCCGTCCAGCGGCTTCTTGGCGGAATCGCCGACGCGGGTCCGAATAAAGCGGATGACGGCATCGGTGGTGTTGTACATTCCGAAGGGGTATCGGGCCAGGCAGATGCCGTCGCCAGGGGCGGTCTGGCCCGCCACATACACATCGCCTCCGTCCGGCGGGATAGTCAAACTGTTCTTAAGGAAGATGGTGCCGCCGACCCGGAAGATGATGACGCGCGGCCCTTTTTCCACTTCGAGGGCCTTGCGGAGCGAACCGTCGATGACCGGCTCGCCGGCCTGGGGGTCGTAGTCATCCAGCGTGGTGACGGCAATGACGCGTCCGCCGCGTCCAGCGCGGGCGAAGCGTCCGTACCCCTCCGCCGAGGGAAAGGCCAGCCGGCGAACCCGGAAACTCCAGACAGAGCCCTTTCGAATCGTGCCGTCTTCGGAAACGGCATCCACCCGCCAGAAGTAGGTGTCTTTGCTGTGGAGATTTTCGGCGGGAAACGCGGTTTGTCCGGCGGGCAGGCGCCCTTTGTAAATTGCTGAATCGGTTAAAGAGGCCTTTTCGACGGATAAGCGGTCTGTGCCGAGATACACATCATAAAAAGCGGCCCCCTCAGCGGCGGACCATTGTAATTCCGTGCGGCCTTTGCCGGCTGAGCCGGGGCCCGGATGGTCATTGTGCGCAAAGACGTGGAAATCCCCGTCCGCCGGCGTCGGATTCTCCGGGGTGCTGCCGGGGGCATACGGGCGGTCGATTTCAAAGCTGTTTAAAACCGCCGTGCAAATCTGTTCCTCCGGCTTTCCCGTCGGTTCCAAATCAATCATCACCGGTTTGCCGTCTTCGACGGTGATTTCGAAAAAGGCCGTTGTGATGAGCCGGTCATCTGCGGCGGCCTGTGTGGGCTGGATTGTCCGGAGCGTCTGACCGTTGAGGCGGATTCGGCAGGGGCTGATGGTTTTTCCGAACCGCTCCGCCGGCCAGGGGGCGTTGTGATACGTCAACAGGGTATGCCGACCGGGAGAAAGCCCCTCCAGCGTCATCCGGATGGTGCCGCCGGCAAAACTCGGGTGCGTATTTTTCCCATCCTCTTTCTGCGCATACAGGCAGTCCATCGCCAATTTGTAGCCCTTCAGGCCGTCTTTGTTGTGCCAGCCGATGGTCAGCTTCGTACCCGCAGGCGGCTCAAGCAGCTCAAACGAGATTTTGACATTGCCGAAAGACCGGCGGAAACCCTCTTCAGGCCGCCAGGACTCAAATCCAGCGGCGGTTGAATCCCGCCGTACATCCAGGTCAATCCGAAGCGGCTGAGCGGACGAGGAAGATGGAAATACAAACAGACAAACCAGCCAGAACCAACATTGCTTTCTTGTGTTCATACGCACCTTTTTTTTATGAGTGGATTCACGGGTTGATACAAAGCGGTTTTCAGGGAGTTTCTGCGAGCCAGTTTTGGGCCATTCGGGCAAAGACGGACAGGTCGATGCGGCCGCCGTTTATTTCCCAGCCGGCTTCGTGCAGCCACTGTTCAGCCAGGCAGGACAGGTCTTCCAGATCGACTTGCCCGCTGCCGGTAAAATCCCCATACAGCCAGTCCCGCGTCAGGCGTTCGGCCTCGAGCGGACGCTTGGCGAACGAAGGGCCGGACCAGGAGACGGCCGGATTCGCCGTGCCGCGGGTGAAGCATTCGACCCGAATCGGATGCAGACCGGCTTGAAGCAGGATGGAGCCGGCGGTCTCCTGCGGGCCGTGGACTCCGTCATTATCGACGACTTCGATGGAATGGACAAATAGACGGCTTCCGTCGGAGGTGCTGACAAAAAAGGTGTACCAGCCGTCTTCGGGAACGTTCAGATAACCTTCCAGCACCGCCCCGAAGGGAGGCGGGACCGACAGGGTGCTGAGATTGAAATCGCTGACGGCTCCTTTCGCTGTGGGGGACAGGGAGTCAAAATCCGGCAGGAACGACCAGCTGCCCGGATAGATTCGACAGGCCAGTCCCGGCCCGCGGGCGGCCGGCGCAACCGGCGTCATTGCCGGACGGATTTCGACAAAACCCAGGGCGGCGGAGTCGGAACTGCCCGGCGCCTGAGCAATTGTCAGCCGGCCGTCTGAAACCCGCACTGCCGCCTGATATTCGTCATAATCCCACAGAACGGCCCCATCCGGATCTTCGAACAGGATGCCTTCGAGCAGGACGCTGTTGAGTCGCGGGATGTTGTTTTCGGGAAAGATGTTTCTCGGGTCGCCCGGGTCGCCGCACATCAGGGTGATGTGGTACCAGCCGTTCGGGAGGGCGATTTCCCAGAAGCGGCTGGCGGAGGCGGTTGTGAGGAAGGCGTTGCGGCGAAAATCGGCATCGACCGGCACCAGGTAGGTTTCGCCTTCTTTGGTGGTGCGTGTCTGACGCCAGAAGGCGTTGGCGGTGTTGTCGGCGTTCCATCCGTAGGTGTATCCGTTTCCGCGGCTGGCGAATGCGGCGCCGGTATCGGAGAGCATGCCTTTGACGTCCGGGGCGGTTGCGGGCCGGAAGTTGATGCGAATGACCGGCGGTCCCGTCCATTTGTCAAACCCGCCCGGGCCGGCTTTGGATTGGACCAGGGCCGGCACCTGGGCCGCAGGGTTCAGGACATACGGATACGGCGGGACAAAATCGTTTCCGCTGGCGACGGCCAGCCCCGTCATCGAATCGAGGATGCAGCCGACGGCTTCCACCAATCCGCCGGAGGTTTCGTAGTAGGCGTCTTTGCCCTGCTGGAAGTACAGGTTTTCCAGCCGCATTCGGGTCAGAGAGCGCGGCAGCATCCCGTAGCTGCGCAGCCCCAGCAGCCAGCAGTTAAAGACATGCACATCCGCCCACTCGCCGGTTACATTCCGCTGGGTGGTGTTGTCAAACCAGCAGTGGTGAAAGGTGTAAGTGCCTATCGGACTTCCGCTGCTGGGGCCGTTGGCGATGGCGGTTTTGTTGTGATGGCTGAAAATCGTCCAGGAGACCGTGACGTATCCGGAGGCATAGGTCATATCCAGCAGCCCGTCCCCGGCGCGGCTCAGATGACAATGGTCAATCCAGACGTGATGGGTGTTTCGCAGGGCGATTGCGTCATAATCATTCAGTTTTCCGTCATAGTCGCCCATCATATAATAATCGCGGAGTGTCAGATTTTTGATGATGATGTTGCTGACGCCGTTGAGATTGAGCCCATGGTTGATGAGGGCGGCGTCGTTGCCAATGCCAATGAGGGTTTTGTTGCTTTTGACGGTGACGGTTCCCGGCGTTGGGGAAACAATCGGGCAGGCAATCTGGATGATATACCGATCGGTTTGTCCGGCGTAATATTTCAGGTCAGCCAGGGTCGTGACAGTTACGACCGTTCCTCCTGCTCCGCCGGTGGTTCCGCCGGCCAGATACTGACTGCCTTGCCCGTCGAGGGCGGCAAAGCCGATGGGCCGGTCTGAGGAGAAGGCAGCCGAAGCAGTCAGGAGAACCAGTGTGAAAAACAGCCGCTGATATGTTTGTTCTTTCATATGTTTGTCCCCAAGATTCATCCGCCGCTAAAAGGGGTTCAGCATTACCCCTCGTCTTATTATATTGGTTCGGACATTTCGGGAAAGGCGGGCGAAGAAGTTTTTGGTTATTTTTGCGCAATTTGTCTTTTTCTGCTGCACAAAATTGCTGCCAGCGGCGACAACGTGTCCTGTTTTTTCCGGTTCGAACCGTTGTTGAATGGCGCGGTTTGTGGTAGGATAGACACCCTATGTTTGCGATGATTTTTGGGAGAAGAAAGATGGGATATTGGCTGGGCGTCTGGATTATGGGCATCGGAGCAGCTCTTTGTGCGGCGGAAAGTCCGCAGGCGGACTGTGTGGTTTTTCCACTCTGGCAGGAAACCATCCCCGGGGCTCTGGGGTCGGAGGAAAAGGATAAGCCGATGCTGTATGTGTATCTGCCGAGTGATGCACCTGCCCCGACGCCGGCTGTGGTCATTTGTCCGGGCGGGGGATATGCCCATCTTGCGATGGACCACGAAGGCAGGGAGATTGCCGAACGGCTGCGGCGGGAAAACATTGCGGCCATTGTTCTGAAGTACCGCCTGCCGGGCGACGGCTATCGGCATCCAATTCCAATTCTGGATGCGCGGCGGGCGATTCAGACGGTGCGGTTTCATGCCCGCGACTGGAACATCCATCCGGACCGAATCGGAATTCTGGGTTTTTCGGCAGGCGGTCATCTGGCCTCGACGTCCGGGACCTTTTTTGAAGAGATCGCCCTGTCGTCGGCCGGAAAGGACGCCGTGGGTTCCGTGTCCTATCGGCCGAATTTTCTGGTGCTGGTGTATCCGGTGATTTCAATGCAGGACGAATGGACGCATCGGGGCTCCCGGGCCAATCTTCTGGGGCCTGAGCCGCCGCAGGAACTGATTGAGCGGCTGTCCAATGAGCGGCAGATTACGAAGGATACACCGCCGACTTTTTTAATCCATGCGGACGATGACAAGACGGTTTTGCCGGAAAACAGCATCCTCTTTTATCAGGGGCTGCGGAAGGCGGGCATTCCAGCGGAGCTGCATATTTACCGCAAGGGCGGGCACGGATTCGGGACGCGGCCGACGGCCGGTCCGGCGGCCGGCTGGCTGGAGGACTGCCTGAAGTGGATGAAGCAGATGGGATTTCTCCCGACGGAACAGCCGGCATCGGAGACGAAAACAACGTCTCTTTTATTCTTAATGGAACAGACCGACGAATCGGAAGCAGAATCCTGAACAGCTGGAAACAAGAAGAGAGGTGAACTATGAAGTCGAAGGTGTTTTTGACGGCGGGATTGATTGTATTCGCAGGGGCCTGCCGGGCCCAGTCGGAGATTCGCGTTGCCGTTGTCAATCCAACCCAAATCCTGCGAGTCCAGGAGAGCATCGAACTGGATTGGGCGGATATCCAAAAACGGCTGGCGGACCTGAAGCCGGACGAAACGGCTGTGTTGGATGCCTCAACGCGGCAGCCGCTGCGCACGCAGGTCCTGCAGATTGACGGCCGCACGACCCTGCTTTTCCAGACGGATTTGCAGCCGGGGCAGAAAAAAGAATTCATTCTGCTCAAACGCCCGGAGGGGATGACGGAGCCCGATTCGCCGGCTCGGACGTATTGCCGATTTATTCCGGAGCGCAAGGACGATTTCGGCTGGGAAAACGACAAGGCGGCGTACCGGATGTACGGCCCGGCATTGGAGTATGAGACCATCACCAACGGGATTGACGCCTGGGGCAAATGCGTGCCGTATCCGGTCATCGACAAATTCATCCGCGATTACAATGAAAAGCAGATTCCTTATCATTATGACCACGGTGAAGGCGGGGATTTTTACAAAGTCGGCAACACCCTCGGCTGCGGCGGTCTGGCCCCGTTTGTGGACGGGAAAGTCTGCCTGCCCCGCAATTTTGTCCAGTGGAAGATTCTGGCCAACGGCCCGCTTCGTTCCGTCTTTGAGCTGACGTATCGCCCGTGGCAGGCCGGCCCCTATACCGTCAGCGAAGTCAAGCGGATTTCGATTGATTTGGGCAGCAACCTAAGCCGCATCGAGTGTACCTACAGCTGTTCCCAGACGGATACCCTGCCGCTGGCGGCGGGCATTGTCCTGCGGGAAACCAGTCAGCAGACCTGGAAGGTCCCGCAGGGCATTGCCTACTGGCTGCCGACGGATTTCATCAGCGGCCATATGGGCTGCGGAGTTGTCTTCGGGGCCGGCTGGGCGGTAGAGCCGACAGAGGCCGACGGACATCTTCTCCTGACGCTTTCCCACAAGATTGCCAAGCCGGTGGTGTATTATGCCGGTTCCTGCTGGGATAAAAATGAACAGTTCAATACATTTGAAAAATGGCAGCAGTATCTGAAGACATTCAAGCAGCGGCTGGACAATCCGGTCGCAGTGGAATGGCTGCCGTAACCCTTTTGTCGAAAGGATGCTATGCAGGTACGTTATGTTCCGGATCCGGTGCGGTTCTGCCGGATGACGACGCAGGAGATTCGGGATGCGTTTCTGATTGAAACGCTCTTTGCACCCGAGCGGATTGAGATGCTGTATTGTGATGTGGACCGCGTGATTGTCGGCTCGGCGGTGCCGGTCGGGGGGCCGCTGACCCTTTCGGCGGCCGAGCAGCTGCGGGCGGAGTATTTCTGCCAGCGGCGGGAGTTGGGTATTCTGAATATCGGCGGGGCCGGTCAGGTTGTTGTGGACGGCCGCTCGTTTCCAATGGCGAATCTGGATTGTCTGTATGTCGGACGCGGCAGCCGGCAGATTGAATTTGTCAGCGCCAGCCCCGCGCAGCCGGCGCGTTTTTATCTGCTCAGCTATCCGGCCCACCGGGAGTATCCGACGACCCTGATTCCCAAGGCGCAGGCCAACCCGGTCCATCTGGGCAGCATCGAGCAGGCCAACAAGCGCACGATTTACCAGTGCATCCACCCCAAAGGCGTGCCGAGCTGTCAGCTGGTGATGGGCTTTACGGTGCTGGAGCCGGGCTGCGTGTGGAATACGATGCCCCCGCATACGCACGAGCGCCGGATGGAGGTGTATATGTATTTCCATATGCCCGCAAATGCCCGCGTGTTTCATCTGATGGGCAGACCCAGCGAAACCCGGCATATCGTTGTGGCGGAAGGGCAGGCGGTCATTTCGCCCAGCTGGTCGATTCATTCCGGCGTCGGCACGGCGGCTTATACCTTCTGCTGGGGCATGGGCGGCGAGAATCAGACCTTTGAAGATATGGATCATTTGACAATGGATGATATTCGGTAAGGAAGGAAGGCAGGACAGTATGATTCTGGATAAATTTAAGTTGGACGGCAAGAAAGCCATTATTACCGGTTCGGCCCGCGGCCTCGGGCAGGCCATGGCCGTTGCTCTGGCGGAAGCGGGGGCGGACATTGCACTGGTGGATATTCTGGATATGTCCGAAAGCAAAGCCCGCATTGAGCGGCTCGGACGCAAATGCATCACCATCACGGCCGACCTGAGCAAAAAAGACTGTGTGGATGTGATTGTCAGGGAAACCGTCGAAAAGCTGGGCGGGATTGATATTCTTTTCAACAACGCCGGCATTATCCGGCGGGCTCCGCTGCTGGAGTTTTCCGAAAAGGACTGGGATGATGTGATGAACATCAACATCCGCACGCTGTTTTTCCTCAGCCAGGCGGTCGCCCGGGTGATGATTCAGCAGGGCCGGGGCGGCAAGATTGTCAATACGGCCTCGATGCTCAGTTTTCAGGGCGGGATTCTGGTGCCGTCTTATACGGCCTCCAAGAGCGCGGTGATGGGGCTGACGCGTCTTTTGGCCTGCGAACTGGCTCCCTATAAAATCAACGTCAATGCAATCGCTCCGGGCTATATGGCTACAGACAATACGAAAGCCCTCCGCGAAAATCCGGAACGGAATAAGGCCATCCTCGACCGGATTCCGGCGGGCCGATGGGGCGAGCCGGAGGACCTGCAGGGGGTGGCGGTCTTCCTGGCCTCGGCGGCCTCGGATTATATGCACGGATACACGGTTGCCGTGGACGGCGGCTGGCTGGCGCGATAAGGAGGAGAGAAATCATGGCAACTCTAAAACTGCGTCCTGCATCGGAATGCAAATACGATATCCTTTCTCTGGGGGAAGTGATGCTTCGGCTCGACCCGGGCGAAGAGCGCATTCATACCACGCGCACGTTTCGGGTCTGGGAGGGCGGCGGGGAATACAACGTCGCCCGCGGTCTTCGCCGCTGCTTCGGCAAGCGGGCGGCCCTGGTCACGGCCATTCCGGATAATCCCGTCGGGCGTCTGCTGGAGGATTTGCTCCTGCAGGGCGGCGTCAGTCTTGAATATGTCCGCTGGGTGCCGTTTGACGGCATCGGGCGCAAGACCCGCGTGGGCCTGAATTTCACGGAGCGCGGCTACGGCGTTCGGGCGGCGGTGGGCTGCTCGGACCGGGCCAACAGTGCCGCCTCCCAGATGAAAAAGGGTGATATCGACTGGGAGAAAATCTTCGGACGAGACGGCGTGCGGTGGTTTCATACCGGCGGTATTTTTGCAGGCCTTTCACCGACGACGCCCGATGTGATTCTGGAGGCGATGGAGGCCGCCCGCAAATACGGTACGGTGATTTCCTACGATTTGAACTATCGGGCCTCGCTGTGGAAGGAATTCGGGGGCAAAGAGCGGGCCGTGGAGGTCAACCGCAAAATAGCTCCGTTCGTGGATGTGATGCTCGGAAACGAAGAGGACTTTTCGGCCGCACTGGGGTTTGAAGTGGCCGGCCTGGATGCGGACTGCTCCAAACTCGACCCGTCGAACTTCAAGAAGATGATTGCCGAGGCCGTCAAGGTCTTTCCCAACTTCAAGGCCGTGGCAACAACCCTTCGAAACGCCCGGACCGCCACGCGGAATGACTGGGGAGCGGTTTTGTACTATGACGGTCGCTTTTATGATGCGACGCTGCGGGAGGATTTGGAAATCCTCGACCGCGTCGGCGGCGGAGACAGTTTCGCCTCCGGTCTGATCTACGGCCTGATGGAAGGTAAGAGCCCGCAGGAGGCGGTCGAGTACGGAGCAGCCCACGGGGCGCTGGCGATGACGACGCCGGGCGATACAACCACGGCGACGCTGGCGGAGGTGGAGCGGGTGATGAAGGGCAAATCCGCCCGCATCAGCCGCTGAGCCGCGGCGGTTTCTGTTTATGGAGCAGTCTGTTTCGATTGCCGTTGGTACGGCCGGCTGGTCCTATCCGGACTGGGCGGGAATTGTCTATCCAAAAGGCTGCAAAGAGACGCTGCGGTTTGTATCCGGGCTGGTGGACTGCATTGAAATCAACAGTACGTTTTATCGTCCGCCGCAGAAAGAGACGGCGGCCCTCTGGAGCAGACAGGTGCAGGGGCGGAAGGGGTTTTTCTTTACCGCCAAACTGCATCAGAAGTTTACCCACGAAGGACAAATCGATTCAGAACTGGTGCGGCAGTTTCGGGAGGGACTGGCCCCGCTGCTGGAAGCAGGCCTGCTGCGCTGTCTTCTGATGCAGTTTCGGTATGATTTCACCGCTTCGGATGACAATCGGCGCTATCTGGGAAACCTGATTGAACAATTCCGGGATTGCTGTCCGATTGCCGTCGAAGTGCGGCATGCGTCCTGGAGACAGCCCGCCTTTCTGCAGGAGATGGAAGACCGAAATGTGACCGTTTGCTCCATTGATTACCCGACGGGGCCTGATTCGTTTGTTTTGGATGACCGAACCGTCGGTTCGGCAGGTTATATGCGTCTGCACGGGCGCAACGCCGCCGCCTGGTTTGCCAAATCCACCCGCGATGAGCGGTATGATTACTTTTATTCGCCGGAGGAATTAAAGGAAGTCGCAGCACGGATTGGGCGGCTGGCGTCCCATTGCCAAACCTATACGGTGATTGCCAATAATCACTACAAAGGGGCCGAACTGGCCAACGCCCTCGAATTGAAGTTTCTGCTGACCGGATTAAAGCAGCCGGTGCCGGACGGTCTGCTGGCCCGGTATCCTGCTCTGGCCCGGATTGCCCGGTCGGGGGCTTTGTTTGACTAACGGGCGGCGGGTTATTTTTCTTTCGGCAGCGGTTTGGGCAGCACGGGTGAATAATTGGGCTTTGACCCTTTATGCCAGGCCAGCGTCCAGAGCTGCTCGTGGACAAGGGTGTCCACGTGCATATCCAGAAAAGCGACATTGGTTTTTCGACCATGCCGATTCAGGACAAATCGTCCGATGGCCCGTTCCGTGGTTCCGCCGGTCTGGTCGCCGGTATCATAGAAATTCGTTGTGCCGGAAATTGCATTGGCAGGCAGGGTATTGGTATTCTGCGGCCAGCCGTCCACCCAATTGGCATCGAGGAAAACGGGGGCTTCGCCGGCGGCTTTGACATCATTTAAGCTCGCGTAGGGATAATTCTGCATCGACGCCGGTACCCAGCGGTTGGCATCGCCGTAAAACCAGCCGTTGAAGCCGTAACTGCCGGTTTCGTAGCGTTTATGCGACTGAGCCGAATAATTCCACAGCCACGGCCGCAGTGAAGTGCCCCACAGACTGGTTGAGCCGTTGTATTCATTTTCAACGGTTTTCAGCTGGGATTCGGTTTCCGGACAAAATCGGACCTCATCCACGTTTCCGACATTTTGTCCGATTGCATCCAGCCAAAGGACACTTGTGGTATTATCCGGGTAAGGGAAAAAACGGTTTTTATTATGGGTCAAATAGACCTGCATGGCAGTCCCGAGGGTCTTTAGGTTGTTTCGGTCTACCATCATTCGGGCCTGATATTTGGCCTTTTTTAGGGCCGGCAGCAGCACCGACAGCAAAACGGCGATAATGGCGATTACAACCAGGAGTTCTATCAGCGTAAAAGCCCTGCGTTCTGTCCGACTCGCCCCCGTTTTTTTGATTTCCATAAAAAGTGCTCCATTCCTGTTCTGCTTGTCCCCCTTTTATTTAATGTCCGATTTTCCTTCTTTTTACAGGGAAAACAGCAAAAACTTCAAAAAGGGGGGAAGAATCCGGCGAACAACGGATGTAAAATATCCTTATATTATGATATTTGGAGGAAATAGAGGACTATGTCTATACAGAATGGGCAAGTGTGAGTAGGTATCTCAGGTTTGTAATCGAAAGCTGACTAATTTCGTATCGTTTTTGAAGAAAAAAGATATAATAGGAGTTTCTTCAAACGTAGAATCATCTATGGTTTTGGATGTTCATGGAGGAGCTTTAATGGATACAGTAATGACAGAATCAGAAAAACAGCAAATACAGCGGGAAGAAGAGATTTACCAGATTTCCACACTGGTGGCGGGGAATTTCCGCCTTCAGGAAGTGCTGGACCGTCTGGCCGAGGCGGCCGTGCGCGTAACCAACACGACGGCTTGCTCGATTCGGCTTCTGGATGAGGAAACAGGCGACCTGAGGATGCGCAGCACCTACGGCTTAAGCGAGGCCTATCGCAATAAAGGGCCGGTGACGAAGGATGACCCCGTGGTCAAAGAGGCCTTTGAAGGCAAGGCCGTGGTGCTGGATGATATGCGGGTGGACAGCCGGGTGCAGTACCGCGAGGCCACCATACGCGAGGGACTCATCAGCCAGCTGACGGTGGCAATGATTTTCCGCGACAAGCCGCTGGGAGTGTTGCGGCTGTATAGTCCGGAGCCGAATCGGTTTGATGAGAATGCAATTCGTCTGGCCCGACTGGTGGCAACCCAGTGCGCTGTAGCGATTACCAACGCCCGGTTGTATGCGGAGGCACTCGAAGGGGCCCGAATGGCTGAGCAGATGCGTCTGGCGGCGGTTATCCAGCGTCGAATGATTCCTGAAAAGGCCCCCTGTATGAAGGGGCTGGATATTCAGGCGCGGTACCAGCCCTGCTATGAAATCGGCGGGGACTTGTATGATTTTCTGCAGCTGGATAACCATACGCTGATTGTCGGAATTGCTGATGTCATCGGCAAAGGAGTGCCGGCGGCGATTATGATGAGTATGTTCCGCGGGACACTGCGTGCCTATGCGGACGGCGGCTACGGCCGGCACAGCATGCAGGAAGTCATCGCCCGACTGAATCGGGTGGCCTGCCGGGAATGCCGCGATGGAGAGTTTATCACGCTCTTTATGGCCCGAATCGACACAAAGGAAAATACCCTTACGTACTGCAACTGCGGTCACGAACCGGGCCTTTTGCGCCGAGGGAAGGAATTGATAGAACTGGAGCAGGGAGGTCTTGTATTGGGCGTCTGGCCCGATGCAGAATATTCGATTCAGACAATCCCTCTCCGTCAGAATGACCTGCTGGTCCTTTATACGGACGGCTTGATTGATGCAATGAATTTTGAAGGGGAAAGCTGGGGCAAAGAGCGGTTCTTTGAGGCCATCGGCAAGACCTGCACACACAGTTCGGAGGCCTTTATTCGTTCCCTGCTGACGCTGCGTCGGCGGTTTGTCGGTTTGGCAAGCCAGACGGACGATACGAGCATTGTGGTGATTCGGCGGGATGACAAATATGTTCCGACCCCCTCAGACTGTGATTGTCCGAAGGGAGCGGAATAAACAAAAGACATTGTCTGTCTTTAAGTGCTTAAAATTTCCGCCGCTATTTTTTTGAAAAGTTTACCGATATCTGCACGAAACGGCTATTGCTGAAGGGGAAAATCGGTTAAAATAGAGAGGGTCTGTAGTGCGGAGGTCAGAGTATGAAGGCCAAGAGGGCGTTTACGCTTATTGAGCTGCTGGTTGTTATTGCCATTATCGGATTGCTGCTTTCGATTTTGATTCCCGCACTCGGAAAGGTTAAGGCCATTGCCTGGGAGGTCTTCTGCAAGAATAATCTCAAACAATATGCCGTCGTTGGAAAGATGTATCTGAATGATTATGACGACACGTTTCCGAATGCGTGGAATTCCATTTACCGCTCTGTGGATGAGACCAGTCATCCGAGAATGTGTCAGTGGCACGATGCCTCCCGCAATCCGGACCGCCGTCCGGATTTGGCCGGCAGGTTGTTTCCCTATTTCGGCACGTGGAGTGAAATCCATGTCTGTCCTACGTTTGAGCGGTTCGCTTCTTCGTATGGTCCGGAACACTCCTCCGGCTGCAATCCGGCGGTCATTCCGATTCAGCCGCAATTTTCCTACAGCATGAATGCTTTTCTGGGCGGGTTCGAGCCGTCTTTGACTTCGGAAAATCATCGGCTGGTTATCAAAATGTCGGAGGTCCGCTCTCCTTCCGCCGTTTTCTTTTTTGCAGAGGAGAACTGCTGGTATATCTATCGAAATAATCAGATGATTCGGTATAGTGCGGTTTTCAATGACAATGCGCTCTGCGGGGCTCCGCTCCATCCCCAGGATGCGGGAGCTTGGACCTATACAGCCATTCCGGATCCTGATACAACTCGTTTTTTGGATTGTTTTGCCAGTTTTCATAAAACCACGCTGCAGAAGCGCAACGACGGTTTGTGCAATGCGATTTTTCTGGACGGCCACGTGGCTTTTGTCAGTTACAAAGATACCTACAAGTATGCACGGCCGATGAAGCCGCAGCCCAAACTCCGGTAAATCCATCCTGCTTTTTCAGTCTTCTCTCTCCCCTGGCGAAGGTTCTGCCGCTGCAGAATCCCTTTACCTTTCCATGGCTTGATGGTATAGTACCGGCTCTGATTGTTCTATAGAGAGTTTGGGTGGAAAGACAAGGCCGTAAAGTGGAATCCTGGGTGATTACGATTGATGGACCGGCCGGTGCGGGCAAGAGTACGGTTGCCAGAATGCTTGCAGAGCGGCTGGGGGCGGTGTTTCTGGATACGGGTGCTATGTATCGAGCCCTGACGGCGGCGGCCATGGATAAGGGCGTTAATTTGGAGGATGCAGAGGCCCTGCTGAAGATATTTGAGACGACTCGTTTTCAGTTTGAGCATGACGGGCAGGTTCTTCGAGTTCTGGTGGACGGCAAAGATTATACGCAGCGGATTCGTTTGCCGGAGGTGACGGAAAAGGTTCGCTATGCGGCCTGTCAGCCGGCGGTCCGAAGACGGCTGGTTCAGATGCAGCAGGATTTTGCCCGGCAGTTTCCGAAGGTGGTGACGGAAGGCCGCGATCAGGGAACCGTTGTTTTTCCGAATGCCCGGTGGAAGTTTTTCCTTGAAGCCGATGTAATGGAGCGGGCCCGCCGACGCCAGAAAGATTTGGCCCAAAGCGGACTGGTTGTGGGTCTGGACGAGCTGAGGGAGCAAATCGAAAGTCGGGATGCGTCCGACAGAAACCGCACAGTCGGCCCCTTGACACCGGCTCCGGATGCTGTGGTGGTTGACACCACATCCCTGACAGTTCAGCAGGTAGTGGAAACAATTCTTCGCACGATAGGGAAAAACGCAGATGGCGGAATTTGATATTCTGGACAGCCGGCTCGGACGCCTTTGGCGAGGATTGGCCCAGTTTATTACGGTTGGTATCATTTCGTTATTGTATCGAGTTCGGATTTTTGAGAAGGAAAATGTCCCTTTGGACGGGGCGATTTTGGTTTTGTGCAATCACCAAAGTTTTCTTGACCCGATGTTCAGCCAGTCGTGGGTTCGACGGCCGTTTTTGTTTGTAGCTCGCGAAACACTGTTTCGCGGGTTTTTGGGCCGGCTGCTTCATTCTTTGGGAGCCATTCCGATTCGTCAGGGGCAGGCGGATATCCGTTCAATTCGTACGGTGATTGATTTATTAAAAAAGGGACGGGCGGTTTGTCTGTATCCGGAAGGAAGCCGAACGTTTGACGGACGCATTGCGGTGATTAAGCCGGGTTTCGGGCTTATCAGCCGGCGGGCTCGTGCCCCGATTGTGCCGATGGTGATTGACGGGGCGTTTGAATGCTGGCCGCGGACCCGGAAATGGCCCCGGCTGACGGGCCGTGTCGGCGTGCTGTACGGCAAACCGATTTCCCCCGAACACGTGGAACAGGCGGGCGATGAGGCCTTTGCGGAGGAGCTGACTGCTCTGCTTCGTCACATGCACAATGAACTTCGGGCCAAGATGGGTCGGCCGCCTTTGGATTACTCGACTCCGGTGCCCACCGATTGGTAAAGGAATCCAGATGAAGGTCCTCCTGGCGGAAAAATGCGGGTTTTGCCCCGGTGTTCGAAATGCCATCAAACTGGCCCAGAAAACCCTGGCGGAAGAAAAGGAGGTCTATTGTCTGGGGCCGATTATTCACAATGAAGACGTCGTGCGGCGGCTTTCCGAGGCGGGCCTCAAGACCGTTTCCTCCATCGATGAAGTCCATTCCGGGACGGTTTTAATCCGTTCCCACGGGGCGACGCTGGAAGAACTGGATAAAATCAAGCGAAAAGGTCTAAAAATCGTCGATGCGACCTGCGTGCTTGTCAAACGTGTCCAGCAAATAGCCCGGACATTAAATGAAGAGGGATATCGTGCCATCATAGTTGGAGACAAAAATCATCCGGAAGTAAAGGCCGTTGTAGGTTCTGCGCCGGATGTCCGGGTTGTCGCCGGCCCGAATGATTTGGATAACTTAAGTACCAATGAGAGGTTAGGCGTGATTTGCCAAACCACGCAGAGCCCGGATTATTTTGCAGAGACGGTAGCGGCGATTCTCAAGAAGGGCTTTTTGGAACTAAAGATTATTAATACACTATGTCGGGAAACAATGGCCCGACAGGAAGCCGCCGTCAAATTGTGTCGGCAGGTGGATGTGATGTTTGTCCTGGGCGGGCTGCATAGTGCCAATACGAAAAAGCTGGCAGAACTATGCAAAAAGCATAATCCGCAAACGTTTCATTTGCAAAATTGGCAGGAACTTGATAAAAGGATACTTTCCGGGAAACGAACCGCAGGCGTTACCGCCGGAGCTTCGACTCCGGACTGGGTCATCGAGGACTTTGTCAGGCATCTGCAGGAATACTCTCCGGAAGAACCGGCTCTTTGAGAAGGCAAAAAGACCGTCGGCTGTGTGGGCCGGCGGCAAGGAATAATTAACCCGGGATGCAGAAAGCCCGGCGGCGTACATGTGGGGCGCCGTCGGTGCGGATGAACAGACTCCACAAGAGACGGATTTTTTATGGTGGACAGAAACATTATCAGCAAGCTCGGTCTGACGGCCGAGGAACTCGAAAAACAAGTCAGTGAAATCTTTACGGATGAGCATGACAAGCTGCTCGGCGAGGTTCTGGATAAGAATGTGGAAGCCCTCGTGCCGGGCACGATTGTCAAAGGGCGGATTATCACCCAGCTGGGCAATGATGTGATTGTCGAGCTGGGCCTAAAGAGCGAAGGCATTGTGGATGCTTCGGAATTTGATGACCCCTCGGAGATTCAGCCGGGCAGGGAAATCGAGGTGCTTCTGGAAGAAGTGGATGCCGAAGGGTCGATTCTGCTGTCCAAGCGGAAGGCCGATCGGATTCGCGGCTGGGAGCATGTGATTACGCATCACAAAGAGGGCGATATTGTCAAGGGAATCGTCAGCCGCCGCATCAAAGGCGGTCTGCTGGTGGATATCGGCGTGCCGGTCTTTCTGCCCGCCTCGCAAGTGGACATCCGCAAGCCCGGCGACATCAGCCGGTTTATCGGGCAGGAAATTGAGTGCAAGATTCTCAAGATTGATACGGAAAACCACAATATTGTTGTGTCCCGCCGCAAGATTATTGAAGAGAATCGGCAGGCCAACAAGGAAAAGCTGCTGGCGGAACTGGAAGTCGGCCAGCTCCGCAAGGGCGTGGTCAAGAACATCGCCGATTTCGGCGTCTTTATCGATTTGGGCGGTCTGGACGGCCTGCTGCATATTTCGGATATGAGCTGGGGACGCATCTCTCATCCGTCCGAAATGGTGCAGATGGATCAGGAAATCGAATGCGTGGTGATCGGCATCGACCGGCAGGCCGAAAAGGTTTCGCTGGGACTGAAGCAGAAGACCCCCAGCCCGTGGGAAACGGTGGCTCAGCGGTATCCGGTCGGCAGCCGGGTGAAGGGCACGGTGGTCAATATTATGAATTACGGCGCCTTTGTGCGGCTGGAAGAAGGCGTTGAGGGCCTGATTCATATCAGCGAGATGAGCTGGACCAAGCGGATTGCTCATCCGGCGGATATCCTGCAGGTCGGCCAGGAGGTCGAAGTGGCTGTGCTGGACATCAACAAGGACAAGCAGGAGATTTCTCTGGGCTTAAAGCAGCTGGAAACCAACCCGTGGTCGATTGCCGGCCAGAAGTATCCGGTCGGGACGATTGTGACGACGAAGGTGACCAGTTTGACCAACTACGGGGCCTTTGTGGAAATCGAGCCGGGCATTGACGGGCTGATTCATATTTCCGACCTGAGCTGGACGAAAAAGTACAACCACCCCGGCGAGTGCCTCCAGAAGGGCCAGGAAGTCAAGTGTGTGGTGCTCGAAATGGATGAAGAGAAGCATCGCATCTCGCTGGGCGTCAAGCAGCTGACGGAAGACCCGTGGGTTCGGGCGATTCCGGAAAAGTATATTCCGGGACAGATTGTCCGCGGTGTGGTGACCAAACTGACCAACTTCGGCGTGTTTGTCGAGCTGGAGCCGGATTTGGAGGGCCTGCTTCATATTTCCGAGCTGTCCGACGAGAAGGTCGAGTCTCCGCAGGATGTCGTCAAGATCGGCGATGTGCTGGAGGTGAAGATTCTTCGGGTGGATACGGAAGCCCGCAAGATCGGCCTTTCGCTGCGTCGGGTTCGCTGGGCGGCGGAAGACCAGGCGGCTTCTGCCGGCGGCGAAGAGAAGAAATCCGCTCCAGAGAGTAAACCGGAAACCCCGGCTCGTCGGGGCGGCCTGGACGGCACGCTGATGCCGGGACCGATAAAAATTTCACCGGAAAACAAACAGGAAAACGCCTGATTAAGCAGCCCATTTTTGCAGGACTTCAAACGCCGCGTTCCTATAAGGACGCGGCGTTTTTTTGTTTTTTCGATTTCACAGGGGCTGAAAGAAGAGATTAAGGAGAGGGGGGTTTTCAGCCGATAACCCATCAGAATGTTGTGTCTGTCCTGACACAAACGTCCGAAAACAACAGCGTTTTTGGTGTGCTGCAAAACCGTCCGTTCCCGATGGGTTCGGCCAAAACAGGAGAAAAACCGAAATGGCTTTTGATATTACCATTAAAGACTATCTGAAGGAAATTGATGAGGCCCCGCTGCTCAGCTGGGAGGAGGAAAAGTCGCTGGCCAAGGCAATTATTGAAAACAATGACCCCGAAGCCCGCGACCGGCTGGTTCGTTCCAACCTTCGGCTGGTGGTCAATATTGCCAAGCGGTTTTCCGGACGCGGAATGACGCTGGGGGACCTGATTGAGGAGGGCAATCTGGGGTTATTGCGGGCGGTGGATACCTTTGACCCGGAGCATAAGGTGCGGTTCAGCACCTATGCGGCCTGGTGGATTAAGCAGGCCATCAAGCGGGCGATTCTGAACAACGCCCAGCCGATTCATATTCCTACCTATATGGTGGAATTGATTAATCAGTGGCGCCAGACCTATGCGGAGATGGAGCTGAAGCTGGGCCGCACCGTCAGTCTGGAAGAAATGGCCGGGGCGATGAAGGTACCGATTCGCAAGGCCAAAGCCATTCAGGATATTGTCTCGGTGGTGGAGGCCGGCTTTCAATATGACAATCCGGAGGGCAATGCGGGGCTCGAGGAGGCCATCGAAGATGATAAGGTATCACTGCCGGATGATGAAATCGGCGGCGAGGAAGAACTTTGTCAGGCCCTTGAACTGCTGGAAGAGATTGACCCGCGGGAGGCCGAGGTGCTTCGTCTGCGGTTTGGATTGAATGGGCAGGAGCCGCTGACCCTCAAGCAAATCGGCGAAAAGCTCGGGCTGACGCGCGAGCGGGTTCGGCAGATTCAGCGAAGCGGTCTGGCAAAGCTGAACGAACTGATGACCCGTTAAAAAACCGGAGGGAACAGACACAAGCGGACCATTCACAGGTCCGCTTTTTTTATGTACATCCGCCGCCCAAAAAAGTATTTTTTTGGAGGAGTTTTTTGCTATAATCCCCGTTTCTGAAACACGACAAGATCTGTTCAGGAAGGAATTGATTTGGATTTGAGAGACTATATTCGAAGCATTCCTGATTTCCCGAAGCCGGGGATTCTGTTTCGGGATATTACGCCGCTTCTGGCGAATGCGGAGGCATTTGAGCAGGCAATAAAGGAGATGTCGAGTCCGTATATAGACAAAGCGATTGACTGTGTAGCGGCTGTGGAGGCCAGGGGATTTATTTTCGGTTCGGCCGTTGCGGCGGTTTTGAAAGCGGGCTTTATTCCGATGCGCAAAAAAGGCAAACTGCCGTATCAGACCGCCTCGGTCTGTTATGGTCTGGAATATGGTCAGGACTCGATAGAGGTTCATTGCGATGCCTTTCGTCCGGGCCAGCGGGTTCTTCTGGTGGATGATGTGCTGGCGACGGGCGGAACGATGGCGGCGGCCTGCGAACTGGTGAAGAAACTGGGCGGCCAAATCTGCGGTTTTTCCTTTCTGATTGAGCTGACCGGGTTAGAGGGACGCAAGAAACTCGGTTCCTATCCCATTCATCGGCTGATTGCCTATTAGCAAAAACAATGGACTGCCCTCTGAAAGACAATCTGAAGACGTTCACGGTGTCAACGCCTGCTCTGCCGGAAGGAGGGTATCCGGTTGTTATCGGCAGCGGCTTTTTGGGCAGATTGCGGGCGGCTCTTAAGGAGCAGTTTGCCGGTCGGATGGGGTTTGTGATTACGGACCGTTCTCTTGTGCAGGCCGGTCATCTGGACCGCTTTCTGGGCGGCAGCCAAATGGGGGTGTATGTGATTGACCCGCCGGGGGAAGTGTCCAAAACGATGGAGACGCTCACTTCCATTTTGGAGGCGATGGAAAGCTGCTTTTTGGGACGGGATACCCTGGTGATTGCACTGGGGGGCGGAACAGTCGGAGATATTGCCGGTTTTGCGGCGGCTGTTTTCAAACGCGGTGTGCCCGTTGTGCATATCCCGACGACGACCATCAGCCAGGCTGATTCGAGCATCGGCGGCAAAACCGGCGTGGACAGCACCCGAAGCAAAAACGCCTTTGGAGTGTTCTGGCATCCGGCGGCCGTGTATATGGATACGGAGACGCTTCAGACCCTCGATGAGGTGCAGTATCGGGCCGGACTGGCCGAGTCGATCAAGCATGCCGCCATCGCCGATGCCGGCTTTTTTGCGTGGCTGGAGAAGAATGCCGACCTGCTGCTCAAACGAGACCCTGCGGTGCTGGAGCATCTGGCCTGTCAGAACTGCCGAATCAAGGCCTCGGTGGTAATGGAGGACCCGCTGGAGAAAAACCGACGGCGTGTGCTTAATTACGGCCATACCATCGGACATGCCCTCGAGGCCCTCAGCGGGTATTCGCTCCTGCATGGGCAGGCGGTTGCGATTGGTATGATTGCGGCAGGCCGGATTGAAAAAGAGATGGGGCTGGTTGGCGATGACCGGCTGGAGCGGATCGAGGCCCTGCTGACCAAACTGGGGCTTGCGACCCGCGCAGCAGGGACGTATCCGCCGCAGAAAATTCTGGAGCTGCTGAAGCTGGATAAAAAATCCGTCGGTCGGCGGCCGCGATTTGTGCTGCTGGAAAAACTGGGTTCGGTGCTGTGCCGAGACGGACAATGGGCTTTGGAAGTGCCCGAGGAAATCGTCGAAAAGGTTTTGGTCCGCCTGGCGGACACGGTGTAAAGATTTCAGGAGATTTTCATGCGCTACAGTCAGACGTTCATCCCCACGGTCAAGGAAGTACCCGCGGAAGCGGAGATTATTTCGCATCAGCTGATGATTCGCGCCGGTCTGATGCGCAAGCTGGCCAGCGGCACCTATATTTATCTGCCCGCCGGTCAGCGGATTCTGCTGAAGGTGATGAATATTGTCCGGGAGGAGATGAACCGCGCCGGCGCGCAGGAGTGCACGGTGCCGGTTGTGCAGCCGATGGAGCTGTGGCAGAAGACCGGCCGGGATATTGATTACGGCGAGACGCTGGGCAAGTTTCGCGACCGGCACGGACGAATGAATGTCCTTTCGCCGACGGCGGAGGAAGGATTTACGTATCTGGCCTCGCAGGAGATTCAGTCGTACAAGCAGCTGCCGCTGAATCTGTATCAAATCAATACGAAATATCGGGATGAGTTTCGGCCCCGCTTCGGCGTGCTTCGTTCGCGTGAATTTCTGATGAAGGATGCCTACAGTTTTCACGCTACAGAGGACTGCCTGCACAAAACCTATATGGATATGTACAATGCCTACAAACGGGTGTTTGCCCGCTGCGGGCTGGAGTTTGTAATTGTGGAGGCCGAGACGGGCGAGATGGGCGGCACCGGTTCGCATCAGTTTACGGTTCCCTGTGAAAACGGCGAGGATGTGATTGTCTATACGGAGGACGGGCAGCGTGCGTGGAATATCGAAAAGGCGCCGGTGGACCCGCTGCCCAAACAGCCGCCGGTGCGGGCGGATGCGCCGGCCGAAGTGCATACGCCGAATGTCGGCAGCATTGAAGCGGTTTGTGCGTTTCTGAAGGCCCGGCCGCAGGATTTGATTAAGACGCTGATTTACAAGACGGACGAGGAGGTTTTTGCGGTTCTGGTTCGCGGCGACCACGAAGTCAATCCGGAGAAGGTCAATCAGTTCTTTGTCGGGCATCATATTGAGCTGGCGGATGAGGAGACGATTCGAAAGGTCACCGGGGCGGCCGTCGGCTTTGCCGGTCCGGTCGGGCTGGCCGGACGCGTCGGCAAAATCCTGATTGACCATGCGGTGGCGGCGATGGCCGTCGGCATCACCGGGGCCAACAAGACGGATTATCATCTGAAGAATGTTGTGCCGGGCCGGGATTTTCCGCTCGAAGGCGCCGGGATTCAGGTTTGTGATGTCCGCAATGCCGTTGCGGGCGACACCTGGGGCGGGAAAAAACTGCTGTTTAAGCGGGGCATTGAAGTCGGACAGGTTTTCAAGCTCGGCACCAAATACAGCGTCAAACTGGAGGCGTTCTTCTTGGATGAAGAGGGCCGCCGCAAGCCCTGTCTGATGGGCTGCTACGGCATCGGCATCAACCGCATCGTTGCCTCTGCGATTGAGCAGTCGCACGATGAGTGGGGGATTATCTGGCCGATGACGATTGCTCCCTGGCAGGTGATTGTGACGCCTGCGGCACCGGATGCGGATGTGATGGAGGCGGCGGAGCGGATTTACCGCGAGCTTCTGGACAAAGGCGTAGAGGTCCTGCTGGATGACCGGGACCTGCGGGCGGGCGTGAAGTTCAAGGATGCCGACCTGCTGGGCATTCCGATTCGCATCACGCTGGGCAAGAATTCGCTGGCCGAGGGCAAGGCCGAAGTGAAACTGCGCAGCGAAAAGGACAAACAGATGGTGGAGATTTCCCGGGCTGCCGACTTCGCCGCCGACCTGGTTCGGCAGATGCTGAACAGACTGAATGCGGTTTTGGTATAGAAGTGTGTGGGGCAGGATTCGCTTTTTCCAAATGGCGGGTCTGCTTGACCCTCTTTTGAGGAATTGGTATAATCAGGAAAGAAACGAGAGGGTATTCAGGTTGTGATTGAACAGATCAAACAGCATCGCCGGGCACTGGAGGCACTTTGCAGGAAATATCGAGTAGCCCGACTGGAACTGTTCGGCTCGGCCGCTTCAGGCCGGTTTAATCCTCAAACAAGCGATTTGGATTTTTTGGTTGAGTTTTTGCCGCTCCGGGAGGGAGAGTATGCCGAGTTTTATTTCGGTCTTCTGTTCGATTTGGAGCAGTTGTTCGGAAGGCCGGTGGACCTGCTTATGCCCACAGCCGTAAAGAACAGATATTTTCTGGATATGGTGAATCGACAGCGAGAGCCGCTCTATGCAGATTGAAAAACGGTCTTTATTGGAGGATATTCTCCGGGCGGCGGAGTCCATTGAGCGGTACACGCGCGGCAAAATACTTGAACATTATCTTGAAGATGATCAGCTTCAGGCCTCCGTGGAGCGAAAGTTCGAGATCATCGGGGAGGCGATGAGTCGGCTGCATAAACTCGATGCACAAATCACAGAGCAAATAGAAGATTCCCGAAAAATTATCGCCTTTCGAAATATTCTGATTCACGGCTACAGTGCGGTTGACAATCGAGTTGTCTGGGATATTGTCAAATACCATATTCCTCGACTTTTAAAACAAGTCCGGAGTCTGCTCGATTAAGGCGGATATCTTGCTTATGGGAGAGGTTGTATCACCCCAGCCGGTGAAACTGATTTGCGGGATTCTTGCGTCGGATTTGCGCTGTCTTCAGGCGGCTCAGGAAGCCCTGCAGCGGCAGTACGGGCGGGCGGACTGCATCAGTGAGGTCTGGCCCTTTACCCAGACGGATTACTACCGGGAGCAGACCGGACCGTCGATTCTCCGCAATTTTCTGGCTTTTGAGCAATTGATCGAGCCGGGTCGTCTGGCGGAAATCAAACACCAGACCAATGAGCTGGAAAAAAAACTGGCGGAGGAATTAAAAACCCCCTGGCCGCGTCCGGTGAACCTGGACCCGGGGTATCTGGAGCCGGCCAAACTGGTTTTGGCTTCGACCAAGAATTTTTCCCATCGGATTTACATCGGGCAGAATATGTATGCTGAAGTGACCCTGATGTTTCACAAGGGCGCCTGGCGTAGTTTTGAGTTCACCTTTCCGGATTTTCGCGGACCGCAGTACCACGGTTTTTTAAGCGAAGTCCGCGAACGACTCATCCGCCAGCGGCGGGAATTGCACGAAGGAAAACAATAGAGAGTCCCGACAGCCGTGCCGGCGGCTACTCCATCTCTTTTTTAATTTCTTTGAGCAGATTGACGGCCTCGATGGGAGTCAGGTCGTTGACATCCAGCGTCCGGAGTTTCTCGAGAGCAGGGCTGTTTTTTCCGAGAGAGGACAGGGGCTGGTCTTTTGTTTTTTTGCTGCGGGCTTTTGCCGCAGGTTTTTCGGCCGGAGCGATTTTCCGCGGAGCCGGTTCGTCCAGCGGAACTCCCGTCAGCAGCGGAGAGATTTTCGACAGGTCCATACCGAAGCGTTTCAGAATTGTAGGTGCAATATCCGCTCGGTCTCCGTCTCGATTGATGGCTGGGTCGTTGGTGCCGAGAAAGACATAGGGAGCATAGCTGTGGCTTTTTTGGCCTTCGTCAAAGCCGTGATCGACAACGACGTAAACAAGGGTCTTTTCATACAAACCCAGTTCTTTCAGTTTGGCGACAATCCTGCCGGTCCAGAGGTCATCGTCCCGGAGTGCTTTTGTATATTCCTGTGAGTTTTCCCCGTATTGATGTCCGGCGTGATCCGGCTGAGCAAAATGAATGAACAGAAAGAAACGGCGGTCTTTTCGCTTTTCGATTTCTTCCAAAGCCCGCTCGGCCACTTTTTCGTTTTCAGACAGACCGTTCACAAACAGGTCCATTTTCCGGCTGGCCGAATACCAGGGCTCACCCGGAATAAGAGCGAATTTTTCCCCATTTTCTTCGAAAATCCTGGCAGTTCGAGCCAGGGCCGCAGCAGCCGCCGGGTTTCCTTTTTTCTTTTGCTCAAGCTGTTTTTCGAAGCGGGTGTATGGAATTTTTTTCGGAGCAGCATTTCCGACATGGTTTTTCTTGCCGATCACGGCGACTGTATCAATCTTGTCTGGGCCGAAATGACTTTCGAGACGTTCGAAAACGGAATAACCTTCCGGTATCGGCTGATAACGGGTGTTATTGTAGACCCCTGTAATGCTGCAGCTGTAGCCGGTCAAAATCTGGGTCCAGCCGGCTTTGGTATCTGTTGCTCCGTCCGTCACATCAATGTCAATGAGTCTGCCTTCTTTGCACAGGGCGATGAGACTGGGCAGTTCATTGCGGGCAATCATTTCCTTGACGTGATTTCGCTGGGCACCATCCCAGCCGATGACGATGACATTCCGGACGTCTGCGGAAAGAGAGGTACCCAACAGAGCGGCGGCAAGGATGTTCAGCAGAAAGGTTCGAAGCATAATGAGTTCTCCTGAAAAGAGGTTCACTGCATCTCCTTTTTGATTTCGTTGAGCAGATTGATGGCCTCGATAGGCGTCAGGTTGTTGACATCCAGTTCCCGGAGTTTCTCGAGCACGGATTTGTGTTTTTCGACAAACAGGAGGTCTTCATCCTGAGCGGTTTTGTGGCGGGCGAGTTTTTCGCCGGAGGCCTCTTTGGCGAAGGTGTTTTCGAGGTCTTTGAGGATTTCATCGGCGCGGCGGAGGATGGATTTGGGGATGCCCGCCAGTTTGGCTACGTGAATGCCGTAGCTTTTGTCGGTGCCGCCCGGCACGATTTTGTGCAGGAAGATGACCTGCCCTTCCCATTCCCGCACGGCTACGTTTAGATTTTTCACATTGACCAGCAGCCGGCCCAGTTCCGTTAATTCGTGATAATGCGTGGCAAACAGGGTGCGGCATTTGATGTGGTTGGCCAAATGTTCGGTAATGGCCCAGGCCAGCGACAGCCCGTCGTAGGTGCTTGTGCCGCGTCCGACCTCATCGAGGATAACCAGCGACCGCTCCGTGGCGTTGTTCAGGATATTGGCGGTTTCGGTCATCTCCACCATAAAGGTACTCTGGCCGCGGGCCAGTTCATCCGAAGCTCCGACTCGCGTGAAGATTCGGTCCACCAGTCCGATGCGGGCCTCTTTGGCCGGAATAAAGGAGCCCGTCTGAGCCAGCAGCACCAGCAGGGCCGTCTGGCGGATGTAGGTGCTTTTGCCCGCCATATTCGGGCCGGTAATAATCGCCAAATCACCGTTTTCGGTCCCCAATTCCACATCATTGGGGACAAACTCCGAGCCCATCAGGTCAGCCAGAACCGGATGTTTCCCCTCAATGATAACCAGTTCCTTCGTATCGGTCATCTGCGGGCGGATGTAGTGATTCTGCCGGGCCAGATGGGCAAACGAGGCCAGACAGTCAACCTGTGCAACGGCGTCGGCCAGCTTCTGCAGGCGCGGGATGTACTGTGCCGTGTGCAGGCGGATTTGGTCGAAGAGCTCCTGTTCTCGTTCGAGGGCCTTCTCCGAGGCGGTCAGCACCTGCTCTTCAAATTCCTTGAGCGGCTCGGTGATGTAGCGTTCGGCATTTTTGACGGTCTGCTTGCGGATGTAGTCGGGCGGCACCTTGTCCGCCATCGAGTGGGTTACTTCGATATAGTAGCCGAAGACTTTGTTGAAACCGATTTTCAGGTTGGGGATTCCGGTTCGCTGAATTTCCTTCTGCTGATAGTCCGCCAGGAAACTGCGTCCGTCTTTAGACAGGCAGCGGAGCCGGTCGAGCTGTTCATCAAAACCCGTGCGAATGACGCCGCCGTCGCGCAGGTGCATCGGCGGGTCCGGTTCGACGGCCTTCTCCAGCAGGTCGGCCAGTTCGTCCATGCTGTCGCATTGTCCGGCCAGCTGATTGAGCAGGGCGGCGGAGCATCCGGACAAAAGCTCCCGCAGCGGCGGGATTTTCCGCAGGGTTCGTCCGGCGGCAACCAAATCCCGCGGCGTGGCCCGGCCTGTGCTGATGCGGGCGGCAATCCGCTCCACATCGGCGATTTCTTTTAAGAGGTCTCGGACGCGGCTGCAGACGGCCTCCTGTTCGACGAATTCTTCAATGGCATCCTGCCTTCGCCGGATTTCTTCGAGGTCGTACAGGGGCATGCACAGCATCGAACGGAGCCGCCGGCTGCCCATGCCCGTTAAGGTCCTGTCCACCGTCTGCAGAAGCGTGCCGCGTGTGCTTTCCCCGCGAATCGTCTGGACGATTTCCAGAGAACGAAGCGAAATCGGGTCAATTCTCAGGAATCGGCTGGGCTCGACCTTCTGGAGTTTGGTGATGTGGGTCAGGGCAGTCTTTTGGGTTTCTTCCAGATATTCCAAAATTGCACCGGCCGCACAGAGCGTATCATCGCCGTCCTGAATGCCGAACCCTTCGAGCGTCGAGACGCCGAAGTGCTTCAGGAGCTTCTGCCGGGCCGTGTACGGGTCAAAATACCAGCCCGGCCGCTCCGTCACGACGGCGTTTGTCATCTGGCGGATTCGGGCCGCCAGGGTCTGGGTTTCCGCGCCGAACAGGTCGCCTTTGCGTTCGGCCAGCAGGACTTCCTTCGGGTTGAGGCGGAGGATTTCATCGAGGGCCTTCTCATTCGGCACCGACTGAATGAAGAAATGCCCCGTGGACAAATCCACCCAGGACAGGGCGTCGGCGGTTCGTCCGAGGTGAATGGCACACAGAAAATTGTCTTCCCGTTCATTCAGAAGAATCTCATCCGTCAGGGTGCCGGGTGTTACAATCCGAACGACATCGCGCTTGACCAGGCCTTTGGCTTTTTTGGGGTCCTCGACCTGTTCGCAGACGGCCACTTTATAGCCGGCCTGCAGCATTTTCTTCAGGTAGCCGTCCACGGCGTGATAGGGAATGCCCGCCAGCGGAATCGGCTGGTCTCCGGCCTTGCCCCGGCTGGTGAGCACCAGCCCGAGCACGCGGGAGCAGACGGCGGCGTCTTCAAAAAACGTTTCATAAAAATCCCCCATCCGGAAAAAGAGGACGGCATCCGGATACTTTTGCTTAAAAGTAGCGAAACTGCCGCATCGCCGGCGTCAGATTGTCCTGGTTGACCGATGGCTTCATAGTCCTGATTATACAGTCTGAGGGGCCTTGAACAACTGTTGAATGAGGGTTTTTATGCCGTCCGGGTCATCGGCGGACACAATCTTTTGCAGGAGCTGAATCTGCCAGTCCGTAAAGGCCGCCGGCCGGGTCGGGTCGAAGGTGTCAACCTGAAGAATCCGAAGAATCCGCTCGCAGAGGGTTTCCATATTTGTTCCGTGCAGGGCACTTATGGCGACGGCGTTCCGGTTATTGGGAGAGAAGATTTTGGAGAGGTCATATTTGTTTAAGACCGTCAGGGTTGGGATGAGGCCGGATGTCGGGAGCTGTCGGGTCCATAGAGGCGCTGCCGTATCCAGAACGTACAAAATCAAGTCGCAGCGGTTCAGCAGTTCTCTTGTTCTCTGCTGGGCGATTTGTTCGAGTGTGTCCGCCCGGGCCAGCTCTTCATCCAGACCGGCGGTGTCCACCCACTCGACCCAGAGCGGGCCGAGGCGGCCAAAGGCGGTTACCCTGTCGCGGGTGGTGCCCGGAATATCGGAGACAAGGGCCCGCTCCTGTCCGGCCAGTCGGTTCAGAAGGGTGCTTTTGCCGCTGTTGGGCGGGCCGGCAATCACAATGCGGACGCCCTGCAGGACTCGCCGGGCGATTCGGCTGTGCTGGAGGATGGCCTCGGCTTCAGAGTGAATCGATTGGACGTCCGGCCTCTTCATCCATCGCCGAAGCACTTCCGTCAGACCGCCCGTGATTTGATGGTGAAGACACTGAACTCCCAAAAAAGAGGCCGCCCGCAGCATTTCGAGTCGTGCTTGGGCTTCGATGAAATCGGAACAGGCGGATTGGAATCGCCGCCGGAGCATCTGTTCAAAGCCGACGATTTGCACACCGGTGTTTTGAAGGGTTTTTACGATTTGCCGGAGAATCAGCGGGTTGCCGTGGGCGTGCAGGGCAATCCGGTTTTCCGCCTCCATTGCCGCCAGTCCCTCATCGAGCACGCGGGAATCGGCAAGAAAGCGTCCGTGGAGAATCTGCCCGACTTTCCATTCGCCATCCTGACGGAAGGGAAGGAAAATCCGCTGCGCGGCCTTCAGGGCATCCGGCCCCTCAACTTCAATGGTTCCGATGGCGGCCGTCCCCGCCCCAGTCCGAATGCAGGCCCATGTTTCACTCCGGCAAAGTTCTTTCTCGCTCATCCGGGCTGAAAATCCACAAGAGAAGTTTTTATTCAACGGATTTATCCGGCGGGAGATTCAGTTTTTTGTACAACTGGCGCCGGGCGGCTTTGTCTTCTTCAAGGACGGATTTGGCATAGGCCGCCACTTCGGCGGCGATTTCCCGCGGCACGACAATGACCCCGTCTCCATCGGCGGCAATCACATCGCCCGGGCGTACCAGCACAGAACCGCAGACAATCGGGCGGTTGACCGATTCGATTTCATTCCGGCCCGGACGGATGCCCCGACCGACATTTCGGAGGTATAGGGGGATTTTTTCTGTGATAATTTCGTCGGTGTCCCGTGCGGTGTTATTGGTGACAACACCGACACAGCCGGCCGCCTTCCAGGCCATAATGTTGTTGGAGCCGATGGTGCCCACATCCGCTCCCGGCGCATCTTCAATCACCAAGACGGTGCCCGGTCGAATCAGCGGTACAAACGGTTCGCTGGAATAGTCGCTGTACCACCGGCTGACCCATTTGGTAAAGGCCTCCGTTTCCATACGAGCGGTGTGGGGCCGATTGGTGGGAACGTAGCGGGCGGTTACAGCGATTCCGACAATTCGATGGCTGTAGCTGACCGTGTCTTTCCAGAGCGGGTGAATCTCCGGGTCCATCAGACCGATATTTTTCAGCCCCGCTTTATCCATCCCGTCGCAAATGTCTGCCACGCGCAGCCCTTCGAAAAGTTTCAGAACAGCGGCATCTTCTTCGGCGGTGTAGACCTTTGTCGGGATAAAATTTTTTCCGGCTCGCAGTTCGTCCGGTTGTTTCGGCTCCTGTTCCTGCGATGCGAATGTTTGGGAAAAGAGCAGGAGTGCAGTCGGTAGAAGAACGGCTGTCAGAAAGAGACCCCGGGGTCGAACGGAAGAGGGCTTCATACACACCTTCCTTTCTGAAAAAAGGGAACTCAGTTTTTCTTGGGTTTTTTTTTCTCCCATTTGGGGTTGTCTTCGCGGTCGAGCTGTTCGATTTCTGCCTTTTCGTACAGGTATTTTTTGTAGGCGATGATAATGCCCCGCACGGTCAGGTCGGGCACATAGGAATCGACGAATTCACAGTCATCCCGAATCAGGGCGGCCCCGCCGCCGGTCAGAATGACCTGCGGCCAGCGTCCCAGCTGCTCGGCGAATTTTCGGCAGACGGTCTCCAGCAGTCCCAGGGCCGAATAATAAAGGCCGGAGCGAATGGCCTCGACGGTGTTGGCTCCGTTGGGGCTGATGGGTTTGGCCATCGTGATGCGGGGCAGTTTGGCGGTGTTTTCCTGCAGGGCCTTGGCGGCCATTTCGAAACCCGGGCTGATGGTGCCGCCGACAAAAACGCCGCTTTCATCCACCAAATCGATGGTTACGGCGGTGCCGAAATCCGCCACGACAACCGCATCTTCCACCACGGCAAAGGCGGCTGCGGCGGCAATCAGCCGGTCGGTCCCGACTTCCAGCGGGTTGTCCACACTGGTTTCGATGGGCAAAGGAATATCCCGGCCGACCAGCAGCACCTTTTCGTTTAACTCTTCCCGAACCAGTTTCTCCAGCAAATCGGTCCAGACCGGCTTGACCGAGCTGGCCACCAGCACTCCGTCGCGAATCGGTTCGGCGGCGGCTTTCGAAAGCGGAATACGCTCCCAGGCCTCCCGGAGCGTCTGCCGGAGGGTGTTTTCGAGGGCCGGGTCGCCGGGGATGGACCGCAGCCATTTTTCTTCATCATCACAGTAGAGAGCCACTTTGACTCGGCTGTTGCCGATGTCAATCGCGATCAGATTCATAAGGTTTTCCTTTTCCCAGACTCCAGAGCGTTTCTTTCAGTTCGGCAATTCCCTGTCCGGTGGCGGCGGAAATCGCCAGAATCGGTTTTCCGTTCGGCAGACGCTCTTTGTATTGTTGGACAAGCGTGCCGTCGGGGTCCAAATCGATTTTGTTCAGGACGATCACTTCCGGCTTTTCGAGCAGCTGGCGGCTGTACAATTCCAGTTCATTGCGAATGGTGTGGTAATTGACGACCGGGTCGGAGCGGTCCGCCGGCAAAATGTCCAGCAGGTGAACGAGGATTCGCGTGCGTTCAATATGCCGCAGAAAATCGTATCCCAGTCCGGCTCCCTTATGAGCCCCTTCAATCAGCCCGGGGATATCGGCCATTACAAAGCGGCGAAAATCCGACAACTCGACAATCCCCAACACGGGCGAGAGAGTTGTGAACGGATAATCCGCGATTTTGGGTCGGGCCTTCGAGCAGCGGGAGATGAGGGTGCTCTTGCCGGCATTGGGCATTCCGACCAGTCCCACATCGGCAATCAGTTTCAGCTCCAGCCGGAGTTTGCGCATCTGGCCGGGTTTGCCTTTTTGGGCGAATCGCGGCACCTGCCGAACCGGCGTGGCAAAGGCCTTGTTGCCTTTGCCGCCGCGCCCGCCGCGGGCGATACAGACCTGCATTCCCTCGCGGTCCAAATCGGCCAGCAGGATGTTCAGGTCTTCATCATAGACCAGCGTTCCCGGCGGCACGGGGATAATCAGGTCTTCGCCGTCGGCCCCGTGTTTGTTTTTTCCTTCGCCGGGCTTGCCGTTCTGGGCTTCCCAGAGAGCACGTCCGGAAAAATCCAGCAGGGTGTCGATCGAGGGGTCCACGCGAAAGTACACATTGCCTCCGCGTCCCCCGTCGCCGCCGTCCGGGCCGCCCTTGGGGATAAATTTTTCCCGCCGAAAACTGACGCATCCGTGCCCGCCGTCTCCGGCTTTGACAATAATCTTTGCCTGATCAATAAACATAAGTGTTTTATCCGGATTTTCCCAAAAAGCCGATTATACCATCTTTTTCTAATTTCACAATCTCTCTTGCGGCGGCTTCAGAAAGCCCAACGGGGTTGAAAATGCCGTTGAAAAGATTTCTTAATGAAGTAAGATACGCGAAAATCGTAATTTAAGGTCGTTTTAAGGGATATTAGCTATGAATCAGAACAGCCGTTGCTGTTATAAATCGACTCCTGCGGTCTTCTTCTTTCTGATTTGGGCCTTCTGCAGTTTTGGCCAAGTTTTATCGGCTTCGACCGCCGGAGTGGAGATTTCGGAAGAAAAAGTTTTGCAGTATCGGAAAGCTGTCGAGCAGGATTCGTCTGTTCAGGGGCAGACCCGTCAAAAACTTTTCGAACTGTATGACAAGGCGCTGGCCCTTCTGGCCCAAAACAAGGAAATTCGGAGTCAGACAGAGTCTTTCCGACAGATGCAGGCGTCGCTGCCGGAGGAGATGGAAAAGGCCCGTCAGGCACTGGCGGCGCTCAATCAGCCGTCCGGGCTGCCTTCGGCGGAGGGGCTATCGATTGCGGAGCTGGAGGAAAAACTTGCGGCGGCCCGTACGGATTGGGACGAGGCCCGCAAGCATGCCGAACAGGTTCAGCAGGAAATGCTCCGCCGCACCCAGCGCAGGACGCAGATTCCGCAGGAACTCCTGACCGCCCGCGGACAGATGGACCAGCTCAAACAGCAGTCGCCGCCGCCTGTCGTGCCGTTCCGGGTGTCCGAGCCGGCCCAGGTGTCTGCGTTGGTCGGTCAGATTCAGATGGAAACGTTTCGTCTTCAGACGGAACTATTGGAAGAGGAGGAAAAGGCGTATGCCGCCGCCGAGCCGCTGATGATGCTCAAGCGGGATATTTCGTCGCGGCGTCTGGCGGAAGCCGAGCGTCTGGTTCGCTTTTGGGAGCAGGCGCTTCAGCAGACCCGTCTCCGGGAGGTAGAACAAATTCAGACCCAGGCCGAGCAAGCCGCCAGTCAATCACAGAATATGCATCCGGTGCTTCAGCAATTGATTCTGGAAAATGCTGAATTGGCCCGCCTTCAGGCCGAGCGAATTCGGCAGCTGGAGGAAAACGCCCGTTATGCTCTGATGGTTGAAACTCAGTTGAGGAATGTCAGCAAGGATTATGAGAGCATTCAGGCCCAGATAGCACGGGCCGGGCAGGTCACCAGTGCACTGGGAGTGCTTCTGGTGACCAAGAAGAATGACCTGCCCGATCTGCGTGAGCACCGAAAGCAGATTCGCCGTCGGATGATGGAAAGCTCTGCGGTTCAGCTCGAATGGGGCAAGTACGACCGTCAGTGGACGGAGCTGGCCGATCCACCGGGCCAGGCCGCCTTTCGGCTTGCTTCTTTCGGATTGTCGGAACGTGATGGGGACTATTCCGTTTTGCTTCCGAAGGTCATCGAGCTGCTCAGCCGGCAGCGGGAGCTTCTCCAAAGTCTGACGGCCTATACAATGCAGTATCTGGCGGCGCTGGCTCAGCTGGATATTCAGGAGCGGGCCCTCGTCAGCACCGTTCAGGCGTATCAGCGGTTTATCGAGGAGAACAGTTTTTGGGTCAAGAACACCTCGTTGTTAAGTCTCCGAGACCTGTCTTCCGCTCTGCGGGTTGTCCGGGAATGGATGTCCGGGAGCCGATGGCGTCAGATTTTCCTGGCCGTGCGTCAGGACATGGCGGAGGAGTGGGGGCTGCATATTCTTTGTGCGGCCGGCTGGATTGGACTTTTTCGCTGCCGAAACTGGTTCAAAAAGATGCTCCGGGAACTGGCCCGGAAGGTCTCTGAAGCGGATTCCGATCGATTTCTTTACACGGTATACGCTTTGCTGCTGTCTGTTCTATCGGCTTCTGTCGGACCGCTGGTACTGTTCTATTTGGGCTGGCGTCTGAAGGCAAATTCAGCTCTTTTCCCGGAAACTGCGTCACTTGGGATGGGTTTGCTGGCCTCATCGGCCTATCTTTTTGTCTATCGGTTTCTTCGGATTTTCTGTGCCCCTGCCGGGTTGGGGGAGCATTTCCGCCTGCCGGCGGATTTGCTTACTATGTTTCGAAGACACATCGGCTGGTATTTTCAGATTCTGATTCCGCTTGTTTTTGTGTGGTTTTTGGCGGAAGATGCCGCCGTTGAGGAAGGGGTGCGCAACGGGGTTTTGCGGCTGCTGTTTTTGGCCCGGCAAATTCTTTTGATGGTGTTTCTGCTGGTTTTGCTGCGTCCATCAGGGGCGTTTGTCTCATCTTGTCTGCCGCACGGTCACTGGCTTTATGGGTTTCGGTACGTCTGGTACGGGGTCTGCTGGATCGTGCCGCTGTTTTTCTGCTATTTGTCGATTCTCGGATACGGATTTACCGCCCGACAGCTGGAACAGCGTCTGCAGGAGACCCTTTTGTTCCTGCTGGCCGTGCTGTTTGTCTATGGGATGCTGATTCGCTGGCTTTCCGTGCTTCAGCAGGCCCTGCATCTTCAGCCGATTGAACCTGTCGGGCCGGCTGCACCTGCAGAGTCGGCCGCTCCGTCCAAAGAAAGCCGGACGGAGCATTCTCCGGAATGGTTCGCTCATCTGTTTGGGCAGACCCGCAAACTGATTAATGCCTTGGTGATTGTGCTGATGGCGGCGGGAGTCTTCTGGATTTGGAGGTCTGTGCTGCCGGCATTCGGCGTGCTGGAAAAGGTCCATCTGTGGACCTCATCGGACGCTCAGGGACAGGTGAAAGTCATTACAATGGCCGGATTGTTCCGGGCGTTGATTATCACCATTCTGACGGTGATTCTGACCCGAAACATTCCGGGCTTTCTGGAAGTGAGTCTTCTGCGGCGGTTCCCGCTGGATGCGGGGGTGCGGTTTGCCATCACCTCTATCAGCCGATATCTTCTTGTGATAGTCGGCATTCTGCTGGTTTCTTCAGAGCTGGGCATCCGCTGGTCGTCGATTCAATGGCTGATTGCCGCCCTCGGTGTCGGCTTGGGCTTCGGCCTGCAGGAGGTTTTTGCCAACTTTATCTGCGGTCTGCTGCTCTTGCTGGAGCGGCCGCTGCGGGTGGGGGATGTCGTGACTATCGGCGAGGTTACTGGTCGCGTAACCCGCATTCAGACCCGCGCGACAACGATTCAGCTGTGGGACCGCAAGGAACTGGTGGTGCCCAACCGGGAGTTTATTACCGGCCGGCTGATTAACTGGACTCTCTCGGATACCGTTTTGCGTCTGGCGTTCCCCGTCGGTGTGGCCTATGGTTCGGACATCAAAAAGGTCGAGCAGGTTTTGTATCGAATCGCCCGCTCTCATCCGAATGTAATTCAGGATGATCCGGCACCTCGCGTAGTATTTGACAGTTTCGGGGACAGCGCTTTGCAGTTTGAGCTTCGGGTTTATATTCCTTCGATGGACTGTCTGGTTGATGTCAAACACCAGATTAATTGCGCGATTGATGAGGAGTTTCGCAAGGAAGGGATTGAAATCGCCTTCCCGCAGAGCGACGTACATATTCGGAGTATTCAGGCGCCGCTGCCGATTCAGCCGTTGGAGCCGAGCCGCCGTTCCTGACGTTCAGAGAATCTTCGGTCTGCTTACTCTTCCCATGTCCCCAGAGCGACCGGAGCGCATAGGGAGTCTTTTTGGGCGGCAACACGTCCGCAGCTTTTACAGACGTATTGAGGGTCTTTGACAAGCCCTTTGTATTCTTCAGGCCGGCTGCGGTGAAGACCGTCGGCTGTCAGTTTGCACAAGTGCCTCGAATGTTTTTGGCTGTCCGAACAGGGATGCATAGAAACGCTCCTGCTAAAAAGGATTGTATTGTTATTGGGAAGCGGATGGGGAGGGTTCCGAGGTTTTGGAGGGTTGGGTCGGCAGGGCGGGAATCACCGTTACCTTGTCGATCTTAAAGCTTCCAAAGACAGTTGTCAGATTCAGAAAATCAGTCGGATTGCCGTTGCCTTTGGCCAGTGTAATATGGTCGGGGCCATACCCTTGCGGGACGCGGGTCGCATCCAGTCCCACCCATACGCCGCCGATATAGGCCTCTACCCATGCGTGTCCCCCGAACACGTTTTTTTGACCGGCCAGGTTGTCCGTATAAACCAGTCCGCTGACGACTCGGGCGGGAATCCCCACGGCCCGGCAGAGGGCGGCCGTCAGGACGGCGTGCTCGCTGCAGTCGCCCTGTCGGCTTTCGGCGACTTCGCGAGCGGTGGCGTATCCGACGGAATAATCCTGCTTTTTAATGTATCCGCTGACAAAGGACTCGATTTGCCGTGCGGCTTTGGCGGCGTCTGTTGTCGTACCGACGGCGGCCCGAGCCATTTCGACAATTTTCGGGTCGGTGCTCTGGAGATATTCCGTCGGTTTGAGGGCACTGAGAATCTCCGGGTCGCTGCCGGTATAAGGGAAAGATATATCGGAAGGCGGAACGGCCGGGCGAACCGTTAATAAAAGACGTTTTTCTCCAAGGGATTCAACAACCTGATTGTTGTCAGAAGGAATCGTAATTCCCTCCGGCGACAGAACAGTGATTTCGTATGCAATTGCTGATGCGGTCCCTGCCGGCGGCAAAGGAACCGGACTGGGCACAGTCATCAGAGAAAGGAAATCAAAGATATCCTCCGGCCTTAAAGCCAGTTCTTTCTCGCAGGAGACCAGTTCGAGGGTTTTGTCATCGAAAGGAACCAGAATCTTCAGAGGTTCCAGCTCATCATCGCAGTAATTGACTGTTCGAATGGTCTGAACCTGGTCCCCAAAGGGGAGGGGGACGCGCAGAAGAGTTTCGGTTTCATAGGCCTGGATTTTTTTGCCGAGCAAATCAATTTCTTTTTTGGGGCCGCCTTTGACGGTCATTGACAGCACGCCGCCGGTGGTCTCGAGCATGTCAGGGCGAAAAACCACGGTCTCAAACTCTGTTCCCTCCGCCAGTCCTTTTTGTTTCTGGAGACGCCGCATCCCTTCGTTCATCAATGCGCCCGACGGATAGACCAGCGAAAGGGTTTGTGGGGTGCCGCCGATTTCGAGAGTGACATCCATTTGTCCGTCGGGACGGATGACCCCGCTTCGCTTCTGCATGCCTCCGCCGATATCCTGAATCATTTCAAACCCGAGGGGGTTTCCGTCGGCGGTTTCGATATGGGTTTCCTTGGTGTACAGACGGGTCATTTGGGCGCCGCGATAGACAATAAAGGTCATCTCCTCAGTTGAAATGACTCGACCGTTTTCTGCCTGACGGGTGCGAATGGAATGCCCGACTTTTTTGCCCTCCAAAAAAATGGCCATATAGGAAGGTTTTTCCTCTGCCCCGAACAGCAGCAGTGGGTCTAGGAGAAACCAGAATCCGAGCACAATCCATATTATCGGATAAGAACGAATAACAGAGCTCGTACGAACTCTTTCTGAGATTTTCATAATTCCATCCTTCCTATTCAGGGTGAGGAGCTTATTTTGTCGATAAAAAGATTATAATCGTATTTGGATAGGTTTGCAATGAACGGTACAAAACAATTGTAGATTATCGGCATCTACAAAGAGCGGATCAGATTGGCAACGGAGTATTTCTGACATGACCTTGACAGAGTTGCTGGCTCGAGTGAGTGGTTCTCGCTTAATTCGTGTGCGGAATGATTCCCGGAAAGTACAGCCGGGGGATGTATTTGTGGCGGTTCGGGGTGCCCACGCAGATGGGCATACTTTTATTGAACAGGCCGTTCGGCAGGGGGCCAAATACATCGTAGCGGAACGCCCGATGGTTTTGCCGTCTTCGGTGGAGTTGATTTTGGTTCAGGACAGTTCGGCGGCGCTCGGTCAGCTGGCTCAGGCCTCCTACGGCAATCCGAACAGCCGACTGACCAATCTGGCTGTCACAGGCACCAACGGCAAGAGCACAATCGGATATCTCGTTCGTTCGGTCCTGAATACGGCCGGGCTCCCCTGCGGATTAATCGGGACCATTCAATATGATTTGATCGGCGAAATTATCGATTCACCCCTGACAACGCCGGACCCGCTTACGCTGGCGGAAGCGGCGGCCAAAATGGTTGAGCACGGCGGGCGCTTTATGATGATTGAAGCCAGCAGCCACGCCCTCGACCAGAATCGGCTGGCGGGGATTTCCTTTTCGGCGGCGGCTTTTACCAACCTGACCGGAGACCATTTGGACTATCATAAAACGATGGATGCCTATCTGGCGGCAAAAACCAAACTCTTCACAGGACTGCCTATTCATGCCTTGGCTGTGCTGAATGCGGATTCCGATGCCTCCGCGCAAATTGCCGCGAAAATCAATCGCCGCATTTTGTGGTACTCCACACATAAGGAAGCGGATATCACTGCAGAAATTGAATCGATGGATTCCATAGGCAGTGAGTTTTATTTGGTATTCAGAAATATCAAGGAAAAAGTCCAGACTCCTCTGCCGGGTCTTCACAATATCAGCAATCATCTGGCGGCGGCGGGGCTTTGTTTTGCCGTGGGATTGGATGTGTCCACCGTGGCGGCAGGGTTATCAGCGCTTCAGGCGGTTCCGGGGCGTCTGGAGCCGATTCTTTGCGGACAGGCCCAAGAGGCAGGGATTCGAGTTTTTGTCGATTATGCCCATACGGATGATGCCCTTCGAAACGTCCTGACCACTCTGCGGCCGCTGTGCAGCGGTCGGCTGGTTGTGGTTTTCGGATGCGGCGGCGACCGGGACAAAACCAAGCGTCCCCGAATGGCCCAGGTGGCCCAGGCCCTTGCTGACTGGGTCATCGTCACCAGCGATAATCCGCGAACCGAAGAGCCAAATTCGATTATTCAGGATATAGTAAAGGGATTTACGGATTCATTCCGGACTCAGTCTGTCGTAATTGAGCCCGACAGAAGAAAAGCCATCCGCTTGGCTATCCATGAAGCCAAAGAGGGGGATATCGTCCTGATAGCCGGAAAGGGGCATGAGAATTATCAGATTATCGGAACACAAAAAACCCACTTCAGCGATCAGGAAGAGGCCCTGCGAGCCCTGAGTGAATTGTAATTGCCTGTTTTAACAAAAAACGATTTTTCTTTGTAAAATTCATCGTTTTTGTGATATTTAATCTAAAAAAGACTAATATTTTTGTTGGGGGATAAGTGGAAAAGCACCTCTTATTTGTCCTGATTTTGCCCTCCCTTGCTGTTTGTAATTTTATTGCCTACAATGACTGCATTCGGGGAACGGATGATACAACAGCCCCAAATGTCACAAACTGGACTCTTTATAACGGGTTTACGTCCCAACCCTCCGGCTATTTGATTGACTTTACAACCGGTCTTCAAACTTCTGTTCTGGCCACTTTCCGATGGAATGCATCGGCCGGCTTGGGTGTCAGTGAAACAAGCGGTTCTGCCGAAGGGGAAAGTCAGCCGCGGCCGGGGACGCCGGCATACGAGATTTTCGGCGGGATTGTCGATTTTTCGAATCGGCTGATTTATTACGGCAGCAGCGGCTGGTGGGTTGAGATTGAGTTTACCGGTTTAAATCCTCAAAAAAACTATACATTTGTTACAACAGCGATTCGAGGGTATCTTTATCCGGAACGCCTTACGCTTTTTACCCTCTCCGGTCACCTCAGTGCGGTTAATAACAGTTCAGATGGGATTTATTTGAAAAGCGGGGAGCAAACTGTTTTGCGGGCCGGCGGCAATCATTTGAGCACTACCGGATATGTTGTACGCTGGGACCAAATCCGCGTAGCTGATCGGGGCGACGGAACCGGAAGTTTCACAGTACGAGCTCAGGCCTACGGCAGCGACTATCGGGCGTATCCGTTCGGCGGATTTATGCTCGCCGAGGAAGGCAACACGGCCCCCAGAGTAAACGCCGGAACAGACGAGACTGTCCGGCGCCCGCGTGAGTACCTGACCTTAAACGGTTCTGTATTCGATGACGGGTATGGAAATCCGGACGGAACTCTGCAAATTGCCTGGTCGCAGATTTCCGGTCCGGCAGATGCGGTGTTTGTTTCTTCCCCCAATCAGCCGCAGGTATCGGTGCGTTTTCCGACGGCCGGCCGTTATGAACTGCAGCTGTGGGCAACCGACGGGGAAATGGAAGCGTCTGATACAGTAGTCATCACGGTGGAAGAGCCGCTTTGTCCTTTGGGGGATGTGAATGAGGACTGTCGGGTGAATCTGACGGACCTGAGCGACTGGGCCGCCGGCTGGCTGGCTGAAAGTGAACCGAATCAATTCGATTTGGACGGCAGCGGTCGAGCGGATTTGTCAGACCTTTCTTTTCTGGCCTCTTCCTGGCTGGAGGAGTGGCTGGGGTCGGTACAGGTGACGATTCTGCCTCCGGAAGCTGTTTCAGCCGGGGCACAGTGGCGGCTGGACGGCGGACCCTGGCTGTCTTCCCAGAGTGTTTTATCCTCAGTGCCGCAGGGGCCTCATACCATTGAGTTTTCGGCGCTGTCCGGCTGGTTTTCTCCGCCGCCTCAGGAGATTTTTGTATCAAAGGGTCAGTTGACCGCTGCTGCTGCTGAATACACCCGTCCGCCGAAGGTGCTTGCGATTAATGAATTTATGGCCGTCAATTCCAATGTCAGCGATTTGCGTCCGCTGCCGGCGGTCAATCTCTATACGCAGGTCAACGGGCAGCCCGCTTACGAAGATTGGATTGAAATCCGCAATCTGTCCGACCAGACTGTTTCGCTGGAAGGATGGTATTTGACAGACAGTCAAAATAATCTGACTAAGTGGCGGTTTCCAACCGGCGTTTCCATCGGTCCCTGGGGCTATTTGGTGGTTTACGCATCCAACAAGGACGAGTCGAAATACGGCTATCCTTTTGCGGACGACTGGGGCAATCTGCATACCAATTTTGAATTAGCGATGGATGGGGAGTTTTTAGCCCTTGTTCGTCCGGATGGACAATGGATAGAGGACTCTTTTGAAACCTACCCGCCTCAGCGGGGTCTGGTTTCTTACGGTGTCGGTTCCGACGGGCGGATTGGATATTTGACTTCGCCGACAAGAGCAGCCGCCAACACAGGGATTTATGACGGAGTTGTCGGGGATACCCGTTTCAGTGTGAAACGAGGATTTTTTGATGCGCCGTTTACTGTCCAGCTGTTTTGTTCAACCCTGGATGCTGTGATTCGATATACAACCGATACGACGGAACCTACAGAAACAAACGGCCAAGTATATAATCCAGCCAGTCCGATTCAAATTACCAAAACAACGTGTCTGCGTGCGGCGGCCTTCAAAACCGGCTGGCTGCCTTCGAATGTGGATACGCAGACCTATCTGTTTTTGGACAACGTTCTTACGCAGGCAACCAATCCGTCCACCGGAGCCCAGGTGGTGCCGGATGGGTATCCGATAACCTGGCCCGGCGGTTCCTACAGCGGCTCCGTTACAGGGGATTATCAGGTGGACCCGGATATCGCTTCGCCGAGCGGAGCGTTTGGTTCTCTGTATGCAGCAACGCTCAAAGACGACCTGAAGGCGATTCCGTCGGTTTCGCTGGTGGTGCCGATAGCCCAGCTTTTCGGCTCCGGCACAGGAATCTATATCAATCAGAGTCAGGACGGAACGGAGCGGGCCGGCTCTGTCGAATGGCTGGACCCGCAAGGCATGGAGTCCTTTCATACCAACTGCGGAGTTCAAATGCAGGGCGGCGTCAGCGGCGGCGGCACGACGCTCAACCGATGGAAAAGTTATAAATTATCTTTTCGGCTGACCTTCCGCAGGATTTACGGCGGTCGGCTCGAATATCCATTGTTCGGACCCAATGCAGCGGACTGGTTTGATACAGTTATTTTGGATTCACGTCCTCAAAACAGCTGGGTTCATGCGGATGCAACCCAGCGTTTGCGGGGAGAGTATGTGCGCGACCAGGCGGCCTCAAATACGCAGCTGGCAATGGGCGGATATGCCTGTCACGGCAGGCCTGTGCATCTGTATCTGAACGGCTTGTATTGGGGGCTGTACTGGCTGCACGAGCGGCCGGATGATTCTTTTGCGGCGGCCTATCTGGGCGGCGAAAAGGATGATTATGATGTCATCAAGCACGACTATACCAATGTCGTCAGCGGCAGCAATGCGGATTATATTGCTCTGTTTGCTCTGTCTCCCACCAGTCCGGATTATCTGACGGCGTTCGAAAATCTTAAACAGAAATTGGATGTTGCCGACTTTATCGATTACCTGCTGGCCAACTTCTATCTGGGCAACGGCGACTGGGACAACAAGAACTGGTACGCCACACGGAATCGGTTTGACCCATCCGGACGCTGGCGCTGGCATATGTGGGACGGTGAACATGTGATGGATGACGGCACGTTTACCGTAGTCGATGCCACCACAAAGAATACGGCGATGGCGCCGACCGGACTTCATCAGAAGTGGATCGTCAATCCCGAATATCGAATCCTCTTTGCGGACCGGGTTCACAAACATTTCTTCCACAACGGGGCGCTGACGCCGGAAAACTTTGCGGCTCTCTTTACAAACTTGACTGCCTGGATTGACCGGGCGATTGTCGGCGAATCCGCCCGCTGGGGCGACAACCGGCGTCCGGCGACCCCTTATACCCGAAACGTCGAATGGCTCAACGAGTGCAATCGGCTCTTAACGACCTTCATCCCGACCCGGCGGGATGTTGTCCTGGCTCAGTTTACGTCGAAAAATCCGCCGTGGTATCCGACGATTGCAGCTCCGGAGTTTTTTGTCAACGGCGTTTTGCAGTACGGCGGACGAGCCGACAGCGGAGCCGTTCTGACGATGTCCGCCGGCGACAATACAATCTGGTACACCCTCGACGGCACCGACCCACGGTTGACCGGCGGAGCGGTGAATACTGCTTCGGCAGCGGTTTATACCACGCCGCTGACCCTGTCCAGGACCGTTTGTGTCAAAGCACGTGCCCGAACCAGTGTGGGACTGTGGAGTGCTTTGGCGGAAGCCGTCTTTGAAGTCGGTCCAGTGTCCGGCAGCATTGTTATCAATGAGCTGCTGGCTCATTCTCATAATCAGGCACCGGATTGGATTGAGCTGTACAACACAACCGCACAGCCGATTTCCATCGGCGGATGGTTCCTCAGCGACAGCAGCACCAACCTGATGAAATACCAAATCCCGAATGGGACAGTCATTGGGCCCTTCGGCTATGCGGTTTTTTATGAAAATCAGCATTTTGGTTCGGCCTTCGCCCTGAGTGAAAACGGTGAAACCGTTTATTTGACCTCCGGCGACGGTACATGCCAGGCCTCTCAGTCATTTGATGCTTCGCTGACCGGTATTTCGTTCGGACGCTATCTAAAAACCGACGGCGATATGGATTTTGTGGCGATGAGCACTCCAACCCCCGGCGGCCCCAACGCGTATCCGCTGGTTGGGCTGATTGTAATTTCGGAAATCCAGTACAATCCCGCTCCCGACAATACAGGGGATGAATATATCGAGCTAGTCAACATCTCTTCTGAACCGGTTGTCCTGCAGGACTGGGTTGATACGGAAACAGCGCCCGGCGTTATTGTTCAGGAATTGGTTCCGTGGGCCTTTACGGAAGGGATTGACTTTACTTTCCCGCCGAATACGGAGATTCCGGCCGGCGGTGTGCTGATTGTCGCCAAAAATCCATCTGTTCTGCGGGCTTATTACGGTTCCCAGATTCCGGCGGGCGTTCCCGTTTTAGGGCCGTTTGAGAATGATACATCTTTGAGCAACGGCGGGGAGAAGGTCCGCCTCTGTCGGCCCGGGGAGCAGCCCTTCGGCAAAACTCGTTCCTGGATTCGCGTCGACCAGGTTGCCTACGATGATGATTTTCCTTGGCCGAATCAGCCGGATGGAGGCGGGGCAGCTCTGCAGCGACTTTCTCTTTCCGCCTATGGAAACGACCCGGCCAACTGGACCGCCGGGGCCCCATCGCCGGGCGTGTACTAAAGCATCTGCCCCCAAACAGGGCCGGATTCCTGCCTTCCTCCTTCGCGAAAAGCTTCGAAGGACAAGCCGCGGGAAGACTTGGATTCCCGCCTGCGCGGGAATGACAGGGGCGGCGCTGGATATCCTTCTCTTTCTCCTTCGCGAAAAGCTTCGGAGGACAAGCCGTGGGAAGACCTGGATTCCCGCCTGCGCGGGAATGACAAGGACCTAAGCGGGAATGATGGAGGCCTGGTGTGGGAATTAGCCCCGGGCGCAAGCCAGGGGAAAAGGGGGATACATCAGTTATCAGTTACCAGTCATCAGTTATCAGGGAATAGAAATGATGTTTCAGTTTCTCTTGGGCTTGTCGGCGGAGATTTTTCCCCTTAGAATAGTGCGGACTTATTTTAGGAAAGGGATGCTATGCTCAAGGGAATTCCGGCGATTCTTTCGCCCGAGCTGCTGAAGGTTCTGATGGAAATGGGCCATGGGGATGAACTGGTGCTGGCGGACGGCAACTTTCCGGCCTGTTCGAATGCCCGCCGGCTCATCCGGGCCGACGGTCTGATGATTCCGCCGCTGCTGGAAGCCGTTTTGAAATTCTTTCCGCTGGACCAGTATGTCCAGCGTCCGGCTGTGCTGATGCAGGTGGTGCCCGGCGACCCGACTCGTCCGACCATCTGGGAGGAATACCGACGAATCATTCGGGCCAGCGGCGAGAAGTTTACCGATTTTGAGCAAATCGAACGGCACGCTTTTTATGAACGTGCCCGAAATGCCTTTGCGATTGTGGCTACCAGCGAGCCGGCCCTTTATGCCAACCTGATTCTCAAGAAGGGCGTGGTCGTTTGACCGGGCGGCTTTGGAGGATTTGGTCCAGAAGCTCGGCCAGCTCCTTGGGTTTAGACCGCTGGGGATTGTGGTCGGCCTCCATTCGGTGCACCGGCCATTCGTAGCCGGCCGCCCGCTGAGCGTATGGATAAAATGTGTCCAGCTGTTCGGCCGTACCCGGGTCAATCGTCAGAATATAATCGGCCGGAATCTCCAGACGTTTCGGATTGTTCAGGACGATGGGGTCGGTGAGGGTCTTGAGGGGATGCGGGACATCCTTGGGCGGGTTTTGGTCTTCTTTGACCCACATCGGATAGATAAATCCGCCGCGTGCTGCGGCCAGCAGCTGCGCCTTGTTGGCGGCAAAGGCCGGATGGTCCAGCAGATTTTCTCCGTCCTCCGGAAGAACGGCATCCAGATAAATCAGCCGGCTGATTCGCTCCGGAATCCGGTCGGCAATGCCGGTGATAACCATTCCGCCGTAACTGTGGCCGAGAAGAACAATCCCTTTCAGGTCTTCATACAAAATCACATTCACAATGTCCTGAATGTGGGTTTCTAAGCTGATTTGCTCGCCGGCCAGATGGACCCGTTCTCCCTGTCCGGTCAGGGTAGGCCGATAAACCTGGTACCCTTTGGCCTGCAGCAGTTCCTCCATTTGACGAAATCCCCAGCCGCCGCCCCAGGCCCCGTGAACCAGGACAATTACGCCTTTGGAGGGTTTCGTTTGCTGTCGGCAGCTGATGAGCGGCATAAGTCCCAACACCATCAGACCTATTAAAATCATTTTCTGCTTTGTCATTGTCTGTCTCCCTTATGACTTGTCTGCACGCCGGATTTGGTCCAGCTGAAGCGTGAACTTGTTCAGGCGGCTGTCACCTTCCTCGTATTGATTCTGGGCGTTCCGCAGATGCCGGCCCAGCACCCCCCAGCTTTCGACAAACGAGCCGAATGAACCGGTCAGCTGTTCCAGGGCGGTGCGAATCTCGGCGGCCTGTTTTTCAATCTGCATTCCGCGAAGCCCCATAGCGACCGTCATCAGATAGGCATACAGCAGATTGGGGGAGACCGGAATGACCTTTTTGGCAAGGGCATAGTCCGGCAGATTCATTTTGTCTGAATCATAATGGAGGATGGTTTCGTAATAGACGTTTTCGGCCGGAATGTACATCAGGGCAAAATCAACCGTTCCCTCGGCGGGAAGGATATAGCTTTCGGCGATTTTGTCGATGTGTTTGCAGACGTCGGTTTGAAACTGCCGGCGTGCCTTGCTGCGGTCTTCTTCCGTTTCGGCGGCGGCAATCTTTTCGAACGCCGGCAGCGGAAACTTCGCATCAATCGGAACGGTATAATCCGGCAGGCGAACCAGTGCATCGACGATTTTTCCGTTTTTGAAGGTGTGCTGGATGGTGAAATGTTCGGCAGGCAGGATATTGCCCAGAAGCCCCTCCAGCGAATATTCACCGATTTGTCCGCGCAGTTTGGGGGCCTTGAGAATGTCCTGAAGCTTGCGAACCTCCTGGCCGATGCGCAGCATCTGTTCGCTGTCGCCTTTCAGTTTGCCCAGCTGCTCCTTCAGCTCACCCAGCATCTGTCCGCTGTGGACCAGAAACCGGCTGATGCTCTCCTGGCCCGTTTGAAGATTCTTTTCGAGTGTCTGAGAGAGAATCAGATTGCTCTGCCGCATTTGTTCTATTTGCTGCTGAAGAAGCCCTGCGGCTGTCTGCTGAGCGGCCGTGTCCCGGCGAAGTGCTGAAAGATTAAAAATCAAGATTCCGCCGGCCGCCAGCAGCAAAATAATGAGTACGGCGATCAATGTCAGGAGAGCGGTTTGCATGCATCAGACTCCGGATTTCTTCTTCCATACTGTTGCGAAAAATTATATCGGCTGTGGATGAAGCCGTCAAAATGCAAATTGCCTGTTTTGTAAGATGAAATGCGGCGAAGTTAAGCAGACGGTAACGCTCATAATTTTTTAAAATAATTGCTTTCCAAAAGGAAAAGAAATTGTTATCCTAAACTTTTAAGGGTCGATTTTGAATGGATTTTGGGAGAAAACTTATGGATAGTCAGTATCGGCTTACAAAGATTCCCCCGTGATGAAATCAGACCCATAGAAGGAAGAATCTGTTTCCCCATTTTAACTTTTTTAAGGAGGTTGTTTATGAGAAAACTTTTATCTATTTTGCTGGTTGTTTGTCTTTGTGCGGCAAGCGGCTGCCAATGTTTTCAATGCGAAGAAACAAAATCTGAACCGGCTCCTGCTCCGACTCCGGCCCCGGCTCCTAAGCCCGCACCGGCCCCTGCAGCGGCTTATTACACGGCGACCCAATTGTACAACAATGATTGCTGCGGAACGCTTAAGCTCGAAAAAATTCTGCCTCAGACAGTCACGATGAATGCTCCGTTTGAATACACGATTAAGGCCACTAATCTGACAGATAAGACCTTAAGTTCGGTTGTGATTACAGAGCGGCTTCCGCAGAATTTTAAATACATCAGTTCGTCGCCGGAGGGCAAGTTGGCCGGTCAGATTTTGACCTGGCAGCTGGACAGCATGGGACCCAATGAGGCCAAGACGATGGTGGTCAAGGGACAAGCCACTAGTGAAGGTTGGCTTGCTACCTGTGCGGATGCAACCTATATCATTCCGGCCTGTGCCAAGACCCAGGTGGTTCAGCCGGCTCTTGAACTGGTAAAGAATGCTCCGGCGGAAATCTCTATTTGTGACCCGATGCAGGTGACCTTTACGATTACCAACAAAGGAACAGGCGAAGCACGGAATATTCAGATTACCGACCCATTGCCGGCAGGTCTGACGACAATGGACGGTTCCTCGCAGATTACAATGAAGGTGGATTCGTTGCCGGCCGGGCGTTCGGCGACCAAGACCGTTCAGATCAAGGCGACCAAAACCGGTACGTATGAGAACAAGGCCGTTGCTGCGGCGGACGGCAATCTGAAGTCCGAGTCCAATGTGACACGGACGAAAGTGACCCAGCCTGTTCTGGCTATCGATAAAACGATTGGAAGGGAATGGGAATACGGCGGACGCCGCGTAGAATACACGATTACAGTGGCCAATAAGGGTGACGGGGTGGCCAGGAATACGGTCGTAACCGATACAGTCCCGGCGGGAGTTGAACAACTTCAGGTCAGCGGCGGCGGGACACAGTCCGGCGGGCTGATTACCTGGAACGTCGGCGATTTGGCGCCCGGTGCCTCCAAGCAGTTTACGGTTTCCTATATCCCGACCACGCTCGGCAAGATCAGCAATACCGCCACGGCCAAAGCGGTGTGCGCTCAGGATGTTTCCAAGTCCGCTTCGGTGGAAATCCGCGGAATTCCGGCTTTGCTGCTGGAAGTTGTTGATGTGGCAGACCCCATTGAAGTTGGTCAGAATGAGACATATGTCATCACCGTAACGAACCAAGGCACAGCAACTGCTACAAATCTCAAGATTGTCTGTATGCTGGAAGATACGATGCAGTTTGTCTCTGCCGACGGCGCTACAAGAGGAAGTGCGGAAGGCAACAAGGTGACCTTTGCGCCGCTGGCTTCTCTGAACGCCAAGGCGAAAGCGAGCTGGAAGGTTACGGTCAAGGCTGCCAAGGAAGGGGATGTCCGATTTGGAGTAGTTCTGAATGCGGATCAGCTGGATCGCGATGTTCAGGAAACCGAATCGACGCATTTCTATAAGTAAGCCCTGAAAGACAGGCATTTGAAAAACTGTGAGGGTCTGTGACCCTCACAGTTTTTTATTTGTTCTATCTGATGGCAGCGGACTACAATGGAACTCAGCCGGCGGGAATCGGGCTGACATTCTGTTTGTAGGAAGAGGAATGAACATGAAATTATCCGTCTGTGTTTTGGCAGGGCTGGTTCTGCTGGGATTCGGCGGCTGTGAGCCTGCGCAGCGCTCCATGGTCGGCAGGATGAGAACACCGCAGGAGGGAATGATTACCAAAGAGGAGCTGCGGGAACTGCTGAACAGCTATCGGGATTACTATGTAGCCGAACTGAAGCGGATTGGCGAACAGATTGATACGCAGAACGGAGCCCGCCGGACCCAGCGAATCAGTCTCCAAATGCGCATGCGCATCATCTCCGCGATTGACACCATGCTGGAGCCCTCCGACCCGGTGGTGGCGTTTCTGGAGATTTGGGGTTTTACGCTTCGGATGCGTCTGTATCTGGAACAGGGAGACGGAATGCACCTTTACGGCGAACAGCAGTCTGTTGTGGTTGATTTTACCCGACGTGTGGAGGAGGAAATCGAACGGATTGCCCGACTGTTCCTGGATGAGCAAAAGTATCGGGAAGCTTATGACAATCTGATGGATTTTGCCCGTCGGAATCCCATCCGCGGCACCTATTCGAATCTGGTTGTGATGGCTACCAAGGAACAAAAGGAAGGCCCCAATCCGCTGATGAATGTGGTTACGATTCCGATGGCGCCGTTCAGCGCCATGCGCGGCGTGGACCGGACGGCCGATGCCGTCTATCAGTTCCGCAATACCGCCGAGCGGTTTACGGACGTCGTCCGCGACCTGCCGGAGATGATGCACTGGGAGGCCCAATTGTTTATGGATGAATGGGCCGGTTCGGAGCAGATGCAGTCATTGCTGACCAGTCTGGAGCGGTTTTCGGAGAGCAGTGTCCGGCTGTCGGCTGCTGCGGAGAGGTTGACGGACATGCTTGAGGAGGACTCTTCTCAGACAGCCCTGAATCAAGCCCTTGTCTCGGCCCGAGAGACGGCCGGTGAGGTGCGGGCGGCGATTGAATCGATGGACAAGACGGGACGGACGCTCCGGGAGACGGCGGCGGAGGTTGCCCGGGCCGCCGAAGCGGCTCGCGCACTGGTTGAACCGTTTATGGTACGCAGCGAACGGGACCCCCAGGCCGGTCCGCCGTTTACGATGCGGGATTTTAATGACCTCGTGTCCAATATCGGCCGGACTGCCGACCAAATCCATCAGGTTGTTCAGTCGCTGCAGCAGATGCCCCAGACCCAGGACCAGATTACCCGGCAGATTAACGCCTCCGTCGATCACGCCGCCAAGAGAATCCTGCAATTGCTGCTGGTTTTGTTTGTCCTGATGCTGGGCTATCACATCCTGACACGCAGAAAAAAGACGCCCGCGGATTCCTGACGGCGGCTATCCGAGGGCCACATCCAGAATCATCATGACGGTAAAACCGAGCATCGCAGATGTGGTGGCCAGGTCCACATGGCCTGCCCGCTGCGATTCAGGGATGACCTCTTCGATGACGACGAAAATCATGGCCCCGGCTGCAAAGGCCAGCGCATACGGCAGCAGGGGCGTAATGCTCATCACCGCCCAGGCCCCGAGGACGCCTGCAATCGGCTCGACCGCACCGGACATCTGTCCGTACCAGAAACTCTTCAAACGGCTGAAGCCCTCTCGGCGAAGAGGTACGGCTACGGCTGCTCCTTCGGGGAAGTTCTGGATGCCGATGCCGATAGCCAGGGCCAGGGCCCCGCTGAAACTGGCTTCGGACAGGCCGTATTTGAGGGCGCCGAAGGCGATGCCCACGGCCAGTCCCTCCGGGATATTGTGCAGGGTAATGGCCAAAACCAGCAGGATGCTTCGCCGCCAGGAGGTATGAATGCCCTCGGCCTCTTCGGTCGGATAGCCCAGATGCAGGTGCGGCAGGAGGACATCGACCCCCCGCAGGAAGGCTCCACCCAGCAGAAAGCCCACGGCGGCGGGAATCCAGGCGATTTGTCCCTGATTGGAGGCCATCTCGATGGCCGGCGCCAGCAGCGACCAGTAGCTGGCGGCAATCATCACGCCCGCCGCAAAGGACAGCATTGCATCGAGCGTGCGCCGGTTGATGCTTTTGAAGAAAAAGACGGTGCCCGCTCCGAGGGCGGTCAGACCCCAGGTAAAAAGTGTGGCCAAGAGGGCCTGCACAATCGGATGGAACTGTTCCAGTCGTTCAAGCATCGCCGCGTGTCCTTCCTTTCCAAACACACCGCCAGTATAACCGGAATTGCTGTCTGGGGCAAGCAGGGGATTGCAGAGTCAGGAAGGGAAAGAATTTTTCACCACGGATTTACACGAATTGGGAAAAGGAAGAATGAAGAAAAAGCGACCAGCGGCCGGTTTCCAGCCGCCGGTGTCCGGCAGAGAAGGCGGGGCCCAGAATCTCCTCTGTCGGTATGCGGAAAAATTCAGCGAGAAAAATAGCCCCGGGCGATGAGTCCGGGGGGAAGGGGATGGGTTTTTCGTTCTTTTTTCCTCGCCCTTGCGGGCGGAGCTGTTTTTTGCCGCATGGTGTCCAACTTTCGGCTGCCAGAAAAAAATTCGAAGCCCGAAATGATCGAAGACAGGAATACAAGAATACAGGAACACAGGAATGCAAGAAGGAGGGCGGCAAAGAAGGGCGGAAGAAGGTGGTTGAAAAGACCGACGGCAGTCAGTACAATCCAAGCCCGTATGCTCGGAAACCGGAGGGGCCGAGCTGTCTGTACCGATGAACGGACGACGCGTGCCGTTGACGGCAGTGCCAAACAAAACAGAAACCGCTTTCGTCTTGGGAGCGGGCGAACTTCTTTGAAACGGGACAGTTATGCATTTGGCAAAGCATCCTGAACGGGTTTACGGAGGCGACACCTGGACCATCACAGAGGAAGGGTTTCATCCCGAGAAACAGCGGCTCAGTGAATCGATTTTTTCTCTTGGCAATGAGTACATGGGGGTGCGGGGCTATTTCGAGGAGGGCTACAGCGGCGACCATCTGCTGGGCAGTTATTTCAATCATCTCTACGACTACCTGCCGATTCAGCATGACCAGTTCTTCAAGGGGATGATTACCCGCGGCGGTGCGATGATTACGGCGGTGGACTGGCTGTACACCCGCATCCGGATTGACGGAGAGCCGCTGGACCTTGCCGTATCGCGAATCAGCGGATTCCGGCGGGTTCTGGATATGAAGACGCTGGTCTATACGCGGGAGTTTGTCTGGCATCTGTCGTCCGGCCGACAGGTCCAGATAACCTTTACGCGTTTTCTCAATATGGACATAACGAAAATGGGCTGCCAGCGGATTGCGCTCAAGCCCCTGAATTTTTCGGGACAGGCCGAGATTGTGCTCGGGCTTGATTTTAATCCCCGCTATGAAATTGCCTCCGGCTGGACGCAGACCCAGACAACCGGGTCGGCGGATTCGTCGAAAGGGGAGAATTTCTGGCGGGAGGTTCGGAAGGATTCAGACGAGGCGGGATGCCGCATTCTGGCCCGGACAAAGGGGACGGGGTTTCCGCTCTTTTCCAGCTTTCGGATGCGAACCGTTCGGCCGGTTTGTCCGCGGGTTGAGAGCCGGGAGAAGTTTATCGGCCTAAAATTTTCCCTGCCGCTGGAGGAAAACCAGCCGGCCTGGATGGAGAAAATCGTTGTCAATCACTGGGAAAAGAACAGCGATACCGAGGCGGTCTGGGAGCAGGGGTGTGCTCTGGCTGCCAAATATGCAGGCGTGAGCTTTGAGGAAGCCCGCCGGCGGCATGCGGCGTTTCTGGAGCGGGTTTGGGAACGCTTCGGGATTGATATTGAAGGGGATGACGAGACGCTGCAGGGGGTGCGGTTTTCCATCCTGTCGTGCTATCAGACCTATCACGGAGAAAACCCGCGGCTGAATCCGCTCTGCAAGGGGATGACGGGGGAGGTGTATTTCGGCTGGGCGTTCTGGGATACGGAAATCTACTGTCATCGGTTTCATTTGTTTGCGAATCCCCAGGCGGCGAAGAATCTCCTGATGTACCGCTACCATACGCTGCCGGAGGCGCTTCGGCGGGCAAAGGACCTGGATTGCCGGGGGGCACGCTATCCGTTTGCCACGGTTTCGGGGTATGAAGATTCCGGCACCTGGCAGCATGTGGATTTGGAGCATCATATCAGCGGGGCGGTCGGGTACGCGATCTGGCAGTATGCCCATGTGACCGGCGATAAGGAGTTTCTGTATCGGGAAGGCATCGAGATGCTGCTTCAGATATGCCGGTTTTTTGCCAGTGCGGGGGACTGGAGTCCTTTGAACGGGGATTTCGGACTGTACGGGGTGATGGGGCCGGATGAGTTTCATATGATGGTTAACCACAACTTCTACACCAACTACCTGGCCAAGAAGATTTTTCTCTATACGCTGGGGGTGCTGGAGGAGATGAAGCGCGAAGCGCCGGACCGATATGAGGCCGTCGTTCAGAAGGTGGGGCTGGAGGCGGACGAACCGGAGGACTGGAGACGGATGGCCGAAAAGATGCGGATTCACCAGGACCCCAGGACGGGTGTTTTTGAGCAGCACGCCGGCTACTTTGACCTGCCGCATGTGGAGGTGGACAAGATTCCGATGAGCGAGATTCCCATTTACAAGAACTGGGCGTATATCCGCATCTTTCGGAAGAATATGATCAAACAGCCGGATGTGCTGAATCATATGTTTTTCTTCAGTGAGGATTTTACTCTGAGGGAAAAACGGGCGAATTATGAGTTTTATGAGGCCCGGACGATTCACGAGTCGTCTTTGTCGCCGTCGCTGCATTCGATTTTGGCGCTGGAATTGGGAAAGGCCGAGGAGGGATATGCGTTTTTCACCTATGCAGCCCGGCTGGACCTGGACAACTACAACCGCAATACGGAGCAGGGGCTTCATGCGACGTCGGCGGCGGGGGTGTGGGCGAATCTGGTTTGCGGGTACGGCGGGATGCGCACCGACGGGAAGGTGCTGTCGTTTCGGCCGCAGATTGCCTCGGCCTGGAAGCGGTACCGGTTCCAGGTGCATTATCGGGGGCGTCTGATTGAAGCGGACGTGGACAGGACTCAGGCACGGTTTCGGCTGAAGGAAGGCGACCCTGTGGACATAAAGATTTATGACCGGGTGTATCGGATTGATTCGGCCGGCGTGCAGGTGCCGTTGGAACTTGAGCCGGCGGAAGAAAGGAGATGAGCAATGAGATATTTCAGATGGATTGTGCCGGCAGCAATAACGGTGCTCGGCTTTGCGGATGCGTTTGCGTTTTCCCCGTATGAGAACTACCTGCTGTCGGGCAAACCAACCTTTGCGGGGCTGCTGGCCCGTGCCAGGGCGGGGCGGGAGACCCAGCTGGCCGAGGGGCTTTTGAAGGTCTGCACGGACAAGGAGAATGTCCGGATGCTGCGGGCGGGGATTTCGAATCCGGCGGCGTTTCGGCGGCAGATTCAGGGGGAAACCTGGTTTCTGATTGTGTTTCAGTATGCAGGCGGAAAACCCTATCTGACGGCGGCGGAGGCGTTTGAGAGCATTGCGCCGGAGCTGAAGGAGCTGATTGAGCCCCATCCGCGGGCGGTGCGGTACGGACGGTGCTGGCTGCAGATGGAATGGATTAATTATATCCGGGGGCTGAATGTCGAGGGGGCTCCGTCGCAGATTTTGTCGATGGTGACGACGATTCGCCCGGAAAAGGAAAGTGAATACCGCAGTCTGCATCAGACCGTCTGGCCGGGCGTGGTGGACCAGATGATTCGCGGGAACAACCGAAACTTCTGCATCTTTCTGGCGGAAATCGGAGATACGCTGTATGAGTTTTTCTATCTGGAGTATATGGGGCGCGATTTTGAGAAAGATGACCGGATGAATCAGCAGGACCCGGTCAATCAGCGGTGGTGGGCTCAGACAGGTCCCTGTCAGAAGCCGCTGCCGGGGGAAAAGGAGATTTGGTCGCCGATGATTCCCGTAGCACAGTCAGCGGCCCAAAAGGAGTCCAAGAATGGGTAATCCGGCGTGGATTTTGGCGGCCGGAGTTGTGATGCATCCGCTGGATATGTGGGTTTTCGGGGGGTATTTGGCGGCGCTGCTGGCTATCGGCGGTTTTGTGAGTTATCGGCGCCGCCGGAGCGAGGATTTGTTTCTGGGGGACCGGTCGATGGGGTGGGGGAATGTGGGTTTAAGCATTTTCGGCACAAACATCGGCCCGACGTTTTTAATCGCCACGTGCGGGGCCGGCTATACGACCGGGATGGTGACGGCCAATTATGAATGGATGGCGTGGGTCTTTCTGTTTTTACTGGGCACGGTTTTTCTGCCGTTTTACCTGCACACGAAAATCTCCACGATGCCGGAGTTTCTCAAGAAGCGTTTCGGACCGGGCTGCTACACCTTTATGACGTTTTATTCTCTGCTGGGGATTGCGGTTTTGTGGATTGGGGGGACGCTGTTTGCGGGCGGAGCGCTTTTGTCGCAGTTTCTGGGGTGGGACCTGATGCCCTGTGTGTGGCTGCTGGCGGCTGTATCGGCCAGTTTCACGATTGCCGGGGGTCTGGCGGCCGTGATGGTGACGGATTCATTTCAATCCATTCTGATGATTGTCGGCGCGGCGCTTTTGACTGTTATTGCGGCGGGACGGCTGGAGTCGTTTTCGGCGCTGGAGCAGATTCGATGCAGTTCTGTGCCGGCGGAGCTGACGTGGAAACTGCTGCATCCGGCCGGCGCGGACAATCCCTGGTATGCGTTTGTGCTCGGCTATCCGGTTTTGTCGCTGTGGTTTTGGTGTTCGGACCAGACGATTGTGCAGCGGGCTCTGGGGGCACGGGATTTGAAGCAAAGCCAGGCAGGGACCTTGTTTGCGGCGTTTTTGAAAATCCTTCCGCCGTTTCTTTTTCTGCTGCCGGGGATTCTGGCGGCACAGCTGCTGCCGGGGATACGGGATGACAAGCAGGTGTTTTTGAGGATGGTCAGCACCTTTCTGCCGAGCGGTCTGGTTGGATTGATGATTTCGGTTTTGGTGGCGGCCGTGATTTCGACGCTGGATTCGGGGCTCAATTCCTTCAGCACGATTTTTACGCTGGATATTTACAAACGCTGGATTGCGCCGACGGCGTCGGAGCATCGGACAAAGCAGGTGGGACGCGTCACTACGTTTGCGGCGGCACTGCTGGCGGTCGGGATTGCCTGGTTTCTGAGCCGAGTGGAGGGGACGAATCTCTTTAATCTGTTTCAGGGGATTATCGGGTATATGGCCCCGCCGGTAGCGGCGGTTTTTGTGCTGGGGATTTTCTGGAGGCGTTCGACGGCGAAGGCGGCCCTGCTGACCCTGATTGTCGGCTCGGCGGTTTCCCTGACGATCGGGGTCTGCGATATTACCAGCGTTTTTGCCAACGAGAAAGGGGAGGATATTTTCCCGCACTTTCTTCTGCTGTCGTTTTATTTGTTCGTTGGGATAGGGCTTTTTATGGTGCTGGTTTCTCTTCTTACGTGGCACAGTGCTTCGGAAACGCCGCTGCCGACGCTGCGCCAGACGTATCGGGACAATCCGGGTCTGGGGCTGCCCGGTTTTCTCGGATGGGGGTTTCTGGCGGCGGTGATGGCGGGTTTGTATTTGTTCTTTCAGTTCGGGATGGGCGCACAATGAGCCAGCAGGACAAAAAAGCGGCTTTCGGGTGGGTACAAGCCGGCGTTATCGGTTTTCTGGCGGTGATTCTGGGGGTTGGCTGTGCCGTCGTGCCGACGTCGGGGCCGATGGAGTTTTATGTTGCGCCGGACGGCGATGACCAAGCGGACGGGACGGCGGAGCGGCCGTGGCGGACGCTGGAGCGGGCGCGCGACCGGATTCGGCGGCTCAACAAAGATATGCAGCAGGATATTGTTGTTTATCTTCGCGGCGGGGTCTATCCGCTGGAGAGGCCCTTTGTGCTGAGCCCCTGCGATTCGGGCACGAACGGGCACTGGATTCGCTACCGGGCGTATCCGGGGGAAAAGCCGGTCTTAAGCGGGGCGGTGCGGGTGACCGGATGGCAGCGGCATCAGGGCGATATCTGGAAGGCGCCGCTGGTGCGGGATCGAAAGCTTCGGGCACTGTATGTCAACGGCAAAAGGGCCGTCATGGCCCGAAAGACCGAGGGGGTCGTCGCCCAGGGCGGGTACGGGACGTTCGTCATCACCGGCCGGGAGCCGTGGGCGTCCACGTCCGGGTCGCACCCTGCCGGGATTCGATTTCGGGCGAAAGATGTCGGCGTCTATAAAAATCCTCACAATGTCGAGCTGGTTCAGACGAATGTCTGGAGTGAGCCGATTGTGTGTGTCAGCCGGATGTTTTCCGAAGACGGCCATACGGTCGCTGTGCTTCAGCAGCCGTACGCAGCGATTGCAATGAATATGAGCTGGGTGCCGTTTCGGGCTGTATCCCGTCCTGACCGTCCTATCTATGTCCGCAATGCGTTTGAACTGCTGGATGAGCCGGGGGAGTTTTACTTCGACCAGCAGGAGCAGATGCTGTACTATTATTCCCGCGGAGAGGATATGACAACGGCGGAGGTGTATGCCCCGGCTGTTGAGGGGCTTGTCCGCATTCAGGGCGAGGGCATTTCCCGTCGCGTGCGGAATCTTGAGTTTTACGGGCTGACATTTGCGTATGATGATTATCTTCTGTCTTCTCTGGGGGATTCCCGCGGCTGGGTGAGTGTGCAGAGCCTGACTCAGTTTACGCGGTATATTCCGGAGGGCAACTGGCATCGCAATCATTACAACGACATTACGATTCCCAAAGGGACGGTTAACGTATGCAACGCGGAGCGAATACGGTTTGAGCGAAACCGGTTTGTACATCTGGGCAGTGCGGCGGCCCTGAGTTTTGAAAATGATGTGGCGGAGGCCGAGGCGGTCGGCAATACCTTTCTCGACCTGATGGGGACTTCGATCAATGTCGGGCATCCTCAGCATTACCAAATCGGGGACGGGGAGCAGTTTCCGCCGGGAGTCGAGGGGGTTTGCAGCAATATTCTGATTGCCAACAACTACATTCGGGATGTGTGTCTGGACTTCCGGCAGGTGGAGGGGATGACCGGCTTTTTTGTCCAGAATGTCAAAATTGTTCACAATGAAATCAGCAATACGCCGTATGGGGGGCTGGCGCTGGGGTGGTGGTGGGGCAATGCCGGGATTCCTCCCTCGACGACAGCCAAAAATAACAGGATTCTGTACAACCGCATCGGCCGCACACATCGGGCGCTTCGCGACGGTGGAATCATTTATGTTCTTGGGGAACAGCCGGGTTCGGAAATTGCCTACAATTACTGTTATGACGGCCCCCGGTGCATTTATCCGGATGACGGGTCGGCATACTGGAAGATTTATCAGAATGTGATTCTTAATGGTTCCGGCTTTTCGGATGATCGGGAGGGATTGTGGCTGCACATCTGGACGCCGGCCTGCCGGGATATGGAGATTGACCGCAACTATGTGAAGGCGGACCGGTATCGCTGTGAAGGGACGCGCTGTACGATTACGCGAACGATTGTGGAACCGGATGCACCGCCCTGGTCGCCGGAGGCCCAGGCGATTGCGGACGCCGCCGGACTGGAAGAGGCCTATCGCGATATCCGACCTTTGTCAGAGACCGATTGATGGAATCGACTTCTATGAAACCGCTTTGGAAGGCGAATTGGCCGCAAACCCGTCAGCATTTTCTGGACTGGTGGGCGGGCCGCGGGCTGGTGCTGGGGAGCTGGGGCACGGGGCTTGACGGAGACGGCCCGCTGCACGAGGATGTTCCTCAACCTGCGGCGGCGGCCGATGCGGAACAGTACCATACGGACCCGAATCGGGTAGCGGAACGGATTCATTATGAAATGGCGCATAAGGTCTGGCCGGCGGATATGCTGCCGGTGGCCTGGCCGGATATCGGCACGGTGACGCTGGCCCCTTTTCTGGGGGCTGTCCCGAAGTACGAAAAGGAGAACATCTGGTATCATCCATGCATTGCCGACCCGGAAAGCCATCCGCCGCTTCGATACAATCCGGATGCCCCTTACAGCCGGATGCTGAAGGCGGTCCTTCGGGCGGCGGTCGCCCGCAGCGGAGGGCATTATTTTGTGGGGATGCCTGCAATCATTTCCAACCTGGATGTGCTGGCGGCGGTGCGCGGGACGGAAGATTTGCTGGTGGATATGCTCGAGCGTCCGGCGTGGGTTCATCAGAAGCTTCAGGAGATTGAAACGGCGTACCGGCAGGTGTTTGATGAGTTGTATGAGATACTCCGAGACGAAGACGGCGGCATGGCCTTCGGGTATTTTATGCTGTGGGGGCCGGGCAAGACAGGCCTGCTTCAGTGCGATACGGCGGTGATGATTTCTCCGAAGATGTTTGACGAGTTTGTCGTGCCGTATCTGAAGCAGTCCGTGGAGTATCTGGATTATTCGATGTTTCATGTGGACGGGCATCAGTGTCTGGCGTGTGTGGATTCTCTGCTGGCGATTGAGGGACTGAAGGCGATTGAATGGACGCCGGACCCGCAGGTGCCGCCGGGGGGCTCGCCGCACTGGTATGACCTGTACAAGAAAATCCTCCGGGCGGGCAAGGCCGTCTGGGCGGCCAATCTGGATGCGGAAGAGGTGATCCCGCTGCTGGATGCCGTCGGTCCGAAGGGAGTGTATCTGACGGTTACCACTGCCGGCGGCAAACCCATCATGGCCCGTCAGATGGAAGAACTTGCTGACAAGATAGAACCCTACCGCGTCTGAAGGGGCGCGTTTACATCCGTCCCGGCGGAATTCCGGCGTCGCGCGGCGGCACCTTTGTATCGGCGGGAATGATGCCGAGAATCAGGAAGCTGCCCGGGCTGCGCGGGTCGAAGGTGATTTCGCCGGCGGGGAAGGTGAAGATATGGACATTGACCCCCGGCGTTTCTTCAATTTGCAGGGCGTTCTGCAGGGTGCATTCGACGCCGCCGTATTTGGCGGCCTGACTGTCCAGGTCCGGATTGGGCGGTTTTGCCCAGATGGACCGGTCTTCCTTGAAATAGCCGACAAGAATCTGCACGGGGAATTGGGTTTTCAGGCGGATGGGGCCCAGCTGACCGTTTTTACCTGCTGTATGAGACAGACGGATGCCGGTGAGGCCTTCGAGTTCCTGCGCCAGCTGCAGGATGCGGTACTCGCGGTCGAGGAAGGGTTTGGCGCCGATGCGCACTTCATAGGTTTGGCAGTCTTTGCTGAGGAGTTCAAAGGGGACGCTCTGAAGCCGGGGGATGTTTTGAACGGGCTGCGGTTTGGCGTCGGACAGTTCGGCCAGGCGTGCCTGAAACTCCTGGAGTTCCTTCTCATAGAGCGGCAGCATGTGCTCCCAGTGATAGTAGTAGGGTGTATCGCCTTTCATTCCCCGAATGGGGATGCGGCGGTGGCCGGTTTGGAGACTGTTGGCGTAGCGGTAGAATCGGACGGTCCGTTCCGTGAGAGCCCGGTAGAATTCGAGGCTTTTTTTGAGGTGTTCTTCGGCCTTGCGCATGCGGTCCGGATTGCGGCTGTAGTTGTAATCGAGGACCAGCAGAGCGGCCCGGACCTTTTCGGCATAGAAGCGGCTCATCAGGTCGATACAGGCGATGTCATTTCGGAGCCGCTCGAACTCCTCCCGATTGCGGGTGACGGAGGAGGCCGCTTTTTCAATCGCCTGCACCGCTGCCTCGGAGCGGCGGACGGCTTCTTCGATGACTGTAATCGGGGTTTCGCCTTCGTGGGGTTCGCCGGCCCATTCCTTTCGGGCATACTCCTCCAGCCGTTCGCCGGGCGGGGCAAACCATTCCCACAGGCCGCTGACGGGGTTATAGGGGGTCGGGTTAACCAGCTGATCGAGGAACATCCCCAGCGAGAGGGTCTGGCGGTTGCCTTCCGTGATGCCGAAGCGTCGGAGCAGCAGGGGAGCGCAGTATCCGGATTCATTGTAGGCCGTCAGGATGCATTCGGCCGCCTGCGGGGTTCCGTAGCGGTCGGTCAGCCGCCGGAGCCAGTACTGCCGGTCCTGCTGGGGGTCTCGGTCCATCCGCCATAAATAGCGGGCCCATGCCTCAAACCAAATCCAGTCCCGCTGAATCTGTTTGAGATATGGACTGGTTTTGTCGGGGGAGTGAGGCCAATCCCAGTAGGTCAGGGGATAGAGATGCACGCCCTGCGCTCCCAGACGCTCTCGGCAGGCCAGCACGCAGCGGCGGATAAAATCTGTTGCCCCATAGCGGAAGGGCTCCAGGTTGGAAAGCAGATGGATGTTGACCACGTGGGCGGACCCGAGACGGCTCATATCCAGATGCACCTGCTGCCAGCGTCCGCGCGGCTCGTAGGTGGTGAGGGATTCGCCGTTGTACTTGGCCATGGTGTAGAGATTGGAGTAGTGTTTTAAAGCGGATTCCATCAGCTGCCGGACGTTTCCGATGGTGTGGGCCCGGATGATAATCGGGGGCTCTTCCGTTTTGCCGAGGGCGGCCATGGCGTCTTTGACGGCGGGGATAATGGTTTCATTCAGCCAGGCCTCCTGGTTTTCCTGTCCGCGCAGGGCCTCGCCCAGACAGACCAGCAGTCCGACGTGGGGGTAGGTTTTGATGAACTGGGTGATGGATTTGCGGTTGTAGTCGGCAATCAGCGGGGTGGGGGCGGCATGCTGCGTGGGGATGTTGTGGTGTTCGGCAAAGGGTTTGGAGACGAAGATGTTGTAGAACATCTGGATAACCCAGATGCCGCGTTTGTCCGCTTCCTCCGTCAGGAAACGGTACATCTCTGCGTTGCGCTGATAGACCTCTTCGGAGACTTCGAGGGCGTAGGGGTACTCCTCGAGTTTGACCAAAGAGGCAAAGGGATGGCCGTTCCACAGGTACAGGGTGTTCATCCGGTTGTCCACGAGGAAATCGAGGAACTCCAGCCACTGGTTCTTGTCGTAAAAGAAGGGGAAGTAGTCCGGTGTATAGGGGTATTCATAGGTTTCCCGGCCCGGCAGAATATAGGTCAGCTGCATTCCGATGCAGGGGCCGCGGAGGCGAAAGTCAGGTGCATCGGTGATGTCGAGGGTTTGCGGCCATCGGCCGGCTTCGTTGACCCGGTCGATGAGCTCGAGGGCTCCATAGAGGGCTCCGGAATCGCCGAAGCCGCGGATGCAGTAGGTGCCCTTTTCATCCCGGTACAGATGAAAACCCTCTGGGTTTCTGCCGCCTTCGTTTTTGTCCAGTCTGCCGCCGGCAAGAAGAATGCGGGCGGGGCCGAAGCGGCTCAGACTTTCCTGCAGCCGCCGAGAGGCATACAGGAGCCGCGGGGAGGGCTGTCCCTCAATTTCAATGGACAAGGCGGCGGTCTTTTCCTGACCGGCGGGAGTTTGTGTTTCCGCGGCAAGGACTGCCGCACCGCTTAAGACAAAACCAATCGCTGCCGTAAAGAACCATTGTTTCATTGCTGTTTGCCTTTGGATTTGTATTTTTTATTAACTGATGCGGCTGAGGGATTTCAGGAGCCCTCCGTGAGTTGATGTGCTTCGCGATACTCTCTGGGTGTGCAGTGACAGAGTTCTTTGAAGGAAGTATTAAATCGGCTCAATGAGTTAAAGCCGGATTCGAAAGCGATATCCAGCACTTTTTTGCTGGTTGTGACCAGCAGACGCTGAGCATGCTGGACGCGGTGCTGAATGACAAAATTGTTAATGGTAATGCCGAAGGTTTTTTTGAAGGCGTAGGCCGCATAGTCCGGATGCAGGTCCACGGCGGCGGCGACATCAGCCAGATGAATCGGTTCGGTATAGTGCTGGGCAATAAATCTGGCCATCGTTTCGATTTTGCTGAAGTTTTGGGCCCCGACGTGTCGGATGGAGCTTTTGGATGCGGGGGAATCGGGGAGGTTTTTGCTGTTGTCCAGGTTCAAAGCCATACGCAGCAGACGGGCTTTGATTTCGAGCAGGACGATTTCCCGGGTGGATGCGGTGTTTTGATTGATATCCTGAAACCATTGTTCGAACAAATATTTATCGTTGACCGCGGAGGAGGGCTGGGGCTCCTGTAAAATCCGTCCGTTCAGAATCTGCGAGGCGAATTTCTCGGGCATTCCCCAGCTGAGCATCCAGGGCAGCGGAATCGTAATCACATAGTATGATTTGAGTTTTGAAAAATCGACAATTTGGTGCGGGACGGCCGCCCAAAACAGGGCAAGGCTTCCGCCTTGGATGGACACGCGTTCTCCCCAAAAAAGATAGGTTAGTGTTCCTTTTTCAAAAAAGTTTATCTCGATTTCGGAGTGCTTGTCAGGACGGCTCATCAACATGGGTTCCCACATTTCACACGTGAACCCATACGGGGTAAACTCTTTTCGATTTGGATTGAAGTGTTTCATAGACCTAAATATATGATAAGTTATTTCTCAAATCAAGGAGGAATATATTGTATTTCAACATTATCATAATAGTTGATAATTGGGAACAAACGTCAAACAAGATGTTTTGGACATAGATACCCTTCCAGAAAGGGACTTTTGATTTTTGCGCCGGCAAATTGCGGCTCGTTTCGGAAGGCAGGAGTCAAAAGAGAAAAAATGGAGGAATCGGCCTTCGGCCGAAATGTGAAGTTTTCTTTCTTTTTAAAAAATAAGTAAGTTCTTTGAAAAGAAAAGCTTACAATAAAGTCGCTGCCTGCTGTCCATTTTTTTTGTTTTTCAAGCAGGATGAGTTTTTTGTCGGTGCGGCTTGAGATAAAGGGAATCAGCGTTAAGGATACTCTATGAAAATCATGCAAAAGAAAATTACCTTTGGGGTCATCGTAGGGACCCGGAATATTTTTAATGCCCAGCTGGCTGTGGGGCAGCGGAAAAAGGTGCTTTCGGTGCTTCAGGAGCTGGGATACGGAGCCGTGATACCGGATGCGAAGGCGACGAAGGCCGGGGCGATCGAGACGCGGGCGGATGCCAAGATTTGTGCGGAGCTTTTTAAGGCCCGTCGGGATGACATTGACGGGATTCTTGTCATCCTGCCCAATTTCGGGGATGAATTGGGGGTCGCAGAAACCCTGAAGCTTGCGGATTTGAAGGTACCGGTTCTGGTTCAGGCGTGCAATGATGAAATAGACAAAGTAGATGTGAAAAGCCGGCGGGACGCCTTCTGCGGCAAGATTTCGGTCTGCAACAATCTGTATCAGTATCAGATTCCCTTTACGGACACCACGGAGCATACGTGCGATATCGACAGTGACGTTTTTAAGCAGGATATCCGGTTTTTTGCATCGGTGTGCCGGGTGGTTAAGGGGCTGCGAACCCTGCGGGTCGGGGCGTTCGGGACGCGTCCGTGGGCATTTCAGACGGTTCGATTCAGCGAAAAAATCCTGCAGGCGGCGGGGATTACGGTCGTTCCCGTGGACCTGTCGGAGGTGATTGCGCGGGCCCAGACAATCGATTCGCAGTCTGCGGCGGTCAAAAATAAGCTGGCAGCCATTCGGAAGTATGGGCGGATTCCGGCGGATGTGGAGCCGGAGAGTGTGCTTCGGCAGGCGAAGTTGTCGGTGGTGTTTGATGAGCTGATGGAGGAGTATGAACTGGATGCCAGTGCGATTCAGTGCTGGAGCTCGATTGAAAATCACTATGGGTGTGCGACGTGTTTGTCAATGTCGATGATGGGGGAGCGGAATCTTCCCAGCGCCTGTGAAACGGATGTGACGGGAGCGGTTTCGATGGCGGCCCTGCTGCTGGCCGGCGGTTCCATTCCGGCCTTGCTGGACTGGAACAACAATTTCGGTCAGGAGCAGGATAAATGCGTCTGCACGCACTGCAGCAATTATCCCAAGTCGTTTATGGGAAATGAGGTTGAAATTTCCAAGCTGGATGTCTTGGGGACTGTGCTGGACCGCGAACGCTGTTTTGGGGCCGTCAAGGGCAAAGTAGCCCCGGGGCCGATGACGTATTTCCGGATTTCCACCGATGATACGAAGGGCCGAATCAAGTCGTACCTGGGAGAAGGGCGGTTTACCGATGATTCGTTCGGAATGGACGGAGGCATTGCGGTCTGTCAGGTGGACAATCTGAGAGCCCTGCTGAGGCATATCTGCCAAAACGGGTTTGAGCATCATGTGGCAATGGCGCGGTCTCATTGTGCACAGGTTCTTCAGGAGGCGGTTTCCAAGTATTTGGGCTGGGATTTGTATTATCACCGGTGAAGGCAAACCGGAGGGGACTTCGAATTTGCTGAAGAACGGGCAAAAGACAATCAGGATTATGACGGCGGTCCTGCTGATGGGGTTTGGGGGAATCAGCGGGTGGGGACAGCCCGTCACCGTGGAGCAGTGGGGCGTCTTTGAGGCGTCGTTTGCGGGGCCTGCCGAAGGGAATCCCTTTGCGGATGTGGAGTTGACGGCGGTCTTTCGGCAGGGGGAAAAGACGCTGACGGTTTCGGGCTTTTATGACGGGGACGGAATATACCGCATTCGGTTCAGTCCTCCGGCCCTGGGAGAGTGGACCTATACGACACAGAGCAATCGGCCGGAATTGACGGGGAAAACCGGCACGGTAAAGGCGGTTGAACCGGGCAAGGGCAATCACGGGCCGGTCCGCGTTGCCCACACGTTTCATTTTGCCTATGCGGACGGGACTCCGTATCGGCCGATTGGAACGACCTGTTATGCCTGGATCCATCAGCCGATGGAGATTCAGGAGCAGACGGTAAAGACGCTGGCGGAATCGCCTTTCAATAAAATCCGCTTCTGCGTGTTCCCCAAATGGTATGCCTACAATCGAAGCGAACCGCTGCTGTATCCGTTTGAGGGCACGCCGCCGTCCCGATGGGATTTTACGCGGTTCAATCCGGCTTTCTTCCGTCATCTCGAAAAACGGATTCAGCAGCTCGGTGAAATGGGGATTGAGGCGGACCTGATTCTGTTTCATCCGTATGACGAAGGGCATTGGGGATTTGACCGGATGCCGAAGGAGGCGGATGACCGTTATCTTCGGTACGTGGTGGCGCGGCTGGCGGCCTTTCGGAATGTGTGGTGGTCGATGGCCAATGAATTTGATTTTATGGACGAGAAAACGCCGGAGGATTGGGACCGCTTTTTCCAGATTGTGCAGCGCTGCGATCCGTATGAGCATCTGCGTTCGATTCACAACGGCACGGTTCTTTATAATCATACGAAACCCTGGGTGACGCATGCGAGCATCCAGAACGGCTCGGCGGTGGAGGATTTCGGGCGGGCGGTTCTGTATCGGGACGTCTATGTCAAGCCGATTGTGTTTGATGAAGTGAAATACGAAGGCAATCTGCCGCAGCGGTGGGGAAATCTTTCTGCGGAGGAAATGGTTTACCGGTTTTGGGAGGGGACGATTGCGGGCACATATGTCGGACACGGCGAGACGTATTTGGAGCCGAATGACATTATTTGGTGGGCCAAAGGCGGCGTTCTGCGGGGGCAGAGCCCGCCGCGGATTGCCTTTCTGCGTAAGATTTTAGAAGAGGGTCCGGCGGAAGGGCTGGAGCCGATTGATAAATGGCAGAATTATCCGTTTGCAGGCAAACGGGGAGAATGCTATCTGGGGTATTTCGGCCGACAGTCGCTTTCGGAATGGCCGTTTGAATTGCATCGAGCGGGACTTTCGGAGGGAATGAAGTTTCGGGTGGAGGTGATTGATACTTGGAATATGACAATTACGGCCGTGGACGGCGTCTTTGAGGTCAAAAAACGAGACAACTATACGTTTGTTGACAAAGCGGAGCGTACAGTGCCGCTGCCGGGAAGGCCTTATATGGCGGTTCGGATTCGCCGGGTGGAATGATGATGCCGTGTTTCAAGCAGAGAACAGATAAAAAGCGAAAAGAAGCGGACCTGGATTGCCTGCTGCACAGGAAATCCATTGAGTACCGCATTCGGCTGCTGAAGTATATCAAGAACGCGCGGGCGGGCCATACGGGCGGCAGTCTGTCGTGTGTGGATATTCTGAATGTTTTGTACAACTGTGTGCTGAATGTTTCTCCGGAAACAGCAGACGACCCCCGGCGGGACCGTTATATCCAGAGCAAAGGACACTCGGTCGAGGCCCTGTATGTGGTGCTGGCGGACCGGGGATTTTTCCCGGAATCGGATTTGGAAACACTCTGTCGGTTTCGTTCGCCGTATGTCGGACATCCGACGCGGAAGATTCGGGGGATTGAGCACAATACCGGGGCCCTCGGGCACGGGCTGGCTTTTGGGGCGGGGGCGGCCCTGGCGGGCAAAATGGATGGACTGGGCTATCGTGTTTTTGTCCTGCTGGGGGACGGGGAGCTGGCCGAAGGGTCGAACTGGGAATCGATGATGACGGCGGCCCATTACGGACTGGACAATCTGACGGCGATTGTGGACCGCAATCAGCTGCAGATTACCGGCCGAACTGAAGAAGTTTGTGCACTGGAAAGTCTTGTGGATAAGTTTGCTGCGTTCGGCTGGTCGGTGCGGGAGGTGGACGGGCACGACGTGACAGCCCTGCGGAAGGTTTTAAGCTCGGTGCCCTTCGAGGTCGGCAGACCCAGTGTGGTGATTGCCCATACCGTCAAAGGCAAGGGCGTCAGTTTTATGGAAAACGATGCCAAGTGGCATCACGGTGTGCCCAGCGATGAGGAGTACGAGAGGGCGATGGAGGAACTGCGGGCGCAGCTTGAGGAGGCGGAACCATGAGCGGCGCTGCAGCGATGGAAACGGCAAAGGCCAATCTGGATGTGTTTTCTGAGACGCTGCTGGCGCTGGCCAGGAAGAATCGGAATATTCTGGTTGTGACCAGCGATTCTCGCGGCTCCGGAAAGCTGGTGCCGTTTGCCCAAGCCCTGCCCGGGCAGATTGTTGAAGTCGGGATAGCGGAGCAGAATCTGGTGGGAATTGCGGCGGGTCTGGCCTCCGCGGGCAAGATTGTGTTTGCCGTTTCCCCGGGAAGTTTTCTGACAGCGCGTTCGCTGGAGCAAATCAAGAACGATGTCTGTTATTCCGACCATCCGGTCAAGCTGGTCGGCATCAGTTCCGGGGTCAGCTACGGCGCCCTCGGCTCGACCCACCATTCGCTGCATGATTTGGCGGTGCTGAGGGCGATTCCGAACTGCACGATTGTTGTGCCTGCGGACAATTTTGAAACGGCCGAGGCGGTCAAGGCCGCTGCGGAAATGCCCCATCCGGTCTTTTTGCGTTTCGGCAAACGGCCGATGCCTCCTCTGCATCGGCCCGGAACGAAATTTACGGTGGGCAAATCGCTGCTTGTCCGCCGAGGAAATGATATTGCCTTTATCGCCACGGGAGAGACGGTTGTTCAGGCGGCGGGGGCCTGCGACCTTCTGGCCCGGGAAGGCATTTCGGCCCGCGTGCTCAGTATGCATACGGTCAAACCGCTGGATGAAGAGGCCGTTCTGCAGGCTGCGCAGGAGTGCGGAGCGGTTGTTACGGTGGAAGAGCACAGCTGTGCCGGCGGGCTGGGAGAGGCGTGTGCGGCTGTCCTGCTGCAGTCCGGCGTGTCGGTTCCCTTCCGAATTGTCGGGTTTCCAGATGAAGAAACGGTTTCAGGCAGTCAGCTGGACATGATGGCCTATTACGGGATTTCGCCGGAAGGGCTTGCCGAAACCGCCAGAACCCTGCTGAACAGGAAACGGTTATGAAAAAGGACTATCTGTTAGCAATTGACCAGGGCACCAGCGCCACCAAGGCGGTTATCTTTGATACCGACGGGCGGATTGCGGCCAGAGGGTCTGAACCGCTGGGCTCTTCGTATCCCCGGCCGGGTTTCGTGGAGCAGGACCCGCTGGAAATCTACCGGAATGTTCTGGCCGCGCTGCGGTCCTGTTTGGCTCAGTTTCGCGCGGAGGTCTCCTCGGATTTGAACCGGATTCGGGTGTGCGGCATTTCCAACCAGCGGGAGACGTTCTGTTTGTGGGATGCACAGGGCCGGCCGCTGGCACCGGCGGTTGTCTGGCAGTGCCGGCGCTCGGCGGAGATTTGCAGCCGGATTCGGGGCTCGTCGCTGGAGCAGGAAATCATCCGCCGGACCGGACTGATTGCAGACCCTTATTTTTCGGGAACCAAGCTGGTTTGGCTGATGGAGAATTGTCCGGATATTCGAACGGCCGTTCAAAGCGGACGCGCCTTCTTTGGTACGGTGGATACCTGGCTTCTGTATAAACTGACGGGAGGCCGAAGCTACTGCACGGACTATACGAACGCCTCGCGGACGCTCTTTTTCGACATTGACCGCTTGTGCTGGGACCCGTATCTGCTGGGTCAGTTTCATCTGACGGGACTGAAGCTGCCGGAGGTTCGGCCGTCCTCGTTTGCCTTCGGCCGGACGGATTTTGAGGGGCTGCTGCCGTCTCCAATCGGCATCCATGCTCTCGTTGGTGATTCTCATGCGGCGGCCTTCGGGGAACGATGTTTTGCGCCGGGGACGGCCAAGGCCACGCTGGGGACCGGCTGTTCCATTCTGCTGAATACCGGAAGCCGTCGTGTCGCGTCATCCGCCGGGATGATGAGTACGATTTGCTGGAGTGCAGGCGAGCGGGTGGATTATGCGCTGGAGGGAATCATTGTTTCCTGCGGTGCGACGATTCAATGGCTGCGGGACAATCTGGGACTGCTGCGGGAGAGTGAGGAAAGCGAAGCAATGGCCCAATCGGTTCCCAACAGCGGCGGGGTGTATCTGATTCCGGCGTTCAGCGGATTGGGGGCTCCGTACTGGAACATGGACGCGAAAGCCGCGGTTACGGGATTGACGCTCGGCAGCACGAAGAACCATCTGGTTCGGGCGGCCCTCGAATCCATTCCGTATCAGATTCAGGATGTTCTCGCGGCGATGGAGCAGTGCAGCGGGCTTTCGCTGTCGCAGCTGCGGGTGGACGGCGGCATCAGTAAAAATCGGTTTATTCTGCAGTTTTTGGCGGACCTGCTCGGCAAGGACGTCATCAATATCGGGTTCCAGGATGTCTCGGCGTTTGGTGCGGCCTGTCTGGCGGGTCTGGGGGCGGGGGTATTTGAAGACCTGCAGCGGCTGCCTCAACAGACGCTCGGGGAGGTTCGGTATCAGGCGGGTGCCGACACGTCCGAGGTCCAAACGAGTTATCAGGGATGGCTTCTGGAAGTGGAGCGTCTGAACCGTTCGGCGCTGTACAAAGCGGACACAGAAGGCCGGCGAAAAAAACAGACACCGCTTCGAATTACAGAGGTTGCCGGGAAAAAAGACGAGGCATTCGTCCGCAAAGAGCGGTGATTCTCGAATGTTCCGGCGGTGCGCAGGAGAAGAAGCTGTTCAAGGGACAATGGAAGGAATCGGTGTATCTTTTTTCGGCCGGCGTCTGCGGGCGGGATTGGCAAGCGTCGTTGACAAAGCGGAATGAGTTTATAGAATCGGGAACGGCTTGACGGCGGTTTCCGCAGCCTGACACAGAATGGTACAGGGAAATATGAATACAAAGACCCAATCGACATCGGCTTCTGTCCCTTCCAAAGTCAAATCCACGCTGATTGAACGGCTCGATGCCCTCTATGAGTATGACCGGGAGCCCGTTCATGAAAGCAAACTGCAGGGCTGGCGGACGTTTATTGCGATGTTTGCCAGCGAGCACATCGCGGGAACGGAGTTTGTGCTCGGGACGCTGCTGGTGATGCATGGGGTCCGGGCCGTTGACGTGTTCGGGGGGCTGGCGCTGGGGAATCTGCTGGCGGTTCTGAGCTGGGCTTTTATGTGCGCCCCGGTTGCCGTCAAAGAGCGTCTGACGATTTACTGGCAAATCCGCAAAATCGCCGGGCCGTATTTGACGGTTGTGTATTCGGGTCTGTTTGCCCTGATTCTGTGTCTGCTGGCCGGTTCGATGGTCAATGTTTCTACGACGGCGGTGACGCTGCCTTTGGGAATTGCAAGTCCGAACTATGCGGCGGGGCAGACGGTGCCGAGCGTTCCCTGGATTCTGATTGCCGTGGGAGTCGGAACCGCCATTGCTGTGCTGGCCGTTCTCGGATTTGAGCGGCTGGCTCATTTTGCCAAAGTGGTGGCGCCGTGGATGCCGTTTGTGTTTTTGTCCGGGGCGATTGCGTCGCTGCCGTCGCTGGGGGTGACCGGACTGGGGAATTTCTGGCAGATTGCCAATGAGAAAATCTGGACGGGGGAGCCGTATCCCGGGCAGATGACGTACCGCTTCTGGCATTGTGTCGGGCTGGCCTGGCTGTGCAATATTGCTCAGCATATGGGAATGGGGGATGTAACAATTTTTCGATACGCCCGCAAGTGGCAGATGGGGTTTTGCTCGGCGTTTGGAATGTTCATCGGGCATTATCTGGCGTGGATTTGTTCGGGCGTTTTGTGTGCGGCGTATGTTCATTCCCAGCGGGCGGCGGGTGCGGCGGACCCCAATCCGACGCCGGGAAATATTGCGATGTTCGGGGCCGGATATGCCGGGATTGTGTGTGTGCTGCTGGCCGGCTGGACGACGGCCAATCCGACGCTGTACCGGGCCGGGCTGGCGTTTCAGGTGGCTACGCCCAACTGGCGGCGCTGGGCGGTGACGCTGGCGGCGGGGATTTTAATGATTGTGACGGCGTGTATTCCGGCCGTGCTGCATTATCTGGACCGGATTGTGGCGTATTACGGGCTTTTCTTTATGCCGCTGGGTGCGTTTATTTTTATTGATTTCTGGCTGTTTCCGCGTCTGGGGCTTGTGCGGAACTATGCACAGCAGCGCGGGCTGCGGCTCAGCTGGCCCGCGGCCGTGGGGTGGTTTGGTTCGTTCGGCATCTGTTTTGTCCTGTATGCCAAAGACCAGTATGCCTCGATGGCCTGGGTCAATTCGTATCTGCCGACTTTTCTGAGCCGCTATAAGCCCGATTTGTTTCTGCAGGTGCTTCCGGCATGGCTGATTGCGGTGTCCCTCTATACGGTGTGCAGTCTGATTCAGCAGCGGCTGCATCCCCTTGAACAGGAGCAGAAGATATGACATCGACGGGAAAACGAATTCTTCAGGCGATTTCCTTTGCGGGGCTGGCCCTTTCCCTCATCCCATCCTTTCTGGTCTTCGGGGGGCTCTTGTCTAAGGAGATGTATTTTCATTTGATGAATGCCGGGATGCTGATGTGGTTCGGCACGGCCGTTTTCTGGATTCGAAAAGACCATTTGGGCTGAACCGTTTTTTGAGAGTCAAGGATGAGCCAATCGACAGCGGTTTCATATCTGCGCTGTGAGTATCTGAAGAACCCCTTGGGGATTGATGAAAGGCGGCCGCGTCTGAGCTGGATTCTGTTTTCGACCCGTCGGGGTGCCCGCCAGACGGCCTGGCGGGTGCGGGCGGCCTCCTCGGTAGCGATTTTGGCCGCAGGCGGGGCGGATTTGTGGGACAGCGGGCGAATCGAGGATGACCGCTCGGCGCACATTGTCTATGAGGGGGCGCCTCTGAGCTCACGGCAGGAGTGCTGGTGGCAGGTGCAGGTATGGGATGAGCGGGAGGAGACGGCACTGTCCGAGCCGGCCTTCTGGACGATGGGACTGCTGGAGAAAGAGGATTGGCAGGCCCAGTGGATTGCCGCCGACCCGGATTATCTGAAGCGTGCCGCCCATGCCGTAACGCCCACGCTTACCGAACCGGGAACGCCGCCGTGGTTTCGCAAGGTCTTTTCGGCGGATGGTGCGGTTCAGAAGGCGACCCTGTATGTGAGCGCCCGCGGGTTGGCGGAGGTCTATCTGAACGGGCGGCGTGTGGGGGAGGATGTCTTTGTGCCGGAGTGGACCGATTATACCAAACGGATTCACTATCGCACCTATGATGTGACGGAGATGATTCGGGCAGGTCGGAATGTTCTGGGGGCGGTTCTGGGGGACGGCTGGTACAGCGGCTATGTCGGCTGGCAGGAAACGCGGGGACGCTATGGACTTGAAAACAGTCTGCTGGTTCAGCTGGAGCTGACGGGGGCCGATGGTTCGCGGCGGACGGTTCGAACGGATTCGAGCTGGAAATGTGCCGCCGGGCCGATTGTTTTTTCGGATTTTATGATGGGCGAAACGTATGATGCACGTTTCGAGCTGACCGGCTGGGAGCAGCCGGATTACGATGACCGCGGATGGTCTCCGGTTCGACTTGTCGAGCCGCCGGCGGTTCCGCTGGTTGCCCAGCCCTCCGAACCTGTTCGAATTACGGAAATGCTCAGGCCGGTTTCGGTTCATGAAAGCAGGCCCGGCACCTGGATTTTTAATCTGGGGCAGAATATCGCCGGCTGGGTCCGGTTAAAGGTGCGCGGCCCTGCCGGAACGCGGATTATCCTGCGGCACGGGGAGCGGCTGAATCCGGACGGGACGCTCTATACGGAAAACCTGCGGCGTGCGAAGGCAACGGATGTCTATATTCTCAGCGGTCGAGGCGAGGAAATCTGGCAGCCGCGGTTTACCTTTCACGGCTTCCAATATGTCGAGCTGACCGGTCTGAGCGGCCGGCCCGCTGAAGATACGATTACGGGCTGTGTGGTGCATTCGAACCTGGAGCAGACCGGCCGGTTTGCGTGTTCGCATCCGCTGGTCAGCCGGCTCTGGCAGAATGCGCTCTGGAGTCAGAAGGGCAACTTCATCAGTGTTCCGACGGATTGTCCGCAGCGGGATGAGCGTCTGGGCTGGACGGGGGATGCGCAGATTTTTTCCCACACGGCCAGCTATAATATGGATACGGCCGCCTTCTTTACAAAATGGATGAGGGATATTGCCGATGCGCAGACACCCGAAGGCATCTTTCCCGATACGGCCCCGCGTCTGCGGGAGGATGTCAACTATGTCGGGCTGGACGGGCTGGGCGGGGCGGCGGGCTGGGCCGATGCGGGCGTTATGATTCCGTGGGTGCTCTGGCGTTTTTACGGGGATACCCGAATCATCGAGCGGTATTATGGAGCGATGAGCGCTTGGCTGGAGTATCTGGAGCGGACAAATCCGGACGGCATCCGCCGCAATGAATTGGGGAATAACTACGGAGACTGGCTCTGCATCCCCTCCGATACGACGTTTCGCACGCACTCGCCGATGAAGACGCTGCTGGCAACGGCGTACTGGGCGGATGATGCGGCCAAGCTGGCGCGGATGGCCGGTGCGATTGGACGAAAGCAGGAGGCCCAGCGCTGGCAGGCGATGTTTGAGCGGGTCAGACGGGCTTTTCAAAACGAGTTTCTCCTTCCGGACGGCCGGCTGACGGTGCCGACCCAGACGGCGTATCTGTTGGCGCTGGCGTTCAATCTTCTGCCGCAGGAGGTTCGGCAGACGGCCTTTGGACATCTGATGGAGGAACTTCGAAGCCGAAACTGGCATTTGAGCACGGGTTTTATCGGGGTTCGCTTCTTAAATCCTGTTCTGACGGAGATGGGACGGGCGGATGCGGCGTGGAAGCTGCTGCTGAATGAAGACTATCCCTCGTGGCTCTATCCGGTGCTTCACGGGGCCACGACGATTTGGGAGCGATGGAACGGCTGGACGAAGGAGGAGGGATTTTTCAATCCTCAGATGAACTCTTTTAATCATTATTCACTGGGGTCGGTGGGGGAGTGGCTTTACCGTTTTGCGGCGGGGATTGAACTGGACCCGGAGGAAAACGGTTTTAAGCGGTTTGTGCTCAAGCCGTATCCGAGCAGCCGTCTGGACTGGGCCGGGGCGGAATACCGGTGTCTGTACGGATGGATTCGCAGCCGCTGGCAGCGGGAAGGCGGGCTTTTCCGCTATGACATTACGATTCCGGCCAACACCGCCGCCCGCGTATTTATCCCGAGCGAGTTGGGCACACCGATTCAGGAAAGCGGCGTGCCGATTGAACAGGTGCCGGGGATTACGGCTTTGGGACGCGAGGGCTGCTGGGCGGTTTATGAGATTCCTTCGGGGACGTATCGATTTGTGAGTCATTATTCGTGTGCGGAAACGATTTCGGGATGAAGGGCTTGCGAATAACAGGGAAAGGGCCGGTTTTGGCGGTGCTGCTTTCTTTTTTGTCCGGCTGCATCCGTCCGGCGGCGGTCCCGGTTGCGCCCGACTGTCCGGACTGGGAGAATCCGTCTGTTGTGCAGCGAAACCGTCTGCCCGCCCGGGCGTCGTTTGTGCCGTATCCGGATGAAGAGACGGCCCGAGTCTGCCGGCCGGAGGCTTCCCCTTATCGTCTTTCGCTGAACGGATTGTGGAAGTTTCGCTGGTCGCCCCGTCCGCAGGAGCGTCCGGCTGATTTCTATCAGCCCGAATACAGTGTGGATAGGTGGGAAACTATTCGAGTTCCCTCGAATTGGCAGATGGAAGGCTACGATGTGCCGATTTACACGAGTTCACAATATCCTTTCCGCATCGACCCGCCGCGTGTGACGGGAGAACCCCCGAAGGAATGGACCTCATGGAGGAACCGCAATCCGGTCGGGTCGTATCGGCGGGTGTTCGAGCTGCCGGCGGCCTGGAAGGGCCGGAGGATTTTTCTTCATTTCGCCGGCGTCAAGAGCGCCTTCTATGTCTGGGTGAACGGGGCCTTCGTCGGATACAGTCAAGGGAGTATGACGCCCGCAGAGTTTGAGATTACGCCGTATGTGCGCACCGGACGCAATGTCCTGGCGGCGGAGGTGTACCGCTGGTCCGACGGCAGTTATCTCGAAGGGCAGGATATGTGGCATCTGAGCGGCATCTTTCGGGATGTTTTTCTGTACTGTTCCGGAGCGGTTCGGATTGCCGATTTTGCCGTCCGCACGGAGCCCGAGGCGGGGGACTCTGTGTGGCGTGTGCTGATTCAGCCCCGGCTGGACCGTGCGGGCGAAGTCGGGATTTCCGAATGGGCCGTTCGGGCGCAGCTGTATGACCCGTCGGGGCAGGCGGTGTGGTCGGAGCCGCTGCGGTGTGATGCCGAAAGGATTTTGAATGCGGATTATTCGGCGGAGATTCTCAACGAGCGAACGCCGCAGCGCGGACCGGCCAGGTTTGACTGGCTGCAGGGGACGGTGCATAGTCCGCGGCTGTGGACGGCGGAGAGGCCGCATCTTTATACACTGGTGCTGACGCTGGAAGATTCCGAGGGCCGCACGGCGGAGGCGGTTTCCTGCCGGGTGGGGTTCCGGCAGGTGCGCATCGAAAACGGCCGACTGCTGATAAACGGCCGCCCGGTGCGGCTGTATGGGGTGAATCGCCATGAGTTTGACCCGGACTATGGACAGGCCGTCCCGCTGGAGCGGATGCGGGAGGATATTGTTTTGTTGAAGCGGTTCAATATCAACGCCGTGCGCACCGCCCATTATCCGAACGACCCGCGCTGGTATGACCTGTGCGATGAATACGGGATTTACGTAATCGATGAGGCGAATATCGAAAGTCACGGCGTTCGGGGACTCCCGGCCAATGAGCCGAGCTGGCAGGCCGCCTTTATGGACCGCGGCATCTGCATGGTTCAGCGGGACAAAAACCATCCTTCCGTGATTGTCTGGTCGCTGGGGAATGAGTCCGGCTGGGGGCCGAATTTTGCGGCGCTGGCGGCCTGGATACGGGTGTTTGACCCGACGCGGCCGATTCATTACGAAGGGGCGCAGGCGTCTGCGGAGGATGTCAATGACCCGCGCGACCCGGCGGCGGTGGATTTTATCAGCCGGATGTATCCGAAAGTCCGGGACCTTTATGAATCGCCGATGGACAAGCGGTGGCCCCGCATTCTGCAGATGGCGCAGGACAATCGGGACAGCCGTCCGGTTCTGATGTGTGAGTATGCTCATGCGATGGGCAATGCCGTCGGCAATCTGAAAGAATACTGGGAGGAGATAGAATCCAATCCGCGGCTTGTCGGCGGGTTTATCTGGGACTGGGCGGATCAGGGGATTCGTCGGCGGACGGCTGACGGCCGGGAATATTTTGCTTACGGCGGAGATTTCGGCGACCGGCCGAATTCAAAAGACTTCTGCCTAAACGGATTAGTGCTGGCCGACCGGACCGTAACACCCAAACTCTGGGAGGTTAAGAAGGTCTATCAGCCGGTGCGGATTGAAGCGGCGGACGGGACACCGCGCACCATTCGAGTCATCAACCGGTATGCGTTTACAAATCTGAATACGCTGGAGGCCCGCTGGTCTCTGACGCGGGACGGGATAGCGATTCAGTCGGGGGTACTGGGGCGGCTTGAGTGCGGGTCCGGCGAGGAGACGACGGCGGAATTGCCGCTGGAGCTGCCGGAGCCGCTGCCGGCAGGGGATTATCGAGTTCGTGTGAGTTTTCATCTGACGGAGCCAACCCTTTGGGCCCCGGCGGGCTATGAATTGGCCTGGGAACAGCTGCCGATAAAAGAGGTTAAATCGGAGGAAGGCAGCCGTTCGGAGATTCTGCCGCAGATAGACGTTCAGGAAGAGCCCGAGATTGTCCGGGTTAAGGGTCCGGGTTTTGAGGCCGTTTTCAGCCGACAAACCGGTACACTCTCTTCGCTGGCGTATGACGGGCAGGAACTCCTGTCGCCGCGGGGCGGCCCTGTTCTGCAGGTCTATCGGGCGCCGACAAGCAATGACAGGGCTTTTGGAAAGGGCCGGGCGTATGAGTGGCGGCAGGCAGGGTTGGACCGTCTGAGTCGGACGGTGAAGTCGCTGCAGGTTTCCAAAAAAGAAGCGGGCTCTGTTCAGATACAGACGGAAGCCGTCAGCACAACTCCGTCCGGAGCCGGAATTGTTCACCTCACCGTATGGACGGTGAAGGGGGACGGTGTAATTGAATCGGTTCATCGTTTTGAACCGTTTGGGACACTGCCGCCGCTGCCGAGGGTGGGGCTGGTTCTGCATCTGGCCGGAGAGTATGCGTTCGTTCGCTGGTATGGGCGCGGGCCGCAGGAAAATTATCCGGACCGAAACAGCTCGGCAGACATCGGACTTTGGTCGGCGACGGTGCAGGAGATGTATGTTCCCTATCCGCGGCCGCAGGAAACGGGGCTGCGGACGGATGTACGCTGGCTTGCGCTTACGGATGCCTCCGGGCGGGGGCTGCGGATTACGGCGGAAGAACCGATGGCTTTTTCGGCCCTGCCTTATACGGCGGAGGATTTGGAGAAGGCCGCTCATCCCTTTGAACTGACCGCCCGAAATGAGGTGATTGTCTCACTGGATGCCCGTCACAGCGGGCTGGGCAACGCCAGCTGCGGTCCGGGGGTGCTTCCGAAGTACGAGGTCCCGCCGGTACCTGTCCGGATGCGTCTGCAGTTTTCTCCGTGTCGAGCCGGCAAAGACGCCGAGTCGGCGGATTTGATGCAGCCTTCTATTCCGAATACAGAAATCAGGGAGAGTCGAAAATGAACAAATTCAGCCGAATGGTTCTTTTTACCCTGGTAGCGGTTATCTCCGCCGTCGGGTCTGCACCGGCGGTCAGCCGGTATGCGAAGCTGGGAAATCCGCAATTCGGTTCAGTGCGGTGGACGGAAGGGTTTTGGGCGGAGCGGTTTGCCGTATGTCGGGACGTGATGGTTCCGAATATGTGGCGTCTGCTGTCAGACCCGAATGTCAGTCATGCGTGGGAGAACTTTCTGATTGCCTCCGGAAAAAAAGAAGGGCAGCATCGCGGGCCGAAATGGAATGACGGGGATTTTTATAAGTGGCTGGAGGCGGCGGCCTATGTCTATGCCGTGACAAAGGATGAGGCCCTCAACCGCCAGATGGATGAAATCATTGAAGTCATCGGTGCTGCGCAGCGGCCGGACGGGTATATTCATACGCCCGTGCTGATTGCGCAGCGGACCGGTGCGGCCCAGGCGGCGGAGTTCGCCCAGCGGCTGGATTTTGAAACGTATAATATGGGCCACCTGATGACCTGTGCATGTGTGCATTATCAGGCGACGGGGAAAACGACGCTGCTTCAGATTGCCCGCAGGGCCGCCGATTATTTGTACGGCGTGTATAAGACGCGGCCGGAGACGCTGGCGGCCAACGCGATTTGTCCGTCGCACTATATGGGGACGGCGGACCTCTACCGAATCACGGGAGAGCCGAGGTATCTGGAGCTGCTGAAGGGGCTGATGGAGATTCGCAGTCTGTACAAAAACGGGATGGATGACAATCAGGACCGCATTCCTTTTTATGAGCAGCGGGAGGCGGTCGGCCATGCCGTTCGGGCCAACTATCTGTATGCCGGGGCGGCCGACCTGCTGGCTGAGACGGGTGATGAGCGTCTCCGGACGCCGCTGGAGAGCATCTGGAAAGATGTGACCAGCCGAAAACTCTATATTATCGGGGCGACGGGGGCACTCTATAACGGGGCCTCGCCGGACGGCTCATGGAAGCAGGACAGCATTCAGCCGGTGCATCAGGCCTACGGGCGGCCGTATCAGCTGCCGAATCTCACGGCGCACAATGAATCGTGTGCGACAGTTGGGTTTGTCTTGTGGAACAAGCGGATGCTGATGCTCACCGGTGAGGCGCGGTATGCCGACGCGATGGAGCGGGCGCTGTACAACGGAGTTTTGGCGGCAATCAGTCTGGACGGTACGAAGTTTTTCTACACCAATCCGCTGCGGGTGACAAAGGATTTGCCGTTTGAACTGCGATGGTCGCGCTATCGTCAGCCCTATATCAGCTGCTTCTGCTGTCCTCCCAACGTGGTACGGATGATTGCCGAATCCGCCGAATATGCCTACAGTCTGTCGCCGGAAGGGGTGTATGTGCACCTGTACGGCGACAATGTTCTGGAAACGATCCTGCTGTCGGGGCAGAAGATTCGGCTGCAGCAAACGACGGATTATCCCTGGGAGGGAACGGTTCAGCTTGTGATAAAAGAAGCGCCGAAGGACCCCTTGACCGTCTTTGTGCGGATTCCGGGCTGGTCGGCGGGGGCTCACATCAGAATCAACGGCCGTACGGTGGCGGCTCAGGCGGCGCCGTCGCAGTATTTCCCGCTTCGGAGGACCTGGAACGCCGGCGACCGGATTGAACTGGAGTTTCCGATGGAGCCGCGGTGGATGGAAGGGCATCCGCTGGCGGAGGAGATTCGCGGTCAGGCGGCGCTGCAGCGCGGGCCGATTGTTTATTGTCTGGAGTCGGCGGATTTGCCGGAAGGGATTCGACCGGCGGATGTGGCGGTGCGGCCTTCGGATGACTGGAAAGCCCGCCGGCGGCAGGACCTGCTGGGCGGCGTCGTGGTGGTGGAAGGGCGGGGGTATATCGCGGACGACCGGCCGTGGGGCGAGGAGCTTTATCGCCCCGTCCGTTTGAAGAAGCCGGCACCGATTCGCCTCTGTCTGGTACCCTATTACACCTGGGGCAACCGCGGCGAGGGAGAGATGTGCGTCTGGCTGCCGGTGCGATAGACGGTTTCGACAACCTTTCGATGTTTGAGAAAGGAAAGGACAATGAAGAAAATGACTTTGTTTGTCTGGATGGGACTGGCGGGATGCCTCTATGCGGCCGAATCCGACAGGGTGGAACAGTGGGATTTTTTTGAACTGGCTCTGAAAGGGCCTTCAAGCGGCAATCCGTTTGTCGGGGTCGAATTTAGTGCTGTCTTTGAAAATGCCGGGAAGCGGTTTGAGCCGGAGGGCTTTTATGACGGCGACGGGATATTCCGGATACGCTTTATGCCGGACGAACAGGGCATCTGGAGATATAAAACGCGCAGCAATTATCCGGAGCTGGACGGCAAGGAAGGCCGCTTTATCTGCACGCCGCCGACAGCCGGCAATCACGGGCCCGTGCGGGTCCGTCAGCAGTATCATTTCGCCTATGCGGACGGTACGCCGTTTTTCCCGTTCGGCACAACCCTTTATGAATGGCCTTTTCAGACGGAAGAGCTCAAAAAGCAGACGCTGGAGACGCTCAAGCAGTCGCCGTTTAACAAAGCACGCTTTCTGCTGATACCGCCGTGGAAAGAGCACTATGTAACGAGTCCGGAGAAACTTACGGAATTTCCGTTTGTCGGGACGTCCCGGGAGAATTGGGATTTCTCCCGATTCAATCCGGGTTATTTTCGGAATCTGGAATGGTGTGTCCGGCAGTTCCGCGATTTGGGAATTGAAGCGGACCTGATCATCTTTCATCCGTATGACGACGGCAAGTGGGGGTTTGACCGGATGGATGCGGCGACGAACGAGCGGTATCTGCGCTATGTAATCGCCCGGTTTGCGGCCTACCGCAATGTCTGGTGGTGTCTGGCGAACGAGAACAGCTTTATGACGCACCTGACGGATGCGGACTGGGACCGGCTCTTCCAGATTGTACAGGAGCGCGACCCCTACGGGCACCTGCGGTCGATTCACAATGCCGACCGGATTTACGACTACTGCAAGCCGTGGGTGACCCATGTGAGTCTTCAGTACTATATGGCTGTGCGGTATCTGGGGATTTCGCCGATGCTGCGGGATATGTATCAGAAGCCGATTGTGCACGATGAGATTAACTACGAGGGGAATATTGCCCGGCGATGGGGGAATATCTCCGGCGAGGAGATGGTGTTTCGATTTTGGTCGGCGTATATCGGCGGGGCGTATGCGACGCACGGGGACTGCTATGGGACATCGGAGGACCCGACGTGGATATCCATCGGCGGCAAAATGCAGGGGCAAAGCCCCCCGCGGATTGCCTTTCTGCGAAAGATTGTCGAGTCCGCCGGCGGGCTTGACCCGATTGATTATGCCTATGAAACGAACATCGGCGGACGCGCGGGACAGCTTTATCTGATTTATTTCGGGCGGGAGCCGATTCGGCAGTGGACGTTTCGCCTGCCCAAGAAAAACCTCAAGGAGGGGATGCGTTTCCGGGCGGAGCTGATTGATACCTGGAATATGACGATTGAGCCGATTCAGGAAATTTTCGAAGTCAAACCGCTGGATGCCTATACCTTTACGGACAAGAACGGCCGTTCGGTTTCTCTGCCGGGCCGGCCGTATATGGCACTGCGGCTGCAGCGGGTGGATTAACCCGATGCCGAGGGGGTGTCGTTCGGCGGGTGTTTGCGCCAGTAATTGGCCAGGATGGAGCCGGACACATTCATCCAGGGGCTGAAGACGGCGGCGGCCAGTCCGACGGTGGCCAGTTTTCCCATAGCCGCAGCCAGGCCGGAAGCCATTCCTCCGTTCTGCAGGCCGACTTCAATCGCGATGGTCCGGCAGGAGTTTTTATCGAGGCCGCACAGCCGGGTCGCCCAATAGCCCAGAAAATAGCCCAGCGTGTTGTGCAGGGCGGCGGCCGCAAAAAGCAGGATGCCGATGTTCAGCAGGTGGTCGCGTCCGGCGGCCGTCGTGACGGCGGTAAAGTAAAGGATGCCCGCCATAGACAGAATTGGCATCAACCGATGCAGTCGATGCCAGCGTTCTTTTCGAACGGCGTTATAGACAAAGGCCGCCGCGATGGGAAGCAGGACCATCAGGATGATTTCCTGCATCATTTTGAGGAATTGGATGTGAACCATTTCTCCGGCCAGCAGCTTCATCCACAGGGGAGTCAGCAGCGGCGCCAGCAGCTGGGCCAGAGCGGTCAGGGTCACGGACAGGGCCAGGTTGGCCCCGGCGATGTAGTTCATTACGTTTGAGGCCAAACCGCTGGAGCAGGAGCCGATCAGAATAATGCCGGCGGCGATTTCCGGCGGAAAGCCGAAGGTTTTGGCCAGGGCAAAGCCGACCAGCGGCATGATGGTAAACTGACAGGCCGTTCCGATGATGACCGCTTTGGGCATTTTGGCCACACCCAGAAAGTCCTGGATGCTCATTTGCGTTCCCATGCCGAACATAACCAGCTGCACAATCGGCAGAATCAGACGGCGGTCCTGCAGATTGACGGGCCCGATGCGGAGGAAATGCTCCGGAAAACACAGGGGGGCCGTCACAGCGGCGATGATGAGGACGGTATAACGAAATCCTTTGAGGGGGGTATCCGACAGCCCCACGGCCAGGAGAACGGGACAGGCTGCTGCGAAGATTTTGGCCGGCGTCGGCGCCGGGATGAGCAGGCCGAACAGCAGGGCTGCGAGCAGGCAGGCGGCGGACAATCCCAATGCTGTTTGAAAGAGACTGACCTTTTTTCGTATAGCCATCAACCCTCCTGTATGAATAGGGAACAATTGCACATTGGCGACGGTTTTATTTAAGCACGCCCGCCAGATATTCGATTGCCGGCTGGGGGCTGGAAAGCACCGGAACCGTCAGCCGTTCCGGCGGAATTGTCTGAACCACCCGTGCCATCGAGGCCTGGGCCAGCACGATGACATCCACCCGTCCGGCCAGCTCGAGGATGCCTTCGGATACAATTTTGTCATGCATGGCCGGATTGCCGGAAAGGACGGCCTCAAAAGCCCCTTCACACAGTTTCGCCGTCAGTTCAATATCGCTGGGACCCTGTCTGCGGATGAGTTCGGCAGTCGGATTCAGGGTGGACGGCAGGGTGGCGATGACGCCGATTCGTTTGCCGATTTGGACGGCTGCTTTGGCCATCGGCTCATCCACTCGGATAACGGGGACGGTCGCCAGTTCCCTTCCGATTTCGGCGGCTTTGCCGAGGGAGGAGCAGGTTACGAGGATAGCATCCGTTCCTGCCTGTTCCGCCGAGAGAATGTGGCCGACCAGACGGCGGGCGGTCGGCTTGGTGAGGCATCCTTCCCGAAGAATGTCCTTCAGAAGCCCCTCATCTACCATATGCACCGTTTCGATGTCCGGCAGAAGCCGGCGGCACAGGTCATTGAAGACCGGAATCATCAGAGGGGAGGCGTGAATGAGTGTGAGTCGTTTTTTCGTCATGTCTTTTTCTTCCTGACGACGGCCCGGGCGGCCTCCACGATATCGTTTATCCCGATATGGTAATAATCCAGCAGGGCCTCCGGCGTTCCGGAGCGGGGGTAGCAGTCCGGCAGCCCCACTCGTTTGACGGGAACAGGGCATTCCTCCGCGCTGCATTCGGCCACGGCGCTGCCTAATCCGCCGATGATATTGTGGTCTTCAACTGTGACAGCGGCCCCGGTCTGTTTTAAGAGAGAAACGATTCCGTGCACATCGAGGGGCTTGAGGGTATGGACATCTGCGACGACGGCGCGGATTCCCTCCCGGGCGAGCCGTTCGGCCGCCTGCAGGGCGCGGTTCACAACAAAACCGTTTGTAAAGAGGACGACGTCTTTTCCGTATTCGGCCAGGATGCGGATTTTGCCCAGTTCGAAAGGGATGTCCTGGCAATCCGCTCGGGGGTCGCGTCCGCTGCCGATGCGGAGATAGGCCGGACCCCGGAGTTTGTGAAGGGCTCGTGCGGCCTGCCGCACCTGAATATCGTCGGCGGGTACGACAACGGTGATGCCGGGAATGGTGCGCAGGATGCCCAGGTCTTCAAAGAACTGATGGGTTACTCCCTCGCGTTCTCCGGCGCTGATGCCGCCGTTGGCCCCGATGAGCTTGACATTCAGTCCCGGGTAGGCCACGAACGTCCGCACCTGTTCGCAGGCCCGCATCGTAAGAAAGCCCGCATAGGTTGCCACATAGGGAACCAGACCGCAGGCCGCCAGACCCGCCGCACAGTTCACGGCGTTTTGTTCGGCGATTCCCACGTCAATAAAGCGGTCCGGAAATCTTCGCGCAAACTCTTTGCCCTTGACAACCAGCACGGAATCGGCACAGACCAGAACGGTTTTGGGGTCCTGTTCAGCCAGTTCAATCAGGGTCTCAATAAAGGCCAGACGGGTGTTGCCCAGAGCAGTCATGAGCAGGGTCCTCCGAGAATGCGCATGGCCTGCTGATATTCTTCCGCAGTCGGGACGCGTTTGTGCCAGGAATTGTCGCCTATCATAAAAGGAACCCCGCAGCCCTTGACGGTATGGGCCAGAATGAGCGACGGCCGGTCTGTGCAGTCCCGGGCCTTTTGGAGGGCCGGGAGAATCTGTTCGAAACTGTGGCCGTCAATTTCCTGACAGTGCCATCCGAAGGCCTCCCACTTGGGCAGGATAGGATAAAGACCGCTGACCTCCTCTACAGGGCCGCTGCTCTGCAGGCCGTTGTTGTCCACCAGCACAATCAGTCGGCCTGCTTTGTACTTGGCGGCCGCCGTCGCCGCCTCCCAGACGACCCCTTCCTGAAGCTCTCCATCTCCGGTAATGACATAGGTATAGTAGTCGTATCCCGTCAGACGGGCGGCCAGCACCATTCCTAATCCGATGGAAATTCCGTTGCCCAGAGAGCCGGAAGTGCTGTCAATGCCGGGAGTCTTGTTCATATCCGGGTGTCCCTGCAGCATCGAATTCAGCGAGCGCAGGCCGGGCAGTTCGTCGCGGGAGAAGAAGCCCCTGCGGGCCAGCGCCGCATAAAGGGCCGGGCAGGCGTGCCCCTTGGAGAGGATGAATCGGTCTCGGTCGGGTTTTTGGGGATTGGCTGGGTCGATATTCATTACCTCAAAATACAGGGCTGTAATCAGGTCGGTCACGGACAGCGATGCGCCGGGGTGACCGTCCCCGGCCTTGTAAATCATTGTGAGGATGTCAATCCGAATCTGCCGGGCAATTTCTTCCAGTTCTTGAATTCGGTTCTGCACGTTTTTTGCCTTTTGAATCGGAAAATCTGAATCAAAATCGACTCATCAATTTTTTATGGGGCTTCATCCTAATCAAAACGGGATTCTGATTCAAAGGTTTTTTCTATTCGGACATCACCGGCAAATCGCGGATAAAAAGAACTTGAAAAAAAAGAAAAGACGCTGTTATTCTGTTTTTTGGAAAAAAAACGACTTCACTGCAGGAGAGAAAAATGATGCATTCAGCAGGTATTTTTGCGCACTTGATTGTCTTTGCCCTCTCAGCGGTGCCTGAACCGGCGAAAATCGTCTCCGTTCCGCAGGACCCTGACCCGGCCTATACACAGGTTCTTCAGGAGCGGGCAAAGAAGATTGTCCAGACGCTGAAGCTTGAAGATGACGTCAGGGCCCGGCAGGTTCAGGAGGTGATTGCAGAGCAGTATCGCAATCTGGGGATGCTGCAGGATACCTGTGATGCTCAAGTCAAAACGGTTCAGTCCCGGACGGACGCCGATGCGGAGACGAAAAAACTGATTATCCAGGCCCTGAAGGATATGACCCAGCGCCTGCGGGAGCAGCTGCGTACACGGTATCTGGTGAGACTGTCCGCCCTGCTGACTCCGGCTCAAATAGACCAGGTCAAGGACGGAATGACCTACGGTCTTGTGCAGGTGACGTACAACAGTTATCTGGAGATGCTGCCGCAGCTGACGGAAGAGCAGAAGGGTATAGTTCTGGCCTATCTGATCGAGGCAAGGGAAATGGCGATGGATGCGAGTTCTTCCGGTGAAAAACATCAGGTGTTCGGCAAGTACAAGGGACGGATTAACAATTACCTGTCTGCCCAGGGATATGACCTGAAGAAGGCCTCTGAAGCGCGGAATGCTCGAAACCAGGCCGGTCCGAATTAACCGCCGGCTGGACAGCCCCCTTTTCCCATGGGCTTGCGCCCGTGGCTAATTTAATTTGAAGGGCATGCGTCCCGGGTGACGACACACTTTCCCGATATATCAGACATAAAGGGTATAGTCTGGCCATATTCTTATCAAACCTATGAATATGAAAAGTTATTTCAGTAATCCGGGGAGAACTTATCTTATTGTTTTGCTACCATTGATGCAAATGTGGTGAGGGTTATTGTTTTTTCGGCACTCTCCGAATAGGGGGACGGTCAGTATGATTAGACCCCGGAGCCGAGGTTCCTGGAGGGAATGGATGAAAATCATCGCGATACTTCCTATCCTTGTTATCCTTTTGTGCCCGCCTTGTTTTGCCGTGGATTCAGAGCCGATTGGATGGGCGACAACGGCCGGAGGCACGACCGGCGGTCAGGGCGGCGAAGTGGTGACCGTAACGAATAAGGCCGAGTTCGTAAACGCCGTCAGCGGAGACACGCCCCGCATTGTCCAGGTGCTCGGAACGATTCACGGCGATTACAATATCCCCAATGTAGGGTCCAACAAGACCATTCTGGGTATCGGCTACGATGCGAAGATTGTGGGCTTCAGCGTCAAGGTCAGCGATGTGGATAACGTCATCGTCCGAAACCTGACTTTTCAGGGTGCGGTGCCGCAGGACGGGCTGATTTGCCGGCGCGCCACTCACGTCTGGATTGACCACTGCACATTCCTGGACTGTGCGGACGGGCTGTGCGATATTACCGACCAGGGCGATTATATCACAGTTTCCTGGTGCCGGTTCTACTATACCAGCAAGGTGAATCCCCACCGGTTTGCCTGTCTGGTCGGCTCGACCGACGACAACCCCGCGGATGTGGGCAAGCTGAATGTGACCTTTCATCATAACTGGTGGGGGCCTTATGTGGATCAGCGGATGCCGCGCGGGCGATACGGAAAAGATCATGTGTTCAACAACTACTACTCCTGCACCGGAAACTCCTATTGCGTCGGGGGCTCCTGGGGTTTTAAGGTGCTTTTGGAGAACAATTATTTTAACCAGGTGAAAAACCCGATTGCTGACGCCGGACGAGTTGATTCGGGCACCAGCGGCACCTTTACGGTGGAGATCAAGTCCGTCGGCAACATTTTCAATGCCTGCACCGGGACGATGTCGGGGTACGGCAGTGCCTTTGTGCCTCCTTATCCATACACGCTGGATGCAGCGGCCAACATCCCTTCGATTGTCACGGAAGGGTCCGGAACAACGATTCTGGTCGGAGACTCGGCTCTTTGGCCGGTTCAGGCGACGGTTCCAAACCCGGCCAACGGGGATTTTTGTGCGGCGACAACGGCGACGCTGAGCTGGCGTGCGGGCCATACGGCCGTCAGCCACAATGTCTATTTCGGGACCTCGCCGACCGAGCTGGTCAGCTTCGGCAATCAAACGGCAACCACCTTCACACCGCCGACCCTGACGGCGGATACGAAGTATTACTGGCGGGTGGATGAAGTGACCGCCGACAATACAGTGATTCCCGGCCAAGTGTGGATGTTTAAGACGGTGCCGACTCTTCCGTCGGACCTGATACATTACTGGCCGTTTGATGTGGATTTTCTGGATGTATCGAAGGTCTATGCTTCGAATCCGAACCATCCGTTTGGAGCGGCCTGGCTGGATTCCAGCGCCAAGCTGCTGGGTGGTGGCTGTCTGGATTTGACGTATCCGAAAGACGGTCTGATTGTCGGCTGGTCGGATACGGGAACCAATCGGGTTTTTCCGAACGCCGCTCCGATGACGATTTCGCTGTGGTTTAAGCCCACGGCCCTGCCTGCCTCTGATAAAACCGCCTGTATGCTGGGCACCAAAGTCGGCACACTAACAACCGCCAAGACGTTCCGCATTGAGCTGCTGCCGTCCGGGGCGTGCCGACTGACTGTTGATACGCAGACGCCGGAATTCGGCAATCTGCCTGTTCTGAATCAGTGGAACCATGTGCTGGTGTCCATTGATGCATCCGGCCAGCTGCGCGGCTGGCTGAACGCCAGCGAGGCCGGTTCGATTGCTCTGACGACTTCTGCGTCGAACAATTATAACGGCCAATACACCGGGATTGGTTTCTATGGGGATGAACCGAGCGTCAACGGAATGAGCCGGGGGGAGTACACCGGCTATATCGATGATGTAGCCGTCTGGAGCCGCTGGTCTGACCGGACCTTTGCGGAACTTCTTTACAATGACGGTCTCGGCCGGTTGGCTGTCGGAAATCCCGTATTTACAACGGATTTGATTGAGAATCCGGACGCCGTTGAACTGGCACCGTATGTCGGCCGGACGCTGCGGCCCTATACGGAAGGCATCGGCACCTTCCGCAAAATCTCCGGTCCTGACTGGCTGATTGTCAGTCCCAACGGGAATCTGTCGGGGGCACCGAAGGATGCGGACACAGGGCCCAATACGTTCACCGTTGTTTTTGAGAATACATCCGGACAATCCGATACAGCTGTGATGACGCTCAATGCGGCCAATGTTTATTCCGGAGCCAAAGGGCTGGAGGATTTGGCCGGAATGGCCGAAAAATGGCTTTGGGCGGACTGCGGAGATTTTCCGCCATGCTCCGGTGCGGACCAAAACGGTGACCGCCGAGTGGATATGCTCGATTTTGCCCGGTTTGCCTCCGCCTGGCTGGCGGATGAAACGCTTGTGCTTTCTCTGCCGTTTGAGGAAACAGACGGGAATACAACGAAGGATATATCCCTTTATTCGAGGACGGCCAACCTGACGGGCGGACCGACGTGGACGGAGGGTGTTTCGGGCGGCGGCCTTCTGCTGGACGGGCTGGATGATTTTGCCGAGTTTTCTGACTATTTTGGAATCAGCGGCGGACGGGCGCGGACCGTTTGTGCCTGGATTCAAACCACGCAGACGGGCGGAATGATTTTGACCTACGGCGGCCTGGATACCGGGACCCGCTGGCTGTTTTTTGTCAATAATTCAAAACTTCAGCTGGGTGTGAGCGGCGGCAATATTCTCAGCAATCAGACCGTTGCCGACGGGCAGTGGCATCATGTGGCGGCGGTTCTGGAAGCACCGGAGACGGGACCGGCGACTGTGCAGCATCTCCGGCTGTATATTGACGGTCAGCCGGATGCAGGGACCTATACGAATCCCGCTTTACAGGTCAATACCGGAACCGCATGTCCGGTGCGAATTGGGGTGATGCAGCAGACCTCCGGCCTGCCGGGGAGTTTTTTCAGCGGCTGCATCGATGAGGTTCGGCTTTATGAGCGGGCCCTGAGTCCGCAGGAGATTCAGACGCTTTATCAGCAGGGGAACCGGTGAAAACAAGTTCGTGGTTGAGGGGTTTGTATGAGAACAAGCGGTGAGGGTGTTTATCGAAATCGGGTTTTGTTTGCTGTCGAAGAAAGGAACAGGTTGATGAGAAGAGAAGTTTTGGTTCTGTTTGCTGTTCTGGTTGCGGCGTTGTCCCTGATTGCCGGTGCGGACCCCGGACCGCTTGTGTTGTTTTATACCAGTCCGGCGACGTACACCTCGAATGCTACATCGAATGCGGCGTTGCCGATCGGGAATGGAAAATTGGCCGCGATGGTGTACGGCGGGATGGGCGAGGAAATCATTCAGTTCAATGAGGATACAGTCTGGGCGGGCCATCCGCATAATTATGCTCACACCGGAGCGTCGGCCTACCTGCAGCAGATTCGAAACTATATATGGGCCGGGCAGGGCAAGAATGCCTATGATCTTGTTGCTAAAAACAATTTTATGAGCGTTCCGCTGCGTCAGTGTCCCTATCAGCCGACAGCGGAGCTGCGGCTGACATTTAACCATTCCGGGACGAATTACCGACGGCAGCTGGATTTGACGACGGCTACCGCCTCGGTGACCTACACAGCCGGAGGGGTGACGTATCAGCGAGACTGTTTTGCCAGTTATCCGGACAATGTGATTGTGATTCGTTTGACGGCCAGCCAGCCCGGAAAGATTGGTTTTACGTGCAGTTTGACTACACCGCATACGGTCGTCAGCCGTTCTGTCAGCGGCAATGATGTGGTTCTTCGCGGAGCAGTCGATCATGTGGGCTTAAACGGTCTGGCCAGCGATGTGGAGTTTGAAACTCGCGTGCGGATTCTTTCCGAGGGGGGTTCGGTGACTCCGTCCGGGCAGACTTTGGTGGTCAGCGGAGCGGATGCCGTGACGCTGGTGCTGGGGGCTGCGTCGAATGTTGTTCGGTATAATGATATCAGCGGCAATCCGAGTCAGCGGTGCCTGGACACGGTCTCCAGCGCCGCCGCCAAAGGGTTTGCCGCATTGCGTCAGGCCCAGTTAAACGACTATCAAGCCCTTTTTAATCGTGTGACGCTGGATTTAGGCACTTCGGATAAGGTCAACAACCCCACCGATGTGCGTCTGAAGGCCATTGAGACCGGCGTGGCTGCCGCTAAGTATGACTGGTCGCTTTTCAATGCGGATGATTTGCAGCTGCTGACGGTCAATTTTCAGATGGCTCGGTATCTGCTGATTTCGGGTTCTCGTCCCGGCTCCCAGCCGCTGAATTTGCAGGGGAAGTGGAATAACGAGTTTGAGCCCTCGTGGGAGGGCAAGATGACCCTCAATATCAACGAGGAGATGAATTACTGGGCGGCGGAGGTGACGAATCTGGCGGAATGTCACGAGCCGCTGTTTGATATGATTCAGGATTTGTCGGAGACGGGGGCTGTTGTGGCGGCGGAGCACTATGGTGCGGACGGCTGGGTTGTGCACCACAATACCGATTTGTGGCGCGGGGCGGCCCCCATCAACAGTCCGGGAGGGCTGTGGCCGAGCGGCGGGGCCTGGCTGTGTATGCATCTGTGGTGGCATTATGAATACAGCGGAGATGTCAATTTTCTGGCGGAAGTCTATCCGTTAATGAAAGGGGCGGCGGAGTTTTTTGTGGACTTTCTGGTGCCGGACCCGCGGACGGGCAGAATTCCTTATCTGCTGACGAATCCTTCACATTCGCCGGAGCAGCCCAATCCGGCTCTGGGAGACAACGGCGAACTTGTAGCCGGCCCCACGATGGACTGCCAGCTGATTCGGAATTTGTTTACGTATGTGATTGAGGCAAGCAAAATTCTGGGGGTGGATGCGGAGTTTCGCCAGCTCTTGGAGCAGAAGCGTTCCCAGCTGCCGCCCAACCAGATCGGACGATACGGCCAGCTGCAGGAATGGCTGGAGGATGTGGATGTGCCGAATACGCATCGGCATCTGTCGCATCTGGTGGACCTGATGCCGGCCGGCAATATTACCCCACACCACACGCCGGAGCTGGCGGCGGCGACGGAAGTGGTTCTCAACTGGAAAGGGGATGACACCAACAATACGGCCTGGAGCCAGGCATGGAAGATGTGCTGCCGGGTGCGTCTTGGTCAAGGCAATCATGCCTATATGATTCTCAATAAAATTCTCGGCACATCGCATACGTACAATATGACCTTTTCCCGCAAAGGCGGCACGGCTGACGGAACTTCTGAAAACCAGATTGACGGCAATCTGGGGGTTCTGATGGGGATGGCCGAAATGTTTTTGCAGAGCCATCAGGGGGAGGTGTATTTGCTGCCGGCCCTGCCGGACAAAATGGTCAATGGGAGCGTAACCGGCCTGAGGGCCCGCGGGGGGTTCGAAGTGGATATCACCTGGCAAAATCACGCATTGAGGAGTGCCCAAATCCGCTCTCAGCTTGGCAGAACCTGCCGGGTTCGTTCGGCCTGGCCGATTGCCGTGACCGACGGGTCCGGCGGAAGCGTCCCTGTGCAGTCGCCGGGGGAAAATCTTTACGAATTCCCCACGCAGGCCGGGCAGAGCTACACACTGACGGCGTATTCCTGTACAGCCCCGATTTTATCGGACTATAACCAGGACTGTCAGGTAGATTTTGAGGATTTTGCTGCTCTTGCAGGGGACTGGCTAAATGGCGGCGAGGGGCTGGACCTGTCGGATTTGGCCCAGATGGCGATAGACTGGCTTGCATGCGGACGGGACCCCGCAGACACCTGTCGGTAGAAAGAAATTGGATATTATAGATAATATATAGAGCAAAATACCGAGTTTTGATTGAATAAACGTCTGTTTTTTTTGTTTTGGTTTAATTTGGCGAATCTAAGAAAATGATAAGTTATTTGTAAAATACAGGAGGAATTATCTTATTTCTCCTGATAAGATGCGGGATAATGCAGGTTTGTAAAAATAGGCAACAGCTCATTCAAAAATTGAATAAGGGGGAGAGGAGCACATCGATTTTTTCTCCGGATGAGAAGACTTCTTTCCCGTTTTCCCTTGATTTTTCTCGAAACGATTCTGTTTGCGTGTGGGTGTGTGCAGACTATAGCTAAAGTTGTGCGTATTCCTATTATCACTTTTTTGGAGGAAGGAAAAATGAAGAAACTAATTGTTTTTGTAGGCATTGCTGCGGTCGCGCTGTTCGTGGCGAATGCGAAAGCCCTGACGATCACAACAAACATGGGCGGTGCCGACTGCGAGATGCGAGAGGAATCTCCGGACAGCAACCGCGGTACGAGTACGGAAATCGCCTCGCGCGTCAGTGCAAAATCCCTCGGTGCCAGTTATGACCATCAGTCTTTGATTTATCTGAAGTTTAATGTCTCCAGTGTTACCGAGGCGGACCTGATGAAAGACATCATTGTGCGGACGACCATTCGAAACACCAACATGGCTCCTGGTCGATACCAAGATACTGTCCCGCCCATCGGTCCCAACACGGGTTGGGATTACTATGTGCTGGATCCGACCGTTTCGGGGGCTAACTGGGATGAATTGACGATTACCCCCAACACTGCGCCGGGGCTGTACATTGACGGCGATTATACGACCAAGCCGATCTATGATTTCTTAGGGGAATTGAATGAGGGTCTGACGTATCTGGGCCGGCGGTTGTATGATGATCAATATCTCGTGAGCGGGCATCTGGCTGTGGGGGCACCTTTTGACTTTGTTCTGGCGCCGGGCAGTGCATTGCATCAGGCGGTTCAGACAGCCCTGTCTACCGACCATAAGACGGTGACTGTGATTATGTATATCGCCCACAATGCGGATAACGATAACACCCAGTGGATTAACTTTAATTATCTGTTCAACCCGAAAGAGATGACAACTCTGAACAATGACCCTGCCAGCCCGTGGGGCGGAAAGTCGAATGCCAACGGAGAATTTTCTCCGTCGCTGATTTTTGTTCCGGAACCGGCCACAATGATTTTGCTGGGTCTGGGCGGGCTGCTTCTGCGAAGAAAAAGTTAATTGTCAGCAAAAAAAGATTCAGGTACTGCACACAAAAGGGTGCAGTACCTGAATCGTCCTTGCCGCTGTTGTGGTGTGAGGAGAGGGAGAGGTTCTTTAAAATAAGGCAGAGCCAAGTCTGCTGGAGAAGGTTTTTGCCGGGTGTGTACGGCGGGACCGAAGTGAGTCAGCTTTCCAGTTTTTTGCGATTTCGTTGCCAGGACGTCCAAAGAAGGTTCCCGCTTTGCTGAATCAGTGAGTTTGTCTGTCATGGAATGAAAGCGGTTGTCATCATAGTTTTTTGTATTCGAGAATTGAGGCGGGAACAAGCGTCGCTGAACAGGGTAAGAAACATTGAAAGGATGGAAAAATGACAAGAATTTTCTGTATCCTGAGCTGTTTATGCATTGCGTCAACGGCCTTTCCGTTGTCGATTACGAATGGGGATTTTGAGAACCAATTTGATGTGCCTTATAACAAGGATATTTTGTATTGGTATGATTACGGCGGCCCTTCGATTGCTGTCGATCAGGGCCCCTTTTTCCTCGGCCAAATCACGTCTTCTATTTTCGGCAGCAAATGTGTGTACATGGGAAAAGAAGCGAATACGAATCAAGACGGCGGCAATCACACCTATGTTTACCAAAGTATCGGTTTCTACGACGGGAATCCGCCGGTGGTTGAGGTCGAATTGGATTGGGGACTTGCTCCAGGCCGGGTCGGCGGACCGATGGGCGTGACGGTCATGATTCTGGAGTCTGACGGAACCTTTGTGCCCAGTGAATGGGAAGGACAAGCAGGCGAGATTTATGGAAAACCCGGAATCCGTGAAATCGGCCGTGGCACGATTGTCCGGACGACTGCTACGGGGGTTGTGTTCCATGAACGGTTCCAGATTGATTTAAGGAGCACCGTCGTCGGCCGAGAACTGTTCCTCCGGTTCAACAACTACAAAGTCGGGGCTCTGGTGCCTTATGTGCAGATTGACAATATCACTCTTTCTCCGTCGTCGGTGGTGAATAAAGCTCCTCAGGAAGGGGCTTTGTATATTCCGGTCTGGCGAACAGAGTCGGGGAATGATTTGGTTTTTGAGATTGTAGACCCGGAGATTACTTCCGTGGATGTTTTGTTTGGTCCGGAAAATGACCCGAATCTGAGCACAAAACCGCAGTATAAGATTGTTCAAAACAGGCCGGTGTCGATGGGGCTGAATACGGTGACCCTGGAAAGCGAACTGGCGCAGGACCTGAACTGGGAGACAAACTATTATTGGAAGGTTCTGGCTTATAAGTCCGACGGAATGGGCGGGCGTACGCTGAAATATACGGGACATATTTCGAGTTTCAAGACTATTCAGCGGGGACCTTATCTGGCCGCCGTCAGTCCGGATGTGCTCGGGGTTTGGCCCGGAAGCAGTGCGGTTTTTACGGTGCCGTTCAGCGTGAGTGCGGATACCTTCCAGTGGTATAAACAGGGCAATCCGAATCCGCTTGTAAACGGGTCCAAGTACAGCGGAGCGGATTCGAATTCGCTGACGATTTTCAATGTGCAGCGTGCAGACGAGGGCACGTACTATTGTGTCGGAAGAGAGACAGCCACCGGTCTGACCTCTTCAACCCTGGCGCCCGGCGTGCTGTTTATTAAAGAATTGAAGTCTTACTATCCGTTTGAGACGACCTATACCGTCGGGAGCAATGTTTATACTCCGGATGTCATCGGCGGCAAGGATGCAAAACTGGTGGGCGGGGCCTCGGTGGTGGTGAGTCCCTCCGACCCGAACAACCTCTTCGGCGGATATCTGGCCCTGCGGAATCCGAGAAATGTTACGCATACGCAGTATGCAGAGATTTCCGATACGTCGGTGGTTCATTATCCGGAGCTCACCATCAGCTGCTGGGTCAAGCCGGAGCTTTTGGACCTCGATTATGAACGAAACGCCCGGATATTTGATTTTGGTCAGGATTCACAGAATTACTTCTTCCTGACTCTGCTGCGGAATACCAATCAGCCCTATTGTGAGATGAAACTGAACAACAGCAGCCGGGACACGGCGGCAACCGGAGATATCGGATACGGCACAAAATGGCTGTATGTCGTTCTGACCGTAGCAGACGGGCTTGACCAGGATGGGCAAACGGCGACCCTGGGCAAAATCTATATCAACGGTCAATACGGTGGGGGCGAGGGATTGTATCATCCGAATGAGATTTCCAAGATGTACAACTACATCGGCAAAGCCATTGACCAGACGGGAACTCCTCCGAACTTTAACGGCCTGATTGATGAGCTGAAGATTTACAACTATGCCAAAACCGCCGAGGAAATTGCCCGGGAATACATGGCGGTTCGCACGGATGTGGAATCGATCTGCAATATGGAAAGCTATGATTTGGCCGACTGGGACTACAACAGCAACTGTCGGATTGATCTTCCCGACCTTGCGGAAATTGCAGAAAGATGGCTGGACAACTACCTGGTGTATTTTGATTAAGGACTATCCAAGAGGCAAATAAACGGAAAGGATAGAACAATGAAACGTTTTTCCTGCGTTTTGATCTGTTTAATCTTGGCGTCGACGGCGGCTGCGCTGTCGATAACCAACGGCGATTTTGAAGCATATGGGGTCCGTGAGGATGTTCCGGGTTGGTTTGATTATACGGTGGGCACAGGAGGGGCGGCGGGCCAGACGTATTTGAGGCTGCTGAACAGTCCCACCGGCACGCAGTATATGGGATTTGATACCGATGACTGCTGGGCCTATCAGAGTCTGGGGTTCAACACGGCCGGACAGCCGGCTGTCCGGATTCAGTATCAGGTCGGCCGGCCGTCGAATCTGACGGAACCGAGAAATCTGGTTCTTCGGATTTCAATCTATGAATCGGATGGCACATTTGTCGGCTCGGACGGAGCGGATTCGGCGGACATCGATGGTGCTCAGGGGGTTACGCTGATTGATTCCGTGACAGTTTCCTATCCTGCCGTCAATCCGGGCCAGGCAATAACTGATTCTGTAACCCTGAATTATATCGGGGCTGCAACGGGAGAGCTGTTTCTGCGTTTTGCCAACGAAGGGGACGATGACGATAGCACCGAAGATGCAATGGTGATTGATAATGTTCAGATTGCCCCGTTGCCCAGCGTTGTCAATTCCTTTCCGAAGAACGGGGCCCAGTTTGTTGCTACCGAACGGACTTCGGCTGAAAACGATCTGGTCTTTACCGTAGCGGATGGAACTGTAACGAAGGTGGATGTGCTGTTTGCTCCGGATCCGAACCTGACGGAAGCGCATACAATTGTAAATAAAAAGCCCGTTTCGACGGGGCAGTATCGGATTACGCTGGAAACCGAATATCCCCAGAATCTCGCCTGGAGTACAAACTATTATTGGCGGGTTCTTGCTTATGAGCCCAACGGCCTCAATCTGAGTCTGAAATACGCCAGTCCAATCTGGAGTTTCAAGACGATTCAGCAGGGGCCGTATCTCGGGAATGTCACACCAGCCCGGTTGGTGGCTCGTGCCGGGAAAGACGCAGTCTTTGGGCTGACGACTGCTATAAAGGCCGATACGTACCAGTGGTACAAGCAGGGGGTCGGGGCCCTGTCGAATGGGACAAAATACCAGGGAGTGAATACGAATACCCTGACGATTCTGAATACCGAGGCGGCGGATGCGGGATACTACTATTGTATCGGAACGCAGACCTCGACCGGTCTTACGGCACAGAGTCTTTCCAACGGCAGACTGATGGTAGGAGAATTAAAATCCTACTATCCGTTTGAGACAACTTATACTGTAGGGAACAGTCTTTTCACACCGGATGTTGTCAGCGGCAAGGATATGCAGCTGATGGGCGGAGCCGGTCTGTCGGATTACGACGCCATCGCCGGCAATCATCTGTTGCTGGAAAATCCTGCCGGAGCGACGCTCGAGTGGGCGCAGATTGCCGATACGACGGTGGCGCATTATGAAGATATTACCATTGCCTGCTGGGTTCGTCCGACAACCCTGGTGAACACCATTGACCGAGACCGCTGGACTCGAGTCTGGGATTTTGGAAAAGAAGCCACAGAGGCGTTTTTCCTGACGATGCTGTATCGTCAGAATGACCCCCGACAGGGCGGGTGGGATGTGGCGCGCAGCGAGTGGAACTGGTACACACCGGATGAAAACGGGGACGGCCAGCCCGAACGGCACAACCAGGAGCTCGATGTCGAAGCAGAGATTGTGCCCGAAAAGTGGTACTATATGGTGGTCACGGTTGAAAACGGATATGGACGCATCTATCTGAACGGCGAATGCGGGACGGAGAATGAAGCGCCTCAGGGACTGCCTCTGCAAAGCCCGATCAATTTCACGAAGACCTACAATTACATCGGCAAGGCCGTCGGAGCAACCGTTCCTTACCTGAATGCCCGGATTGATGAGCTGAAAATCTACAACTATGCGATGAACAAACAGGAGATTGCCGAGGAATACAATCGGGTTACAGGTGTCGAATCGGTTTGCGATTTGGAGATTTATGACTTGTATGACTGGGACTTCAATCGGAACTGCAAGGTAGACCTGCCTGATTTTGCGGAAATTGCCGCAAGGTGGATGATGGACTATCGTATTTTCCCTGAATAGGGACGGTAAGATTTTTTGCGGCCGGGAGAGCTCCTTACTGCAGGAGCTCTCTCGGCGGCACCTGTCGAAAGACGCGGTTTTTGGGTTGACAATAACGAAAAAGAAGAGGGAATTTTGCGCGGAATTGTCTTTTTTAGGGCGCAAAATTGCCTTGTGAGAGAAGCGGGAATACACGACAATACAAAGTAGACAGGGTTTTTGCCCTCGGTATGTGATGAATTGAAGGGACACATAAATGACCAGAAAAAAAGGATTTACGTTAATTGAGCTGCTGGTGGTCATCGCAATTACCTCTTTGCTGCTTTCTATCATTGTCCCTGCGGTGAAGATGGCCAAAAGAAAGGCAGCGATGGCGGTGTGTCTGACCAACGTCAAGAATCTGAGCTTGGCATGGTATTCGTACCAGGGAGAAAATGACGGAAGGTTTATGTCTGCAAGTCCGACGGCTTCCGACGCACAAGCTCCGTGGGTCAAACATCCCATCCGGGAAGACGGGACTCCCTGTCTGCCAACTTCGACCAACCCGCCGGTTACGGATGACGATGAAAAAAGGGGAATTGCCAAAGGCAAGATGTATGAATACGGGGTGGATAATTTTGACACCTATCACTGCCCGGGAGACACATATCGGAAAAGCAAGTATGACGGGACAACGATTTTTCGCTCCTATGCGATTCCGTCGGCTTTGGGCAGCGGCATAACCCGATTTCATCAAATTACCTCTCCTTCAAGCCGCTATAACTTTGTGGAAGAGGGCGAAGGCAGGAATTTTAACTTCGGTGCCTGGGAGTTTTATACCCCCTGGGACTCTTTCAACGAGTTTAGAGAATGGTATTGGCGGGACCCAATTTCCATCAATCACGGCAGCAGTGGGATTATCGGTTTTTGTGACGGGCATGCGGAAATACACGTATGGCAGGATTCGGACACAAAGGCCCGACTTGATTTTTACTTCAGCAATCCCTCTATTACGGATTATGGTTTTGGCGGCAACGCACTGAACACGGCTTTTGCTCCTTTCCGCACACCCGGTCAGAACAACGATACGCAATATATGGGGCGCGGCTGGGCCATTCAGAGTCCTACCCGCAAGTAAGAAAATCGATTGACGTGCAAAGTGCAAAGAAGCGGCTTGCTTCTCGCCGCCCGAAAAATCACCGCTGTCGCGAATCCCTTTTTTGCAGCGGGCGGCAGGTGTTTTGTTCCCAGTGATTGAATAACCTCTCTCAAACGATATGTTCAAATCAGGAGCGGACTGTGAACAAGCGTGATTTCTCCTCAAGAGTGTTTTGGGCCGTATGGATGGCGGCGTGTCTGTTTGTTGGCCTGTCAGCGGCTCAGGAAGCTGCTTCCTCTGCCGCAAAGGTTCAGGAGCCCGCGGCGGGGATGATTCCTCCTCTTTCCCCGGAGCTTCCGGAGGCGATTCCGGCCTTTCCGGGTGCCTGGGGCGGCGGAATGTTTGCAACAGGCGGACGCGGCGGCAAAGTCCTGCTTGTCACCAGTCTGGCCGACAGCGGCCCGGGCAGTCTGCGGGAGGCGATTGAGACAAAAGGGCCCCGCATTGTGGTCTTTCGGGTGGCGGGCATCATCCAGCTTCAATCCAACCTGGCCATCAATCACCCGGATATCACGATTGCCGGACAAACCGCACCGGGGGACGGCATCTGCCTCGCCGGGGCCTCGCTGGATATCAACACCTACAATGTGATTGTGCGTCATCTGCGGGTTCGCCGGGGGATTACCACCGGCGGGCAGGGTTCGGACAATATCGGCGGAAACCCGCTTCATCATATTATTGTTGACCATTGTTCGACCAGCTGGGGACGCGACGAAAATCTTTCCCTCTACCGCGCCATGGTCGAGCAGCCCGACCCCAAAAATCCCGGAAAGACCAAAATGGTCAAAACGTCCGTGAAGAATCTGACGATTCAATACTGCATTTCCAGCGAGGGAATGAAGCCGGGCCACGAATTCGGCGGTACCTGGGGCGGGCAGGATTCGACGTTTCATCACAATCTGTTTGCGTGCAATACCGGACGCAACCCTTCCATCGGCATGGGCGGCGAGTTTGACTTTCGCAACAACGTTATCTTCAACTGGCGTCACCGGACGATGGACGGCGGCGATGAGACCTCGCTGATCAACGTAATCAATAACTACTATAAGCCGGGGCCGGCAACCCTCGAGGATATGGTCAGCACGATTGTCCGGATTGAACAGCGGGATATGTACTCACCGGGCCGGCGGTTTCAGAACAGCCGCTGGTATCCTCCGGCCGGAAAAAGGCCGGGCAAGTGGTATATAGCCGGCAATTTCATCGAGGGCCATCCGGATGTGACGGCGGACAACTGGAAGGGGGTCAAACTGATGGAAGGGCCGGGGACTTTGGACATGGCCCGCGTCAACACGCCTTTTGAGGGATGGCCGGTCAACCAGCAGACGGCCCTGCAGGCGTATCAGGAGGTTTTGGCGAAGGCGGGGGCCACGCTGCCGCGGCGCGACCCTGTGGATAAACGCGTGGTCGAGATGGTGCGAACCGGCAAGGTAAGTTTTGAAAACGGCATTATCAGCGACCCTCAGCAGGTCGGCGGATTTCCTGACTATACATTCTCGCCTGACCAGGTGCCGGCGGATGCCGACAAAGACGGGATGCCGGATGACTGGGAAACCAAATATGGGCTGAACCCGAAGGAGCCCTCTGATGCCTCTGTTGATTCAGACGGCGACGGCTATACCAACATTGAAGAGTATCTGAACGGCACCAATCCTCAGGAAAAAATCGATTACTTCAATCTGGATAACAACATAGACACGATCAGTTAAGTCCGCTGCCTGGATATTTCTGTAAAGGGGTGGAAAAAAAAGAAACCGCGGCTGCAAACCGCGGTTTCGGGGATACCTGGAGTCTTCGATAAGGTTAGAACTTTATTTTCAGTGCGGCTCCGACTCCCCAGCCCTCTGGTGTGGCGGACAATTCAACGTTGGTGTCCCAGTTTTTCATCAGCTCAAACTGGGCCCCGATATATCCGCCCCAGTTGTCTTCGGCTTTGAGTTCGCCGGATTCCCTGAGCAGACTTCCGCCGCTGTAAGTGCCGTCGGTATAATTCGAGGTTGTTGAACGGTTTTTGATATCGCCGTCCAGATAGTAGTAGAAAGGTCCGCCGTACAGCTTCCAGCCGCCCATATTGATTGTCGGCCCCAGAGCAATCACCAAATCCCAGTATTCCACCATTGTTTCCAGTTTATTTCTTACAATGGTTCCTCCGCCGAGGTCTGCTGAGCCGCTCGTGTCTGCCTGATTGTCAATCCAGTTCCATTTGGCGGCCAAACCCCAGTCGATTGTGTCCTGCTTAAAGAAGGTGAATTTTGTGCCAAGCCCCCAGGCATAATCCGTATCGAGATTGGAAATGGGTCGGCCGAAGGGGGCGTTTGTGTCCATTTTGAGGTCGGCGGCTCCGATGGCGGCGGTGATTTCCCACCAGGAGTCAATTCCGTACCCGAAGGAGATGTAATGCCGATGGATTTTTTAATTCGTCGATTTTGAGGGTATATCCATCTCTGCTGCTGCCGACAATTTCCCTGTCGGCGTTCAGTGTTAACTGTGTTCCCGGGACTTCGGTTTTCTCCAGCTCCTGCTCTGAATAGGCATATTCATAGCCGGCGCTCCATTGGCCTTTGTCCAGTCCGGCCGTCGGTGTTCCGATAAAACCGGATGCCCCAACACAGGTTCCCAAGATTCCCCAAATCAATCCTGCTGCAATCATCTTTTTCATTTCGTTCTCCTTGTCTCAAAGTTGTTGTTCATAAATAGAACATAAATCTTGCATCGATGCAGGTTTGATAAAGGAAAAGCGGGTGTTTTTCAAGGGAATTTTTTTGGGCTTGTTGTTATCCGGTTGTTTTTGGAGTGTCGGATCAATCCATCCGGCGGCCGGTTCTTTCCTGATTTCGAGACAGGTACAGCTGTTCCTGAATCAGTTTTCGGTTGACGCTGATGAGGTCGGCCAGGATGCCGAGAACCCACAGGAGGAAGGTGAGAATCAGGAGGATGGCCGCCAGCAGGAGGGACTGCAGGTGTCCTCGCCCGCTGCCGGTGAAGAAGAAATACAGATACCGAATGCACAGGGCCAGGCCAAGTGTGCCCGGCACAATGGACGCATAGAAAAACGTCCGCAAGGGTTTGTAGGTGATATAGGAGCGCAGGATGATGGATGCGGAGCGGGCGATGTAGGCCGGGGTTGAAGAAATCAGCCGCGAAGGGCGCGTCTGTGGGTTGACGCGGATGGGTACCGAACCGATCCGCAGGTCCATATGTCCCGCCTGAATAATGGTTTCGAGCGTGTAGGTGTAGCGGTTAAAGACGTGCAGCTTCATTGCGGCCTCGGCGCTGTAGGCGCGAAAACCGCTGGTGGTGTCCGGAATATCCGTACCGGAAAACTGGCGAACGATCCGACTGCCGAGCTGCTGGAGTTTTTTCTTGGACCAGGAGAAGTGTTCGATGGTTTTAATGGGACGGGCCCCGATAACGATGTCAAGCCGGCCTTCGAGAATCGGACGGATAAGGTCGGGAATGCAGCGGCCGTCGTACTGATTGTCACCGTCGGTGTTGACGATGATATCGGCGCCGAGCCGGACGGCATAGTGAAGCCCCTTCAGAAAAGCGAAGGCCAGACCCCGGTTTGTGCCGAGCGGGAGGATGTGATGAACACCCAGGCGGCGGGCGGTTTCGACGGTACGGTCGGTACTGCCGTCATCGATGAGGAGGGTTTCAATGGTGTCGATGCCGTCAATTTGCCGGGGCAGGTCGGCAAGGACCTGCGGCAGCGTGGCTTCTTCGTTATAGCAGGGGATTTGAATAATGAGCTTCATCTTTTATTCCTGCAACCGTTTTGAGTATATCGAAAGTCTGGAAAAAAGGCAATCGCCGGTTTGAAAAGGGTCGATTCTTCTAACGCGTATTAGGCGGATTTGTGAAATCGGCCGGCTGTACGCCGGAGCAAGTCGCGGGCGGTTTGGAGGAGGAAGCGGAAGTCATCGGCTTCGAACCGAAGGCAGCGGAGGGGGCGCTTGCTTTCGCGGAGATAGAAGAAAATCCACAAGGCCGCGGAAAGCCAGTATGCCAGCGTGCTGGCCAGTGCGGCGCCGATGATGCTCATCGATGGGATGAAGAGGAAATTCAGGACAAGATTGAGCAGGAATGTAGTGTAGCCGTTGATGACAGCGTATTTGGGTTTCTGGCGGGCGGCCAAATCGCCTGCGAGGATGTCGGCGGCACCGACGACGGCAACACCGGCGATGAGGATGAGAAAGGGAGCAATGGAACCTGCATAAGGTCGGCCCAGCAGAAGGGCGATGGCCGCAGTGCCGAGCAGGCCATACGGCACCAGGGCCAGCAGAGAAATCAGCAGGGTCAGCCGAAACGTGCGGGGGACTTCGGCCTGGCGGTTTTGCAAATCGGAGGACAGGTGCGGCAGAAAGGCCATGGAGACGGCATTAGGCAGCAGACGCATCCGCTCGGCGACGGAGACGGAAATCATATATTGGCCGACCTGCGCAAGCGGAACCATAAAACCGAGCATCACCTGGTCCTGATAGAGCACCAGGAAGGAGGCGATGTGGGATAAACTGACCTGCATCCCAAACTGCAGAGAGGTTTTCAGAAGCGAGCCGGTCTGGGTAAACCAGCGAAGATTCCAATAGGGGCGAAGATAGGCGACGGCCAGCACAATGCCGGGCAGGGTGCAGAGGATAAACAGCGTCATTGCCAGCGGAACAGTGAAGCGGCCGGCAAGGACGAAAATCAGCAAAAGAACCAGCAGCGAACTTGTTTGGATGAGCTGGACGCGCACGGAACGGTCGATTTGTCCGCAGCCGCGCACGAAGGTCATCAGGTTTTGGGCGAGCATAAAGAAGGGGATATATACGATGCTCAGCGTAATCAGCAAAGGAGTCATCTGGCCGAACTGGCCTTTGGGGAAAGGCAGGGCGAAGAACAGATATTCAATGAGGATTGCTAACAGGGAACCGGCCAGCGAAAGCAGAACCGTCAAGAGAAACAACTCGCGTCGGCGGTCCGGGTACAGACCGGGGAAGGCGGCGCTGCTGATGTCCAGACCGAAACTGAAGATTTTGGTCAGAACCAGAGGAAGCAGCTGGGCCAGCCGGAGCAGACCGCGGTCTGCCGGACCGAGGATGCGCGCCGTGAGCATTGCGGCAGCCACCATCAGCAGCGAAAAGAGAACATTGCCGACAAACTGTGTTTTAATGCTTTTTCCGAGCGAGACGGTCATGGAGAAGACCCTTTTCGGGATGCACGGTAAAGGCGGCGCCGGCGTTCCGGCCGGCATCGGGAGGAACGAAAAAGTTTTCCGTATCAAATGGTATTATGTCCGTCTTTTTTTTCATAATTCGTTTGATTGTAAGAAGCCGACAGAAGGGGGGCAAGTTTTTTCGGCGGGTTGGTTAGACGCCGGGGCGAAATTGCTCCAGAAGGATTTGCAGGATTTTGATGGAGGCGGAGCCGTCGCCGTACTCGGCGGTCTTTGGTTCGGATTGGGGGCGCTGGAGGGAGGCGGCGGTTTGGGCGATTCGATGCGGGTCGGCATCAACGAGGATGTTCCAGCCGTCGCGGACGGTTTCGGGCCATTCCGTTCGGTCCCGAAAGGTCAGACAGGGAATGCGGAGGAAATAGGCCTCTTTTTGGACGCCGCCGGAATCGGTGAGGACGGCACGGGCGTTTTGTTCGAGGACGAGCATGGTCAGGTAAGAGACGGGCTCGATGAGCTGAATCTGCGGCGGGACGGGCAGGTTTGAACGCTGAAGGGCGGCGGCGGTGCGGGGGTGCAGGGGCAAAAGGACGGGCCCGACCGATTCGGCGATTCGACGCAGACCCTCGAAAATTTGGGCCAGACGCTGCGGATTTTCGGTGTTTTCAGCGCGGTGAAGGGTTGCCAGGAAATAGGCCTCCCGCTGGAGACCGAATTGCGAAAGAATCAGAGATTGGCGGTCCTGAATTTTTTGGCGGTAATACAGCAGGCAGTCGTACATCACATCGCCGGTCAGATACACGCCGGATTCGATGCCTTCTTTTTTGAGGTTCTCGACGGCGGTCCGGGTGGGACAGAAGCGGAACCGGCAGATGTGGTCGGCGATGAGCCGGTTGATTTCTTCGGGCATCTGCGGGTCATAGGAGCGCAGCCCCGCCTCAATGTGGGCGGTCGGAATGTGCTGTTTGACGGCGGCCAGCGCCCCCGCCAGCGTCGTATTGGTATCGCCGTACACCAGACACAAATCCGGACGCTGCTGGAGAAGGACCTGTTCAATTTTTTCGAGCATTCGTCCGGTTTGAGCGCCGTGCTCGCCGCTGCCGACGGCCAGATAATAGGTCGGTGCGGGAATCTCCATTTCCTGAAAGAAGATGTCGGACATGTTTTCGTCGTAGTGCTGGCCGGTGTGGACAAGGGTTTCCTGAATCAGCGGAGTTTCAGAGCGGCTGTTGAGCGTTTGAACGGCCCGGCTGACGGCGGCGGCCTTGATGAACTGGGGGCGTGCGCCGAGAATGGTCAGGATGCGAAGGGGTTCTTTCATTGTGCGGTCTCCTGTCTGGGGCCTCGGCGGTCTTTGCCTGCGGCCAGGTCTTCAAAGAGCACCAGCATCCAGTCGGTCAAGTCAATGCATTCGTCGAGCATTCGGCGGCGGCGGATTTGCCATTGGGCTTTCAGGTCGGGAGTACGAAGCCACTCATTCAGAAGCGTCAGGAGTTTGTCAAAATCGGAGGGCAGAAAGCCGGCGGTCAATTCGTAGTGCCGGTCGAGGACGTTCAGGACACTGAGCCGGCCGACAAAGGTATTGCACCGAATTGAGGGGGTGCCGAGCATGGCCGCTTCGACGCTCATGGTTTGGCTGTCGGAGACAAGCAGGTCTGCAAAAGCCAGCGCATCGAGAATTCGATGGGGCGGGATGGGCAGCCGGTAGGGTTTCAGGTCCTCAGCGAGGTCGGATTCGGCGCTGATAAAGACGCGTCCGTGTTCGGCAAGCACGCGGAGAATTTGCCGGGCCTGGTCGGGACTGAGTCCCTTTTGGCCGATGTCGTGATGGGCTTTGAGGGCGACCAGACGCATAAGAAAATACCGCTGGTTTTCCTGAACGCCCAGTTCCCGACGGATGTCGGGGTCCGGCTGAAACCGCCGGGGATGCAGGTAAGCCAGTTCGTGAAAGCCCGGATAGGTCAGGTGTTTTCGTCCGTGGTTTTCGCCGGTCAGCCATTGGGGGGTGATGATATAGTGAGCGAAGGGGTATCCGAACCGGACCATCAGAGGGATCACGGCGGCATCATCTTCTTCGAAGATACAGGCACGGGCGCCGCACAAACGGGCGGCCGGACCGATGGAGACGGAGGTGCCGGCCATGATGTCAATCTTATGACGGAGCCCTTTCCAGGCAGCCAGCCGAGCGGCCCGGAGGGTTTCGAGAGCCAGCGTGGGCAGTCCGGCGGTGCCGCGACGGGGAATCAGGGTGTAGGACCAGCCGGTGCTGTCAAGCAGCTGGGGCAGGCAGTCTTTTTGACGGGCGATGATTTCAACGTGGTGGCCGCCTTGCCGAAGTTCCGCAATGGCGTTTTTGAACAGATGAAAATGAGCCGGATGGAGCAGGTCGAACAGGATTTTCATTTGGTTCCCAACATTTGGCGTATGGCTTTCTCCAGCGGAGGGCGAAGAATGCCTTTTTCGGTAATGACGGCACTGATTCGCTCCGCATCCGTTACGTCGAAAGCCGGATTATACCCTTCCGCGTCGGGCGGGGCAATCCGCAGATTCCGGAACGAGCAGACTTCGTCCGGACTGCGATGCTCAATCGGAATGAATTGACCGGATGGAATAGACAGGTCAAAGGTGCTGGTCGGGGCGGCGACATAGAAAGGAATCTGAAAATGGGCGGCCAGAATGCTCAGACCCAGCGTGCCGATTTTGTTGGCGGTGTCGCCGTTGGCGGCGATGCGGTCGGCCCCGACGAGCACGGCGCTGATTTTGCCGGCCTTCATCAGGGAGGCGGCCATATTGTCGCAAATTAGAGTCGGCCGGATTCCAAACTGGCTCAGCTCCCAGGCGGTGAGCCGTGCCCCCTGCAGCAGCGGGCGGGTTTCATCGACATAGACGGTGAATTCTTTGCCGTATCGGCGGGCGGTGTACAGGATGCCCAGCGCGGTGCCGATTCCGGCGGTGGCCAAAGCGCCGGCGTTGCAGTGGGTCAGGACGCCGCCGCCGTCCGGAATAAGCGTCCAGCCGTGTTCTCCAATGGCCCGACAGGTCTCAATATCTTCCTGAAGGATTGAGCGGGCTTCCTGAAGAAGGTGCCGGCGGAAGTCCCGGACATCGGATGTCGGGTTCTGCTCGGCGAAACGGCGGGCGGCTTTTTCCATCCGCTCCAGTGCCCAGAAGAGATTGACAGCGGTAGGACGGCTGGAGGCCAGCCGAACGGCAGCGTCTTCAATGGCGGTCAGGGCCTGCGGAATCGAAGCGGGTTTGGCTTGTGAAAGGCCGATACAGATGCCGAAGGCGGCGGCGATGCCGATGGCCGGTGCGCCGCGGACAGCCAGGGTGCGGATGGCTTCCATTACGTCTTCAACAGTTCGGCACGGAAGGAACCGAACTTCAGCGGGCAGTTTGCGCTGGTCCAGCAGCAGAAGAGTTCCGTCAAGGCCGCCGTCCCATTGAATCGTATGAAAAGGGGGCTGGAGCGGTTCCGTCATCGTCAGACTCCGAGGAGAACTTTGGCGGTACAGAAATAGATGAACAGGCCGGTGATATCGACGATGGTAGTCAGGGCGGGACTGGCGACGACGGCCGGGTCGTGTTTAAAGCGGGCAACAAGGAGCGGCAGGGCGGCCCCGATGAGCGTAGCTGTGATGACCTGAAGACCCAGGGCAACCGCAATGGCTGCGGCAATCATCGCCAGGGAGTAGCCGCCGGGGATTTCAGATGTGCGGGACAGGAAAAGAACCTTGCCGAAAGAAAGCAGACCGAGAATGACGGCAAGACCCAGTGAGACCTGAAATTCCTTCAGAAGCACTTTGAGAAAGTCTTTCGGCCTCAGCTGACCGAGGGCCAAAGCGCGGACAACCACGGTAGCGGCCTGGCTGCCGGTGTTGCCGCCCGTATCAGCGACCATCGGCATATACAAAGCCAGAATCAGCAGATTCATCAGGGTTGCTTCGAAACTGTGGATCACGAGTCCGGAAACCAGTCCGAGAGCAGCCAGACCGGCAATTCCCATGAACTTTTCCATATCTTCCGTTTGTTCCTGCCGGATAATGTCGATGGCGTCATCGTGGGTAACGATGCCGACCAGCACACCGTTTTCATCCACAATGGGGACGGCAATCAGGTCGTATTTTTCGATGAGTTTGGCGACGACTTCCTGGTCATCGTTGACGCGGGCAAAAATGGCGTCGGTGTGCATGATATCCCGCACCAGTTGAGCGGGCTTGGCGGTAATCAGGTCTTTCAGCGAGACGAATCCAATGAGCTTTCGGTTTTCGTCAATCACATAGATATAGTAAATGGTTTCTTTGGACGGGGCCTGGAGGCGGAGCTGCTCAATGGCCTGTGCGACGGTCATTTCGGGGCGAAGAACTGCATAATCCGTGCTCATCACCGCCCCGGCGGTGCGTTCTTCGTAGGAGACCAGTTTGCGGATGTCTTCCCGTTCGGCCTTGGCGACCAGGGGAAGAATTTCCTCGAGGAGAGATTCGTCCAGTTTTCGAACCAGGTCTGCTCGGTCGTCGGGAGGCATTTCTTCCAGCAGCCGTGCCATATCCTTCCGGCTGGGTCCGGTCGCCAGTTCAACCTGTTTATTCAGGTCGAAAAAGGAAAAGATTTCGGCCCGCAGCGGGGGGTCGAGCAGGTGAAGGACCTGCCAGATTTCCGCCGGCTCCAGACCGCTGATGAGTTCAGCGACCGTACCCGGATGGTTCTGCTGACAGAACTTTTGAATCGTTTCCGTATCGTTGTTTGCCAGCAGTTCTTTCAGTTCCGGTATCAAAAGCGGATTGGTCATTCTCTGCCTCCCATGCTGCGGCAGCAAACCGGCCGGGGGCAGACGGAGGAGTTTTTAGACTATCTGCCCGGGTCTTTTTCCGGCCGCCTTGTCAGACCGCAACGGCTCTGAATTGTCCCTGCTTTCTGAAGATTTCCCCCATGCAGTTTTGGGGGCTGTCCTTTCCGTTGTCAACATTGATTTTCGGCTTTCTGTCTTGGAAAACAGGAATTATACAGTTGGTCGGAAAGGGGCGCCAACGTCTGTTTTTCCGGATTTTTTAAAATTTTCAGGTTGTCTGTGAACTGTTTCGGTCGGAGAAGAGGCCGGGTTCCTGCAAGGAATCTGTCTGCCGCTTTCGACGACGGGACCGAGGCATTTTCCACAGCAGAAGGACCAGAAGAGTTCCGAGGACGGCTGCCAGTATGGAGAAAATCAGGGACCCTGTCCAAAGATAAATCCCGTTGAGAATCAGATGGGCGGATTTGGGTTCAAACCGGTGGGTTTCCAAAAAGGAATGGATAATTCCGATATGTTCTATCAGGTATTTGCCGAGCTTCCAGGCGGCGGTATAAACAGGCAGGGCGGTCAGGGGGTTTGTAATCCAGCAGGCGGCGATGGCAATCGGCAGATTGACTTTCAGAAAAAGCGCCCCAATAACGGCCAGTGTCATCTGGAACGGAATGGTGGGGGTAAAAGCGATGAAAAGCCCCAGGGCCAGCCCGCCCGCAATGGAGCGTCGGTTGGTCCGCCAGAGCAGGTCGTGAAAGAGGGTTTGGCCCCAGAAACGGTGCAGCCGGCTTCCCTTGAGGGTTTGCCGTATCGAGGCCTGTTTTCTTCGCCAAAGACGCAGCCACATAAAAGTTTTGAATTCTAAGTTCTGAGTTTTGAGTTAGAGGGACAGGTTCCAGTTTTTTATCCGGATTGTCCGGCTAATCATAGAAAGATTCACGGGGGTGTCAATCCGGAAAAGAGAAGAAATTGCTATCCTTCCAGCAGAGCGGCGGCGACATTGATGCTGTTGAAAAGAATATGGATAAAGATGGGCTGCCAGAGAGAACCGCTTTTTTCATAAGCATATCCGAGCCCGATGGAGAGAATCAGCAGGGCGGCCATGTGGGTTGGGTAAGGATGCATTCCGGCAAAAAGAACAGAAACAGCAAGAATGGACACCCAGGGCTTTTCCAGGGTTGCCGTCAGGACGGATTGAAGAAGACCGCGAAAGAGCACTTCTTCGAAAACGGGTACCACCAGCACGGCATTGACAACAATCAGCAGCCGAAGCCACAGCTGAGGGTATTCCTGAAGGGCCGACAGGGACGTATGCCGGTCCATTGCAAAATCCGGTCCGAAGAGAAAGCGTCCGACTTGGGACGTTCCTTCAAGAGCCAGCACAATCAGCGGCAGCAGGGCCCAGAGGATTCCGGCTGCATTCAGCAGGTCTTTTTTGAGTCGGCGGAAATCCAGGCCGAAGCCGACCAGTCCCCGGACAAAACCGAAATGGGCTACAGCCAGAAACAGGACTGTCAGGTGCAGATACCACAGAATAGTGCTTCCGTGGAGGGCGGCTTCGAGGAGAACCTTCTTCTGCGGCGGGACAATCGCTTTAATGACCGACAGAATCAGGAAAGAACCGAGCATCCAGACAAACAGCTGCAGGGGGACAAACCAGGTCGGCAGGCGGTGCCGGCGGACGGGGCAGCGGGTCAGCGGGTCACCCCGGCGAAGGGAAATCATCCATCGGATTGTCAGCAGTCCGCCGAGAGCGCAGAGGGTCCACCAGAGCAGATGAAGCGTTCGGAGCGCAGCGGAAGCATGAGCCGTTTCCTGTGCGGCCGCCAGCCAACCGATGAATTGTCCGCCTGTCCCAGAGGGCATTTGCAATCTCTTCTGGAGGGTGTTATAGTGAAAAGCGGTTCATTTGGCAAAGGAAAAGCAGGATGGATATCTTTGAAATTGAAGGACCAGTACGCCTGGAAGGCGAGATTGAAGTAGCCGGCAGCAAGAATTCGACGCTGCCGATTATGGCGGCAATGATTCTGCCGGGCGGTGTGAGCACAATCCCCAATGCCCCATATCTGGCGGATATCGCCTCGTTTGAGACGCTGCTGGAGAGCATGGGGGCCCGGGTCGAACGGACAGCCGACGGGGCCCTGCAGATTGACAGCGGGCCGCTGGACCGTCCGGTGGGGGACTATGACATTGTGCGCAAGATTCGCGCCAGTATTTGTATTTTAGGGCCGCTCCTGGCTCGGTTCGGCAAGGCGCGGGTGTCAATGCCGGGCGGCTGTGCGATCGGGGACCGGCCTGTCGATATCCATTTGCGGGGGCTTCGGGCCCTCGGGGCCAGGATTCATCTGGAGCAGGGCTATATCGTGGCTGAGGCGCCGGCGGGAGGCCTGGTCGGCACCCAGATTTTTCTGGGCGGGCCGTTCGGAACGACCGTGCTGGGCACGGACAACGTGATGATGGCGGCAGTGCTGGCCAAGGGCACAACGGTGATTGAATCGGCGGCCTGCGAGCCGGAGGTGGCGGATTTGGCCAACTGTCTGAATGCGATGGGGGCGAAAATCAGCGGCATCGGTTCCCCGCGGCTGGTGATTGAAGGGGTGCGGCATCTGAATCCGGTTTCGTATTCGGTGATTGGAGACCGGATCGAGGCGGGCACGTTTATGGCGGCGGCGGCCATTACCCGAGGATGTCTGCGGATTCGCAACTGCCCAATTCATCAGATGCTGGCGGTGACGGACCGGCTTCGCCATATCGGTCTGACGGTGGAAGAAGGACCCGGAGAGTGCACGGTACGCTATGAAGGACAGCTGCTGCCGGCGGATATTACCACCCAGCCGTATCCGGGATTTCCGACGGACCTGCAGGCGCAGTTTATGGCCCTGCTGGCGTTGGCCAAGGGCAACAGTGTGATTACGGAAAAAATCTTTCCCGACCGGTTTATGCATGTGGCGGAGCTGAACCGAATGGCGGCTCATCTGCGCAAAGAGGGCTCCAGCGTGATTGTAGAGGGAGTGGAGAAACTGATTGGGGCGCCGGTGATGGCCTCAGACCTGCGGGCTTCGGCGGCCCTGGTGTTGGCGGGAATGGCCGCTCACGGGCTTACCACGGTGCAGCGGGTCTATCACATTGACCGGGGTTATGAAAAAATCGAGGAAAAGCTCAATCGGGTCGGGGCCAAAATTAAGCGGCTTGCGGTTTAAGTGAAACTTCGTTGTTTGAGTGAAGAGGGTGCTATGGATTGCAAACAGCAAAAGAATCTGAAGTTCTGCAGCTGCTCGTATCCCGGATGCGACCGAAAAGGCATCTGCTGCGAGTGTCTTCAGTATCACCTGAAAAATCGTCAGCTGCCGGGCTGTTGTTTTCCGCCGGCGGCTGAAAAGACCTATGACCGCAGTTTTGCGGCGTTTGCCAAGGCCTGGAACCTGTAAGGAACGCCTGTCAAGAGTACCTGTGGGGTTATTCCGGCAGGGTCTGCATCCATTCCGGCCAGGCGGGTTCCGGAGCGTTGGTGTCACTGCCCCGGTGCCATTTCATCTTCCAAAGTTTTTTCAGGCCGGTCTGGTGAACCGCCAAATCCAGGAACAGAATATTGGTACGTCCGCTGTGCCGAGCGATTGCAAAATGACGCATCTGACGCATTCCGCCGCCGGTCAAATCGCAGTTGTTAAAGTCCCCGTTTTTTTCCGGCGGCAGATTGGTATTGTCCGGAAAGGCCCGAATCCACATACTGTCCAGCACCAGCGGGATTTTGGAAGCGCTTTCGCCGACGTCGAATCGTCTCCAGTTCTTGGTCGTTGGAATGCCGTAAATTTCTTTTTCGGAGGAGGGGACGTGACAGACCCAGCCGTTGATTCCGTAACTGCCGAGGGCTACGGTTTCAGAAGAGTGAGGATACTGAATGGGAAAGGCGGCGAACGGCTGGCCGGAATCGCTCGGCGGGATAGAACCGGGCTGAGCGGCTGTCGGGCAGCAGGAAATGCTTTTTGAGCCGGTGTCGTTTTGGGGCTTCGAACCGGCGGCGGAGGGTGCCATTTCAGAATAGGGCAGCAGAACCGTCATCCAGTCCCGACTGTCGGAGGGCAGGTAACCTTCATTATCGTTGGAGTAGATGACCAGATAGATTCCTAACTGTTTGAGGTTAGACTGACAGGTGACTGTCTGGACTCGTCCCTGGGCTTTGAAAAGGGAGGGGATAACAATAGCCAGCAGCAGTGCAATCAAAAACACCACTACGAGCAGTTCGACAAGCGTAAATCCGGTTTTTGAAGACCGGCTGCTCATAATCCTCCGGCAGGATTTTTCCCTACGTTTTTTTTCTTTCTCCCCTGCTTTTCTGCATCCTATATCAGTCTTTTAAAAAGTTCAATAGAAAAGTGAAAGGTTTAATGTTATTCGGACATAAAAGCAAGAAATTGTCCTATATTTGGGTCTCATAAAAAGCAGGATTCTTTTAATTTGGTGGGCCTATTCCTCATTATACCACAAAATCAGACAGTCTTTATCTTGTATATGAAAAGAAATTTTTAAAAAAATAAAAAATTTTTGAAAAAGAGTCTTGAACTGTATAGGGAATATTCCGTAGAATATAGTAACAAGATTACCCTCCTCCTCCTAATGCCAGGTTCTTCAACCTGGGAAAAAAGCAGCGGTTGCCTCCTTGCCGCTGCTTTTCTTTTTTTAAAGGTAGTTAGAACTCTGCAATTTGACATTATTTTGTGTTTTGATAGGGGATTATACTGATATTCTTGTCAGCCGTTTCCTGATAGCGTTTTGATGCAGTTTTTCGGCAATTCAACAAGCCCATAGCACTTTTTACAATCCTTTGGTAGAGTAATCAGAAGTTCCGGCGAGGAATGGATCAGAAACTTTTAAGTTGGGCCGTTGAATGGAATCGTTGAGCTTGTCGAGTTTGTGTGAGGTTTTGGGGCAATCCTGCTCCGCGCGATTGGACAGAGCGGTAGCGGGAGTGAGCATAGATTCCCGCACGCTTCAGCCGGGAGAATGTTTTTTTGCCGTGCCGGGGGAACGGTTTGACGGACATGCTTTTCTGAAGGAAGCGGAGCAAAAAGGGGCGGCTTGTGTCGTGGTGCAAAAGGAGCCGCTGACCGACCTAAAGATTCCGGTGATTCGCGTGGAGGATACGGTTCGTTCTCTGGGGCGGCTGGCGGCCTGGTATCGAAGACGGCTGAAAACCCGGGTGATTGCGATTACCGGGTCCGTCGGCAAGACTACCACGCGTCATCTGCTTCATTGTGTGCTGAGCCGACGGTTTCGATGTCGGCAGGCCCCGAAAAGTTTCAACAATCAAATTGGTGTGCCGCTGACGCTTTTGTCGGCCCAGCCGGAGGATGAGATTCTTCTGGTGGAAATCGGGATGAATCACCCCGGCGAGATTGCCCCCCTGAGCCGGATGGCCTGTCCGGATATCGCCGTGATTACCCATATTGCCCCGGCTCATCTGGAAGGGATGGGCTCGGTGGCGGCTATTATTCAGGAAAAAGCCTCGATTCTGGAAGGGTTGGCTTCCGATGGAAAGGTCTATATAAATGGGGATATTGCGGATTTGGTTGGTTATATTCGTCAGCATTATTCCTGTCCGATCATTACCGTAGGCGAAGGGGCTGATTGTACAGTTCGGGCGGAACGGATGCACAGCTGCGGGACGAACGGTCTTCTTCAGCTGCAAGGGCAGACGATTCGGATTCCGCTGGCCGGGATGGCCTCGCTTCGCAACTGTCTGATGGTGTGGGCGGTTTGTCGGGATTTCGGTATTGGTTTATCGGACTTTGCGGAAGCGATCAAGACGGCCGGAGCCGCCCCGATGCGTCTGCAGGTCGAGCATATAGGGCCGCTGACGGTGCTGAATGACTGCTACAATGCCAACCCGGCCTCGATGGAAAATGCGGTGGATTGTCTGGTGCGGATGGCTCAGGTGCAGGGAAGACGGAGTGTTTTTATTGCAGGGGATATGCTGGAGCTGGGAGCGGAGAGTGAATCCCTGCACCGTCAACTGGGGAAGTTTGCAGCAGAACAGGGGGTGGTCGTTCTTTTGTCGGCGGGGCGATTTGCTCAAGTGCTGGCGGAAGGGGCGGCTCGAGCGGATAATCATATGGGCAGCGGCTGTGTACGGATTGCCTTTGGAACAGTGGAATCCCTCTGCAATAATCTGCACTTCTACATCCGGCCGGACGATATAATATTGGTTAAGGCCTCCCGCTCGGTCCGGCTGGAACGGGTTGTTGAACGGCTGCGGGAGCTGTTCGGCGGACGACAGAGTGCCTCTTAAGAAACGAGGAAGAAATTGATTTATCATCTTTGTCAGTGGTTGCAGATTTACCGCATCGGTTTTTATGCGTATGAGGATGTGCTGTTTCGGGCTATAATGGCGGCTCTGACCAGCTGGGGGCTGACGCTTTGGCTGGGGCCGAAGGTCATTCGCTGGCTGATGCGAAAAAAAATCGGCGACCGGCCTGAATTTCACCATGCCGCACTCAATGAACTGATGAAAGACCGCGCCAATACTCCGACGATGGGCGGAATTATTATTTTGACGGGGATTCTGACCGGGATTTTTCTATGGTCGAAACTGACCAATCCGTTTGTGCACAAGGCGATCATCCTGATCCTCTTTTTTGGGTGGATTGGGGGGTTGGATGATTATTTTAAACTGACTGGAAAAGGGACCGGGCAAAGCCGGGACGGACTTTTGGTCTGGCAGAAGCTGGTCTATCAGCTGGGCGGTTCCCTGCTGGTGGCCTGGTTTTTGTATTCGGATATGAGGGAGCTGGAGGATGCGCGCCTGTTGTGGCTTCCGTTTTATAAACACGGCATCCCGCTGGCGGGTTGGATGTTTGTGATTCTGTCCATGCTGTATATTACGGCTACAAGCAATGCGGTGAATCTGACGGACGGGATGGATGGATTGGCCTCCGGCTGCATCGGGATTGTTTCGACGGTTCTGGTGATTCTTTGCTATATTGCCTCGGAAACGATGGGGCGGGTGACGACGATGACGTGGGCGGGATATCTCCTGTTGCCCCGGGTGCCCGGGGCAGGCGAACTGTGCATCTTTTTTGCAGCGATTACGGGCTCTGTTCTCGGCTTTTTGTGGTACAACTGCCCTCGGGCGCTGGTCTTCATGGGGGATATCGGGTCGCTGCCGCTGGGGGCGGCAATGGGGTATGGGGCGATTGTGACCCGCAATGAAATTCTGCTGCTGCTGATTGGGGGGGTCTTTGTGATGGAACTGGGCAGCGTGATTCTGCAGGTTGGCTATTTTAAATATACCAAATATAAATACTCAGCCGGTCGGAAGCTGTTTAAATGTTCACCCATTCATCATCATTTTCATCTAAGCGGCTGGTCGGAACCCCAAGTGGTAATACGGTTCTGGCTGCTGTCGATTGCGTTTGCAATTCTGGCGCTGGCGACACTGAAACTGCGGTAAGTAAATGAAATCCAAAGTACTTCTGTCGGCGGGGGCGGTTCTTCTGGTTTTATCCTTCGGATTTCAGGGAGTTCGCGGCATTTGGCAGCCGGACGAAGGATATTATATCGGAACGGCCGTCAATATGGATTTGCATCGAGATTATCTCATTCCTCGACTTGGAGAAGAAATCTTTCTGGACAAACCGCCTCTGCTGTATTGGGGGATTTTGGCCGGTCTGAAACTGTTCGGATACAGCGAATTTTCTGCACGGTTTTTCCTCGGGCTGTGTTATGCACTCACCTGTTTGACGGTCTTTGAGCTCGGTCGGTCGTTCACAGGCCGCCTGCGGGACGGGTTTTCAGCGGCGGTGGTTTATGCCACGATGATTCTTCCGTTTTCGGCGGCCAATTTTCTCACAATGGATACCCCGCTGACCCTGTTTACGACATTATCAATGGCGGCTTTTTGGAAAAGCACGCGGCCGGAGGAAGCCCGAAAGACCCTTTGGAAAATCCTGCTGTGTGCGGCGGTCGGACTGGGATTCCTGACCAAAGGGCCGGCGGCTTTGATTCCGTGCGGGGCGATGTTTGTTTATTTGCTGGTTCGCCGAGAAGTGATTTCTTATCTGCGGGGATGGTGGCTGCCTGCGGGGCTTTTCCTTTTTGTGCTCATCGGTTTCATCTGGTATTGTTTTGTGAGTTTGCGGATACCGGGTGCGGCCAAATATTTGTTTGTCAGTCAGGTCTGGGGACGGCTGGTTTCGGATGTGTATCAGAGAAATCCGGGTCTGAAGGGGGCGCTAATTTACTTGCCGGTGTTGCTGCTGGGGACCTTGCCGTGGAGTATCGACTGGTTCCGTCATCCTGACGGGATTCGCCGGTTTTTCCGTTGGGAGGGCTGGAAGCGACTGGCGGCAAACCCTTCTTCTTTGTTTTTGGCCTGCTGGATTTGCATTCCGATGGCGGTATTAACCTTCGCCAGTTCCAAATTAGGACTTTATGCGCTGCCGGTTTTTCCGGCCCTGGCATTGGCTTCGGCACGGCTGCTTCCGAGCTGGTTTGAGGAATCCGGGGTTTTTTCTCCGGAGGGTCGGAAAGGGCTTACTTTTGCCGTGATTTGGAGCATTCTCCTTTTGGGTGTGCGGGCAGGGATGGGATTTGTGCCGGTTCGCGATGACTGCCGGGCCCTTTGGAAGGAGTTAAAACCCTATTTGCCGAACGGACGCCATGAAATTGTGGCGGTCGGCAAGCGGGTGGACGGTCTTTGGTTTTATGGGGCGATGGAGGTCGAAAATATCTCCCGAGACGATACACCTTATCCTTCTTTTACTCCTCCGGAGACTGTGGAAAAGGAGGTTCAGGATATGCTGGAGGACGGCTTTCCCCATTTGTTTGTGCTTCCGAGTTCCGGGCATCTGCCGATACTGAAGACGGCTTTAGAAAAGAGCGGCTGGAGAATGGATGACCTGCCTTTGCGGTATGGTCGCCGGCTGCTGATATGCCGTCCGCCTGAGAATCGGCTCTGACGCTGTCGATTGGTTCATCTTCAACGGGTTCTTTTTCGACGCGGACCGCCTCTGCGGGATAATCGGAATGCACCGTGTCGGTCTGTGCGATGAACCCGCCCGGCGCCCCTAAAAGTTTGGCCATCACTATTTTTCCTGGGACTTCAGCGTCAGCACAGCCGGTTTCAAATTGCCGCCGGCGGCTTTGATTTCGATGGTTCCCGACTGTCTTTCCGACTGGACAATCAGCAGGCCGCGTCCGCGATAGGCGGGATACGTGTTTCCTTTGTGATTTTCATGGCAGGCGGGGTCGCCGTTTCCGACCGCCAGAATCCGTCCCGGACCGCGGATGTCAAAGGATACAGGATCCGAAGCGGTCGGCACAACGGTTCCTGCGGAGTCCGTGATGAGAAACTCCACAAGAGCGATGTCCCTGCCGTCAGCCCGAAGCGTGGTACAGTCGGGGATCAGGCGGATTTGTTCGGCGGCGCCGGCGGTGGTGAGGGTGTATCGGCAGACCTCTTTTTCCCCGTTTCTGCCGACGGCGGTCAGCGTGCCGCTTTCAAAGGGTACCGGCCGGCGGATGGTTCGCTCGGGCACGCTCATGGGTGCGGAAACCCCCAGCGACTTGTCGTTGAGAAACAGCTCCACTTCCTGACAGTTCGAGTAAATCAGTACATTGACAGTTGAGCCGGCCGGCCAGTTCCAATGGCTCTGCGGCTCCTGCCCGCGTCGAAAGCCGCCGCCTCCTCCCGTTGTCACGGCCAGACAGACCATCGGCTTGTCGGTCCACCAGGCCTGCCGCTGCCAGGCGATGGGTTTTTTCAGATTGCACAGGTCAAAGAGCCCCCGGGTCCAGCTGCGGACGGGCCAACCGGCGGCCTCGCCCAGATAATCATAACCAATCCAGAGAAATTGCCCGGATACATAAGGATTATCCAGCACGGCTTTCCAGGCGGCAAAGGACATGCTGTTTTCGCTGCCGATGATACAGCGGTTGGGGTACTGTTTATGGTCCTGGGCGTACCGCTGCTCCTGATAATTGTAGCCGACGACATCCAGCAGGTCGGCAAAACCGACGAGGTTGGATACGGCGGCGTTGGCCAGGGCGGCCGTGATGGGCCGGGTGCTGTCGAGGGCACGCACGGCTTCGGCCAGCGGGCGGGCCAGCTTCGTCAGATTTTCCGCCGGCGGCTGGTTTGGCTTATACTCAGCGCCCATCGACGGATGCGAGAACGGGTCGTTGGCAAAGTCAATCTCGTTGCCGATGCTCCAGAGGATAATCGAAGGGTGATTGCGGTCGCGGCGGACCATATCCTGAATATCACGAACGGCCCATTCTTCGAAGACCTTGCCGTAGCCGTCAAAGCCCGGTGTGCCTTTGTTCCAGCCCTCAATCCATTTCTTCTTGGGCGGCGTGTATTCATCAAAGGCCTCATCCATCACCAAAAACCCCATCTGGTCGCACAGGTCCAGCAGTTCCGGTGCGGGCGGATTGTGGCTGGTGCGGATGGCGTTGCAGCCGATTTCCTTCAGCTGAGTCAGGCGGAAACGCCAGAGTTTTTCCGGCACGGCCGCCCCGAGCGGGCCGCCGTCGTGGTGGACGCAGACCCCTTTGATTTTCAGGTTTTGACCGTTCAGGAAAAATCCTTCATTCGGGTCAAAGCGGATGGAGCGGATGCCGAAGGGGGTGTCGATTTTGTCAACAGGTTTGCCATCTTCTATAATAGCGGTTTCCAGCCGATAGAGAACCGGGCTGTCCGGCGACCAGAGCCGGATGTTTTCGAGGGTGAAATGCCGGCGGTGGATGATTTGTTTGCCGGGCTGAATGGTTTGCGAATCTTGTTGCTCGGTAAGGCGTCGATTTTGGGCGTCAAAGATGGAGGAAACGATTTGGATGCGGGCGGCCTGCGTTCGGCCGTTGAGCAGGGCGGTCTCGATGGACACGGCGGCCTTTCCTCCCTCCAGCGGTTTGGACTGGATAAAAACGCCCCAGGGCAGGATGCGGAGTTTGTCGGTTAGAATCAGCCGCACATGCCGGTAGATGCCGGAACCAGGGTACCAGCGCGAGTCGGCAAAGTCGGAATGATCCACGCGGACGGCCAGCACATTGGGCCTGTCAAAGAGAAGATGGTCTGTCAGGTCGTACTGAAAGCCGATATAGCCGAAGGGGCGTTTGCCGAGAAAGTGTCCGTTCAGCCAGACCTCCGAGTTCTTATAGACGCCGTCAAATTCAATCAGAACAGTCTTGTCTTTCCAGTCCGATGGGGCGGTGAAGGTCTTGCGGTACCAGCCGATGCCGCCGGGAAGATAGCCGGTGCCGGCGGCCCATTCTCGGCTGTAGGGGCCCTCAATGCTCCAGTCGTGCGGCAGGTTGACCGTCTGCCAGGCGCTGTCGTCAAAATCGGTCTGCTGTGCTCCGGGGACATCTTCTTTGAGAAACTTCCACTCCCAGTCGAAATCAAGAATCTCTCGCGGGCTTTCCGATTTGCCCGCGGCGGAAAGAGTCGGCAGGATGCTCGTAAAGACAAGAAATACGAACCTTTGTGTTTTGCTGTGCAGCATGTTCAATCTCCCATGGATGGTTCTTTTGTATCCGACGGCGGCCTTGTTGGCAAGAAAAGAAACAAACGCTTTTCATTTCAGGAAGACACGTGTTCTCGTCGGTATCGGCCGGGGGCGGTGCCGGTGATTTTTCGAAACAGGCGGGAGAAATAAAAGACATCGCCGAAGCCCACCTCCGCGGCGATTTCCTTGAGGGGTTTGGAGGTCCCCAGCAGGAGCCGCTGGGCCTGTTCCATTTTGCGGCGATTGACAAACGCAATCGGGCCGGCCCCCATCATTCGGGAAAACAGATGCGAAAAATAAGCGGGACTGAGCTCGGCCAGGTCCGCCAGTTCCGCCAGCGTGATCTCCCGGTGCAGATTCTGATGGATATGCCGCAGGACCCGTTGGAATCGGCTGTAGCCGCGCAGGGCGGTATCAGTGCCGGCGGGGTTGGCGGTTCGCAGAAAGGCGGCCAGAATCAGCCGAATCAGGGCGTTGGTTTCCATCAGTTCGGCGGCCGTCTTGGTTTGGTTGAGCTCTTCGCTGCGGCGCAGGACCGATTCGTAAATGGGCTTGTTGGCGTCGCGTTCAATCAGTTCCAGACCTGGGTTCAGCTCCAGCAGCCGGTCGAAAATCCAGCGTCCGATGCCGTATTTTCGGGCCTCAATCTGATAGTCGCAGTCCACCAAAGCAAACAGGTTCACGCCGTCCGGCAGAAACGTCGTCAGGTGGATGTAATAGTGTTCGAAGGTATCCGGACAGGACATATCCACTGTCGTAAAGGCGGGAATCAGATACAAAAAGCCGCTTTGGAGGGGGTAGGTCCGGCCGTGATGCCGGAGGGTGCCCTCGCCGTCGGTAATCAGATAAATCCTTGAATAGGGACTGTTTACGTTTCGGTGATTCCATTCCCGATGCACGCGGTACAGTTCGATGTTCAGGATGTTGATTTCCAGATTGTCCAGCAAATGCTTGAGCATAGGATAAGAATAGCAAAAATCAAAAAATAGTCCATAAATTAGAAAAATAATCCATTTTTTCCCGGTTCAAAGAGAGGTATTCTGATTTCCTGTTTTGCGTGAATTAGAAAGTTTTTCGCCGCCGGCCGGTGTGGTTTTCGGCATCTGCTGACCTAAAAATAATACAGAGCCCCGACGGCGGCTGACGCGTTCAGGAGGTCCGGATGAATTTTGACCATATTCCGCAGGCCGTTGAGCCCTCGAAGGTGCCCGTTCGGGTCTTGTACACGGGGGCGAAGATTCCGGCGATTGGGCTGGGCACGTTCGGGTCGGACCGCTTTTCCGCCGAGCAGGTGGCGCAGGCCGTCGGCGAGGCGCTGGCGGCCGGATATCGGCATATTGATTGTGCGGCGGTGTACGGAAACGAAAAGCAGATTGGACAAGTCCTGCAATATTATTTCCGCAGCGGCCGGCTGAAACGAAGCGAGCTGTGGATTACCTCCAAACTCTGGAATGATATGCACCAGCGGGTCGAAGAGGCCTGCCGGCGCTCTCTGGAGGATTTGGGGCTGGAGTATCTGGATTTGTATCTGGTGCACTGGCCGTTTCCGAACTATCACCCGCCGGGGTGCGATGTGCATTCACGCAGTCCGGATGCCAAGCCGTATATCCACGACAATTATATGAAGACCTGGCGTCAGATGGAGCGGCTGGTAGAGCGGGGGCTTGTGCGGCATATCGGCACGTCGAATATGACCATTCCCAAGCTCAAACTCCTGCTGCGGGATGCCCGCATCAGGCCGGTCTGCAATCAGATGGAACTGCATCCGCATTTTCAGCAGCCGGAGCTGTTTGCCTTTTGCGTGGAGCACGGCATTGTGCCGGTTGGGTATTGTCCGCTCGGCTCGCCCGCCCGTCCGGAGCGGGACCGAACGCCGGAGGATACGGTGGTGCTGGATGACCCGGTGCTGCGGGAAATTGCTGCTCGGCGGTCAACGACTGTTGCCGCGGTGTGCATCCGCTGGGCGATTCAGCGGGGACAGATTCCGATTCCGTTTTCGCTGCATCACTACGCTGACAACCTCCGTGCGGCGGTCAGCGAGCCGCTCAGCGAAGACGAGATGGAGCGGATTCGGCGGATTGATAAAAACTGCCGGCTGATTAAAGGGCAGGTCTTTCTGTGGAAGCCCAATCAGTCCTGGGAGGACCTGTGGGACCCGACGGGAGAGATTACGCCGCCGTAAGAGCGGCTGGAATAAACCATCGGGCAGATAGAAAGGAGTCGATATGAAAAAGACGGTAATGTCGGCGATGCTGGCGGCGGTTGTGCTGGGGGGCTGTGCCGGACCGGAGCGGGTGGAGCGGATGCAGACCGGACCGTTTGAGCCGACCTGGGAATCGCTGAGCCGCTATGAGACGCCGGAGTGGTTTCGGGATGCCAAGTTCGGCATCTGGGCGCACTGGGGTCCGCAGTGTGCGCCGGAGCGCGGCGACTGGTACGCGCGGTTTATGTATATGGAAAATGCGCCGAACTGGGCGGGCGATATTTTCACCTATCATCGGCAACGCTACGGCCATCCGTCGCAGTTCGGTTTTAAGGATGTGATTCATACCTGGAAGGCCGAAAACTGGGACCCGGACAAGCTGCTGGCGCTGTATAAGCGGGTCGGGGCACGCTATTTTGTGGCGCTGGCCAATCATCACGACAATTTCGACAACTGGGACAGCAAGTACCAGCCGTGGAATTCGGTGAACGTCGGCCCGAAGAAGGATTTGATAGCGGGCTGGGCGGAGGCGGCGCGCCGGCACGGCCTGCGCTTCGGCGTCAGCGTCCACGCCTCGCACGCCTGGACCTGGTATGAGCCGTCGCAGGGGGCGGACAAAACCGGGCCCTATGCCGGCGTGCCGTATGACGGAAAACTGACCAAAGCGGACGGCAAAGGGCTCTGGTGGGAAGGGCTGGACCCGCAGGACTTGTACGCCCAGAATCATCCGCGCAGTGCGGATGCGGAGGACCCGACGGCGATTCACCGCCAGTGGGAATGGGGAAACGGGGCCAGCATCCCGGATGAGGCGTACTGCCGAAAGTTTTACAACCGCACGCTCGACCTGCTCAACCGCTATCGGCCGGATTTGATTTATTTTGATGATACGGCTCTGCCGCTGTATCCGGTCAGCGATGTGGGACTTCGGATTGCCGCACACTTTTACAACAGCAGCATCCGCTGGAACAAAGGGAAGCTGGAAGCCGTGCTGAACGGCAAGGTGCTTACGCCTGAGCAGCGGAAGTGTATGGTCTGGGATATTGAGCGCGGCGCCAGCCCGCAGATTGAACCGCTGCCGTGGCAGACCTGCACGTGTCTGGGCAGCTGGCACTATGACCGGCGGATTTATGAGGAGCACCGCTACAAAAGTGCCAAGACGGTTATCCAGATGCTCGTTGATATAGTCAGCAAAAACGGCAATCTGCTGCTCAGTGTTCCGCTGCGAAGCGACGGCTCGCTCGATGCGGAGGAAGAGCGGATTCTGGAGGAGATCGCGGCCTGGATGGATGTAAACGGGGAGGCGATTTACGCGACGCGTCCGTGGAAGGTCTTCGGAGAGGGACCTGCCATGAGCGAAGCGGTTCCGATACGAGGGGCCGGATTCAACGAGGGACGCGGCAGGCCGCTGACCGCCGAGGATGTCCGCTATACGGTCTCCAAAGACGGACGGACGCTGTATGTGTTTTTGATGGGAAGGCCCGCCGCGGGACAGACCGTTGTTTTAAAAACACTGCGGCTGAAAAATCCCTCCGGTCAGGGACGTGTGAGTCTTTTGGGCTGGGCCGGACCGATTGACTGGAACATCGATTCGGCGGGGCGATTGACGGTGAATTGGCCGGAAATGGAAACAGAGCGTCCGTTTGATGCCTATGCCTGTGTGTTTAAGGTGAGCGGATTTGAAATGGATGTACAAGCAGCTGATGCAGGGGAAAAATTATGAAAGGAAAAATGAAAGGGGCGATTCTGCCCGGCAACAGTACAGCGGTTCTCAAGGAGTTTGACATTCCGGTGCCCGGACACGGCGAGGTGCTGATTCGGATGAAATCCTCAACCATCTGCGGCTCGGATATCCGGTGCATTTATCACGAGCATCTGGGCAAAGGGCCGGAGGGGTATCAGCCCGGGATGATTGCCGGACACGAACCCGCCGGACAGATTGTTGAGACGGGGCCGGGGTGTCGTCGGTTCAAGGAGGGCGACCGGGTGATTGTCTATCACATCTCCGGCTGCGGGCTGTGCAATGACTGCCGGCGCGGGTACTACATCTCCTGCACCAGCCCGTATCGGCGGGCGTACGGCTGGCAGCGGGACGGCGGAATGGCCGAATATCTGCTGGCCGAGGAGAAGGACCTGATTGCGCTGCCGGATGAGCTGAGTTATTCGGACGGGGCCCAGGTGGCCTGCGGGTTCGGCACGGTTTATGAAGGGCTGGAGAAAATCGGCGTCTGCGGCAACGATGCAGTTCTGATTACAGGTCTGGGGCCGGTCGGGCTGGCGTCGGCGATGCTGGCCCGGGCGATGGGGGCCCACAAAATCATCGGGATTGAAGTCATTCCGGAACGGCTGCGGATTGCCGAACAGCTGGGGCTGTTTGATGTGCTGCTGCCGGCCGGGCCGGGGAACGTGCAGCAGGTTCGCGACCTGACCGGCGGGCACGGGGTCGAAAAGTCTGTGGACTGCTCCGCAAACGAGGCGGCGCGGCTCACCTGCATTCAGGCGGCCCGCAAGTGGGGAAAAATCGTTTTTCTCGGTGAAGGCGGCACCTGCCGGTTCCAGCCGTCGCCGGACATTATCCACGACCAGAAAACGATTTACGGATCGTGGGTGACCTGTCTGTGGCGGATGGAGGAGCTGGTCGAACGGCTGGTGCGGTGGAAACTCCACCCCGACCGGCTGATTACGCACCGCTTTCCTCTGGAGCGGGTGGCGGAGGCCTATGCGCTGATGGCCTCCAGCCGCTGCGGCAAGGTCGCCGTTGTTTTTGACGAAGAGCTCAAATAACCGTTCGGCTGAAATCCGAGACGGTTTGTGTTTTACGGCTTGAGCTGGTGAGAAATCAGCCACAGGACGGGGGCCTGCCCGTGCAGGTCGCCGACGACGCGCGGCCGCTTCAGATAAAACTCAATGTCATCCTGCTGGCCGGTGCCGACGCAGACCTCGCGGACATTGCCTTCCCGGTCCACGTGAGCAAGCAGGGCCTTCTTGGCCGCTTCGACAGCCGGAGCATATTGGGATTTCTTCAGCCAACCGTGCTCAACGCCGACGGCCATTGCATAGGCGAACATCGCCGTGCAGGAGCTTTCAGGCCACGAATACGGATAATCCACCAGCTGCCGCCACATTCCGTTGTCGGATTGATACCGCAGCAGCGAGGCCATCATCTTTTTGTAGCCGGCCATAATTTCGGGACGGAGCCGATGGTCGGCCGGCAGGGAGCTGAGCACCTCGGCCAGCGAGGCGGCCACCCACCCGTTGCCGCGGCCCCAGAAGTAGCGGAAATCGGGCCCGTGGAAGAACAGACCGTTGGGCTGCTGGAGCTTCTTCAGGTAGGCCGCCAGCTGCATTGCCGCCCGGTCGGCATATTTCGGGTCGCCGGTCGCCCGATAGGCCTGAATCTGGAGCATTCCCACCATGTACATATCATCAATCCACCAGCGGGTCTGGCTGGTCAGACCGTCCTCCTGCGTGGTTTCCCACTGGCTGTCGGCGAAGGTCAGACCCAATTCAAGCCATCGCTTGTCGCCGGTAATCCGGTAAATCTCAAACGGCACGATGCCTTCGACATTGTGGTCCACGTGGGAATGACGCGAAATCAGGATGCTGTCCGGCTCCAGAAATTTCTCATAGCGGGCGATGACCTTTTGAAGCAGGGCTTTGTCGCCGGTATAGTCGGCAAACCGCAGGGCCCCGACGGCCGTACAGGCCTCGGCATAGTGAAGCCCTTTCCCGGGCCGATAGAGCGAGTAATCCTTGCGGTCCAGCAGATTCTGGACGACGCGCCGGCCGACTTCCTTCAGTTCCGCCTCGGAGGTTGGTTTGGTTTTTTTCGGAGCAGCGGCACAGGAAGCACACAGCACCAGTCCGGCACACAGAATCGGCAGCATTCGTTTCATCCTCAGTCTCCTGTAAATCGGGTTAATGGTTTTCCTGTTCCGTCAGTCGATAGCTCACAAAGGCAAATTCCCGGCTGTCGGGCGACCAGGAGGGCACATTCAGGGTGCCCTGTCCGCCGAAGAGCCGTGTCAGTGTTCGCGGCTCCTCTTCATGGTCGGTCGGCAGAAGCCGCAGGGCGACCTCCTGCTGAGCCGGGTGGCCTTTGACGCTTTTGTGATACGAAAGAAAGACAATCCATTTGCCGTCCGGCGACGGATGCGGAAACCAGTCGTTGTACTGGTCGTCGAACGTCATCAGGACGGGGTTGGTTCCGTCGGCGTTCATCCGCCAGAGAAACATCGGGCCTTCCCGGTCGGAATTGAAATAGATAAAACGGCCGTCGGGGGAGTAATCCGGCCCGTCATCGTGGGCGGGGGTGTTCGTCAGCTGCCGCTCCGGGCCGCCTTTAAGGTCGATGGCATAAATATCATATTGCCCGCTGCGCTGAGCACAGTAAACCACGGTTTTGCCGTCCGGCGAAACGCCGTGCCAGTAGGACGGACCCTGCGGAGTAATCAGCCGGGGTCTGCCCCCTTTGGAAGGCACGCGGTAAATCTTTGATACGCCCTTGTCATCGTGGCTGAGAAAAATCCATTGGCCGTCCGGTGAGAATCCGTGGTCGTTGTTGCACTGGTCGGCAAAGCCGGTATTGAGCCGTTTGGGTGTGCCGCCCTCGACGGGGATGGTATAAAGCCGTCCGCCGCTGTTGAACAGCAGCGTTTTGCCGTCGGGCGACCAGTTCGGGGCCTCCATATGCATTTCGGTTGTCGAGAAGACGACACGCCGCCGTCCGGTTTGAATGTTGAAAATTTCCAGACTGCTTTCGAGCATCCGGTTTTTCTCCTCAATCAGCCCCCGTGTTCGGATGGATACATGTTTGAAGACGGCCTGAGCCGTTTGCGCATTGTCGTGCGAGCAGACAATCAGACCGGCATAAACGGGCTCGCTCATCGGGACGACAACCGTGCCGACCGGTTCGAAGGTTCTGCCGTCTTCGGAGACAGACATCGTAAAAAGCCGGCCCTGACGAACCAGGCGGATATACGGGGGATTCGGCAGGCCGCAGGGCACCTCCATCGTCGGGCCGTCCTGCATCCGGCGAAACTGCAGGGCCGCCGCGCCGCTGCCGTGAACGACGGCATCGACATAAGCTGCATCGGGAGCCATGCCCTGGCGAATCATCCAGCCGGCCTTGCGGTGGGGGTGGGCGCCGGCGGCCCATTCGACCTGAGCGGTCAGTTCGACATCGCCGACGATTTCCTTCCAGGCGAAGTGGAAGGCGTCGCTGTGATACCAGATGTTTTCGCCGCTGCCGGTCAATCGGTAGAGTCCGCCGGAGGGGTCATATTCGGTTCGGCCGGCGATAGCGGTTTCGCCGACATCGCGCGAGCCCTCAAAAAGCCCCAGGGAAGAGCCGCTGCACGCACAGCCGAATGCGGCGGCACGGAACAGAAGAACGGCTGAAAGCAGAACCCCCGAACACGGCAGGGCGGTTTTGTGTCCAAACACTGTCTGGTTTCGGCTTTTTTGTTCCATCGGTTCTCTTCCCGGCTGACCTGTCCAGCCGCCGAGATTGTAGCCGACCCGCCCCGTTCACGCAACTTGTTTGTCCGGACGATTCGCTCAGCGGGACAGTTCGATGTGTTTGAGGAAGCGGTCGTTGTCGGGCGCGGGGTAATCCTGCCGGAAGTGGACGCCCCGGGATTCCTTTCGCTCCTCAGCGGCACGGGCCATCAGCAGGGCCAGCGTGAGCATATTCTGGCATTCCCACCCGAACGGCGTATCAAAGACCTTGTCCATCACATAGCGCTGCCAGAAGCGGATAATCTCCTGGGCTTCGACCAGCGGTGTTTCCCGGCGGGTGATGCCGACATTGCGCCACATCAGGGCCCGCAGCGAATTGCGGACGTCGTCGGTGTCCAGATGGCTGCGGTCGGAATGCGCGATTTGAAATTCAATCCGTTTGGGACGCAGATATGTTCGCGGGCGTTTGAGCCCTTCGGCGGCGTGCCGGCCTGCAATCCGGCCGTACACCAGACCTTCCAGCAGCGAGTTGCTCCCCAGCCGGTTGGCCCCGTGCAGTCCGGTGGAGGCCGCTTCGCCGCAGACATAAAGGTTGGCGATGTTCGAAGCGGCGTTTCGGTCCACCTTGACCCCGCCGATGAGATAATGGGCGCTGGGACGCACGGGAATCATCTCCCGGCTGATGTCGATGTCGAAGGATTCGCACAGTTCGCTGATGACCGGAAAGCGCTTGCGGAAATGCTCTTTGTCAAAGTGCCGGATGTCCAGATAGACATGAGTCGAGTTGGTCTTGAGCATCCGGTCGAGGATGGCCCGGCTGACGACATCGCGCGGGGCCAGCTCCGCATCCGGGTGGTAGTCTTTCATAAAGGCATTTCCGTCGCGGTCGCGCAGGATGGCGCCTTCGCCTCGCAGCGTCTCGGTAATCAGGGCACGCGAAGCGCCGGCGATATACAGCGTCGTCGGGTGAAACTGCATAAACTCCAGGTCCCGCAGGACCGCCCCCGCGCGGTAGGCCATCGCCAGTCCGTCACCGGTGGCGTTTTCCGGGTTGGTGGTTTCCCGATACAGCCGGCCGGCGCCGCCGGTGGCCAGAATCGTCCGGGCCGCCCAGATGATTTGCAGAGAATTGCCCGCCCGATGCCCGATGACACCCAGACATTCATTGTCGTCATTGGTCAAAAGGTCAATCGCGAAAAAGTGCTCGAGGATGCGGATTTGCGGCATCGAACGCAGCTTTCGAAGCAGGCCTTCGGCGATGCCGCGGCCGGTGGAGTCGCCGTGGGAGTGGATGACGCGCGGGTGCGAATGGCCGCCTTCGAGTGTGGCGTCCAGAATCCCGTTGGTTTTGTCGAATTCCGTCCCCCAGTCCAGCAGTTCCCGAATGAGGGCCGGGCCTTCCGAAACGACCTGACGGACGACCTCGGGCTCACACAGGCCGGCGCCGGTCGCCATGGTGTCGGCGATGTGGCTTTCGATGCTGTCTTCATTCCGCACCACGGCGGCAATCCCGCCCTGCGCATTCCAGGTATTCGAATCGGCCAGCGTTCCCTTGCAGACCAGCGTTACCGAAGCGCCGCATCCGGCGGCCTCAATGGCCGCGCGCAGCCCCGCTATGCCCGACCCGATAACCAGACAGTCCGTAAAGAACTGCTGCGTGGACAAGCTGTCAATCGGCACCAGATACCGCCGAAATTCCGGCTGCTTCGAAGGCATTCTCGATCCTTTCTGTCTTTTTAAACTGTCCGGCCGGACAAGGGATAGACAAAACCCGAAAACCCGTCTTGGTCTATCCGGTTCTCCGCCGGCATGCTGTCTGATTCGCTGTTCTCATAAAAGTCTAACAGCCTGCTCGTTTTCTGTAAACATCGTTCTGTATAGTCGTTTGCGTCGCGGAAAATATTCACCCCCGCAGGGGCTGAAATCAATCAGACAACCAATCAATTTGGAAGAGGAGACAGGAAGATGAAAAGAGTTCTGGCAGGAATGATGTTGCTGGCGGTGGCCGTACCACTGTCCAAGGCGGGAATCTTTATTACCGAATGGATGTATGACGGGACGGGCGGCGAGTTTGTGGAGTTTACCAACATCGGTTCGACGGCTGTCGATATGACCGGCTGGAGCTTTGATGACGACAGCCGGACCCCCGGCAGTGTGAATCTGACCGTTTTCGGACTTCTGGCTCCGGGCGAATCGGCGATTCTGACCGAAGCGAATGCAGCAGCGTTTCGGACGGCCTGGAATCTGGGCGCTCAGATAAAAATCATCGGCAATCTGACGCACAATCTGGGCCGACGGGATGAAATCAATCTGTATGACAGCCAGGGCAATCTGGTTGATCGGCTCACCTACGGCGACGACACCATCGGCGGACCTCGCACCCAGAATTACAGCGGAAACATTCTCGCGGAGAATCTGGGCAGAAATCTGGCGGCTGCCGCGGTTCGGTCCGCTGTCGGCGATTCCTTCGGTTCCTATGCCTCCAGCGGAGGGGCTGTCGGCAATCCCGGTTATTACTATGCCGCCATTCCTGAACCTGCCACGATGGGAATTCTTGGATTTGGTCTTGCTATGATTGTCGGCCTCCGCCGCCGCGGATAAAACTCCAGCAACCACTTTTTATCTGGTGTAAGACGGTTCACAAAGCCGTCTTACACGTTTTCAGAAGGGAGCAGGTATGAAAAAAGTTACGGTGCTTGTTTTGGGTATTCTTCTGGGCGGTGTATCCGGCGCTCAGATGGTGATAACGGAATGGATGTACAGCGGAGTCAACGGCGAGTTTGTGGAGTTTACCAATGTCGGTACGATGTCGGTGGATATGACCGGCTGGAGTTTTGATGACAACAGCCGCACACCCGGCAGCGTCGATTTGAGCGCATTCGGTCTGGTCTCACCCGGCGAGTCGGTGATTTTGACGGAGGCCGATGCCGCGGCGTTCCGGACAGCGTGGGGACTGGGAGCGTCTGTGAAAATCATCGGCAACCTGACACATAATCTGGGGCGAAATGACGAAATCAATCTGTATGACACCGGCGGGGTTCTGGTTGCCCGTCTGACCTACGGCGACCAGGATTTTCCGGGCACGATTCGCACACAGAATGCCAGCGGAAACGTTCCGTCATCCGATTTTGACAAGCAGACGGTTCAGGCATCCTGGGTGCTCTCTTCAGTCGGCGATTCGTACAATTCCCGACAGTCCGCCGGCGGCGATATCGGAAATCCCGGCTTTTATCCATTGGCCGGAACAGTCATTCCGGTCGGCGGCCTGATTGTCAATGAGTACAACGCCGTCGGCTCGGAAAAATACCTCGGCAGCGAGCTGTATGCGGATGCCAACGGGGTGGATGTGTACTTTCAGGCCCTGGCGGACGGCAAGCATCCGAGCAAACTGACCGGTGTGCTTCCAAACGGCCGCATCCAGGGCAACGGCAGCGACTGGATCGAACTGGTGGTGACACGCGACGGCTTGGATATCCGCGGCTGGGAAATCCGCTGGGCCGAGACCGACAAAATCGGGGCTCCGGAGGCCAACGGAACGGATATCTGGTACGGCGACGGCATGGTGGAGCAGGGCATTCTGAAATTCTCCAATCACCCCGTCTGGTCCAACCTTCGGGCCGGAACGATTCTGACGCTGGTGCAGGAACACGCCATCTATGTGGATACCGTCAACGGCAACCGGACCTATCAGGTCGCTCCCGGTCAGGCGCAGGCGGTGATTCATCTGGGAACGGATTTAAGTTTCAACCCGGCTGCGGGCGACTGGTGGCTCAATGTGAGTGTGCGTCAGGAAGCCGAAAAGATCGACCCCAACGCCCGGCTGGTGACGTCTGTTCACAATGTGCTCAATCACGCCGTGTGGGATTTCGGCGTGGGCAATGATAACTGGGAAGCCCGGATTGTGGATGCAGCGGGACGTCTGATTTGGGGGCCGGTCGGCGAACATCTGGGGCCGCAGTACTGGGGCGGCGCCGGATTGAGCTCAACCGAAGTCGCCCGGCTGGAAGCCGACCCGTCGGCGTCCGTAACCGGTGCGTCCTTTGATGATGCCTCCTCGAGCTCTTTCGGAATGGCCAATCGATGGGCGGAGATGGTTCAGAACTTTCGCCTGCTGCGGGGACCGTATCGGCCGGCGGATTGTTATGAAACCCTCGCACTGGGCTACGGGAGTCCGCTGGACGTCAATCGGGACTGCCGGATTGACCTGACGGACTTTGCAGGGTTTGCCTCGGTGTGGATGACCTGCGTGGATCCGGAGGATGCCTCCTGCTCGACACCCTGGGCGAATTGACAAACTTTCCTCCACAAAAGTGAATGCGGTTGTTCGTATGTCCGTCCCGGCGGCGGACATGCGAATTTTTAAAACGATTAAAACGATGGAAACGGAAGGATGCAGATGAAGCGAAAAGGATTTACGCTGATAGAACTGCTGGTGGTCACGGCCGTGCTGGCGCTGCTGCTGAGTATCCTCACACCGGCCCTGCGCAAAGCCCGGGCCTACGGCAGGGCCCTGGTCAGTCTTTCCAACACGCGGCAGTGGGGGATGGGCGCGATGATGTTTGCGGCCGAGAACAACAATTTCCTCCCCTGGGAGGGCAACAAAGACGAGAATTTGGGGGACAACTTCTTCAATCCGAAATGGTGGGCCAACGCCGTTCCCCCCATGCTGGGCCAGGAGCCCTACCGAAGCATCAGTGAACAGGCGGTTCAAAGCGGCGGCACGGTTCCGCTGCCGCCGTGCGAGTCGAGCATTTTTATTGACCCGGCGGCCCGTTTCCCGGAGGGTTTCACCCGCAGCGCCGTGCGGTTTTATGACAGCATTGCCAATTATGAGTATCAGCTTTTCTTCTGTTATGTCTGGAATTCGGAGTTGAACAACGGGCCGACCGCCAGTGTGCTGGATGATATTGAAGAGGTCAATCTGACCCGGATTCGCCAGCCCGGCCAGACGGTCCTGATGCTCGAAATGCGCACGACCAACGACGAACTGGACAAGTCGGATTACAATTATTATCGAACCCGTTCGCTGCTGGGACGACACCGCGGCGACTGGAAGCGGTTCGCCCGGCGTCATCTCAAGGGCGGCCATATTGTCTTCTGCGACGGGCATGCGGAACGCGTGGATTATGAACGGGCGACAACCAACCGACAGGGCTCGCGGAATCCGGATTACCCCGGCGGAAACTGGAATCAGACGGACTTGATTTGGAATGCTTTCGGCCCGTCGTTGAAATGAACAGCGCAGCCTGTCTGGAATCGAAGCAAGCAGAGAAAAAATTCAAAAAAATTTTTTCGTCTGATAAAAAAGCCGCTGCGAACGTCAAATAAAAGTTTGCGTAGTAATACTGGAACAAAAATTATTTATGTTTTTTCAGGCGATTGCCGAAATACCAGACAGCAAGTTAATGGCTCTTAATCAGTGACCCAAAAGGCCATCTTAGCCGGGGAAGGGACGGCGAAATGTGACCCGCACACAAGGCCGATGGTAAACGCCCGCCGGAAACCCCAAGGCCCGCTAAGACCTATACGAGAAGAGCCATTCAAATCAAAGAAGGGAGAGCATCGGCGGCCCTCCCTTCTTTTTTTTGTCTACTCAATATCGATATACTCCACCTTGAATATGTCCCCAATTTTTTTGATAATTTCCTCCTGAAACGGTGTCTATATGGAAGGAGAGCAGAAAGGAGTTTTTTTGGCGGCGGCGGAAGACAACCTTGTGCAGCAGGCCCAGCAGGGCAGCCGGCAGGCCTATGCGGACCTTATCCGGAAATACTATGGGTCTGTCTATATGGTGTGTTTGGGGTATTTGGGAAATCCGACCGATGCGGAGGATACGGCTCAGGAGGTTTTTTTGAAGGGATATATGAAAATTCGAACCCTCCGCCGTCCTGAACAGTTTGAAGGATGGATTCGCCGGATTGCCAAAAATGAATCCCGAAATTTCCTTCGCCGCCGGCGGAAAGAGACGTCCTTGTTTGCTTTTCCGGCGGAGATTTTTGCCGCAAAAGATTGTTTGGAAACATCTTACGAAGAACTTCAATCGGCGATTGCCGGGATGCCGGCGGATTTGCGTGTGCCTTTGCTGATGTACTATTTTGACGGCCGCAAAGCCGACCACGTGGCCCAGGCCCTCGGGGTGTCCCGCATCAGCATTTATCGGCGGCTCAAAGAGGCCGTCGGGCTGCTGGGCGAGGTGCTCCGGAAAGGACGGGAAGGATGAAGGACTCCTGCCGCGACATTGGCGAACTTCTTGCGGAACGGCTGCTGGGACCGCTTGCTCCGGCGCAGCAGGAGCGGCTCGAACGGCATCTGGAGAGGTGTGCCGCCTGCCGACAGGTTGCCCGGCAGCTGGAAAAACACGACCGGTATCTTTCGGATTGGAGCCAAACGATGCGTGCCTATTTGTCGGACAAGGCGGAGCGGGCCGCGGAGGCCTTTCTGGCGGCCGGGCCGATTCGCCAGACCCGTCCGCTCCGCTGGGGCTGGGTTGTTTCCGCGGCGGCGGTGGTGATGGCAGGGGCGGCCGTTTGGCTGATGCAGCCCAGCCGCAAAGACATCGAATTCCGGCAGGAACTGTTCAAAGGAATTGTGTCGGAACCGGCTCCTGCCGACCGGATTTCCGCTGTGCCGGTCGTACGAAATCAGGGTCAGCTGGAGGAACAGACGAAAATCCAGCTCCGGCAGGCCCGGTATTTCTTTGAGACAAAAAATATTCCGGCCCTGGCGGCGCTGTATCAGAGCGGCACGGAGCCGACCCGGCTGGCGGTGCTGGATTATCTGGCTCAAATCAATACGCCCGAGGCCCTGCGGGTACTGGAAGACCTGCAGAAACAGTCTGCTCCGCCGCCCGCTGAGCCCAATCAGCATTCTGCGATTGTGCCCCGCGCCGGTTCGGTGCCGGGGGCTGCGAAAAAGCAGACCGAACCACCGGTGGCGGCTGTCGAACCGGCCCGACCGGTTTGGTTTGACCCCAATGCAGTCGATGCCGACAACTGGCGGACCGGTGTGCTGGGCATTCAGGTCGTCGATGCCGTCACCGGCGAGCCCATTCCCGGCGCCGAGCTGAAGTTTGATGCCGCAGAAGGAATTGCTGTACGACAGGCAAAAACCAATCAGTTTGGACGGTATGAACTGGCAATCAGCTCTTCAAAACCTCGTTTCTTTCGGATAGAGGTTCGAAAAAAATCCTATGTGCCGAAACTCCTGATGTGGGCACCTGAAATACATCCGGCAGAGGTTCCTTTGCAAATTGCAGTGCGGATGAGTCCTGCAGCCTCCGTCGGCGGACTTGTCCGGACCGTGGAAGGAGAACCGCTCGAGGGGGTCCGAATTCGACTTGATTCTTTCAAAACTGCTCCGGGAGAAACCAATCTGTTTGAACCCAGAGAGGTTTTGACGGATCACGACGGCCGCTGGGTCTTTCATGGTTTTCCGGCGGATGCAAAGGAAAACGTATCTTGCTCAGCAGTCCATCCGGACTATGTGCCTATTGAACGATTTGGTCTTTCGGCGGCCCCGGAATCGCTTTTCAGTCGAGAGTTTTTGATTGTAATGAAACGGGCGCATACGGTTTCCGTGCGGGTGCTGAATTCAGACCGAAATCCGATGGAAGGGGCCGTTGTTTGGATGGGTTCACATCCTGCACTGCTGGAAAGCAAATACAAAACGGATCGAGAGGGCATCTGCAGGATTTCTCCGTGTCCGCCGGGAACGGTTTATCTGGTTGCGACGGCGGAAGGGTTTGCTCCATCTATGCAAAAAGTTTATATCGATGACTCGCTCGGTGAAGTGCTCTTCGAGTTGACAAGCGGCCTTTCAGCGGATTTTCGGGTTGTCGATTCAAGGGGATACAGTTTGCCCGGTGTGAAGATTGAGGCCTATGAGTGGCGGTTTGCGAAGAATGCTTCCGAATATCGTCTGCTCATTCCTTTTTCCTCGTCTGTGACGGATGTACAGGGGGCAGCAGTCTTAAAGAATCTGCCGGCGGGAAAGGTTGTCTGCAGGATTGCCAAGAGCGGTTTTGCATCGTATGAGAATTTCTGCATTGAGCCTGAACAGCCGTCCCGATATGAGATTGTTCTGCTGCCGGCGGGCAATCTGACTGGGCGCGTGCTGGATGCCCAAACCGGCCTCCCTGTGGAGCAATTTACCTTGATCGATGGCTATGACTGGGAGAATCAAGGAAAGCCGGTTTGGCAGCCGCATCTCCGAAAGGAATTCAGCGGCGGGCGGTATGAAAAGGTTCTTTATCGCCAGGATGTCGGGTTGGCGGTGCGAATTGAAGCCGACGGATATTTGCCTGCGGCAAGCAGAGTGTATTGGAATGAAGGCAGGGAAGTTGTCGAAGATATTTATCTGCAGAAGGACACCCGCGCTTTGATTGGAACTGTCCTGGATACCAACGGCTTGCCCGTTTCTTCTGTGTCGGTGTATATTGACAACAGAGATTCATCCATTCTCATTCAGGACGGACGGATTTTGATGCAGCCGCCCATAACGCGCTCGGTTTGTACGGATTCCGAAGGACGGTTTGTTTTGTCTGCTGTACAAAAACCCTATCGGCTGCTGGTTTGTGAGAAAGACGGCTGGGCGATGGCAGAGGATTCCCTTTTTGAGAAAGAACCGGTTTTGCGCCTACAGCCCTGGTCCCGTGTCGAAGGCAGATTCTTTGTCCAAAACAAGCCCTCACCGAATCAGATTCTGATTTTGTCCTGTCTTGTGGAATCCGATGCCCTGCAGAGAGCATGGTCCAATTCTTATCGTGTAACAACGGATGCCCAGGGACGATTCTTCTGTTCACGTCTCTTTCCCGGACAAATTACGATTTCCCGTCTTTTGCCGTCTGATGAAATCGACACCATTCATTCTGTTCAGCTGACAAAAATTCAGGTCAAGCCCGGGCAGACTGTCTTTATCGAACTCGGCAAAGAAGGCCGCCGCGTGACGGGACGGCTGCGGCTGACGGAGGACATGCAGGGGCGTTCCGGGGAGCACATTTCCCTGTCGATTCAGGCCTCTGTGCCGCAGGCGGAACCGAAGCCGTTTCCGGACTTTGAAATGCCGGTCGATTACTTTCTGATGACACCGGAGGAGCAGGAGCAGTGGATTGCGGATTTGATGAAGACGCCGCAGATGAAGGCGTATTACCAAAAAACTGACCAAACCGAAAAACCGTTCTTGCTCGAGGCGGAAGTCCGGGCCGATGGAACATTTATCGCAGACGGGGTTCCGCCGGGAAGTTATATTTTGTCGGGAATGGTGCACCGGCCGGGAACAGTGCGTGATTCGGTGGAATGGTACTTTCGGTCTCTGGGCAAAATTCATACGGTTTTCGAGGTGCCTCCGACTGCCGGGGAGGAGGATTCTGGAAAATCTGTGGATATCGGCGAAATTGCAGTTAAGCCCCTCCGGGAACTGACGGTCGGAGAACCGCTGGAATTGCCTGCGATGGAAGACCTTCAGGGGCATCCGATTTTTCTGTCCGATTACACCGGCCGCTATCTGCTGGTGGATTTTGTGATGATTTCCGGGCCTTTCCAGCATGAGAAGACATTGGAGGAATTGAAACAGTTGTATCGGCTGCATCAGCCATCGGGTCGGCTGGATGTGCTGAGTGTATGCCTGGAGCCGTTTGCCGCCTATGAACGCCGAAATGCATCTGTGCTCAAGGCCCTTCGTCATTTTTCTGAGAAGAAGGAAATCCCCTGGAAAATCGGGCTGCTCTTGAGTCCTCTGGATTTCGACACAGCCCTTTATCGAACCCTCTTTGCAGCTCGGGGTTCTTCCCTGTTTTTAGTGGACCCGCAGGGGCGGATAGCGGCGCTGGATATCCCGCTGGATCGGCTGGAGGAAACCCTGGCGCACTATCTGCCCGCGGAGCTGGGAAACCCCTGACCCTTCTTTCAGGAGATTTTTTCGATGAGCCGCTCGAGCAGCTCCTTGGCGGGCACCGAGCGAAAACCCGCCGCGCTGCGCCACCGAAGCGGCGTATTCCGCTCGAGGGCCTCCTCAATCTTCCGGCAGGCCAGAATGACCGTCGCGTGATTTTTGTTGCCCATCGCCTTGCCGATTTCCGGAAACGACATCTTGGTAAACCGCCGCGTCAGATACATCGCCAGCGAACGGGCCAGCGAGACCGTGCGTTCTTTCCGGGCCGAGTGAATATCCGCGGGCTTGAGGTCAAAAAACTCCGCCACAACGGACACGATGTCGGAGTTGTGCACCACCGGGTCGGTGCGGGCGATGTGCTCCGAAAGGATTTGCCGGACCTCATCGAGCGTGATGGGCTTTTGGGTGAGCGTGCTGTAGGCCGTCACCTTCAGCAGGGCCCCCTCCAGCTCGCGCACACTCGAACTGATAGCGCCGGCAATGTATTCGGCCACCTCTTTGCGGAGCGGCTGGCCCATTCGTTTCGCCCGGTGCATCAGAATCCGACAGCGCGTATCGAAATCCGGCGGGTCAATCCGAATCACCATCCCCGAGATGAATCGGTTAACCAATTTCTCGCACAGGGCCCCGATTTCCTTCGGGTGGGCATCCGATGCCAGCACAATCTGCTTGCCCGCCAAATCGATGCTGTTGAACGTATGCAGAAACTCTTCCTGCATCGCATTTTTGTTGGACAAAAAGTGGATATCGTCGATAGCCAAAAGGTCCAGATTGCGGAAACGATTTCGAAAGGCATCGAGTTTTCGTGTTTTCAGAGCCAGAACGTATTGATTGGCAAAATCTTCCGCGGACAGATAAAGCCATTTGGCATGCGGACGCCGGCGGGCGATTTCATTGCAGATGCCCTGAAGCAAGTGCGTTTTACCTACTCCATACCCGCCGTGATAAAATAGGGGATTGAACGGGCTTTTCTCCTGTTCAACCACTGTTTTGGCCGCATTGTAAGCCAGCTCATTTTTGGCCCCGACGACAAACGTATCCAGACTCATTTTCAGCGGTTCTGTGCGTTTGGCGGCGGATGCGTTCGCTTTCGGCGCAGCAGCGGCGCCGTTGACGGCCCCATTCGGCTTAGCCGCAGGGCTGAGCGTGCGGTCGGTGATGTACTGAATCGGACGTTTCTGATGCAGAACCGCCTCCATTGCCTTCTGCAGCGGCTTTTCAAAATGGCTCTGTATCCACTGCGAGATAAACGGATTGGCCACAGCAATTTCCAGACACTCTTCCCGGAGTGTCAGTCGCGTAGCATTTCGAAACCAAATTTGATATTGCTGAGCACCAATCTGGCGGGCCAGATGGTCCTGAATCGCATTGATTTCTTCCGTGAAGACGGCCTCCATGGGTTTCTTCCCTTCTTTCTGTGTCAAAAGCAAAGTTGTGTTTTCGGTTCGGCCTATTCGATACGTTTTTTAAACAGCGGCTATGATAGACCTGTATGGAATTCCGATGCAAATGGAATTTTAACAGTTTCTTTTCCACAGCGGCCAGATACCGAAAAACAAACGAGTTGGAAAGAAAAAATTTTTCTTATAAACGGCTTATCCACACCGCAAATCCGTTTTGTGGATAACCGGTGGGAACTGAGTCTGAAGCGGGGAAAAAATCTGCCGTATCAATATTGATAAAATGAAAAAATCTGGTATAATGTTTGCTGTTGATAAAGGAGGACAAATAGACAAAACAGGGCCTTCAAGCCGAGTGAAACATCCCGAGTTTTTTCAACGATTGGCGGTTGCTTATTGTTGCTGAATCACTGAGACTGACACCATTGAAGGAGTGCACGTATGACCCCCGCCTTTCCCGGTAGCCCCGCAGAGCATTTTCGCCGGGAGCCGCTTGATTCGTTTCCGCTGAAATCTCCGCCCAAGACGCGCGCAGAGTTGAAAGGATTTCTTCAGTCGCATCTGGATATTTTCGTGCCGGATGTATCGGTCTGTCCGGACCACAGCAGCCCGATGGATTACCTTTGGCACACCTGGCGCACGGATTTTGCCGAGCTGCGTCCGTCGGGGCAAATCAGCGGCGACTGCATCGTCTGGGCCAACCGCGGCGGCGGCAAGACGCAGCTGGCGGCGATTGCAACGCTTCTGGAGGGACTTTTCAAAGAAGACTGCCGCACACGCATTGTCGCCGGCTCGCTCGATCAGGCCGGGCGAATGTATGAATACCTGACCGATTTTGTCCAGAGCGCCTTTCCTGAACAAGTCGCAGGCCGAATGCTCCGGGAGCGGTGCCGATTCAAAAACGGCACACAGGTTCGGCTTCTGGCTCAATCGCAGCGGGCCCTTCGCGGCCATCACGTGCAGAAGCTCCGTTGCGATGAGGTCGAGCTGTTTGACGAGGCGATTTTCAGCGCCGGAAAGTTTTGTGTAAAAAGCCGCGGCACCCTGCAAGGGGCGATGGAGTGCCTCAGTACGATGCATCGTCCGTGGGGGCTGATGCAGAAAATTCTGGCGGAGGCCGCCGCATCAGGCATTCCGATTTTCAAATGGTGTCTCTGGGAGGTCATCCAGCGCTGCCAACCGGAACGAAGCTGCAGCCGATGCCCCCTCAACAGCGATTGTCAGGGCAAGGCGAGGCATTCCGACGGCTTTCTGCTGATTGACGACTGCATCGCGCAGATGCGCCGCAGCAGCCGGGCGGCCTTTGAGTCGGAGATGCTCTGCATCCGGCCCAGTCTGGAGAACGCCGTCTTTGCGGATTTTGACCCGGCGGTGCATGTCCGTCCGTTCGAACTGGACCCCGCTCTGCCGCTGTATCGGGCGATTGATTTCGGCTATGTCCATCCGTTTGTCTGCCTGTGGATTCAGGTTGACCGGGCCGGGACCGTACGCGTAGTCGATGAGTATGTCCAGTCCCGCCGGACGCTGGCTGCCCATGCGGAGGAAATCAAACGCCGCACACCCGGCGGACAGGCCGTTCGCACCTTCTGCGACCCGGCGGGCAAGCAGCCCAGCGACGAAAGCGGGCTTACACCGGTGGAGGTCCTCAAATCCTGCGGCATTCCCGTTCAGTCCTGTCCGAGCCGCATCGAAAACGGTCTGGAGCTGATTCGCCGGCACCTTCGAGCCGGGGACGGCACCAGCCGGCTTCTGATTGCCCCACGGTGCATTCGCCTGATTGAGGCGATGCAGGGCTATCACTATCCGGAGCGTCCGGTCGGCGGCGGTACGGAAACCCCGGTCAAAGACGGCGTCTATGACCATCCCATCGATGCCCTGCGGTACTTCTTTGTCAATTATTTCAAACCGAGCGGCAGGATTCGACAGGTTCGCTGGTAGCGGCGGGGAAAAAATGGAAGCGGCGCTGCCCTTCGGATACAATGCCCTGATTGACTGGAGATGCAGGGATGAAACGATTGAGCAGATGGATGTGTATTGCTGCCGGATTGCTTTCGGCGGTCGCGGCCGCTGCAGCCGAGCCGTCAGAGCAGCCGGCCCGTCGGGTGATGGCGTTTTATTATCCGTGGTACGGCACCGCCGACGGCCCGGGCGGGGCAGGCCGGGTCGTGCACTGGGGGCGGATTGAGGCGGACAAAAACGAGATTTCCGACAGCACGCATTATCCGCTCGACGGGGCCTACGATTCCCACTGTCCGCAGGTGATAGACCGACACTGCCGACAGGCCCAGGAAAGCGGCATCGATACGCTGATTGTCAGCTGGTGGGGAGCGGGTTCTTACGAAGACCGTGCCATGCCGCAAATCCTCGATGCCTGCAGGCGGTACGGGCTGACGGCGTCGATTTATTACGAAACGGTTCCTCCGCCGCAGACGGCACAGTCGGCCTGCAGCGACATCCTTCGCAATGTGCTGCAAAACTATGCTTCGCATCCGGCCTGGCTCCGGCACAGCGGCAAACCGGTCGTTTTTGTGTACGCCAGGGCCGTCGAGGAAATCGGGCTGTTCGGCTGGCATCAGGTCAAACAGCGGCTGCAAACCGAGTTTCCGGGCGGGGCGGTTCTGATAGGCGACGGTTTTTCGTATGGGACGGCGGCGGTCTTTGACGGGCTTCATACGTACAATCCCGCCGGCCAGCTGGCCGACAAGACACTCCGGCAGGTACGCAGCTGGTGTGCCCAAACCTATCCGCAATGGATTCAAACGGCCCGACAGCAGGGCCGAATTGTCGCTCTGACGGTCATTCCCGGATATGATGATACGAAGATTCGCACGCCGGGCCTGAAGGTGTCTCGTTTAAACGGCGACCTGTATGCCCTGCAGTGGGCGGCGGCCGTCAAGGCGGCTCCCGACTGGATTCTGATTACCAGTTTTAACGAGTGGCACGAGGGCAGCGAGATTGAGCCGTCGGTCGAATACGGCGATGCCTATTTGAAACTCACCGCCCGCTTTAGCCGCGAGTTTCGAGCGATACCTCCCGCCTCCAAAACGGTTGAACCGGTTCTGTCGGCATCTGTTCAAAAACGGCTTCAGGAGGCATTCACAAATCGGTCCGTTGCCGTGCTGCCGGAGCCGTCCTCGACGGCGTTTTGGCTGCTGCTGAAGCAGCAAAGCGATTTAAAAATCCTGTCCTGGCAGGAAGTGGTCGGCGGAGACTTAACAAAGGAGCATTATTCAATGGTGCTTTATGCCGGCGGCGAGACCTATCGCACAACGGTTTTTCAGGAGGGCGATGTCCGTCGTGCGCTGGAAGCGTATGTTCAATCCGGCGGCACTCTGGCGGTGCTGCCCGCGCAGCCCTGGCCGTTTTATTACAACGAGCAGGGACACGTTGTAAACGATTCAGCCCGATACGGCCTCACAATCAAGGGGGGCTGGGAGCAGCCGCCTGCCGACAAAGAATTGTTTTTTGAGCCCTCGGCAGAGAAGAAGGTGCTTTCCCAACCCATTCCGTTTCCGGCCTCCGGAGACCGCCGCTGGCGCCCGTTTGTTCGCAGTCCGCATCACGTCGAATACCGGCCGCTGCTGGTTCTCAAAGACCGGCAGGGGAATTCCTATGGGGACGGTTTGGTCCTTGCCAAAACCGCCGACGGCGGCATCATCGCCTACGGCTGGTTCGGTCTGCTCAACACCCCGCAGGCGGAGGCCGTTTTGACGGAGTTGTTCCTGCAGCTGACGGAACAATAGCATTCTTTAACGGACACGGAGGAAGCGGCTGTTTTCAAACACGGTAGGCAGGTTTTTTCTTGAAAAGGTTAATGGAAAATTGATAAAATAGATAAAATACCATTTGCTTTTTTACAGAAAGACGTTGGGGTGAGGACGGGTAAGAAGGCCGCTGGCAGCACATAGATGGGGGCATTCCAAACGACCCTGCCTTGACAGAGTTTTCCCAAAAGTACCTCCTTTGAAAGGAGAATTGTATGTTCGGCAGGACATTTGCAAAAGGGCTGGCGGGGTTGATGGCGGCGGCGACGGCGGGCGAATTGAATCCCTCGGCTCCGCCCACGAGCGGGACGAGAAAAAATATTGTCATCAAAAACGGAACCATCCGCGCCTTTCGGTACGGAATCTCCAACAGCTCCGTCAGTGACACGGATATTCAGATTCTGGGGGTTGCCGTTCTCAGCAATGTCGGCCACGGGATTTGTCTGAATACCAGCGTTTCTGATTCCGGCGGCGGAATCGTTGTTCGAGACTGTATAGCGGAAAACAACGGCATGACCGGAATCCTGGTAGGCAACAGCGCAAAGGTGGAATCTTGCACCGCCAACCGGAATCAGACGGGGATTGCCACCGGCGAAAGCAGCATCATTCGCGGGTGCAATACGTCTTACAATACGCAGAACGGTATTGCGTCCGGAGAAAATAGTCTGATAGAAAACAATGTCAGCAGCCGCAACGGGCAAAGCGGGATTACGACCAACTCGACCTCCACCATCCGCGGCAACAGTGTTCTTTCCAACGGTGAGTATGGGATTTTTGCCGGCTACGGCAGTGTTGTGACGGACAATACCGCCCGGTCGAATCAGAACCACGGGATTCGTGCCTATAGTGCGTGTGTTCTCAGTGGCAATACATCCTCCAACAATCAGACCAGCGGCATCTTTGTCATCGCGGGTTCGACGGTCGTCAGGAATTCGGCCTATATGAATCAGCAGAACGGCATTTACGCCTCCGGATGTCTGGTGGATCAGAACACCTGTGTGAACAACAATCAAGTCGGCGGCAGCTATCAGAACCTCTATACCTCCGGCTGCACGGTCGGAACCAATCATGCCCCGTAGCCGTCCGAATCCAAAGGAGACCAAGCGATGAAAAATCGATGGATGATTTGGCTGGTTGTGCTGGGGGCGCTTGTACGGGCGGAAAACATTGACCCCTACAATACGGATTCCCAATACGGCTGGGCCGAGAACGCCGGCTGGCTCAATGCAGAACCCGGCGTCGGCGGCGGGATGCAGGTGGACGCCAATCAGGTCAGCGGCTGGGTCTGGGGCGAAAACATCGGATGGATTAATCTGCACTGCGTCAATACCAACAACTGCCGCAATGTGCGGTTCGGCGTGGTCAATGACGGCGCCGGCAATCTTTCCGGCTTTGCCTGGGGGGAAAACGTCGGCTGGATAAACTTCAGCCCGACCTACGGCGGTGTGACGATTGATGCTCAGGGTCGAATGACCGGCTGGGCCTGGGGCGAAAACATCGGCTGGATTCGGTTTGACGGGGCTCAAATCTGGTCCGTGCGGGTATGCATTGTGACCCTCGACGACTTGGCCAATTTCGCCTCCGACTGGCTGGCGGTCGGCTCGCTGCCGGGCAATCTGGACCTGACCGGTGCCGTGGATATGACGGATTTCGCCCTTTTTGCCCAAAAGTGGCTGACCTACTGCCCTGACGGCTGGCTGCTCAAATAAACTGTGCCGCAATTGTTCTTATCGTAAAAGGCCGATTGTTTTGCAGGAAGTTGAGATTCAGGGAAAAGAGAAGGGTATGTTCCGGAAAAAGTCCATCCTGTTTCTTTTTGTTTTTGTTTTGATTGTTGGGGTTTCCGCCGGGGTTTGGGCGGGTAATCTGGAACCGTCCGAGCCGCCGGGAGCCACAATGAAGCCCCTGGACCAGATTGAGCCGCGAACAGCCCTGATTCCCGGACCGGTGCCCATCGGGGCCGATTATCGGGTTTTGATTCAGGAGCCGGGCACGTATTATCTGACGGCAGACATTACGGTTAATTTCCGCCACGCTGTTAAGATTACGGCCTCGAATGTGACGCTGGATATGAACGGCTTTCGGCTGTATTCTTCCTGGACGCCGCCGACGCTCCAGAATCAGGACTTTGACGGGATTCACATTGCAGACGGCTGCGAGAATATTGAAATCCGCAACGGTTCGATTGTCAGCGATACCGCTGAGGGGCGGAAGGGTTTCCGATACGGTGTTTATGCCGCAGAAACCTCTTGCTGTATCCGACTGTCCAATATCAGGGTCATCGGAAGCCGCCGGGAAGGGATTTGGCTGGGGGGCGTCGGCTCTCAGGTGAACGGCTGTACAGTCTGCCGAAACGGCGCCGGTATTTATGCAGGCCATAAAAATACGATTCAATTCTGCTGCGTGTCGGAGAACACAACAGAGGATATAGCAAGTATTTATGGGATTACAGTAGGGAACTCCGGCAGAATCGTCGGCAACCAGGTTTTTAAAAACGGTACGGATGGGTCGGGCTGCACAGTGGGTATCCTGGCCGGAGAAGGTTCAGTTGTGAAAGAGAACGTCGTACGTGAGAATGGAGAAAATTGCAGCGGATACGTTGAGGGTATTTATGTCGGGATAGGTTCTGTGGTGGCTGACTGTACCGTGACCGGCAATGGGATGTTGGTTTCTGATTCCATTGGCATTTGGGCTGCTAAAGGAGTATCCGTTCTCAATTGCGATGTTTCCAACAACGGCTTTTGTGCCCAGAATTCCTCAGTGGGCATATTTGCGATGGAGTGTTGTACCCTGAAAAATAATGTCGTCTATAGTAACGGATTTGGATGTGGTATCTGCTTAGGTATCTATGCCCCCTTTTATTGTCTTCTGGACGGCAATGCCGCTTATGAACAGACAGAAAATATCTATACAAACACCGGCTGTGTCTTAGGACTGAACATGACGCCGTAGAAGTGTTTTTTCTCTCTTCTTTCTTAAAGGCCCTGACAGCTTCCGTTGAGCCAAAAACCCGACGTGTAGGGATTGTTGCCGACTCGCCGGGATATTGGGCGGTTGCGAGGAGAATAGCCCCGGGCGCGAGCCCGGGGAAACGAGACGCGTCCTTTTTCCTGTTCTTCTCTTCAAAACTTCCATTTCAGATAGAAAACAAAACGGGCCGGGATTTATCCCGGCCCGCTGACTTGTTCGGAGTCCACGGATAGTTTTTATCCGTTGAAGTCTTTGAAGTCATCTTCCGCCCCGGATGTTTTGGAAACGGCAGAATCTTTTTTCAGACCGGGGCGGCTTTTTCCTTCAGCAATCTGATGGAAAATCTGGTCGCTGCGCTTCATCGAAGCTGTGCTGCCGGTCTGTGCAGTACCCGAAGCGGAGGCGGATAATTTGCCGCCGACCATGTTAACTAAGTCCTGAACGACACTGTACATCTGCTGGGCCTGAGCCGACAGTTCCTCAGCAGCGCTGGCGGACTCTTCGGCCGCCGCGGCGTTCTGCTGGGTGACCTTGTCCATCTGGGATACGGCGGTGTTAATCTGCTCAATGCCCTGGGCCTGTTCGGTGCTGGCGGCGGCGATTTCGGCCACCAGGTCGGTGGTTTTGCCGACATGAGCGACGATTTCCTCCAGTTTCTTGCTGACCTCGGTGGAGATTTCGACGCCTTTCTTGGCGTTTTTCACAGACCCCTCAATCAGCGTAGAGGTATTTTTCGCCGCTTCTGCACTTCGCATGGCCAGGTTTCGGACCTCTTCGGCAACGACGGCAAATCCCTTTCCGGCCTCACCGGCTCTTGCGGCCTCGACGGCGGCGTTGAGGGCCAGGAGGTTGGTCTGGAAGGCGATTTCGTCGATGACCTTGATGATTTTGGAGGTCTCGTCGGCACTCTTCTGGATGTCGGCAATGGCCTGGGCCATTCGCTTCATCGAGTCAGCGCCTTCATGAGCAGCCGTTTTGGCCTGAGCGGCGAGGGTGTTGGCCTGCTGGGCGTTGTCGGCGTTCTGCTTGGTCATGGAGGACATTTCCTCCAGGGAGGAGGAGGTTTCCTGGAGCCCGGCGGCCTGTTCAGTTGCACCTTGGGCCAGCGATTGTGAAGCACTGGATACCTGCCCGGAGGCACTGTGAATCTGTTCAGATGCCTCATGGAGCGAGTCAATCACTCGCTTGAGCGGCTTGAGGATGGAGCGGCTGATGCCCAAGGCCAGAACGCTGACGGTTAAGCCCGCCGCAATACTGACAACCAGAAAGACCATAATGGTTCTTTGGGCCGCTTTCTGGATGGCTGCAGCAGTTTGAATCGTCTCTTCTTTTTTCGCATTGACCAGCTGCCGTTTTGAGTCGGCGGTTTGCTTCTTGGCTTCTACGGCCTTCATTGTGGCGGCGATTTCCTCACTCAGGGCCTGCTGGAGTTTGTCAATCTTGTCCCGCATCGCGTCAAAGGCCTGGGCCGCACTGCCGCCGTTGCTCGATTTGCGGGCCCAAACCAGTTTTTCCGCCGAGGCGGACTGCTCAAGAACTTTGCGGCTTTTGGCCTTCCAGTTCTCAAATTCCGCCAGAAATTCCTTGTACAGCTGACGGGTTTGGTCTGTTTGGAAACAGACAGAGGCCTTTTCCATCCGAGCAGCGGCCTGGTCAATATTTTCCGTGTGGACGGTTTCCACTGTTTTTAGTTCGTCCGTGTCGGATGCCGCCAAAGCCATCTTTTCCGCAACAAGGGCCTGATGCACATCCCGGTCTGCCTCCAGCATCAGGGCGATGCTTTCCTGCATCTGCTGGAGTTGCCGGATATCCTTGTTAATCAGCGGAAGGAAGGTCTCTTCAATCAACGGATTGATTTCCTTGTCAATCAGAGCCGTAAAGGCCTGATTGACGCTCTGGTCAAACTGCTGCGTTGTCCGGCGAAGTGCCTGCCAGGTAATCAGTGACAGCACGGCCAGAACTGCCAGCGGAACAATCGCCAGCATGCCGATTTTTCTTTGGATTACCATAAACGGTCCCCTTTCTGTCTGCGAGGGTTAATGGCAGGTTCAGCATCCCGATTACAGTTTGTCCACTTTCACGCCCCAGCATACAGCCCCGATCACGTTGCCTTCCGTGTCAATAATCGGCAGGGAAACCTTCTGGTCCACAGTATCGGTGGATTTGTCGTATTTGCGTTTCTCAATAATGAGGCCGCCTTTGCCTTCATTAAAAGACTTCTGCCACTTCGGCTCATCGCCCTGCCAGTAGTCGGAGGTCATCACATTCTGCCCAACATTGGCACCCTGGTTGTCCATCACGAAGCATTCGCCGATTAGGTTGGGCAAGACTTCCTTGATCAGCCGCTTGATTTCCGCCGCACAGGCGTTGTTCATCTTTTCCTTGTGAATCGGCAGCTCCTCTTCGGCCTTCTGCCACTGCTCATCAGTCTTCTTGATTTCATCCAGAGAAACGCCCTTGGCGTTCTGAGCGGCAGTTTCCTTGACAAACACCGGATTGGTGCACAGCGGAATCAGTTTTTCCGTAATGAACTTCTGCAGTTTGGCGTGCGATTCCGTCAGCTGCTTCTTTTCATCGTCCGATTTGGCTTCGGACAAATCCGGTGCAGCTTCTGCAGCGGCCTTGGTCAGCTGTTCCAGAAGGGCCGTCACCTTCGGATTGACCTTCGGTTCTTCATCGGCAGCCAGCAAGACACTAGTCAGGACAGCAAAAGCAATCCACACAAGCACATGTTTTGTTTTCATAGTCAGTCTCCAAAAAAAGTTGAACGGTTTTCTTTTACAGCCAATCAGGATGTGAATCGAGGATGTTAACAGTTCTCTGTTTTCTTGTCTAAAGGAACAGTAGCGGATTATCAGGATATTTCCGGATAGGCCCGCCGGAAAACATTGATGGATTCGACGAACTCTATAAAAGGGTTTAGTAGAAATTTTCGCTCGGCCTTCTTAATTGTTTATCCGGATAAAACACAAATAAGGCCCTTCTCTTCTGATGGATTATCAGACTCTTTGTTTGTATAGCATTTCTCGAATATTTGGTTTTAGTGTGTGATTCTTTTTTATAAGACTTTTTGCAGAAAATAAAAAAAACCAGCGGGTTGAGATTGTTGCCGACTCGCCGAGGTGTTGGGCGATTGCGAGGAGAATAGCCCCTGGCGCGAGCCCGGGGAAAAGAGAAGTATTTTTTCTCTTTTTTCGGGGAGGTTCAGAGGTTTCCGTTGTGCGAAAAAAACCCCGGCGGGTTGGGGTGATTCCGACCCGCCGGGATTTTGGATGAGTATGCTGATGGTTTATCCGTTAAAGTCTTTGAAGTCGTCCTCGAGGGGGATGACTTGACTGGGTTCGGGCTTGGCGGTTGCCGGAGCCGCCTTGGACTTGGCCGTATTCGTGGCCTTGCCTTTGCCCTTGCCTTCGGCGATGAGATGGAAGGTCTGGTCGGTCAAGGACAGCCGCGGGGACTTTTTGGCTGCTGCAGGGGCAGCATGCGAGGAGAGGGTTTGCGTCTGTCCGCTGCTTCCATCTACGAGGGCTACCAATTGCTGGACAACGGTGTGCATCTGCTGGGCCTGAGCGGACAGTTCCTCGGCCGCGCTGGCGGATTCTTCGGCCGCGGCCGCGTTCTGCTGCGTAACCTTGTCCATCTGGGAGACGGCGGTGTTGATCTGCTCAATACCCTGGGCCTGTTCGGTGCTGGCGGCGGCGATTTCGGCCACCAGGTCGGTGGTTTTGCCGACATGGGCGACGATTTCCTCGAGCTTTTTGCTCACCTCGGTGGAGATTTCGACACCGTTTTTGGCGTTTTTGACGGAACCTTCGATGAGGGCAGCGGTGTTTTTGGCGGCTTCGGCAGACCGCATCGCCAGGTTTCGGACCTCTTCGGCGACGACGGC
>JAKPDO010000014.1 GCA_029552545.1 Planctomycetota bacterium
ATTTTCTTCACGGTTCCCACCGATAAAATGGAGCAATTTGAAAAGGGATTCAGAGAATCCATGCAAAATGCAGAGCAACCCTACATGGGAAGAATAAATATGTGGAAAATGTATCGCCTTGAAATCATAACGGAGAAAAAAACATACAAGGTTTACATCGAATGGACAGGCGAAAAAGTTTATTTTGAAAACGGCATGGAATCAAAAGATTTACGGAAGGTGTTTTATGATGTAGGTCTTAAAGAACCATCTGCTGAGCGTGATAAAAAATCAACGAAGGTCAGCAACAATAATCCCCCTACCCATTGTCAAGACAGAAAATGGGTTCCTGGAAAGCAGCATCAAAGACCCGGCCCCGGCTGTCCATGCTGATTGGAATCCCGGGGCGTCCACTTCCGGCAGGATTACCCCGCACCCGACAACGACCACTTCCTCAAACACATCGAACTGTCCCGCTGACCCAACCCGCCGGCCAAATCTGGTCTTTCGCAGCCAGAAGCCCGATAAAATCTCGATTTTTTCAGGATTTCCCATTTTTTCTATCAATCGCAAAGCGGACAGAAACGACTTTAATAGAGAAAGGTCTAAAAAAGAATAGAATATATAAGATATATCTTATCATGATAGTGGTTTTTGTTGACAAGATTGGGTGTTCTTGGTAAGATAGGAAATATAGATAAAAAAGAAGGAAGGGAGAAAGCAGATGGAGAGCCGCCGGGCAGGTTGGGGAGTGATTCTCGGACTGGGGGTGTTGACCGCACTGGGATGGGGAGCGATTGACGGCAAGGAGCTGACCATTGGGGACTGGCAGCAGCAGGGCGGGCCGCCTTTCTTTTATGCGAAACTGGATGCGGCGGGATACTCCGACTGGATTTGGTACGGACGGTCCCCCATTCACGATTATACTTTCCATGAGGTGCTTTCCGGGGAGTGGGGAGCGGCGATTTATTACGATGGGATTCCTACAGCCATAGATGACCCCAACACGGGCGTCCGGAAGGCGATGTGGCTGACGAGGCAATTTGAATATCCTTATTGGACCACCAACAGTACTTTTACCGCACCGGGAGTCTGTGCGGCCTGGAATGACCCTTTCAACCCCATCCCCTATCACGACACCGGCAAGTCCGTCATAACCAATGGAGATGTCGAAATCACAATTCATACCGAGGTGGTTCATCCGGTCTGGTCGGTTATGGGGTATATTACCGACTCCAACAGCCTTGGTTTTATGTACAGTGATGCGTATTTCTTTCTGCAGACCTATGTGATTCGGAACCTGAAAAACGAACCGCTGACGAATCTGGAGTTTTATCAGTTTCTGCACAGTCACGGAGCGGATGAATACGGGCCGTATGTGAATTCGACGTATTGTGATGCGGCCTTTCCGGACCCGCTGGCAAATTATGTTCCGTTCAACCCCGTTCATCGGATGGGCAATTTTCGCTATGACATTACGCAGTGGAACGGGCCGAAGACCTCCTCCAGCCATGTGGATTTTGTGGGGTTCAGCAGCACGGTGGAGCCGGACTGGATTGACAATTCTATGTATCGAGGCCATCAGGGCCGACCGCGGGACGGGACGCACGTTCATATTGAAGACCGTGTGTTGAACGGCAAAGACCGGATTTACGGAGAAGAAGTCGGCGGGGCGATGGGCTGGGCCCTGGGGACGCTGGACCCCAACGAAAGCACGTCGCTGACTCTGGCGTTTCTGTTTGGTCCGCAGAAAGAGACGGAAAAACTGGTCCTGGGCAAGACGGATGATGTGGAGGCGGGAGGATGTGTGGGACCGGGGGATACGCTCACATACACTCTCCAGTGGCAGAATGTCGGTACGGAAGATGCGGAGGATGCGGTGCTGGTGGATTATCTGCCGAAGGGAGTGGATTATGATCCTGTCCTGAGCCTCGAGCCGCTGGTTTTGGATCCGAATTATAATCCGGCCGACCATACATACACCTGGCAATTGGGGACAATTCCGGCCGGCAGTTCGGGCAGCCGACAGTTGAGGGTGACGGTCACGGAGCGGGCGGAGCCGGGGATGCCGATGCGCAATCGGGCGGTTTTGACGAGCTCGCTGGGGCCGGTGAGTGCGGAGTGGACCACGCGGGTTTGCTGCTGGAGTATGGAGG
>JAKPDO010000027.1 GCA_029552545.1 Planctomycetota bacterium
CAGCCAGTCAGCCGCAAACACAGCAAATTCATCCAGCCCAATCCGGCAGTCCCCGCTTATATCCCCAGCGCAGTTCTCCTGCAGCCACTCACACCCAAATGCTGTCAAGTCCTCCATGTCCACCGCCCCGTCGCCATTCATATCCCCATAAAAATACCGCCCGCGCACTTCAATCTCATCTATCGCCATATCCCCACGAGGACCCCCCGCTGCCACCCCGCGAAGGCGAATCCGAAGCGCACCCGTATAGGCCGACAGATTGACCACCGCCAGTCCATAGTCCTGCTCACTGGAACTTTGCTGCTGGCCGCTGAGGCTCCAGACCCCAAGGTGCCAGCTGCCGTCATACACATCCACATGCAGGGTTCCAATGTCTATCCCGTACAGATGGTAATAAAACGTCAGAATCCGCCCAAATCCCCCTATCAGCGGGCTTTCCAAAATTGCCGTATTGCCGGCTGCATTCGCCCCGCCCGGCGAAGTCTCCAGATAGACATACCAGCTGCTGCCATTGGCGCCGCCCGACGGACCGGTCGCGGGCGTCAAGGTGCCCCCGGAATGGCGGGTCCAGTCCGTAAAATCCTCCCCCGTGATGTTGACCCAGTCCCCAAAGCCGCTTTCAAAATCTACACCGCTTAGCCGTACAGAACGGCTGTCAACCAGCATCATCTCCGCCGCTTCGGATAAAACGCTTTCCAAACCGTCCGCATCCACCGCCGAAACCGCATAATAATAAACCGTATAATATGAAGCTGTAAGATCCGTAAATGCAGGTCTGTCCACCATATCCGCATTGAGCCGCGTATAGCCGCCGGTCGGGCAAACCGACCGGTAAACATGGTATCCGGCCAAATCACCTTCGGTATTGGCCTGCCAACGCAGCACAATGCAGTCTCTGCCGGCAACGGCTGTCAGCCCGGCCGGAGCAGCAGGCGGCACCCCCGGCGTCATGGCACCGGCTTGTACCGAGTCGGGACTCTGGCCGGCACTGTTGACGGCGCTGACTACATAGTAATA
>JAKPDO010000042.1 GCA_029552545.1 Planctomycetota bacterium
TTCCTGTGTTTTTTGCCACATTCCGGCTAGAATCGCAAAATCGGCCAAGTCCACAAAGCCGTCGTCGTTCCAATCGCCGCCGTAACGGATTTCGTTCGGGTCAACGATATTGGGGTCCTGATAATTCGGGCTGTTCGGATCATACGGTGTGTAGGTCAGCCAGTAATTCGCAATCGTAATCAAATCGTCAAGGTCTGTGCCCGGAGTGCCTCCCCCTCCTGTATAATTCCAATCCATAAAATGAAACCCAAGGTCCACAAGACCTTTGTCCGGCTGACTGTCAATGTTTGTTGTCATACCGATCAGTGTTGTTTGCTCGATGTACTGTGTCCCGGCATCAATGAAGGCCGAATCGTCAGCAAGGTAGTGATGCTGATATGACTTTGCACCAAGATAAGGAGAATAGGGATTCGTTTCTGCATAGACCGGGTTGTATTCATTAAACTCCCAATTCTTATTGGAATAGTTGCCGTAGTATCCGGTATTGGCTGCAAGCACCTGCATAGCGCCGTCAACCAGGTTCAGACCGTACCAATAGGAACCGGATACGATATTATTGAGCAGGTAAACGGCAGGTGCTTTGTTAGGGTCTTCTGCCCCGTGAATAGTGATCCCGCAATAAGTATATCCGGAGCCGTCACACGTATTCTGTTCAATTCTTAACGGATTCTCTTCGTCAGGAACGTCGTTGGGGTCTGGGCATAATTCAACTTCGATTGCTGCCTGGTCCGCAAAGAAACACAGGTTGTTGCGAATGTCGGTCAACATGGGGCCAAACTTATAAATCCCCCAGACGTTGCCAAATAAATAGTTATTTTCGATGGGATTATCCAAACGAATATTTTCAGTCACAATACCCCCAACCGCTCCTTCAATCATACAGTAACGAATTGTTGTGGCCGGGGATGCTGTACGTTCTATATAAATCGGGCAGAAAGAATACGGCCCGTAATATGGAAAGACTTGCCAGTAGTAACCGATAGCCTCTGGGTAGTCATAGTACACCCAATCCGGCGTAAAGAGAATCGGCTTATCCGGCGTCCCGCGGGAAATCAGCGCACCGCCATTGTTGACAAATAATCCGCACGCATATCCGAAGATAACGGTGGTGCCGGGTTCAATCACAAGCAGCGCCTGAACATTGATCCCGTTTGGTTCAGTGATAGAATAGACATTGTTTGCATTCCATACCTGATTGGATGTAATGTCCGAATTGATTTCTATAACAGTCGGTTCCGAATCAGGGATACTGAACATTTCAAATGGTTGGGAGCACTCGGAGAACTTGTTGGGCTCATACCGCGCCGGACCGCCTGAGCCCAAGGGACATTGTATCAAGACAGGGGTTGGACCTTGGGGCTTCCGCAACGGCGGCAGTACCATTTCACCAAACAGAAGTGCGTCTGTTGAAAAGGATGAATAGGTAACGGAATTGCCGTCCCAGCCGTAGGCCGTGCTGGAGGTCGAGTCAATCCATACAGCCACCTGACCGCTGTGGTAGCGGAATTTGAAATACCCGATTATCCCATTGGCATCACCGGCCCACCGGACACCGTTCAAATAAACAAAGCCGTTCGGATCGATGTAGGGGTCGGACCGCCAGCCGTTGTCCCAGCCGAAATCGGCGCAGTCAGCCTCGCTCATAGCCGTTGTGATATCGACATCGCCGGTTACCGCAATCCCCAGCCCCATGCAGAATAACGGCTCGTCGGTATGAATCCAAACCGTGATCTCTTCGTTCGGCTCCGGCGGATAGGATTCGGCAATCAGAGAAATCACTCCTCCTGATGCCGTGCAAACGGCCGCCTCTGCACACACGAAGAGAAACAGCACCCACTGGACAACCCCCTTATCCCCGTAAAACCGTTGCATCTTACTTGGCCTCCTTCTTCAAAAAACGCTCTTTCAAACCTACTTTACTCGAACCCCTCCGGCTTAGGCAACCTAAAACTATTCCGGAGAAGACAGGTCTTGTTCCGGCCCTTCCATAGAACCTTCCTTAATTTAAAGGCGTTTCTGTCCTCTCTGGGATTGATAGGAAAAATGGGAAATTGCGAAAAGTCTCACAATTTCTTCCCCTCCTGTGTTCAGCAAGCACCCCGAAATGCTTTTTGATTCTTACAAGACCGTTTTCCCTTTTGATTTCGACAGTTTTCTTCGAATTTCGAACTTCGTATTTCGAATTTGTTCAAAATTGCAGCTTTGTTTTCATAATTTCAGCGTCAAATGAGTTAAAAACCAGTTGAACCCCGACAAAAGTCAGGTATAATCGATGGATAAAGCAGTGTTTTTGCGGAGGTTAGGTAAAACCGGAAATGGGTGCATTGAATCGATTTCGTTTTATAGCCGGCATCGCTGTGGGGATAGCCGCAGCGATACTCTTGTTCCGCGGTCCTCTTGAGCCCCTTGCCGTTCGTGCCGGCGAAGCCCCGACCGCCTCCACAATTCTGGCCGTACCCGTTCAAATCAGCCGGGAAAATCAGGGCATTGCTCTCATCGATACACGAAACCGCACCATCTGGGTGTATGAATTTTTCGACCGGCAGACCGGTTTCAAGCAGATTCGGCTGATGGCCGCCCGCTCCTGGGAATATGACCGGCTTCTGACCGAATGGAACAGCGCCGACCCGACCCCGCAGCAGATTCGAAGCGTCCTTGAAAATATCCACCAAAAACAGATGCTCGAAGCGATTCAGCCCACTCCGCCCGAAACCGAAAAGAAAAATCAATCCCAAACGGAACTTATTCAATAAGACAGGAAATCAATTATGGCAGGCAAATATTACACCCTTCAGGAAGTCATGGAAAAACTCGGCAAGAGCGAAGAGCAGGTCAAAGCTCTCGTCAAAGAAGGCACACTCCGCCAATATCTCGATAAGGGCCAGCCCCTCTTTGACCAAACGCAGGTCGATGCGCTGGCCGCCGACCAGCAGGGTCTGCTGGACCTGACCGCCGCCGGAACGGATTTTGACCTGAAGCTGGAGGAAACCGCCGAAATCAAACTCATGCCCGATGAAGAGGAAACCCCCGAAACCCCAAAGAAGGAAAGCGAAGGCGGGTTCGGTTTGAGTATGGCCGGGGAAGAAAACCTCAGCTCCGAAGACACGCGGGCAACCTCGATGGGCATCAATGTCCTGGACGAAAGCGACGAGGGCTACAAGCTGGCCGCCGATACCAAAGGAGAAACCCGTGCCGGCGAGCTGGAAGAAATCGAAAGTTTGGATGCTGATGCGAACCTCGAAAGCGTCGGCAGCGGCTCCGGCCTTCTGGACCTGTCCCTGCAGGCGGATGACACCTCATTAGGGGCGGTGCTGGATGACATCCTGCCTGCCGCAGCGGAAGGTGTTTCCGCTGAAGCGCCGGCGGCTGAAGAACCGCTGAAACTGGCGGAAGAGGCCCCTCTCGAGGAAGTGCCGGAAGAACCCAAAGCACCGCAGGCAGTCTCTGCTGCTGAGCCGACTGGGCTTGAAGCTGCACCGGTTGAAGCAGGGCCAGCCGCACAACTGGTGGCATTGGCTCCCGTCGACCCGGCAACGGCCGCCTACGGCCTGGCGATGCTGGTGCCCTTCGCTTCCCTGATTATCGCCGCCATCGCACTCGGCGCAGGACTTCGCCAAATCCGACCCGGTCTGCTCAATCTCCTGGCCGGTTCCCAATTAATGGGAATTTCTATGGCTTGGTGGATTGCAGGCGGTCTTTTCATTTTGATGCTGCTTTTGCTGGCTGTTTTCAATTCCCTCCTCTCTGAAAAACAGCCCAAGCCGGCAGGTGCTTATCAAAAACCCAAAAAAGAAAAAGCCCCAAAACCAGAGAAAAAAAAGAAAAAATAAATTGGTTTCTCCCCTTCAAACCGATAAAAAATGAAGGCATAATTGGATCGATATCCAAATCAAAGGCAATTTATTTTGATTTGGATAGAAAATAGGGAGTTTTATGGAGCAAGAAAGGGACTGAAAATGAACACCGGTAAAACGATTTTCTTCGTTGTTTTGGGATTTACAGCAATGATTGCTCTTTCCGGATGCTGTCAGCAGGGAATGGATGAGCTGCGAGCGCAAAATCGTCTCCAGCAGGAACGTATCTCCAGTCTGGAAAATGAATTAACTCAGTGCAGCATCAACCTTGAACAATGCCAGAAAGAAAAAGAAACACTGGCCGGACAAGGCAGTGCCGACCTCCAGGCCAAAAACGCACTCATCTCCGCCCTCGAGGCCGATCTGGAAAAGAAGAAAGCCCTGATTGCTCAGATGCAGGCCCAGCTGCTCCAAAGCGGTGCCCCTCTGCCGCCGGAACTCAATATGCGGCTGCAGGAATTCGCCAAAACCAGCGACATGATTACCTTCGATGAAAGCACCGGCATGCTCAAATTCAAGAGCGACCTGCTCTTTGACCTCGGCAGCGATCAAGTCGCCGCCTCCGCCATGGAATCCCTCAAACAGTTGGCCGCAATTATGAAATCCCCGGAAGCCAATGCTTTCGATATGGTCATTGTCGGCCACACGGATGATGTTCCGATTAAGAAACCCAGCACGCTGCAAGCTCACCCGACAAACTGGCATCTGTCGGTTCATCGTGCCATTTCTGTTTTAAATGCTTTAACCACCGCCGGTATTTCTCCGGAAAGAATGGCCGTAAAGGGGTACGGCGAATATCGTCCCGTTGAACCCAATAAACCCAACAAAGGCGGCAATGCGGCCAATCGTCGGGTGGAGATTTACATTGTCCCGAGCACTCGGTAGCCGCAGAGCTGACGGATAAAAACCTTGTATGCCGGAAAGGACTCTGATCATCCTCAAACCCGATGCCGTCCATCGGCATAAAATCGGGCAAATTATTCAGCGATTTGAGGAAAAGGGCCTTAAGCTCGTTGCGGCCAAGTTTATGAAGATTCCCGAATCGCTGGCACGGAAACATTACGCGGTTCACGAAGGCAAACCTTTCTTCGAAGGTGTAGTCAAATACCTTTCGTCTTCGCCTGTTTTGATTATGGTCTGGCAGGCCGAAGGGGTTATCCAGATGGCCCGAAAACTGATGGGGGCCACTTTCGGCTATGAAGCCGAACCGGGAACTATTCGCGGAGATTTCGGCTGCAGCCGCGGGTATAATCTCATTCACGGTTCCGACAGCCCAGCTTCAGCGGAATATGAAATCAACCTTTACTTCAAACCTGAAGAAATCTTCGATTATCCGCTCGCCGATGAGCCCTACCTTTACGGAAGAAATGATTAAATTTCCTCAACAAAACTCTCCATTTTGACAAAAAAACGGAAAAATTAAACTGCCTCTTGCCAATTTTCCGATTATGTGTCAAAATGAGGGAAATTATAATTTAGCTTTTTGTTTATTATATTTTGTCGACTTTTATTATTTTGAAAAAAGTCATTATTGTTTCATAACAAGGCGGGGGTTTATCATTTTCCTGTTTTTTATAGGGAAAAAGTATTTTCTTTTCAAAAATACTTGCAGGGTTTTTGTTTCTTAAAACAGTCATTCTGACAAAAATCATGTTTTAGAACAAAACCTATCTCCTATTAGATATTCGGAGAAAAAAATGAACATTCGTAACGGTTTTCTTCTCTTTTTCTGCGGATTGTCTTTGTCCTTTGGTGCAGCTCCTCAGGTTTTTTCCATTAACCCTCACCTTTTTTCGAAAAGCGATGAACCGCTTGAGATTGCCGCCTGTGCAGACAACCAACCCAACCAAGTCCTCTTGCAATGGGCCTCTTCCCTCGAACAAGGTACAGAAGAAATGACCTGGGAGCCGAATGGGGAATGCTGGAAAGCTTGTCTGAGTGCAAAACAGACCCGGGGAGAAGAAATCCGGTACCAAATTCTGGCCCATTATGACGGAAACACGCTTGTCCAAAGCCCTGAATACATCGTGTCTCTGTACTCCGAGACAATCCCATTGGTTCCCAAAGCCATGGCCGTTCAAGCGAAAATTCTGGTTCAACACAAATGGAACGAGAATCCGGATGCCTTTTCTCTTCTCGAGAGCCCCGACGGGACAGTCATCGGCCCTGCTGCGATCGTATGCAGAAAAAATCAGGTCCACGTCCTCGACACAGCCAAGGGTCGAATCCTAACATATGACCTTCATGGACGACGGCAAAAACAAATTCTGCTTCCAACCTCCTCCGCCTCTGATTTGGTTATTGACCCAAATGATAATTCTTTTTTGGTTATTTCTCAGGCGGAGGACCGTGTCCACCGGCTTCGTCCGGGCCGCCCGATTCGAACCCAACCGCTCCACGTCCGCAGGCAGCTGGCCTATCCGGCTCAGTTCCGATACGACCCCTCATCAGAAACCCTGATGGCCAAGGACGGGGCTCGGCAAAACAGATGGGCCGGGGTTCTGCGGCGGAATCAGAATATATTCCGCCAATCCGGCGATATTTCCCCAACTCAATCAGATGTGCTGGCTGAAACAGCAGAAGGCGGAATCCTTGTAAAAAGCCCTCGTTATAAATCCATTTACTCCGTCTCGTTCGAACAGCCGGTTCGCTGCATCGAGGAAACCCTCGAAGACAAAAACGGGGTGATTTGGCTTTTATTTACCCTTGAAGGAGACTATCGAATTCGCCGGCTGTGCCGAATCGACCTCGAAAAACAAACCGCTCAAACAGCCCAGATTGATGTATGGTTCTCCTTCGAGGCAGCACGCCGAATGGATTTGACCGACCAAGGGGTTGTCCTCCTTGCCGGAGATAATCAGGAAGGACGAATCATACTCTTCGAGTACCAGGGAGAACTGCCGTGATGAAAAACCGCCGAACCTCCATCCATTTTGCCTTTTGGATTGTCTGCATCCTGTTCCTCGTCCCCGCCGCCCAGGCTGCTTATGACCCGCAATGGTCCAGGAGCCAGTGCGGGGAATATTCCGCCAACGGTCTGAAAGAACGATACGTTTACGGAGCCAATAAGGGATGGATCAATAATGACGTCTGGGATGATTCGTCCGTGGAAGGTGTGGACTGTGCATCGTACGTCTGCCGTTGCCTGGCTTTGCCGGAGTATGCAGCCGAAAACAAGGCCGCTCCTTACCCTTATACAACGGATAAACTCTATGCCGGCGTTCCCAACACCGTTCAGGTCGAAAGCATCAACAACCTCAAACAATGGGACCTCTGGGTCTATGTGAGCGGCACCAGCAAACACACCGGCCTCTTCAAACAGTACAGCGGCTCCTATATCATCACTCGAGAAGCCCGAAATGCAGCCAGCGGTATTGTCGAGGGCAAATACAGCAAACAGTATTTAATTGACAAAGGAGCCCGTTTTTGGAGAAGGGCCAATTGGGCTTCCCTGGTTCAGCTGCCGACCGTTCAAACCTCCCCCGGCGGCCAAAATTACCGCTTCATCAGCCGTTTTAAGCGGCATCATTACCGACGATGGCGGCGGAACCATCGACCAATACGGTTTCAGTTGGGGTACAACAGCCGACTGTTCCGACGGCTGGCTGAGCGCGTCCGCCCTTTCCGAAAACGGCTTCAGCGTCACGCTAAGCAGTTTGAACTATTCCACCCTTTATTACTTCAAAGCCCGAGTGCATAACAGTGCCGGCTGGGCCGAAGGTTCTGTCCTGAGTTTCCGAACGGATGTGAGCCCGAACACCCCGGCTGTCATTGTGGACAACGGAGCCGCCGGCACCTCCTTCACAGGAACCTGGAGCACCTCCAGCGCCGCTGACCCCTATGGAAGCAGCAGTCTCTGGGCTCGCGACGGCGCTACATACACCTGGTCCTTCACACCGCCCTCCCCCGGCTTCTATGATGTTTCGATGTGGTGGACCCAGATGTCCTCCCGCTCCGCCTCTGTTCCCGTACAAATTGAATACTCTGACGGCATCTTTGAAACAACGGTAAATCAGCAAACCAACGGTGGACAA
>JAKPDO010000018.1 GCA_029552545.1 Planctomycetota bacterium
CATATCCAACTCTGGAGTCGAGTATGTAGATGATACCACCAGCGTTATTCTCGTACACCTTTACGTCCATTTCTGTTCTCCTTTCCCCCGCCGAACGGCGGGCAAAATTAGTTGCAGCAGTCCCCCTCGCAGTATGTGCTGCAGCGGGGGCAAATGCCTTTCCAGTCTAACGGATGTTCGTAAGCCTTGGCAGCCGCCGATGACGCCGCCTCAATCTCGGCAATTATTTTCGCCGACTCGTCGGCGGAGATCGGCCAGAGTTTGCTTGACGATCCCCAGCCGCATCCGTAGCCGGAGCGAGATGCGGCGATGGCCAGCGCAGTCGGCGACCACACGGCGCGGCCGGTGTACTTGATGTCCAGACGGCGGACATCGAGATCTGGCCGCGTACCGCCATACGGGCCGAGGTCTACGGCGATAATAATGTCGGTCTGGTAAGGGCCAAAGGCCAGCACCAAATTATTCGTCTTCATGGTCTTGTCTCCTTTCCGCCCGCCGTTCGGCGGGCTGGGCAATAAAAAAACCGGCGCTGAACGATTTGTTGGCTAACAGTAGCCATTTTTGTTCAGCGCCGGCAATTATGACCGGCATTTTGCTGTCTGCCTATTTATTCCACCGCCGGCGGCTGGCGGCTGGTTTGTTAATCCGCAAGCAGGTGAGCCCTGCTGCGTTTTCGGATCGGATCTTTTGGATCCGGCACCGCCTCTCGCAGAGCATTAGTCAGCTCTGCGGCGGCGGTGTTTATCCGCCATTCCAAGTATCGGCGGATGCTTCGACCGCCGATGCCGATGATGAGTTTTTTCTCTTCATCGGCATCATCATCGCTATCATAATCCTCCTCAAGCAGGATTATGATAGCTGGGCGCAAAACGCCCAGCGACTCAAGTTGTTCTCCAATCGGGGGAACAGTCGACTCATACTGTTCCCCGCGTGCGTTAGACCAATCGGTTTGAATTTCCAATTTTTGCCAACCGCACGGGCCGAGTGCCATTGCCGCCAGACACCCGGACGTATTACTGGACAATCCCCCATACCACTCGTATGTGGTGTGGGCTGGAGTCTGGCTGAACAGACTCTCAGCCGACACAATGCTCACCCCTGTATTTGGAGTGAGCATCTCCCGCAACTCTTCCGGCAACGGGATGTTTAATAATTTCTCTACACGACTAAAATTTAACATTTTTTTTCTCCTTTCTTTTTTTGGTTTCTTTTTGTTTCGCTTACAAACCCGCCGACCGCCGGCGGGCAAAATTATTGCCGAATTTGCTCTCGGGCCATTTCGCGGGCGTCCTCTCCGCAAAGGCCCAGTGCGGTTTTCCGCCAAAATATCAAAATATCATCGTAATCGGTGTAGGCGTGTCGCC
>JAKPDO010000022.1 GCA_029552545.1 Planctomycetota bacterium
AGGTTTTAATATCTGACTTCTGAACCTGGCTGCTGTCTCCGGATCGAGGTTGGCAGCAAAAGCCCAGAAGGCAATTTTGTTGATTTTACCAGGGCGCGGGTTGAGCACCGGGCGGGTCAACTGTTGCTGAGAAAAGGCGGGGCCTGAGGTCGCGGATGCCGGGGTCACGTCAGGCAGCGCGGCCGGGATAGCGGCTGTCGGCAAAGCAGAAGCAGCAGGCGCGGTAGCTGCAGCGCCCGGGGTGGTGACAGCGGCGGCAACTGTGGCGGTCATGAAATTTCCGGAGGTCAGACATTTGCGTGGTGTGGAAATGTTCGAATCGGAGGCTAAATCCGCATCTAGATTCGCATCCGCCGGAGAGTCGATAGCTGAAACCGTATCGCCAGCGGTTGGAACGGTGGCAGTCAGAAGAGCGCCGGAAAAATCAGGCGACAGCACCCCCTTCGAAGTGACGATGGCCACGCCAGGGGCGGCGTCTGAATCACTCGGAATGACAGCAACGGCAGCAGCAGCAGAAGTTGAGGCAGCGGCAGCAGAAGTGGAGGCAGCGGCAGCAGAAGTGGAGGCAGCAACGGCAGCGGCGGCGGGTGTAGATACAGTGAGTTTAAGGCTTCTGGCGTAATTTTCGAGGGAATGGCGATAACAATCTGAGGGCAAGGCCATCAAGTGGAGCTCAGGTTGAACTGCTGTCGAGGAGGGATATGGCAGCCGAAGCCGGGCCGAGCAAGACCAGGCCAGCCGGTTTAAGTTCAATGTCCGTATCCGGAAAGGAGTCGCAGCCTGAGTTGCGATTGGAGAAAAAGCCAGAGCCTCACCGGCGGGCTGCACGCCGGGCCATGACGGAAGTGAAGTAAATGAAGAAGAGACAGAGCAATGTTTGCCAGATCCCGCCAATGATGGCACTGGAGAAAGAAAAAGAGTCAGAGTGAGGATCGAAATAAAAAAGCCACACAACGAAACGGAGGCAAGGCGAGAGGTAAAGCAAGACAAAAAGCAAGGCATGAAAGACAGGCGGCGGGAGTGGCTGGTATGGCTGGCAGCTGGTAAGCGCCATGCGGCAAACACCGTCAGGTTATTGTCCATGCGGCTGACGTGAGAAGTTGGGTTCGCGCTCGTAGAGTCTCCGTCCTTGCCTCTCGGGCGCAAACTGCGCAACCGCCAGCTCATGAGGGGCCGATGGTTGGCCCGGCGGCTACCCTC
>JAKPDO010000028.1 GCA_029552545.1 Planctomycetota bacterium
AAAATTGCAAGAATGGTCAGAAATAGGCATTTGTCCCCGCTGCGGTACGTACTGGTTTCAATCCCTTATTCATCAGGGAAAAATTGCAAGTTCATAACGGCGGGCCGGACGGCTGGAAAAAGATATCGACGGCTGGTTTCAATCCCTTATTCATCAGGGAAAAATTGCAAGCGGAAGCAATCCCGGAAGAATTGTTGGATTCTTTCTATTGTTTCAATCCCTTATTCATCAGGGAAAAATTGCAAGTAAGCTAAACTGTTTACGATGATGTGGATGCCCCCGGCGTTGTTTCAATCCCTTATTCATCAGGGAAAAATTGCAAGTTCAGATAGAAAATCATCGCCGTCACGTTCGGCGGCAGTTTCAATCCCTTATTCATCAGGGAAAAATTGCAAGGCTGCGACAGTTTGACCCACTCCCAGCAGAGGTCGTAGACACGGTTTCAATCCCTTATTCATCAGGGAAAAATTGCAAGCCATTACACGCTCTTTTTTGGCTTGTTTTTCCGGAAGGGTTCCGTTTCAATCCCTTATTCATCAGGGAAAAATTGCAAGTGGTTTTGATTTCGCGAATCTTTTCATCGATGTCATCGAAGGGTTTCAATCCCTTATTCATCAGGGAAAAATTGCAAGTTCCAGTTCAACATTTTTGTCTCCTTTCTTTCTTTTGATTGTTTCAATCCCTTATTCATCAGGGAAAAATTGCAAGACTGGCCTTTGCAAGTTCTTTATTTTCAAGGGGTTGCAAAGGCAAAAACTGTAACCCCCTCTTCGAAGGCCTTTTTCGACACTTTTTTGCCGGCCTCCGAAAGACCAAAATCTCTATAAACTTTTGAAAGACCGTAACTTACAAATTTTCTGTAATCGGCACATTTTCTATTATAGGCCGACCGTCGGTTCTGTCAAGCGTTTTAAGCCCTGATTCTGCAAATTTTTACGCGTAAATCTTTCCGGGAAACCGCCCATAAAACAAATTTTCCGGGTCTTTTTTGGGTGCAATTTTTCCCGCCCCTGTCCTGCCGTCGGATTCGTCCCGGCCGAGCGCCGGCTATTCACAGAGGGTATGCTTTCTGCACCCATAACCGCATTCATCCGGTTCATACTGGATAAAATTCCCATCGCACACTTTGCACCATCAGCAATCCCTGCACCCGAACTCTTCTTCCTTTATCTGGTCCAATCAACTCTGTTCCATTTTTCCTGCCGCCCGTTCTCGAATCTTCGACTCCGTCCCTTCGGCAAACGCCCATTCAGGAAATAGGCTCTAACCGGACCTTGACCCAGCCCATCGGCATCGTCCCGCCCGAAAGGGTCCGGGAGTTGCCGAAGCCGCGGGAGTTGTACGGTTCGCGAAATTCGTCCACCGTCGTGCACTCGACATGGCTGAACCGACCTATCCGAAGCGGAAATTCGCTATCGTTACATTTGTTTAGGAGTTCCAGCAACTTTTGGCTGTTCTGTTCCAGTTCGGGGCTGGAACGGTAAAACTTGTCATGCTCCTGCTGCATTTTCGGCTGATAAAAGGCACGGCAGGCCTTGAGAATCGTGTAAGCATCCAGCTTCATCGACACAGCGGGTATTTCTTTCTTTTCCCGGTTGTCATAGATGCTTTTTTTAGGCAATTGGTCGTCAATATCGAGAGTGCCCTCTGCCCGAATGTCTTCGCCGTCGAGCATCGAGAAACACTGCTCGTAAAACATCTGAATTTTCGAGGGGTCAGCGCCGGACGTCTTTTTGAGTTTGAAAATTTCTGTTTTATCAATAAAGGTCGGCGAATCGGGCAGCATCGCATCCGATATTTTCACACACCGGAAAGGATCTTGTCTGGCATCCCCGTACCCCAGCACATCTTTTTCAAAATACTTCGGGTCTATTTTCGACGGCTTTTTGGATTTTGCCAACTCGGATATGACAGCGGTTCGGATAGCGCCCTTGATGGAGGAGCCGGGGATATAGGCCCGCCAGGTGACGGGGGTTCGGGTAAAGAGACTGACTTCCAGCTGCCGGTTCGGATTCGAAAGACTATTTTTGTACTCCGACTCAAAGGCCGGTGCGTCTGCTTTGAAGCAGGCATACTTTTCCGGGTCAACGTGGTTGCGAATAAAATCGCGGATGACAAAGGGATTGGGGTCCGACACTCTGCGGTCAAATTCGGCCCGGAGGGAGGGCGGCATCTCTGAAAGAAACCGTGCCAGGTCAATCCGGTAAAAGACGCCGTTTTTGACGACATATTCCGTCGGGTCAATATCCTGTCCGGAGCCGATATGAACGGGGGAAAGGATGGTGAGGGTCATTTTGTATCGCTTCATAAAACCTCCGTAAACGCACAGCAGACCGGCACAGCCGGCGCGAGAGCATAATGGCACACTTCCGGGAAAGAGCGGTGAATGTTTTGGACAAGCCGGCCGTAAAAAGGACGCGGACTGTCGGTTTTCAGCACCGACCCGGCCGTCAGCAGAATCAGCGGCTTTTTATACACATCGTGAATGCCGCTCGGATGGGGCCCAACGGCCCAGTCGCCGCCGAGTTTGCCGATTTTGGTCTGGAGTTTCCAGAAGCCCTCGGCGGGGTCCCGGTCGGCGGGTGCACAGGCGGCCAAAAGAAGGACGGCATTGGGCTTGGAAGCGGCCGGCAGGACGGCCGGAGAAACCGATTCGACGGAAACTTTGCCCTTGCCGCGGGATTTGTATTTGCCGTAGCCGCCTTCAAGAGCCCGCTCCAACAGTCTTTTCAATTGTTCAGCGTCGTCATATTGGGCCGAGGCGGCCAGAAGGCGAAAAACAGGCGGCTTAAACGGGTTAATATGCCACTCTTTGGTGAAAAAGAGCGACCCTTCCTGGCCGGTGGTGCCGGTCAAACGGCTGATGGTGTTGTGGGCAACCACGGTTTCTTTGGGCAGTGTCGGGCTTCCGCACTCGTTGTCGAGAAACCAATGAAAGACGGCCTCGGTGCTCAGACCGTTGCAAAGGGCATGGAGACCTTTGTCCGGCAGAAAGCACAGTTTGTACATCCATTTGAGGATATCGAAGGCCTCAATTTCGTTTGGGTGTGTATTCCTGTCCGGAACCTTTTCTCCGTCTTTTTCGACATGCAGGCGTTTTACCAGTTCACTCTTTGGGATGCCCCGGATTTTCTCAAGCAGTTTTTTTTCCTGCTCGGGGGTCGGCCGGGGCAGGTGCGGAAGCGGCCAGTATCCATCCGGGAAGGCGTCCGACAAGAGCAGCGGAGGCACTCCGTCGGCAAAGGCACGGAGGAACTCGGTGAGGGCCGCTTCGCCTTCGTGATAGCGGAGGGCCCAGCACAAATGGCCGAACAGGGTATCCGCCGACAGCCGCGTGCCCAGAGCCGTGTGGACCTTCAGTTTGATTTCGTACATAGGTCAGGGCCTTTCCGTTCAGACTGTAGGCAGGGTGAGGAGATTTCCGGCTTCGTCTTTGAGGTCAATGAATTTGACCTTGCCGCATCCGCGGGAGCCGCAGCCGCCCAGGTAATCCTTTTCGACCAGGGCCAGGGCCTTCAGGACGACTTCCCTGAAGTACTTTTCATCGGTCGCTCCGCCGTCGCCGGTATCGATAACGCGGTAGGCAATATCGAGGTCAAAGGTCACCCCCGGCACCACCCGTTCCATTGACCGAGGAGTCGCTTTTGCTGTAATTCGGTTAATATTGTTTTCCACTTTGACTTCCGTGATCTCTTTACCGCTCCTTACTGCCTCATACCATTCTGCAGACAGATAACTGTCTCTAACCAACAGGCGCGTAGGCCCCACCTCAAGCTGCTGGTCTGCTGAAATGCCGAAAACCCTGCAAACATCACATTTCAAAAAAGACTCTTTGTCTTTGCATTGATGCACGGGTTTTCGTTCGTCAAGAGAAAGATTCCCAGTAGCCCATTCTATTAAGGAACGCATTCTTCCTTTGAGAGAAGAACCCGGTATATAAGGAAGATTCTTTTCTGTTTCTTTATCCTTCACGGAAATTCTTACCAAGGGCATGTCAATACCCCCGATTTCCATAGTCTCCATGGAACCTCCAATACGAAGGCCCGTAATTACTTTTATCTTTCCCTCAATCCTTTTGATTTTATGAAGTTTCATTTCTAATCTCCTATTTTGTTGTTCCCGTACGCGAAACCTAAAACTGCTTCAAAATAGAGCACGAACGCCCGAAAGTTATCCTCATCATTGCCGACAAGTTTTATGTTTTCTTCCAGAAAAGCAGCAAATTCTTCCGGGATTTTCTTTCCGCCGGAACGCTTGGCATAAGCGACCTTGCTTTGAAACATTTTGAAAAGCGGCAGGACTTGTTCCCAGGGCCTTCCATTTTCCAGCTGGAAATGCAAATTCTTAATCGCGCCGAAAAATCTACGAATTTGACTTTTGGAAAGCTTGTCTTTTCTGTTTCTATCATTAACATCAGGAAACTTGTTAGCTTGCTCTTGGGCTTTCTGATCCAGAAGCTCCGGATCAAGTATTTTCCTGGCCTTATCTTTATAGTAAACTACTTTAACGGCAGTGGGGGCCTCTTTCTGTGTTTGGCTTTGCGGCCTCGTACCCCCGCTTCTCTGGTTTGGATTATTCATAGCAAATCCTCCAAAAATTAGGTTAACGGTTCAGATAGAGACAGTATGTTGCGGCGACTTTGAGACGCCGGATTTTGTCTTTTCCTGCATCATCGGCCGTGAGGGCGGTAAGTTCCTCGATACGGCTACGACCGATAGGCTGCTTTTTGTTATTATCGACGGGTCTAACGCTCCGGTCGATGTCGTACTTCAGGTGAGAACGCCAGAGGAGCTTGCGGAGATTGACCGGCGTTTTGCCTGCGTCGACGCACTCTTCGGCGGTTTTCGCATAACGGAGAAGGCGGTAGATAAAGCCCTTGGAGATTACCTTAATTTCATGTTTTTTAGCTTCTTCGGTGAGAACTTCATCAAAAAAGCTGGCATCACGTCCGATCGCCTGCTCAAAGGCCTCCCAGGTCAGAACGGTGTTAAAGACACAGATGCGGTCTCTGGTTTTCTTGGCCTTGTCGAGAGCATCGTCGGCCTGCTTGGCAGCCTGAGAAAGCGGGAAGCGGCTGTGACAGAGGGCAATCCCCGCCGAGATGGAGACTTCCGGATGTCCGCAGACATATTCTTTGAACTTCCGGCGGAGGAAGGCGGCGAACTGAAGCATCGTGGTCCACGGGCCGACCAGAAGGAGGTCATCGCCGCCCGCATAGACGGTGTAGATATTCCGAAAATCAGGATTTTCCTTCGGCGGATTGAGGAACCAGCCGGGCAGAATGCCGCAAAAGAACAGGTTCAGCTGCCGGGACAGGGAGATATACCAGCTCAGCGGGGCACGGGCATTTTCGAGGGTTTTGGAAAAGAGCATGCCCAGTCGGTCCACATCAGCCTTCAGGACCGCCAGCAAGGGTTCGCCTTTGATCTCGATTTTCTCCCCTGTTTTGCAGATTCTGAACGAATCGGCACAGAGTTGAGCGAAGGATTTGGGTTTGCCAGCAGTAAAGACGGCTTCCTGTTTGTCTTCCAGCTGCTGACGGAGCCAGTCGGCAATCTGCGGAAATTCATAAACCGGCCGGTCCTGTTCTGTCTGTCGGGGAATGTAGTTGGCCAGCAGGAGGCCGCAGCGCGTTTGGCCGAGGGATTTGGATTCATTGCCCGGAACCAGCTCAAAACAGCCGGTGATGTCGGGGGAAGCGGCCGGGGCCCCTTTGACGGCGAAATAGTAGGCATCAAACGGATGGGCCAGCGGCAAACGAGCCAGGTCTTCGCTGAATCCGCCCGGAACAGCAGCCGTGGAAACAATCAGGAAGTTTCCTCTGGTTAGTTTTTCCCCCAAATCTTTGAAAAATTGGTTTTCAGGAAGTTTTTCCGAATTTTCCCCTTCTTCTGATGGGGTTTTGGGAATCAAAGACGGGTCGATTGGGGGCAGGAATGCGCTCGGATTCCAGCAGGCCCCATCGGCCAAGACGGCTCTTTGAGCCAGTCTTTTGGCATGATCCATCTGCCAGGCCAATTTCTGCTGGATTTCGTAAAAACGCTCTTTTCGGAAGTCTTCACCGCTTAATTTCGTTTCATAGCACAGATTCAGATGGAGTTTGCCGGCAAAGGTGCGCCGGAACCAGTCGTCAATCTGTTTTTGGGTTTCTTTGAGGGCATTGAGGCAATCGGGTGTATTGTGGACAAGCAGGGTAAAGTTTCCGCCTGCATCGATGATGCGGTTGACCTCCGGCAGGCCGACCCTCTGCAAGAGCAGCGAGCCGGCCAGACGCGTAATCAGACTCAAATAAAAAGATTTGGCACGAAGGCGTTTGCTCAGGCCGGACGGACTGTCCAAAGCCGCATCATACAAATAAGACTGGATGCCGCTCAGGTCGCCCTGGACAATACGGAATTTCTTGGGATTGTAGTTCTGAATGTCTTTTTCGGTCATTGTGTTGGTCTGGCTGTGATACTGATAAAGAGCGCAGGCAAAGGCCGCCGTCGTCAGAGAGTGGTCCAGCAGGGAGATTTCCGCAACCTGGCTTCGATGGCTCCGCACTGACCAGGAGTAAAGCCCAAAAACCCAGATCAGCTGGTTAATAAACAAAGCAGGACTCGTCGGTTCCAGCTGCTCATCAAAGTGCTTTAAGATACTGTTCCATAACTGATTATGTTCCTCAACAGGATTCGCAGCAGCGGAACAGGGGAAGACTTTTTCATTCAATTCCAGAGGAATCAGCGGCAGATGGACAGACTCAGACTTTTTCCAATCCTTTTTGACAATCGGGGTAATCCCGGCAAAGATGCTGTTGGCAAAATCGCGTATTCCTGCATCGCGCAGAACGGATGAGTCGTCTTTTTGGCCTTCATTCCGGTCTTGTCCGGCAGAGAGCCAATCTGCTGTTTGAACAAGATAATGAAGAGGATTGTTTTGATCGGGCTTGTGGTGATAACAGGCGATATTGGCAATTTTCGAGGCGTCCAGTTCACGGGGCAGCTTATTTTTTATCTTTTCCATAAACTCGTTGGTGCAGGCAGCGTGAAGATAGCCGTAATTGCCGTCTTTTTCCGTCGGACAGATGTAGGGTTTCATCCCTTCAGACTGCCCGGAAAGTTTGATGCGAGCCCGCTCGCCGATTTTGCCAATATCGTGGAGGATGGCCCCGATACACAGTTCAATCAGTTCTTTCTGCATCATGTTTATCCTCTTGCAAAGGGGTTATCTGGATGCGGCCGAAGCCGAAGCTGGCCGCCTTTCCAACACCGATAATCCGGGCAATTGAGAGCCAAGGTAAAAACGGCTCCAGATTGCCTTCATAAATCGCACTTCCGATAAGTCCGCTCATCTCGACAGGACGCTTCTGTCTGCCGGAAAATCGTCGGAACTCGATTGGTTTGGTTTGACTGCAAACGGATGTCACGGCCGCAGCCGCCGAATAATCTACCGAAAGATTTTCGGTCGGAGTTCCATAGAAATAGGTCAAAATAGAGAATCTCCGGACAATTGCACGAATCAAATCCTCGAACCGCAGCGTGGACGGTTCCCGGCCGTTTATCCGAAGACGCACTGGGGTAACAAAATCCACCCGGATGCGTTTGCAGGCTGGAAGCAGATTTTGCGGATACTCCGTCTGGACCTTATGGAGGCAGGCCTCCTTTTCATGATAAATCTCCGCCCCAAAAGACGGCTGGACAATCCGGGTAATTTGGAAAGGAATCCGGTCTTTGCCGAGCCCCTCTTTGCCCATTTCGATGAAACTGTAGGCAATATAAGGAAACAGCTCGATAGCCCTGCCGAAAAGACGCATGCCGAAAGAAAACAAGTTGCCCGGCTCAATTTGAGCAGGGTCCTGCGACTTGACCAGCAGCGTAAAGGGCTGCGGGACATAGGGATAAAGCCGCATCATCTGCCGGTCCTGCGGGGGAATCCCTTCAAAAATGCAGCTGTAAGCGCAGCTCGTTCGAACGATGCAGTCCTGGCAGGTGCTTTGTTTTCGATGACAAACCGTCTGCTTGAGATGATACCCGAACCCGCCTCGCAGCGTAGCCCCCCGAAACGGCGGCAGAACTCCTTTGCCCTCAAACCGTCCTTCAATTTGGACTTCTGCAAATGGAAGAACAGCACCGAGCGGCTTCTCCGCCTTCTGGCGTTTCCCTTCCTCCTGCGAACAGGACTTCCTGTCAGCAGATTCCTTCTTTGGGTTCTCCATCCTCAAATAAAACCCTCCGTCTGCCTACCTTTCAGAAGGATATTAATCGTTTGTCATTTTTGTTTCAATTTCTTTTTCAATATTTTTGAGTACGGCGGGGCGGAGGACGTCTCGGTTGGAATCGGACGTCCTCCGCTGTGCAGAGAGCCGGGGCTTTCCTACCAAGCCCTTCTGCCGCTTACTCTCCCCTCGCCTTGGGCATTCTCTGCACACCGCCTATCTCCAAGGAGAACGCTGCCGATTTAGTGCATGTGCCGGGACCGCCGGAAGGCGGGCGGCATCATTCTGCCTTGGCCGTGCTCTCGTCCGTCATTGGGGAACAAGGCCAGATGAATAACGGACTGTTCAAACCATAATGCCTGCCCGAAAAGCTCATCGGATTGGAAGCGAAGTTCCTCTCCGAGTCCGACGGCTTTAAAGAGCTGGGTTTGACATCGTTTCAGGCCGTCGAGAAAGAATCGGGCGTTTTTTTCGTCGAACGATTTTTCGGGTTCGTTCCTCTGTTGGAGCGCCTCGAGGGCATAAGCGGCGGTCAGGCGCGGCCAGATTTTTTTCAGGGTGTCGGGTTTGTCAAAGACATCCAGGATGAGCATTCGCCCGCCGATGGAAGCGGCGACGCCGCAGACACCTTCCGGATAAGCGAGGGCTTTTGTAAAATTCTCCCAGTTGTCTTTTTGACGGTCGTAAACATCTTTCATCGCTTTGGTTGGAGAATGGAGCTCAAATGCCTGGAGCGCTTGCTCCACTTCGTCCCAGATTTCACCCTGATCGGCCAGGGGTTGTCCGATGGAGCAGAGCGACTCGGTTACCCGGCGGGTTTTTGAGGCCCGTAATTTGGGAAACGAGAGGCCGCCGGAGATGAAATCGGGCCGGCAGTGATGCCAGCGGCCCTGCTCCACGCAGGAGACGGGGATATCCTGAACGGATTGTGCCTCCAGCAGGATTGTGGTGTTCAGGATGCGGTTTTGCTTGGCGCCGACGAGCTCTTCACCGTCGAGCAGGAGGATGCGGTGCGGGCTTTTGTTTTCGACGCGCAGGGTGTTGACTTGTCCGGCGGTGCTGACTTCCTGAACCGTCAGCAGCCCCTGTTCGAGGGCTTCGGAGGCCACCAGATAAGAGACTGAGCCGTTCAGTCCGACCAGCGGAACCAGCGTCAAATTCCGGTACGTCAGCGGCGGTTTGGTTTGAATTGTTTCGGATAACTCTGCAAGAATTTGAACTCCCCTGACTTCTTCACTCATTTTTGTTTCTCCTGTTTCATTTGATTCGGCCTTCTGAATTCCGAGAGAAAGCATGGCCTTCCTTTAAGATAATACGGGGATGGTCTGACAGGTCTGGTCAGGGGATTTGTTTTGGGGGAGGCGGATGGGAATGACAGGACTGGTCAGACCTACGATTTTTTGGGTCTGCGAATGGAAAAAGAAACTATGAATAGGGGCTTGATGGGAAGAAAAAATTTTTAATTTTTTGGGGTCGCCGCGTATTGCTCAAGCATCCGCTGCAGTTCATTTTCGAGCTGCCGAATGAGGGAACGCGGCGTCAGGACGTGTGCGTGGGAGCCGAAGCTTAAAATCCAGCGAATCAGCTCGGCACTGGGGGCGATTTCGAATTGGGCAAGCAGAGAATCCCCGTTATCCTGAAGGATGGTTTGGGAGGGATGCCTGCGTGTTTCACGAACGTTGGCGGCGGCCCAGCCGTCAAAACGGATGCGGATTTTGCATGGTGCAACAGGTTCAGAGAAGATGCCGAAGCTGTCCTGTACATGCCGGACGAGGGAGAAGTCGGCAGGTCGGCGGAAGGATTGACCGGTGGCTTCGGCGCTCTGAATGCGGCTGACCTTGAGGGTGCGAATTTCTTCGTATCGCTGCATCCAGCCGATGCAGTACAGGTCCCCGTCGAAAAAGACCAATCCGTAGGGCTGATAGAGGGTTTCGTAAGGCTCCGGGTGCCGGGTGGATTGATACCGGAGGCGGACGGTCTGGGAGTCCTGGACGGCGCGGGTGAGGATTCGGATGATTTTGTCGTGGGCGGCGTAGGTGTTCAGGGCGGAGGTTTTGACCAGAAAATGCTCTTCAAGTCTGGAGAAATACTCGAGGGTGCGGGGGGAGAGCATGGCCTTGATTTTCTCCAGGAGCGAGGCCAGACCTTCGCCGAATTGGGTGCCGGACAGAGGGGAAAGGAGTTTTTGGCTCAGGTAGATGCTGATGAGTTCCGTAGGGGTAAAGACAAGCCGGTCGCTTTCGATGAAATGGCGGCTCATTTTCCAGAAACGCTTTCCGAAATCCCGCTCTTCATAGGTGATGGGGAAGCCGAGTTCGCGGAGGATATTTAAGTCCCGCAGGACCTGCCGCTGGCTGCATTCGAGACGCTGGGCCAGTTCCTGACTGTCAATCCCGAAATAGACGGATTGGAGGGCTTTCAGGAGGTTCCACTGGCGCATCAGCGACTGGCCGCGTGACATGAGGGCTCCTTTCCATCTGCATCCTTCTTCTTTCCTTCAAAACAAACACTATAAAGAGAAATTGGGTTTTCAGCAAGGTTTTTTACCTTTTCCTGATAAGATGTTTCCATTCACCTGAATGTGCGGGCAGAAGCGAGGGTCAAAAAGGGTGGATTCCCGCCTTCCTCCTTCGCTGAAAGCTTCGGAGGGCGGGTCGTGGGAAGACTGGATTCCCGCCTGCGCGGGAATGACGGAGGATATGCGGGAATGACGGAGGATATGCGGGAATGACGGAGGATGCGCGAGAATGATGGGTGAGGCGAGGGAAGGAGGGGGGAGGCGCGGGAAGGACAAGAAAGACGCCAGTCATCAGTTATCAGTCGTCAGTTGTCAGAGAGCAGGGATTGGCCGGATCAGGTCTGTGAGCCCGGATGGATAGAACAGTGTCGCCGTTTTTAAGGACGCTGGGCGCAGGCGGCGACGTATTCCTGGAATTGTTTGAGCAGGGCGGCGGTACAGGGACCGGGCCGGCCAGTTCCGACGGGGTTTCCGTCAAATTGAGTAATCGGCAGGATGTCTTTGGTTGTTACGGCCAGGAACAGCTCGTCCATTTGGGCGGCCTGCTGCGGCGTGACGGCCTGCTCGACGGGTGTGAGCCCGACATCACGGGCGATTCGAAGGACTACCGCCCGTGTAATCGAAGGCAGAATCTCAGGGCCGAGGGGATGGGTATAGAGGGTTTTTTCCTTTCCGTTTACGGCAAAGAATGCCGAGCCCGCTCCTTCGGTAATCAGCCCTTTGTCATTAACCAAAAGGGCTTCGGTGCATCCTTTTCGGTCGGCCTCGATGCGGGCCAGGACGTTCGGCAGCAGATTGAGGGATTTGATGTCGCAGCGTTTCCATCGCAGGTCCGGGTGCGTACAGACGCGGATGCCGTGCTGCTTTTTTTTCGGGTCGTCGTGGAGCTCCTGAACGGTCAGAAAGAAAGAGGGTTTCAGGTTCGGGCCGGGCAGGTGTTCGCGGAGTTCGCAGCCGCGGGTGAGGTGAAAATAGATTTTGGCGGTCCGGAAGCCGGCTTTTTCGAAGGCCTCGAGGATTCGCGAGCGGATTTGGGCGATGTCGAAACCGCCCAGTTGGATTTCGGCAGCACTTCGTTCGAAGCGGGATAAGTGCTCCTCGAGGGCAAAAATGCGTCCGTGATAGCTGCGAAGCACCTCATAAACGCCGTCTCCGAAGAAGAGCCCGCGGTCCATTTTGTCCAGCGGGACTTCGGTCAGCGGCAGCAGGTTTTCATTCAGAACAGCCAATTCCATATCCGATTCTCCGGTCGAATTTTGTAAAATGGGTATCATAGAATATCGTCTGTTCTTTGGCAATGGATAAGATTTCCAAACGGCCGGCGGGTGCAGCAGAAATCTTTCTATTCGATAACTTATTTTAAGACAAGGGGTTATGGTTTTTTAAATTGCCGATAAAAAAGACTTTACAAGAAGATTAAAAAAATCTACAATACCTGACTCTTATGGGTTTGTGATTGAACAAGGTTATTTGACAGATGAGGACAAATATGTACGCGATTATTGAACAAGGCGGCAAGCAATATAAGGTCGTACAGGGGGATATGCTTCGGATTGAGCTGACGGATGCGCCGGCGGACGCCCAGACGATTCAGCTGGACAAGGTGCTGCTGGTGCGGGACGGGGATTCGATTCGAATCGGCGAGCCGTATGTGAAGGGTGCCAAAGTTACGGCCCGGTTTCAGGGGACGGCCGAAGAGTCGGTGGTTAAAGGCCCCAAACTGTACCCGATGTATTTCCGGCGGCGCAAGAACTCCCGGAAGAAAATCGGACATCGTCAGAAATATCAGCAGGTCGTGATTGAACGGATTGAAGCATAAACGGGCCTGGTGAGACGGGGTTGAGGAATTCCAACCTGCCTGCGGACAGCGGGCAGGTTTTTTTATACTCAAACGGACTGGGACAGCAAAAGAAAGGCCAAAAACGCCTTGAGGAAACTCGAGGAGCAGGGAATCGCGAAAGGGAGAGTATGCGGGATTTCTGGATGGTTTTTGTTCCGCTGTTTGTGGCCGTGGATGCAATGGGAATTCTTCCGATTTATTTGGGGCTTGTTGAGGGAGTGCCTCAAGCAGAGCGAAAACGTGTAGTCAAGCAGTCTTTTGTGACTGCTTTGACTGTGGCGGTCGGATTTGTTTTTCTGGGCAAGGGGGTCTTTCGATTTTTGGGGATCAGTGTTTCTGATTTTATGGTGGCCGGCGGGGCGCTGCTGTTTATCATCGCGACACTGGATTTGACTTCGGGAACCAAGTTTGCCCGCCGGGTGGATACGCTGGGGGCGGTTCCGCTGGGGGTGCCGCTGATTGTGGGGCCGGCGGTGCTGACGACCAGTCTGATGCTGGTGGATGTGCACGGGCTGACGGCAACGCTGGCGGCGGTATTGCTGAATCTGGTGCTGGCGGTCGGAATTCTGCTGACGGCGGATTTCTGGAATCGTCTGCTGGGATCAACGGGGTCACAGGCGCTTTCCAAGGTGGCCAGTCTGATTCTGGCGGCGATTGCCGTGATGATGATTCGCCGGGGCCTGCTGGGGATTTTCCCGGGCTGGGGCGGAGGTGTTTAGGGATTGTCGAGCAGTTCCTGGGGGTGTTCAAGCATCTTTTTGATGTGGTCAAGGAACTGGGCGGCTTCTGCGCCGTTGACAATGCGGTGATCCACCGAGAGGGTGAGGGTCATTCGTTTTCGGATTTGGATTTGGCTGCCGTCGGGTACGCATTGTTCCCGGATTCGACCGACGCCCAAGATAGACGTCTGACCGGGGATGACGATCGGGATAAACGAGTCGATGCCGTAGCCGCCCAGATTGCTGATAGTCATTGAGCCGCCGTCGAGGTCTTCGGGACGCAGGGCGTTTCGGCGGGCTCGGGTGACCAGGTCTTCAACGGCGGCGGAAATCTGGGACAAAGACAGGGTATCCACCGCCCGCAGGACCGGTGCGACGACTCCCTGTTCGGAGGCAACGGCCAATCCGATGTCGATTTGGGGGGCCAGTTCAATGGTATCTGTCCCCAGACGCCCTGTTAAAATCGGGTAGCGCCGCAAGGAGACCGCGGCGGCTTTGAGAAGGAAATCATTGTAGGAAAGATTGTTTCCCTGTTTTTTGAAGGTATCCCGCAGTTGCGTCAGTTCTGTTACATCCGCCTGCAGATTCAGGTAAAAGCAGGGGATTTGGCGCTTGGAGAGGAGCATTCTTTGGGCTACAACGGCCTGCCAGCGTGTAAAAGGGACTTTTTTGCCGGGTTTGAACTGTGCAGGCGCAACGGCACCGGAGGTTTGGAAGGCCTCGACGGCTTCCTGGGGTCTGATGAGGGAGGGGGTTTCCGGAATCCGCAGAAGGTCTGCAGGAGAAACGGAATGGGCAAGGGGAGCGGCGGGTTCGAGAATCCTTTCCCGGGCGGTTTGGACCTGCTGTTTGAGTTTTTCGAGCCGTTCGGGGTTGATAGGACGGCCGTCTTCGGTAAGGACAAAGAGAGGAGTATCCACCGGAAGGGTGACCGGCGGCTCGACGAGGACAGCGCCTATCGTTCCATCGGCGGGGGATTCAATCTGCATGGCTGCCTTGTCCGTTTCGATATCGGCCAGGACCTGGCCTTTGCAGACTTTTTGTCCGACCTGGACATGGACGGCCACAATCACGGCCTGTTCCATCGTACGCCCCAATCGAGGCAGAAGAATTTCAATTGCCATCCGCAGATTCCTGTTTTTCGATTTGTTTTGTCTCGAATACAGGAATTGTATATACCGGCCGAGGAGATGGCCTGCAAGTTTTTTTGTGTCTTAATTTCTCGCGTACTGGATGAGAGCGGAGGCGATTTTGTCGAGCGGCAAAACAACCTCGGCGGCATCCAGTTTGATGGCCTCTTTGGGCATCCCAAAGACGATGCAGGTGGCTTCATCCTGGGCGATGGTGTGGGCGCCGGCCTGTCTCATGGCCAGCAGTCCCTTGGCGCCGTCGTTGCCCATGCCGGTAAGAATAGCGCCGACGGCGTTGGGTCCGGCGTATTTTGCGACGGAGTTGAAAAGGACTTCAACGCTGGGTTTCTGATGACAGACGGCCGGACCGTCTTTGATGGAGACATAGTAATTGGCGCCGGAACGCTGCAAGACCATATGGTAGCCGCCGGGAGCAATAAGCACTCTGCCGGGGATGACGGAGTCTCCGTCGACGGCCTCTTTGACCTGGACTTTGCATTCGTTGTTAAGCCGTTCCGCAAACGAATGGGTAAATTGGGCTGGCATGTGCTGAACGACGACGGTTCCCGGACAGTCCGGCGGCAGGGCGGACAGGACACAGGTGAGGGCCTGAACGCCGCCGGTGGATGCACCGATGGCCAGGATTTTGTTTGTGGTCTCGAGCATCGAGGCGGATTCGAGGGGCTTGATCGGCTCGCTCTGTGTCGCGACGGGTTTGGGATAACGGCCTTTGGGAATGGCCAGAATGGTTTCGCAAAGCTGTTTGCAGGCATCTCCTACGGAGTAGGAAGGACCGGGCTTGGCCAGCACTTCGACAGCCCCGGAGGCGAGGGCTTCGATGGCGGTTTTGCTGCCCTGGGGGGTCAGCGAGCTGAAGATAATAACCGGCATTGGATGATACTTCATCAGTTTTTTGAGGAATGTAACGCCGTCCATTCGGGGCATTTCGACGTCCAGAATCAGCACATCAGGGTTGAGCTGGACGATTTTGTCCCGGGCGATGTAGGGGTCCGGGGCGGTGGCAATAACCTCAATGGACGGGTGGGCTCCGAGCTGGGTACTGAGGATTTTTCGGACGATGGCGGAATCGTCAACAATCAGGACTTTGGTTGTTTCGAGTGCCGCAGAAGACATGGGCGATTCCTTTAAAGATTTTTTTCAATTCCGCCGCTTTTGACTACGACGGTACCGTCATTCATATACAAATAGAGATTGCGGGGCTGATCGCCGCCGACATCGTGTCCTTTGAGCAGAAGGCCGTATTTCCAGAGGACCTTTCGGAGGGCCAGGAAGTTTCGTTTGCCGATGTCAAACCCCTGAGGACCGGTTTTCATAGCGGCGCCGCCGGCGGCTTTGACGATGATTCGATATTTGTCCGCACCGAGCTGCTGGAGATTGGCCATGAGGACATCCATTCCGGTGTCGCAAAACAAGAAGGGCTCCGCTTCGGCGCGTTGCGGGTCCATGGCGGATTCCGGCAGCTGGTAATGAATCATTCCGCCGATGGTTAGGGCGGGGTCGTAAAGAGCAACGGCTATACAGGAACCGAGCGAATAAGTAACCAGAACCGAATCCGGGTCCGTTGAAATCCGGGCGTCGGAAACCTGTACCACGATGTTTTTTTTCACGGCGGTGAGCATATTTATTTCCTATAGATGGTTGGCTGCACGTATTGGAACGAATGGTGAATGCCGGTCAGGGACTCGGAATGGCCGGTGAAGAAATGCCCGCCGACATCGAGGATATCCCAGAAACGGTTGACGAGTTTTTCCTGGGTAGGTTTGTCAAAGTAAATCATCACATTTCGGCAGAAGATAAAGTCAAAGGGGCCTCGGAAGGGCCAGGGGTCCATCAGGTTCAGATATTTGAACGTAAGAATGTTTCGGACCGCAGGGGCGACTTCGTAGTACATCTCTCCGTTTTTTTCTTTTCGCGGGATTAGGTGGCGTTTTTTGAGGTCGACGGAGACGGCAGCGACTCGCTGCGATTCGTAGAGTCCCTGCTGTGCTATCTGAAGGACGCGTGTGGAGATATCGGTGGCCAGAATCCGAACATCCCAGGTCTGGTTTTTGGGGATTGCTTCCAGCAGGGTGATAGCCATAGAATAAGGTTCTTCGCCGGAGGAACATCCTGCGCTCCAGGCGCGAATTCGAAGGCGGCCGATTTTCTGTTTTTTTGCAATCAGTTCCGGCAGGAACTTCTGTGTGAGGTATTCAAAGTGTTTGGGTTCGCGGAAAAAACTGGTCAGGTTTGTGCTGATTTGGTCAATCATTTCGTAAAAGGTTTTCCCGCCGGCATCCTGAAGGACAAAATCGATGTATTCGTCGTAGGATTTCAGGTTGTATTTTCGAAGCATTTTGGCCAGACGGGCGCGGACGAGTTCCTTTTTGCCCTCGTGGAGATTGATGCCGCAGTGCTCATAGACCAGCCGGCAAATGCGGGCAAACTGCTCGTCCGTCAGAATCAGTTCGTCCAAGATAGGCTGGATTAAGGTCATAGGCTTACCTCACAGATTTGCATCGGGGCCCTGGGCCAGTTCGAGGAGCCCCGGTACATCGAGAATCAAGCTGATTTGGCCGTCGCCCATAATGGCGCCGCCGGAAACCCCTTTAATTTTGCCTAATCCGCGAAGGGATTTAATAACGACCTGCTGCTGGCCGAGCAGGTCATCCACCTGCAGACAGCATCGCCGGCTTCCTTCTCCGACAACCACCAGAAGGGCCTGTTCGGGCTCTTCCACCGCACCGGAAATGCGGAAGAGCTTGTAGAGCGGAATGAGCGGGTGAAGCTGTCCGCGAATCATCACGACTTTCGAGCGGTTTCGAATCGTGGAAATCTGGTCCGGCGTCGGACGCAGACTCTGAATGACCGAATTGATGGGGATGATATACCGCTGGGAACCGATGGTGACAATTTGTCCGTCGATAATGGCCAGCGTCAAAGGCAGCCGGAGCATAAAGAGAGTTCCTTTGTCCGGCGCTGTTTTCATTTCGATTTTTCCGTTGAGGGCGTCGATATTTTTCTTGACGACATCCATTCCAACGCCTCGACCGGAGATTTCGGTGACCTTGTCGGCGGTGGAAAAACCGGGCTTGAAAATCAGATTCAGCAGCTCTTCTTCCGTCAGCTCCTGATGTTCGGAAATCAGTCCTTTTTCGAGAGCTTTTTTGCGGATTTTTTCGGCGTTAAGACCGCGACCATCATCCTCGATTTCGATAACAATGCTGCCGGCCTGATGGTAGGCCGACAGACGCAGCAGCCCCTGAGGGGATTTGCCTTTTTTGACGCGCTCCTCCGGCGGTTCGATGCCGTGGTCGATGGAGTTTCGAACCATATGAATCAGCGGGTCGGTAATCTTGTCCACGATGGTGCGGTCCAGTTCGGTTTCTTCCCCGGAGGTCTGGAAATTGATGGGTTTTCCGGCCTTTTGCGAAAGGTCACGAACAAGCCGAGCCATCTTCTGAAAGGCCCCCTGCATCGGAATCATCCGCATGGACATCGACAACTCCTGCAAGTCGCGGACGATTTTGGACTGGCTGGCGACCTTTCGGTAGAGGTCGCTGTCGGTGTGGCAGGTTTTGCTGACCTCTTCGGAAATCATCAGCTGAGCGACGGCCAGTTCCCCGGTCATATTGATCAGGTCATCCAGACGCTTGGTGCTGACTTTAATAGTTTCCCGTGCGGCGGAAGGGGCTGCAACAGAGGAAACGGCGGTTTTGGCCTGGGATTCAGGCTGGAGAATAGGTTCGAGCTGGAGATCCTGCTGAACATCGGATGTGACAGGTGCAGGTTCCGGCTGAAGTCTGCCCTCAGCGCAGTCCTGAATTTTCTGAATCAGAGACGGTAGGTCTTTGGGTGCCGGGATGGGGGTATTTTGAGCCAGGCCGGCTTCGAGGTCCTTGAGCATGGTCTTGAGCATGTCGATGGAGCCGAAGGCCAGGTTGCTGGCGGCGCCGGACATTGTCAGAGTGCCTTTGCGGGCGCGGTCAAGCAGATTTTCGGATACATGAGCCAGCCGATTGATGGCGGTCAGATTCAGGAAGCCGGCCATACCTTTGATGGTATGGAAGCCGCGAAAAATCTGGTTCAGTGTTTCAGTATTGGTCGGGTCATTTTCGAGACTCAAAAGGGCTGTTTCCGCCGATTCGAGATGTTCGCGGGATTCGTTGAGGAAATCCTGAACAAGCGGGGCATCATCAGGGGCGATGACGGTCGGCGGGAAATCCGATGTTTCCGCCGGAGCAGCCGGGGGTGTCGGGGCGGGTGCAGCACCGGATGCAGAGGAGAGGGACTGGGTAAGCGTCTGCAGCTGACTGACGGCCTTTGTGAGCTCCTGAAGCACTTGTTCGGAGGACTGGAGTTCCTGTCGAAGGAGTTTTTCAATCTGTTCGGCTCCCAAATGAGCCAGGGATTGGGCCTGGAGACGGGAGGATTCCTCACAGCCGCTGAGGGTTTTGACGGCCTCTTCAATTTGTTTGAAAACGCCGGCGATTTCCTCGATGTCGCGGGTATCCTGCGGGTCCAGCAGGGGAATTTTTCCGGCGGCCTGTTCAATCAGTTCCGTGATTTTTCCTGTCTTTTCCATAAGGGTTTACTCGTTTTTTGTGCATTCCTTTTTTATTTCCGGCTGACCGGCAGGCGAACCGCCGGACAGCGTTTTGAGCAGTGTTTGAAAGATTTCCGTGACGGTAACCAGCCCTGTCACCGTGCCGTTGGTGTCCTGAATAGGGACGGCGCGGATTTGATGACGGCACATGATTTCCATGACTTTCCACATCGGCGTATCCGGCGAAGCCGTATGGACGGGCTTGCTCATAAACCATCGGATGCGAATCTGCAAAGAGGCCTCATCCAGCGGGCGTCGGTATTCTTCGAACGGAGAACGCAGATAGGGGCTGAGGGCCGCATTGACATCTCCCCGAGAGAGAATGCCCGCCAACTGGTCTTTTTCCTCCACCAAAGCATAGCGTGCATTATTCTGCTGCATCCGCTGAAGAGCGGTTTCCACCGAGTCATTGGGAGAAAGCCAGAGAGGTTTTGGGTTCATAAAAATGCGAGCCGGACAGTTCAGAACGGCTGCATCCAGCGGGGCGGAGGAAAAATCACCGTTCGGATTGGATTGAACCAGTTGCTGAATAGCATTCCAGACCGGATGCGATGCGGAGGATTGGGAACTTTCCGGGGAGGCCGACACGGCTGCGGCGGGTTCGGATGTCTGCGGTGATTGGCTTGCAGCCGGCTCGGGCTGGACCGGGGCTGTTTCGGAAACAGCCCCAGATTCCGACGGAGTTTGTGCGGGGGCTTCCGTCGGAGCCGGTTCCTCTTTGGGCGGCTCGAAGAGAGCGGCCGGAAAGACCGCAGCTCCATGGAAGGGCGGATAATCTCCGACGGTCATTTCCCAGACAATCAGCAGACAGGCTGTATCTTCCTTGAATCCGAATACCTCGGCGGGTTTGTCCCACGGATTGAGAATTTGGGTATTGGTCTGCAGGAGGTGTTGATGGCCGGGCAGCTGTTCCCGGAACATCCGGTCCCAGGCGCCGACGATGAGATTGCCGATTTCCTTGATGGTGTCGGAGAGTTTGAGAGCCTGCTCGAGGGTGCCCTGTTTGCATTGCTCCTTAATCTTGTCTGCCGGAAGCATCACAATCGTTCCGGACAGCAGAAAAAGGGCGTTTTTATCGAGGAGCAGGTCAAATCGTCCGCTTAGGGAACCTTCGGCACGGACGGAGTACACAGCGGCGAATTTTGGAAAGAACGTTTTAAGCTTGTCAACGGTGCCTGGTACGGCCTGGCAGAGTGCGCAGCCGATGGAGATGCCGAGCATCCCGTCCATGTCTTCGCAAAAAGTCTGCATGGAAACGGTGCTGACCTGCGGCACGAGCGTTTCGAGAGGAATGGTTTGGGCGGTTTGTTGCTCCATGGCTGCCGGTTCCTTTTTTGGGTTTCTTATTCCGTTTTGCGGTAAGAAAACGTAAAATCTGCGTAGTATTCCTCATTCAGGCAGACGGATACGGAAACTTTTTCCGTTCCGTCCGGCAGGGAACTGTTCAACTCCTTTCCTGTTACGACTGTGGGAATAGACACAGCGATGTCAGGGTATATGTCCTGAATGCGGCTTTTGATGCTTCCCATAACCATGTTGGCGACTTCTCCAACAGCATCGCAGACTTCTCGTTCGGAGATTTCTGCATCGGGATCAAGGGCCAGCATGTTCCGTGCGATGGCCTGAGCGCAGGGCCAGGACAGTGAAATCCCCAGACATCCTTCGAGATTTCCTCGAAAGGTGATAGAGCCCAGCAGAGAATGGTCGGTCTGTTCGGCGGAGGCGGCGGGCTCAATTTCCATAAAAATCATCGTTTCAAAGACTTCTTTGGCGGCATCCAGAACGGTTTCGTGATACGTTTTCTGTTCGATCATGGAAGGGTCCTTTCTGCTTGCTTTATGCCCTGCGTTTAACTCATAAACGGAGCCAGTTGTTCCTGAAATTTTTCAGGTGTAAAAGGTTTGGTAATGTAGCCGTTGGCGCCGCTGGCCAGGACACTGTTGATCAATTCCTGAGAGCTTTCGGTGGAGACCATAATAATCTTGGTGTTCTGGCAGTTCGGCAGCTGTCGGGCTTGTTTGACCATTTCCGTACCGGGCATTTCCGGCATGTTGATGTCGCACAGGACGATGTCCACCGGCGAGGCCTTCAGTTTTTCGATGGCCTCGGCGCCGTTGCCGGCTTCCTCCGTCCGGTCAAATTCGAGACCGGACATTCGGACGGTTCGCATAATGATTTTCCGCATCGTGGCTGAATCATCCACAATCATTAACGATTTTGGCATGGATAGACTCCTTATTTATTGTTCATTGAACGCCTGGAACTCCTGATCATCGAGGGGGATTGCTTTGGCCCCGGTTTTTCGCTGCGGCTGCTTTTGCGAGGGGCTGGGAGAGCCCTCGGCAATCTGGTGAAAAATCTGATTGGACAAGGTCGGCTGTTCAGCCGCTGCGTTTTTGTTTGATTTTCTGGTTTTGGATGAAGAAGAATGTCCTCCGCGGATGAGGGTCTGGAGCTGGGCTACTGTGTGCTTCATCGATTCGGCCTGAGAAGCCAGTTCCTCGGCGGCACTGGCAGACTCTTCGGCTCCGGCGGCATTCTGCTGGGTGACTTTGTCCATCTGGGAAACCGCCGAGTTAATCTGTTCGATGCCCTGGGCCTGTTCTTTGCAGGCGGCGGCAATTTCATTGACCAGAGCGGATGTCTTCCCGATGCCGCTGACGATTTGGTCAAGTGCGGTTTTGACTTCGTTGGAGATTTGAACGCCGTTTTTGGCATTTTTAACGGACTGTTCAATCAGTTCGGTGGTTTTTTCCGCCGCTTCGGATGAACGAATTGCCAGATTCCGCACCTCTTCGGCAACAACGGCAAAGCCCTTTCCGGCTTCACCGGCCCGTGCAGCTTCCACGGCCGCATTCAGCGCCAGCAGATTGGTCTGGAAGGCGATTTCATCGATGACCTTAATAATCTTAGCTGTTTCATCAGAACTCTTCTGGATTTCCTCAATGGCATGCAGCATTTTCTGCATGGCCTGAGTGCCGGTGTCGGCGGCCTGCTGGGCACCGGAGGCCAGAGTGGCGGCCTGAGCGGCATTGTCGGCATTCTGCTTGGTCATCGAGGCCATTTCTTCGAGCGACGAAGATGTTTCCTCCAGACCGGCGGCCTGTTCGGTTGTGCCTTGGGCGAGGGTCTGCGAAGCCGAAGCTACCTGGCCGGAGGCGTCGGAAACCTGCTCAGCTCCGGTGAGAATCTGCTCTGCAACGGCCGTGAGCCGATTGGTGAGTTTATGCGAAACAAAGAACCAGATAACCAGAGACACCAGCGAAGCAGCGGCTGCCAGAATGCTGATTTGAATCATGGAAGCACGGCCGATCGAACGGAGACGGGCGCTGGATTCATAAAACTCATCCAGATAAGAACTGACGCCGATGACCCAGTCCCAGGGCTGGAAATACACGACCCGGGCGATTTTTTCCCTCGGGACGGATTCGCCCTGATTCTGCCAGGGGTATTTCTGTTCAGTGATTTCACCAGGTTTGGAGGCGAGGGCTTTTTTGCAGATTTCCTGGATGAAGGAAACGCCGTTGGCATCCTTGGCTTCCCAGATGCACTCTCCGTCTCTCTTGCCGTCTTTGGAGATTACGTAGTTGCCCTTGGAGTCGAGCACGAAGACATAGCCGGTCTTTCCGACGACGGTTTTCAGGATGGCCTGACGGATATTGGTGCAGCGTTCCTGCGGAATCCCGACATACAGGGCCCCAATCACCTTTTTCTGAGCGTCGAAAATCGGCTCATAGGCGGTGATATACCAGCGGTCCACTACAAAGGCCCTGCCTTCGTACCGCTGGCCCTGAAGAATTGCGGAGACGACCGGATTGGGGGTTCCGTCCGGCTGAGTTTTGGGGATGAAGGTGCCGATGGCGCGGGTGCCGTCTTTCTTCTCGACATTGGTGCAGACCCGCAGCATGTCTCCCTGCTCATTCATCCGCTGGAAGATGGTGCAGGTAACACCCATAAGGTCTTTGACCTTATCCACGATTGGAGAGGGGACCTGCCGGCTGGTATTCTGACCCAGCCAGGTGTCACCGACCATCATTTTGGGCAGGGTCACGGTCTGGCTGCTCTGGCTGAACTGGTTAACGGCCTGCCAGGTGACGGAGGATTCATCCAGCCGTACAGCACCTGTCTGATTGAAAATGTCCCGGGCAACCCGCAGGGACTGGTTGATATTTTCCTGAATGGACAGCTGCTCGACCTGAAGCATGTTGTAAATGTGCTGGGCGATATGGTCGAGGTCGGTATAGGCCATTTTTGTGCTTTCCTCTTCGGCTGCACTTGCCATTTGTCGATTTTGGATGGTAACCATTGCCAGAATCACCAGCAGAGGCACGAGCGTCAAAATCAGGCCGTACATAAGTAATTTTGTTTTTAAAGCCATTTTGTTCAGCATACTCATCTCCTTTTGAAATTTCCGGAGCTGGACTGCAATGCTGTCTGAACTCCTCTTTCCTTTTTCTTACTTAATGTTGAATCTGTTAATCCGCCGCGGTTGCCGCTGCTGCTTCATTCAGATGGACTCCGCCGAGGACCTGATCGATGTCCAGCAGAATCTTGATGGACGAGCCGACCTTGCCGATGCCGAGAATGAAATCCGTCTGGACGGCTGAGCCCAGATGCGAGGACTCTTCAATATCTTCGGCGGCGATGTCGAGCACTTCCTGGACGCGGTCCACAATCAGACCGGCGTTGAAGGTTTTGCCGTTCTGGTTGATTTCCGCCACGATAATGCAGGTTTGGTCGGTGACTTCAGCGGCTTCCATCCCGAACCGCAGACGCAGGTCAATCACCGGAATGACCTGTCCTCGCAGGTTGATAACGCCTTTGACGAATTCCGGTGTGCGCGGGACGGCGGCGATGTTCATATAGCCGATGATTTCCCGCACTTTCAGGATTTCCAGCCCATACTCTTCTTTCCCCAGAGCAAAGGTCAGGTACTTGCCCTCCTGGGCACTGTTTTTTCTTGCAGTTGTTTCCTGTACGGCCGTTGCCATAGTTTGACTCCTAACTGGCTGTAGTTATCGGTCTATGGTTTTACACAAAGTTTTTAGACCTTTGGCATTCAATTCGGATAAAGAAAGCCGGAGCTTAAGCAGCGGTTGTGCAAAAAGAACAAATACATGGGCGAATGATTTCTGAGAGTGATTTGGGCGGCTTGGGAATACTGAAAAGCGAGTTTTTTTCAGCCGGGAAAAAGGCAGACTGGTTCAAGTGGGTCTGATAACAATGAAAAGAGCGGGGATTGTGTGAAAAAAAGAAAGCCGGCTCATAACAAGATGAGCCGGCTTTTTTCCTTCCTAATTATTGAGAGATTTGAATCTTAGGGTTTGGCCGGAGCCGCGGGTGCAGGTGCCGGTGTCGCCGGTACCGGTGTTGGTGCTGCGGCCGGGGTTTCTGACAGTTTTTTCTGGAGTTCGGCGAGCTGTTTCTGAAGTTCCTGAATTTGTTTGTCTTTTTGGGTGGATTCATTTTTGAACTGGGTGGATTTTTCCATCAAGGTCCGAGTAATTTCGAGGGCCTTTTGGTTGACTTCTTCGTATTTTTTCTGGAGCGAAGCGATTTTTTCGTTTTGCTGCTCAATGGTTTTTTGGGCGTCGGTCAGCTCCTGCTGGAGGGCCTGTTTTTCGTTCTGGCAGGTTACAAGTTTCGGGTTCGGTTTGCATCCGAGCAGCGCAAAGGCCGCCAATCCGATAAACGCGAGTGTTTTTTTCATAGGCAATCCCTTTCCTTTGACGGTTGAATTTTTCTATTGAATTAACCGACATCTTACAGTGCCTTCTTGCCGGAAGCAAGAAATTCTGTGGGGATTTCTTGCGAGGAGATCAGACAGGGGAAAGTGCATTTTGAAAGAGGGCGGCGGCAGCACCCTGAATGAGGGCTTCTTTGCCGGCTCGGGCGGGGATGATTTCGATGGTTCTGGAGGCAAAGTCATAGACATGTTCGACGAAGTAGTCCTGAAGGCGTTTTGTAAAATAGGGGAGGAAGGGCTGGCTGACATAGCCGGCGAGAATCAGCACATCCGGGTCGAATAGATTGACGGCGGCGGCGGCGGCATAGCAGAGATAGTCGGCGATAAAATCCCGAACCGACAGGGCATAAGGGTCTTGCTGGTCGGCGGCCCAGGCCAGCTCTTCGACGGCCTGTTCCGGAGAGCGGAGAGCGGGAAGCCGCTGCTGCAGAAGAGAGGAGCATTCTCTGGTGAGTTCCTGTCGCATTTTTCGCAGGACGGCAGGCCCGGAAACCAGGGCCTCCAGACAGCCCTTGTGTCCGCACCCGCACAGAGGGCCGTCGGGCATTACTGTGATGTGTCCGATTTCTCCGCTTCGGCGGGTGGCTCCGTAAACGAGTTTGCCGTCTATTAAGAGGGTGGACCCGACGCCGTCAGCGATGTTAAAATAGATAATGTTTTTGGATTGGAGAGAGGGCTGAAGGCGAATTTCCGCCAAAAGACGCACTTTGGTGGAGTAGATTTCCACCGGCCAGTCAAAGCGGTTTTGGAGGAGCCGGCGGAGAGGGACCGTTTTCCAGCCGAGGGGACTGGACAGTTCGACAACTCCGGCGGGGGTGATGGAGCCGCTGAGGGTGACGGCAACACCGAGGATTCTGTCGGGGCGGATGCCGGCCTTGCTGACCAGCCCGCGAATGTTGATTTCGAGCAGGCGAAGGACGTTTTCAACAGAATGGTCTGTGCCCAGAGCGATGGCGATTTGTTCGGTCAGCTGACAATGAAAATCAAACAGACCGAGCCGAATGGTGTGCGGATTGATTTCGGCGGCAATTAAATGGCCTCCCTGGGGATTGATGCGGATAAGGACGGGTTTGGCGCCGCGTTTTCCGCTGGGAAGGGGGGTTTCGTGAATCCACTCTTTTTCCCGAAGACGGCTGACGATGGTGCTGACGGTAGAACTTCCTAAATGAGTCATTTGACAGATTTGACTCTGGGAGAGCGGGCCGTGCCCGGCCAGAAGAGAGAGCACAACTTTTTCGTTTCGGCGTCCGGCCGCCTTGGAATTGATAGCGGTTTTTTCCATAGTTTTTCTATAATATCTCAATTCGTGAGCTTTTTCAAGTTTTGCTCACCTCTTTTTGGAAGGTCTATAAATATCTGCCAATTAACAAGATATAAGAATAATAATAAAAAACTTGCAAGTTTTGTCTGGTGCACTGTAAAATAATCTCAAGTTTTGAGAATAAAAATTTCTTTGTCTGTGTCCTTTTTAAGGAGTCCAGCCGATGGCGGATTGGTTTGATGTGAAGGGCAAATGTGTGGTAATTACCGGCGGGGCGGGGATTTTGTGCGGGGCGATTGCAGAGGATTTGGCGGCGGCCGGGGCAAAGGTCTGTATTGCAGACTATGATGAAATACGAGCGAAGGAACTGGCCCAAACGATTGAATCGAAAGGGCATTTCGCGATGCCGCTTCGCATCAATGTTCTGGACAAAAAGGAGATTCAGGAGGCGTTTTCCTGTGCCAGAGAGACGATGGGGCGGGTGGATGTGCTGATTAACGGGGCCGGCGGCAACAAAAAGGAGGCCACTACATCGGAACAGATGCCGTTTTTTGACCTGCCGGAGGAGGCGCTTCGTTCCGTATTCGAATTGAATTTTATGGGGACATTTCTGCCGTCTCAGGTTTTTGGGCGGTATTTTGCACAGGAAAAGAGGGGAGTCATTCTGAATATTTCGAGTATGAGCGCATTCAGCCCGCTGACAAAAGTGGTGGGCTATTCGGCGGCCAAGGCGGCGGTGAGCAATTTCACCGAGTGGCTGGCGGTGCATATGTGTCAGAATTACTCGCCGGAAATTCGCGTGAATGCGATTGCACCGGGCTTTTTCCTGACGCAACAGAACCGGTTTTTGCTGACGGATGAGAAGACCGGGGCTCTGACGCCGCGGGGACAGACGATTATTGCACATACCCCGATGGGGCGGTTCGGCAGCCCGGAGGAGCTGTGCGGGACGGTCCGCTGGCTGATCAGCGATGCCTCCCGTTTTGTGACCGGTGTGGTGGTGCCGATTGACGGCGGCTTTAACGCCTTCAGCGGTGTTTAATTCATAGGTGAAACATGCTCTATTATGCTTGCGGCAATCCGCAGGAAGAGTTGACGCCGGAACAGATGCGAGAGGGGCTTTTGGCGGCTTTGGAGCAGCTGGGCCCCCGTCGGAAAGTGCTGGCGGTGCCGCCGGATATTACCCGACTGCATTCGCAGGCGGGTCTGCTGACCCGGATGGCCTGGGACTATTACGGGACGGCTTTGACGGATGTGCTGCCGGCTATCGGAACGCATCGGCCGATGACGCCGGAGGAAATCCGCAGAATGTATCCGGGGATGCCGCTGTCGATGTTCCGGGTTCACGACTGGCGAAACGGGATTGTGACGATGGGCAAGGTGCCGGGGGCTTTTGTTCGTCAAGTGAGCGAAGGAAAGGTTGATTACGACTGGCCGGCCCAGGTGGACCGTCTGCTGGTGGAAGGCGGATATGACCTGATTCTTTCGATCGGCCAGGTAGTGCCTCACGAAGTGACGGGGATGGCCAATTACAATAAGAATATCCTGGTGGGCACCGGCGGGTCGGAGGGCATTAACAAAAGTCATTTCCTCGGCGCGGTTTACGGGATGGAGCGGATGATGGGCCGGGCGGATACACCGGTTCGGCGGGTTCTGAATTATGCTTCGGAGCATTTTCTTAAGGACCTGCCGATTGTGTATGTGCTGACGGTGGTGGACGGCGGAGGCGGAAAGCCGAAGGTGCGGGGGCTGTTTATCGGCGATGATACAGAATGCTTTCTGCAGGCAGCCCGGCTGGCCCTGCAGGTGAATTTTACGATGCTCGAGCGGCCGCTGAAAAAAGCGGTTGTCTATCTGGACCCGGAGGAATACAAGAGCACCTGGCTGGGAAACAAGAGCATTTACCGCACACGGATGGCGATGGCGGACGGCGGGGAGCTGATTGTCCTGGCGCCGGGGCTGGTGGAATTCGGGGAAGATGAACAGATTGACCGGCTGATTCGAAAGTACGGGTATGTGGGTTCGGAGCGGGTGCTGGCCCTGACGGCGGAGAATGAGGATTTGCAGGCCAATCTGAGCGCAGCGGCCCATCTGATACACGGCTCGTCGGAAGGGCGGTTTCTGGTGCGGTATTGTCCGGGCAAACTGAGCCGCCGGGAAATCGAATCCGTGGGATTTGCGTGGGGGGATTTGAATGAGATGATGAAGAAATACAAGCCCGCTGAGCGGACGGACGGATTTCACAGCATTGACGGCGAAGAGGTATTTTTCATTTCCAATCCGGGGCTGGGGCTTTGGGCATATCGGGAACGATTTCAGTAAAAGAGAAACCTTCAAAAACGGGAGATGGACCTATGGCACAGGCGGATATCGGATTAATCGGACTGGCGGTGATGGGGGAAAATCTGATTCTGAATATGGAAAGCAAGGGGTTCACGGTGGCCTGCTATAACCGGACGGTAGAAAAGGTGGATGCCTTTCTGGCCGGCCGGGCGAAGGGCAAGAATATCATCGGCTGCCATTCAATCGAGGAGCTGGTGAAGGTCTTAAAGAAGCCCCGCAAGATTATGATTATGGTCAAGGCGGGCAAGCCGGTGGATGAGTTCATCGAGCAGCTTCTGCCGCATCTGGAGGACGGAGATATCCTGATTGACGGCGGCAACAGCCACTTCCCGGATACGATTCGGCGGACGCAGTATGTTGAAAGCAAGGGCAAGCTGTACATCGGCACGGGGGTATCCGGCGGCGAGGAAGGGGCACTGCGGGGCCCGTCGATTATGCCGGGCGGTTCGCCGGCGGCCTGGCCGCATGTCAAGCCGATATTCCAGAAGATTGCCGCCAAGACGGATAAGGGCGAGCCGTGCTGTGACTGGGTGGGCGAAAACGGGGCCGGCCATTTTGTCAAGATGGTGCACAACGGCATCGAGTACGGCGATATGCAGATGATTTGCGAGACCTATCATCTGATGAAGGACGGCCTTGGAATGACCAACGAGGAAATGCACAAGGTCTTCGCCGAATGGTACGAGGGGGAGCTGAATTCCTATCTGATTGAGATTACCCGGGACATCCTGGCATACAAGGACGAAGAGGGCAAGTATGTGCTGGATTTGATTCTGGATGCGGCGGGCCAGAAGGGCACGGGCAAATGGACGGTGATTGCGGCGCTGGATACCGGCCAGCCGCTGACGCTGATCGGCGAGGCGGTCTTTGCCCGGTGCCTGTCAGCCCTGAAGGAGGAACGTGTAGCGGCTTCAAAGGTGCTCAAAGGCCCCAAAGGTGCTTTTGCGGGGGATAAGAAGCAGATGGTGAATGATTTGCGGCAGGCCCTGTATGCCTCCAAGATTATCAGTTATGCGCAGGGATACCAACTGATGCGTGCCGCGGCGGCGGAATACAAGTGGAATCTGAACTACGGCGGGATTGCTTTGATGTGGCGGGGCGGCTGCATCATTCGGTCGGTCTTTTTGGGCAAGATTAAGGAGGCGTTTGACCGCAACCCGAATCTGTCGAATCTGCTGCTGGACCCGTTCTTTGCCGATGCGGTTCAGAAGGCGCAGCCGAGTTGGCGTCGGGTGATTACAATGGCGGTGCAGATGGGAATTCCGGTACCGGCCCTCTGTACCGCGCTGGCGTTCTTTGACGGATACCGCTGTGAGCGTCTGCCGGCTAATCTGCTGCAGGCCCAGCGGGATTACTTCGGTGCACACACGTACGAGCGGGTGGACCGGCCGCGCGGGCAGTATTTCCATACGAACTGGACGGGACGGGGCGGCGAAACCTCCGCTTCGACCTATGTGGTATAGAACGTCTGACGGCACTGGAAACAATCGGATTTCCGCTCCGGCGGAAAAGCAAAATCGCCCCGATTAAAGACGCTTGTGGATGGGAAAGGAAGCGGCGATGCGACCGTTTATTCACGAGGATTTTCTGCTGGAAACAAAGGCGGCGTCGCGGCTGTATCACGAATACGCCGAAAAGATGCCGATTTATGATTACCATTGCCATCTGCCGGTGCGGCTGATTGCCGAGGATACCTGCTTTGAGAATCTCACGCAGGCCTGGCTCAAAGGAGACCATTACAAATGGCGGGCGATGCGGACCAACGGCATTCCGGAAGAGCGGATTACCGGTTCGGCATCGGATTGGGAGAAGTTTTCCGCCTGGGCGGCCACCGTGCCTTATACCCTCCGCAATCCCCTGTATCACTGGACGCATCTGGAGCTGAAGCGGTATTTCGGGATTGACCGGCTGCTGGGGCCGGAGACGGCCGAACGGATTTATGAGGCGTGCAGCGACCTGCTCAAGACGCCGGAATTCAGCATCCGCAACCTGCTGCGGAAGATGAACGTTCAGGTGCTCTGCACGACGGAGGACCCGCTGGATTCTCTCGAATGGCATCAGCGTATCCAGCGGGACGGCTTTGAGATTTTTGTGCATACGGCCTGGCGGCCGGACAAGGCGCTGGCGGCGGAGAATCCCGCTTTTTCGAATCAATGGCTGGACGGTCTGCAGAAGGTTTCCGGCGTGGAGATTCGGACGTATTCCAATCTGCTGGAGGCGCTGCAGAAGCGTCATGATGAATTCCACGCCAACGGGTGCCGGCTGTCGGATTACGGGCTGGAGACGGTGTATGCAGCGCCGTACACGCTGCGGGAGGTCGAATCGGCCTTTTTGAAACTGCGGGCCGGACAGACGCTGAACGACAAAGAGCTGCTTCAGTACAAATCGGCCCTTCTGTATGATATGGCGGTGATGGATGCCAGGGCCGGCTGGGTGCTTCAGCTGCATCTGGGGGCTTTGCGCAACACCAACAGCAAGATTATGAAGCGGCTGGGAGCCGATACCGGCTGTGATTCCATCGGGGATTTTGAAATCGCCCGTCCGCTGGCGGCCTTTCTGGACCGTCTGAACCGCGAAGACCTGCTGCCCAGGACCATTCTGTACAATCTGAATCCGCGGGACAACGAACTGATGGCCACGATGATCGGCAATTTCCAGGACGGCTCTTGTCCAGGAAAACTCCAATACGGTTCGGCGTGGTGGTTCCTGGACCAGAAAGACGGGATTGAAAAGCAGATAGAGGCCCTCTCGAATATGGGGCTTTTAAGCCGGTTTGTGGGGATGCTGACCGATTCGAGGAGTTTTTTATCCTTTCCCCGACACGAATATTTTCGTAGAATTCTGTGCAATATTCTCGGCTCGGATGTGGAAAAGGGACTGCTGCCGCCGGATTTTGACTGGCTGGGCCGGATTGTGGAGGATATTTGTTTTCGAAATGCGTGCCGTTATTTTGATATGGAATGTCAGCGTCGTGATTCGTGAGGGCCTATGCGCAAAGGGCTTTTGAATTTTATCTGTGTGCTGCTGGTTTTGCTGGGGATTGGGTATGCCGTATCTGTGCTGCGCGGGGAGCAGGAGGTTCGAGTTCTTCGGTTGGCTCACAGTCTCAGCCCCCGCCATCCGGTTCATATCACGATGGAGTATATGGCCAAACTGGTGGAGGAAAAATCCGGCGGCCGGCTGATTGTGCAGATTTTTCCCAATGAGCAGCTGGGCTCGGAAAAGGAGCAGATTGAGGCCCTGCAGATTGGCTATATGTCGATGACCAAGACTTCAACGGCGCCGATGGAAAGTTTTGTGCCGCAGATACGAATCTTCGGGATTCCTTATCTGTTCCGCGATTCGGAGCATTTTTGGAAAGTGGCGCAGGGGCCGATCGGGAAAAAGCTTCTGGAAGCAGGAGCAGACAGAGGGCTTAAGGGGCTTTGCTATTATGATGCCGGGGCCCGAAGTTTTTATGCCAAGAAGCCCATTTACAGTCCGGAGGACCTCAAGGGGCTGAAGGTGCGGGTGATGCAGAGTATTATGTCGATGCAGATGATTGAGACGATGGGCGGCTCCCCGACGCCGATTGCCTGGGGGGAACTGTATACCTCGCTGGACCAGGGGGTGGTGGATGCGGCGGAAAACAACCCGCCTTCGTTTGAGACCTCGCGGCATTTTGAAGTCTGCCGGTATTACATTCTGGATGAACATGTCCGTGTGCCGGATATGCTGGTTATCAGCACCCGGGTTTGGGAAAGTCTGACGCCTGAGCAGCAGCGGATTTTGCAGGAGGCGGTGGACGAATCGGTTGTGTTTAATCGAAAACTATGGGCAGAGGCGGAACGGGCTTCACTGGAGGCCGTCAAGGCGGCCGGCGTGACTATTATTGAGCCGGACAAGGCCCTCTTTCAGCAGGCCGTTAAGCCGATGTGGGAACGGTATAAAGGGACGGAACTGGGCGAACTGATCGAACAGATTCAGGAGATTCGCTGATGGCCGAATGGATAAAAAAAATCCTCGACGGGTGTCTGGAAATTCTGGTGATGGCGGTTGTCGGGGTGCTGGTGATCGATGTGCTCTGGCAGGTGTTCAGTCGGTATGTGCTTCGGGACCCGAGCAAATGGACGGAGGAGCTGGCGATTTTTCTGCTGATTTGGGCGGCGCTGCTGGGGGCGGCGGTGGCAACCGGGCGGGGGGCGCATCTGGGGATTGATTATTTTGTCCAGAAGCTGCCGCCGCGGGACCGGCTGAGGGCGGAGATTTTTGGGTTTCTGTGCATTGTGCTGTTCGCCTTTTTTGTGATGATTGTCGGCGGGACGGAACTGGTTCAAATCACGCTGCGGCTGCAGCAGAAATCGCCGGCGCTGGGGGTTCAGATGGGGTATGTGTATCTGGCGGTTCCCATCAGCGGTTTCTTTATGCTTTTGTACGGCGGAATCGGCCTCTGTGAGCGAGTGATCCAATTTTTCAAAACGTCTGTTCAGCAAACGGATGATTTTCAGGGCGAGGAGCAGTAATGGATTTTCCGATTCAGATTCTGATTGTCAGTTTTGTGATTCTGCTGGTTTTGGGGGTTCCGGTGGCCTTTTCGATGGGGATTGCGTCGCTGCTGGGCATACTGGCGATGGGAGATTTGCCGGCCTTTGCGGCGGTGGCTCACAAGATGGCCACGGGCATTGATGAGTTTTCTCTGCTGGCCATTCCCTTCTTTATTCTGTCCGGCTTGTTTATGGGCCATGGAGGGATTGCCCGTCGGCTGATTGACTTTGCCAATGTTCTGGTCGGTCGTTTTCGCGGCGGGCTGGCCCTGGTCAATATCCTGACGTGTATGCTGTTCGGGGCAATTTCCGGTTCAGCAACGGCGGCGGTTTCGAGCATCGGAGGCTTTATGGTTCCGCTGATGAACAAGCGGGGATATGATCGGGATTTTAACGCTTCCGTGACGATTACGGCGGCTACGACAGGACTGCTGATTCCGCCGAGCAACGTAATGATTGTCTATTCGCTGGCGACCGGCGGAGCGGTTTCCATCGCGGCGATTTTTATGGCGGGGGTCATTCCGGGGATTCTGGTCGGGCTGGGACTGATGGTTGTCAGCAGTCTGATTTCCTGGAAGCGAAATTACGGCAAGGGTGAAACGCTCGAAGCGGGAGAATCTGTAAAGCGGTTCATTCAGGCGATTCCGGCTTTGCTGCTGATTGTGATTGTAATGGGCGGGATACTGAAAGGGATTTTTACGGCGACGGAGGCCTCCGCCGTGGCGGTGCTGTATTCGTTCCTGCTGGCGGTGGTGTTTTATAAGGAGGTTAAGTGGTCGGAAATTCCGGGGATTCTGCTGCAGACGGGTGTGATGACGTCGGTGGTTTTTCTGCTGATTGCGACGAGTATGGCGATGAGCTGGGTGCTGGCGGCCGAGCGCATCCCGCAGGATATCAGCGCCTTTTTGCTGGGGCTGACGCACAACCGAATCGTGGTGCTGCTGATGATTAATCTGATTCTGCTGGCTGTAGGGACCTTTATGGATATGACGCCGGCGGTTCTGATTTTTACGCCGATTTTTCTGCCGGTGGTGGCCACGTATGGGGTCCATCCGCTTCATTTCGGCATTATTATGATTACGAATTTGTGCATCGGGCTGTGCACACCGCCGGTAGGCACGTGCCTGTTCCTGGGCTGCGGAATTGCCGAAACGACGGTGACAAGGGTAATGAGGCAGATCGGCTATTTCTATGCCGCGATGATTGTCGTGCTGTTTATCTGCTCTTATGTTCCTGCTTTGTCGCTGTGGCTGCCGCAGCAGCTGGGTCTGCTGAGATAGCCGTTCGGCTGCCGATGCAGAATCGCTGCCGTCAAATGGATGTCTGTTCCGTGCGGGCGATGATTTCGTTCTGCAGACCTTCTCCGAGCTCCACAAAATAGTCGCTGTATCCGGCAACGCGGACAATCAGGTGCCGATACTGCTGGGGATTTTTCTGTGCTTCCAGCAGGGTCTGCCGGTTGACGACATTAAACTGGATATGGTGGCCGTCCAGCCGGAAATAGCTGCGAATCAGATGAACCAGTTTGTCCAGTCCTTCCCCTTCGAGTACCTGCGGGGTGAATTTCATATTGAGCAGGGTGCCGCCGGTCCGTGCGTGGTCCAGCTTGGCGGCGGATTTAAGAACCGCGGTCGGGCCGTGTGTGTCTGCACCCTGACTGGGAGAGATGCCGTCAGACAGAGGCTGCCCGGCCTTGCGTCCGTTGGGCAGGGCGCCGGTGACCTGCCCAAAATAGATGTGGACCGTGGTCGGCAGGAGGTTGATGCGGTATTTGCCGCCCTTGGTGTTGGGTCTGCCGTTGATGGCGTCGTAGTAGAGATTGAATAAATCGACGGCAACGGAGTCGGCGTAATCGTCGTCGTTGCCGTAGCAGGGGGCCTGCCGGAGCAGATTCTGAATGTCTTCCATTCCTTCGAAGTTTGCCTCGAGGGCTTTTAAGAGGGTCCGCATCGGAAGCGTCTTGCGGTCGAAGACGTGGAATTTGACGGCCGTGAGGGCATCGGTGAGTGTGCCGATGCCGACGCCCTGAATGTAGGTTGTGTTGTAGCGCGGGCCGCCGTTGTGGTAGTCTTTGCCCTGCTTGATGCAGTCATCCACCAGCACGGACATAAAGACGGCGGGCATCCATTCCGCATAAAGCCGTTCAATGATTTGGTTGCCGCGGATTTTGATGTTGATAAAGTGATTCAGCTGCTTTTTGTAGGCGTCGCGAAGCTGTTCAAAGGTTGTAAAGGTTTCCGGGTCGCCGGTCTTCGGACCGACCTGGACGCCGGTTCGCGGGTCGCGTCCGTTGTGAAGGGTGACTTCAAAGATTTTGGGCCAGTTGCAGTAGCCGGTGAGGATGCAGCTTTCCTTCCCGAAGGCGCTGACCTCGACGCAGCCGCTGGGGCCGCCGCTTCGGGCATCGAAGAGGGATTTGCCGTCGTGGAGCATTTCGCGAATGATGACATCCGTGTTGAAGACAGACGGCTGGCCCAAGCCGGTGCGGATGACCTGACAGGCACGCTTGACGAATCGGTCGGGGTTTTTGGCGCTGATTTGGATGCAGCAGCTGGGCTGAACGAGCTGCATTTCCTCGACAACTTCGAGAATCAGATAGGAAACATCGTTAACGGCGTCTTGTCCGGTCTGGGGGTCCACACCGCCGACATTAATGAGCGAAAAATCGGTATAGGTGCCGCTCTGTTCTTCGGTGATGCCCACCTTGGGCGGGGCGGGCTGATTGTTGAATTTTATCCAGAAGCACTCCAGCAGTTCTTTGGCCTGCTCACGGGTGAGCGTTCCGGCCTCCAGCTCTCGTTTGTAGAAGGGATACAGATGCTGGTCCAGGCGGCCCGGATTGAAGGAGTCCCAGACGTTCAGGTCTGTGATGACGCCCAGATGAACGAACCAATAGGCCTGCAGGGCCTCGCGGAATGTTCGGGGCGCATAGGCGGGCACATGCCGGCAGACGGCGGCGATTTCCTCCAGCTCTTTTTTGCGGACGGGGTCGGATTCGCTTTGGGCCAGCTGCTGGGCTTTTTCGGCATACCGGCGGGCCAGGGTCAGCACGGCATCGATCGCCAGTTTCATTCCTTTGAGTTCCTGGAGTTTTGTGTGGGCCTCCGCGTCGCCGTAAAAGTCCAGACTGCGGATGGACTGGCTGATTTCATCCTGCAGGTCGAGCAGACCTTTTCGGTAAATCTTGTCGTCGAGGATGGCATGTCCGGGTGCCCGCTGCTCCATAAACTCCGTAAAAATGCCTGCTTCAAAGGCCCGATGCCAGTCTTCGCTCATCGCAGCGAAGACCTTCTCCCGCATCGTTTTGCCTTTCCAGAAAGGAATGATTTTTTCTTTGTAAACCTTTTTGACATCCTCGCTCACATCGAAAGAGGTGCGAGTGCGTCTTGCCATAATGTCGAAGTCTTCGAGGGTATGGCAGCACAGTTCCGGATAGGTATAGGTGGCTTTGGGGGCCGGTCCCCGCTCGCCGACGATTAATTCTCCGTCATTGATGCAGATGTGTTTGCGGCTCATGATGTAGTTGAGGGCCAGCCCGCGAACGACAGGAGGAGAGAACTCCATCGTGATGCCGCTCTGGTAGAAATCGGTAATCAGTTCAGCCCGTTCGGCGCTGATGTACGGTTTGGTGTTTACGCTTTGAGCACGCAGTTTGGCAACTCGTTCGTTCATAGGTTCTATCCGCCGATTTTTACGCAAAAACCCATTTCCTGCAGCGTCTGTGCAAGTATTTTCATTTGTTCCTCTGAAAGACGCCGGCTTCTGAACATTCGCTCGCCTTTTCCGAGCCGCTCGGCTTTGGCGAGTCCTCCACTATTATACGGCAAAAGGTCAATTTGTTTTATGGTTTTCAGTTTTTGTACAAACTGTCCGATGGCCTGAATAGTATCGAGGCTGTCATTGAAGCCTCCAACGACAGGAACCCGAATGATGATTCGGCGTGCGTTAGCGCTTAACCAGCTGATGTTGTCCAAAATCAGGGAATTGTCCACACCGGTAAAGTCCCGATGCTTTTTCGGCTCAAGATGTTTAATGTCGCACAAAAAAAGGTCAGTGAAGTCCAGAATTGACTGTAATGTTTCCTGCTTTCCGTAGCAGGATGTGTCCACGGCCGTATGGAAGCCCCTTTCTTTGCAGGCGGTTAGTAAAGCGCGGAGAAAATCGGGCTGAGCAAGGGGTTCCCCGCCTGAAAAAGTGACACCGCCGCCGGATTGGTCATAAAAAACAGAATCTTTTTCCACTTCTTTTAAGACTTGCTCTACCGTGACTTGTCGGCCGACTTTTTCCATTGCCTGCGCTGGGCAGGAGGAAATGCAGGCGCCGCAAACAGTACAGCGTCTTATATCTCGATGTATTTTGCCGTTAATTTTGGTTAGGGCATGGCTGGGACAAATTTGAATGCATCGTCCGCATTGGATGCAGCGGACGGGCCGATGGAGCATTTCAAGATTGGTTTCCCAACTTTCCGGATTGTGACACCAGGAACACCGCAGCGGACAGCCTTTGAAAAAGACGGTCGTGCGAATGCCGGGCCCGTCGTGAATCGCGTATTTTTTTATATCAAAAATTGTACCGGTTATGTGTCTGTAATCCATCTTTTGGTCTTTTCCAAAACCTCATCGTAGTCGGAAAACGGTTCTTTTTCAACAGAAATCAAGATGCACAAGCTCTGTAATTGAGAATTTGGGCTTTTTCGGTTGATTATGCAAATATTTTCTGATAATATCACACTCGATTGTGCAAGCGATTTTATGGATTCAATGGTCGATTGAGGGATGCTTTTGTAAGTTTCCCCTTTTGATTAGCAGTTTATCTGCAGGCAGTTTGGAGAAACTATGAGTTTGAATAAGAAGCAGGGTAAGAGAGAAGAACCGGAGCAATCTAACCGCTTTGAGCATTTTATTACGGTTTGCGGGGATAAACTGATGGAAGGGGATAAGGAATATCGCTTTATTTCCTTCAATATTCCGGATTTGCATAACAAAGAAGATGTGATGTTTTTCGAAGAAACGTGCGCCTGGCGATGGCCGGATGAATATGAAATTGCTGATGCGCTTGAATCCATCCGCCAAATAGGAGGGCGGGCGACGCGGCTGTATACCCTTTCTGTTCGGCGCCCCGGTGAGACACATCCGGTTCATGTGGAGGGCCCCGGGCAATTTAACGAGGAAGGATTTCGGGTGATTGATAAAGTTTTGCAGATTGCCGAGCAGAAGGGGATTCGCATCATCTTTCCTCTGCTGGACAGTACGAAATGGTGGGGCGGAGTGGAAGATTATGCGGCATTTCGCGGGAAAGAAAGTGTGACGATTCACCAAAGGCCGGACAGTGCCCGCTCGCGTTTTTGGACGGACAGGCAGCTGATTGAGGATTTCAAAAAAACCATTGAATATACGCTGAACCGAAGGAACGTTTATACCGGAGAATGCTACAAAGACTGCAAAGCAATTCTGCTTTGGGAGACCGGAAACGAACTCTGCTGTCCACCGGAGTGGACTCATGAGATTGCCGGTTATATCAAAAGCATGGACCCTAATCATCTGGTTATGGACGGCTTTTTTGCAACAAAGGTCCGCCCGGAGTCGGTCGAAGAGCCGTTTGTCGATGTTGTGACGACACATCATTACCCGAGTCTGAATCCGGATTTTATCGGGGATGTTCGGGTTTCGCGGGAAATGGTCAGAGGACGGAAACCCTATATTGTGGGGGAGCTCGGATTTGAAACGAACGGAAAGGTCCGCGAGCTGCTGGATTATGTGATTCAGGAAGGCATCAGCGGGGCCATGGTTTGGTCTCTTCGTTCGCACAAACGGGAAGGGGGTTTTTACTGGCATTCGGAGCCGGATTCTTTCGGGCGGTTTCGTTCTTATCATTGGCCGGGTTTTCCAAGCGGAGAGGATTATTATGAAGCGTCTCTGCTGAAATTGGTGCGTCAGAAGGCATTCGAGATTGCAGGCGTTCCGGAGCCGCCGCTGGAGAAGCCCCTTCCGCCGACTCTATTGCCCATTGAGGATATCACGGCGATTTCCTGGCGGGGTTCTGCGGGTGCGGCTGCTTATGATATCGAAAGAGCAGACTCGGAAACCGGTCCCTGGCAGGTGATCGGTTGGAATGTTTCGGACGCCCAAGTCGAGTATGGCCCCCTTTTTTACGATACGACGGCGAAAATCGGGAAACGCTATTTTTACCGGGTGATTGCCAAGAATGCAGCCGGCCAATCGGAACCATCCAATCTTGCCGCTTCCCCGATTGTGGATTGTCAGGCGATAGTGGATGAGTTGAAAGATTGGTCGCAGGTTTATAGTTTTCGAGGGCCGGTGGTGCTTGAAACCGCCCAGGCCCGCCGGATGAAGGAAGATGGAAGCCGTGTAAAAGGAGCTGCCGGCGGAGAGCTGCTCTACCGGACCGAAGGGGCAATCTGCCGATGTGTTCTGGAAACATATTTTGAAAAAAATATTTCCGATTTTGCTTTTTTCTTCAGCAAAGACGGTGTTTCTTTTGCGAAAGCCAAAAGCCGACGAACTGTGTATGACCCCGGCGATCCTGTCTATGGGTATTTTATCCCGGTTAAATATGAACTGACACTGGTTCCGCAAGGTTCGAGATGGTTTCGGATAGTCTTTCGTACAGATGCACAAATCGGACGCATCCGGATTTATTACCGATAAGAGGACCGGGAGTCTTTAGGAGGGGGACGCGCAGACCGCCTTTTGTACGCTGTTTTTTTATTTGCCTACTGGAAACCCGAGCTGTTTGAGGTATATTAGAATCAGCAAAGGAACGGTCTGTTCTGAAAGGCGTTTCTGTGAAAAAGGCCTTGATTCATAGCCCGCAGCTGGAACAGTATTCTTATCCGGACTCCTGTCCCTTCAAGACGTTTCGTGCCGCGTTGCTTTATCGGAAACTGCTGTCGATGGGATTGCTGAGCGGGCCCGATGTTTTCGAAGCCGCTCCGGAGAAAACTGAACGCTCTGTTCTGGAACAGTTTCATTCTTCGGCCTATCTGGATGCGCTGGAGCGGGCAAACAGAGGGGAGTTTGATTCTTCGATGCTTTGGATGGGGTTGGGGACGGGGGATTGTCCGGTTTTTGCCGGAGTTTATGATTATGCGGCACTGGCGGCGGGGGCGACGATAACAGGGGCTCGTCTGATTTTGGAGGGGAAAGCCGGGATTGCCTTTAATCCTTCCGGGGGGTATCACCATGCTCACGCCGGGAGAGCGGGCGGGTTTTGTTATTTGAATGATGTTGTTTTGGGGTGTCTGGAATTTGTAAAGGCGGGCAAGCGGGTGCTGTTTCTCGATGTGGATGTGCATCACTGCGACGGGGTCCAGGCGGCCTTTTATGACCGGGCCGATGTGATGACGATATCGACGCATCAGGACGGCCGGACACTGTTTCCCGGTACGGGGTTTGTGGATGAAATTGGAGAAGGCGAGGGACGCGGGTACAGTGTGAATTTTCCGCTGCCGCCGGGGGTCTATGATGAGGTTTATCTGAAGGTGTTTCGGGAGGGGGTTCTTCCGCTGATTGGAGCGTACGGACCGGATGTGATTGTGCTGGAAATCGGTGCTGATACCCTGGCGGGAGACCCGCTGGCCGGTTTTTCGTTAACCAATAATGTGTATGTCGAGATAGTCCAGTCTCTGCTGGTCTTTGGCAAGCCGATTTTAGCGGTCGGCGGGGGCGGGTACCATGTGGAGAATACAGTACGGGCCTGGGCGCTGGTTTGGGCGACTCTATGCGGGCGCCAGCAGACGGATGAGTTATGGGCGGGGCTGGGCGGTGTGATGCTGCAAAGTACGGACTGGAATGATGACAGGGGGCTGCGGGACCGGGTTTTGGTTCCCTCAAATTGGCAGAGAGAATCGGTGCTGCCGGCGGCGGAACAGGTGCTTGAGGCGGTTCATCGACTGGTTTTTCCGCTTCATGGATTGTCATAAAAAACCCCGCCGATGCAGGCGGGGTTTGGGGGTTGGTTGTTTTGAATCATTTTTGGAAGAGTCTGTTCAGACTGTTTTGGGCTGCGGAGGACGCAGGAGGGATACGCAAACAGCCGCTAAAATCAGCAAAAGGATGGCTCCATAATAGGCATAGGCAAAGGTTTTGTAAAGGTCATACATTTTGCCTGCCAGATAGGCCAGCATAAATCCTCCGACTCCCCACGAGGTAAAAACCAGTCCGTAATTGACACCAAAGTTTTTCAGTCCGTAATAGTCTTTGGTGATGGATGGGAAAAGAGCCAGATTGGCACCATAATTGGCCCCAATCAGAGCTGAAAGGAGCGACAAAACCGGAACCGAGGCAAGCAGCGTATCTTCTTTGGCCATAGACAGCAGAAAGATGCAGACGGCCTGGACCACAAAGCAAAGGAACAGGGCGGCTTTGCGTCCAATTTTGTCGCTGAGCATTCCTGCCCCGATTCGCCCTGCGCCGTTTCCGACGGCTAACACAGCCACGAGAACAAAGCCCATTTCCAACCCTGCCTGGACTTTTACAATGGCTGCCAGTTTGGCGATAATCATCAACCCGGCCCCGGCCCCGCAGGCGTATAGAAACCAAAGCAGATAAAACTGGATGGTTTGGAGCATTTCAGTTGGGGCAAAATCCCGCTTTGCAGCGGCCGGAGCAGCGGCGGGACTGTTTGCGGAGGAAGATTTGAGGGTTGCCGTGTAGCCCGGCGGCGGGGCCTTCAGCAGCTGAGCCAGAAGGACAACCGCAGCGAGAAATCCGATCCCGAGAAACAGCACGGTTTTTTGAACGCCGTAGGTGCCAATCAAATATTTTGTAAGCGGTGAAGCATAGACGGAGGCCAGACCGAAGCCGGATACAACGATGCCCGCTATCAGTCCGGTTTTAGCTGCGGGAAACCACTTGACCGCCGGAGGGGTTGCGGATGCATACCCGAAACCGATTCCGGCCCCGGCCAGGATGCCGAAACCAAGCAGATATCCGATTGGAGAAGTAAAGAAACTGGCGAAAATGAAGCCCATTCCAACCAAAAGACCGCCGATAGTGGCTGCCAGACGAGGACCCATTTTGTCCTGCATTCGTCCGGCGGGGACCATAACTAAAGAAAAGATGAGGCAGGCAAACATATAGGGAAGGGATTTCTGCGTTTCCGTCCATCCCCACTCCGCAGGAATTCCTTTACTGATTACACTCCAGGTGTACAGGATTCCCAGGGCCAGGTTGATGCCCATTCCGGCAAATGTAACAGACCAACCGTGATTTTTGATAGGTCCGGATGATTGGTTTTCTGACATACGGCCTCCTTTTCAGATGTGTAAGAAAGGCCGAACGTGCGGGGATGCACGTCCGGCCTGAAGCAGTTTTGATTGTTTTTATCCCCGTCCTGCAATGAGTTTTTCGACAACGCTCGGATCAGCCAGTGTGGAGATGTCGCCGAGGTTGCTGATATCTTTTTCAGCGATTTTCCGCAGGATTCGCCGCATAATTTTTCCCGAACGGGTTTTGGGAAGGGCGGGTGCGAACTGAATGGCCTCCGGAGCAGCAATCGCTCCGATTTCCTTTCGAACGTGCTGAATCAGTTCTTTTTTCAGTTCCTCGCTTTCCTGAACGCCTTCTTTGAGCGTGACGTACGCATAGAGCCCCTGTCCTTTGATTTCGTGCGGAATGGGAGTCACGGCGGCTTCGGCGACTTTCGGATGGCTGACCAGGGCGCTTTCGACTTCGGCGGTGCCGATGCGGTGTCCGGAGACGTTAACAACATCATCGATGCGTCCCATCAGCCAGTAGTCGCCGTCTTCGTCCACTCGGCAGCCGTCGCCCGTGAAGTACATGTTGTCAAACATCGTAAAATAGGTATCGATGAATCGCTCATGGTCGCCCCAGGTTGTCCGCATCATTCCCGGCCAGGGCTTCCGAATACACAATTTTCCGCCTTCGTTGGGTGCGCATTGTGTGCCGTCGTCTCGCAGGACGATGGGGTCCACGCCGAAGAACGGCTTGCAGGCACTGCCGGGTTTGAGGGTCATAGCCCCAGGCAGCGGGGTAATCATAAAGCCGCCGGTTTCAGTCTGCCACCAGGTATCGACGATGGGGCAGCGTTTTCGTCCGACTTTTTCATAGTACCAAATCCAGGCCTCCGGGTTGATAGGTTCACCAACGCTGCCGAGTACCCGCAGGGTATCCAGTTTGTATTTCATCACCCATTCTTCACCCAGCCGCATCAGGGCCCGAATAGCGGTCGGTGCGGTGTAGAATACCGTAACGCCGAATTTGTCGCAGATGTGCCAGAACCGGCCGGCATCCGGATAGGTAGGTACGCCTTCGAACATCAAGCTGGTAGTGCCGTTGGCCAGCGGTCCATAGACGATGTAGCTGTGTCCGGTGACCCAGCCGATGTCAGCGGTGCACCAGTAAATATCGTCATCGTGAATATTGAAGACGATTTTGTGGGTGAGAGCCACGTGAAGCAAATACCCGCCGGTGGTGTGAACGACTCCTTTGGGTTTGCCTGTGGAACCGGAGGTGTAGAGGATAAACAGAGGTGTTTCGGCGTCCATCGGTTCGGCAGGGCAGTTCGGGTCGGCTTTGGCCATCAGGTCATGGTACCAGAAATCCCGCCCGTTTTTCATATTGCAGGGATCATTGTTGACCTTTACAACGACCACATTTTCGATAGAGGGGCATTTTTCGAGGGCTTCATCGGCGATGGATTTGAGCGGGATATGCTTACCGGCGCGAAGAGAGACATTGGCCGTAATCAGCATTTTGCAGCTGGAGTCATTGACACGGTCTTTGATGGCATCGGCGCTGAATCCGCCGAAAATCACAGAGTGAATGGCGCCGATTCGGGTGCAGGCGAGCATGACAACAGCCAATTCGGGCACCATCGGCATATAAACGGCTACTCGGTCGCCTTTGCGAATGCCTTTGGATTTCAGGACATTGGCGAACTTGCAGACTTCGGCGTGGAGCTGTTTATAGGTGATTTTTTTAACGGCATTTTCTTCTTCACCCTGCCAGAGGATAGCCACCTTGTTTTCGACAGGGGTGCCCAGATGCCGATCGAGACAGTTGTACGAAACATTTAACTTGCCGTCAGCAAACCAGGTATGCTCGATTTTCCGTGCCTTGGTGTTCCAGGTGTACACCAGACTTTTTGTCGGTTTTTTGAACCAGGTAAGCATCTCGGCCTGCTGGAGCCAGAACTTGTCGGGCTCATTGATGGATTGCTCCCACATTTTCTGATACTGTTCCATGCTGTTGACCCAGGCGTTGGCTCGGATGGAAGCAGGCGGGGGAAATGTTCTGTTTTCCGTCAGAAGTGATTTCAGTCCTTTTGATGTTTGCTCTGCCATTACTCCTCTCCCTTTCAAAAATAAGGTTGGTCTTGACTATCGGTAATTCCGATGGAGAACCTGTATTTTTGACTGATAAAATATGATTTTAAGACAAAAATGCAACAAAAAAATGCGTTTTTTGTGAAAGATTATTGGTTTGTGCAATGCAAAAGTGCGCACAGTTGCACAATTATGGAGATTTAACGGTTTTTTTGTTAGTTATCTTTCCTGGAGGAGGGATAGGACGGCTTGGGCGGAAAGATGATTTTGGATTCCAATTGATTCGATATGAGCAGCGATTTGGGAAGAAGATAAGTCAAGGATTTCCTGTGCATAGTCCGTATCGGATATCCGGGATTCCGAATGGGTTGCTTCTTCCAGAAGCTTGTTTAGATAGTCAGACAGTCCTTCTACAGAGTTCAGTGTTGCGGCCAATCTGGACCTGTAGTTTCGAATAAACTCGATGAAAGACCTCAACGCTTCGATACAGGCAGGACTTTCAACATCTCCCTGAAATAAATTAATGGCCTCCAGCTGGATAGGAATTTCTCTACCGGCCGCAGACAGGAAAAAAGTTTGTTTTTGCTGGTGAAGGGGTATGCCGTTGTATTCCGCTGTTTGGCTGATTTGTGCTATTTCCTGAGATAGATTATCGAATTCTCCCTGAAGGATTTGTATTTGGGCAGGAGATAGTGTTCCGCTTTGTGCCTGCGTTGTCAACTCGAGCATCCGCTGAAGCTTTTCGGAAATCTTCCCTAAGCTGCCTTCGGCTGTTTGGAGAAGGGAGACGGCTTCATTTAGATTCAGAAATCCCTGCTTTACAGAGGCGATTTCACCCCGCAGAAAAGAAGAGATAGCCAGCTGGGCGGCTCCGTCAGAAGGGCGGTTGAGGCGGCTTCCGCTGTCCAATTTCTCGAACTGGCCGAAGTAGGCTTTCAGTGCCTCCGATAGTCCTTGGAGAGATATGGATATGGTAGAAATTGAAACCATATATGCTCCCCTCAGAGATTGTACATAGTAAATTATAAAATAATATTAAGCAAACAGAAAGAAAATATAAAGAAAATCTTAAGATTTTTGTTTATTTTTTATTATTTGTAAACAAGAAGGGGTTTTATGGGACGACAACCAAATTTTTTTGAGGGGGTAAACTCAAAGGGTCAAATCTTGACGGAAGGGGTTTCACTTGATACTGTACAGTGCTTTAGAACTTTTTTGAGGAGATTTTGCGTCGTGAGGATTCTTTCCGGGATTCAGCCGTCTGGAAAACTTCATATCGGCAATTATTTTGGGGCGATGAGACAAAACTTAGCCCTTCAGGAAGAACATGAAGGGTTTTATTTCATTGCGGATTACCATGCCCTGACATCCAATCCGCAGCCGGAAGCCCTGCGTCAGCGGACACTGGAAGTGGCGATGGATTACCTGGCGCTGGGGCTGAATCCGGAAAAGACGGTCTTTTGGCGGCAGTCGGATGTGCCGGCAGTGACGGAGCTGCAATGGATTCTTTCGTGTATCACGCCGATGGGGCTGCTGCAGCGGTGCACCAGTTATAAAGATAAGGTCTCTCAAGGCATCAGCCCCAACCATGGGCTGTTTGCGTATCCGGTGCTTCAGGCAGCGGATATCCTGATTTTTGACAGCCAGCTGGTTCCCGTAGGGGCTGACCAGAAGCAGCATATCGAGGTGACCCGGGATATTGCTGTCAAGTTTAACAACACCTATGGAGAAACATTCGTGATTCCGGAGGATTACATTATTGAATCGGTGGCGGTTGTGCCGGGTCTGGACGGACGGAAGATGTCCAAAAGCTATAACAATACCATCGAGATTTTTGAGTCGGAGTCAAGCATTCAGAAGAAGGTGATGCGGATTGTGACAGATTCGACGCCGGTGGAGGCCCCGAAAAATCCGGAGACATGCAATCTGTTTGCCCTTCTGCGGCTGGCTGCTTCGCCGGAAGAATTGAAAGAGTGGGAAGAACGCTACAGAAAAGGAGGCCTGGGCTACGGGACGGTCAAGAAAAGAATTGCGGAGCTGCTGATTGAATATTTCCGGCCTTATCGGGCCAAGCGTACGGAGCTGGAAAAGAATCCGGATTATGTGGAGAAGGTCCTGATGGATGGGGCAGCGCGGGCGGATGCGGTGGCACGCAGAACGCTGGACCGGGTTCGGCGGGCGGTCGGTTTGAAAGGGATTCTGTGAGCCAAGCGCAGAAGCTGATTACGGTGGCCCAATATGCGGACCCGATAGAGGCCCAGCTGGCCAGGATTGCACTGGAGGAGGCAGGGATTCGCTGTGTGGTTCTCGGAGAACCGGTTGTCAGCGGTCTGTATCCGACGGGTGTTTTTCCTGTTTCGCTTCAGGTTTTGGAAACGGATGCGGAACGGGCGGCGTCTGTACTGAATGAAAAGATGCTTTTGGACGAATGGGGTGAGGAGGGTGAGGTGAGTAAGGGGGATGATTTGTGAGTGAATATCGTGTACAGCTGGATGTATTTGCCGGCCCGCTGGACCTGCTGCTGTATCTGGTTCGCAAGGAAGAACTGGACATTTATGATATTCCGATTGCCCGCATCACAGAGCAGTATCTTCATTATATTGAGATGCTCAAGGAGCTGGATATGGATGTGGCGGCGGAGTTTCTGGTGATGGCCGCCACCCTGCTGGAAATCAAATCCGCAATGCTTCTGCCGAAGAGCGAGGCCGAGGAAGGAACAGAAGAAAGTGCAGGAGACCCTCGTTCAACCCTGATTCGACAGCTGCTCGAATATAAGCGTTATAAAGATGCGGCGAATCTGCTGTCTCTGGCGGGTGAGCAGCGGTCGCTTCGCTTTACACGTCCGGATTCTATCGTGTCTTCTTTGGAAAAGTCCCAGGAACCGCAGATTGACCTGGAACAGGTGAGTGTCTGGACGCTTCTGGAGGCCTTTGACCGGATTTTGAAGGCCACCGGCCAGATCGGCGATTTCAAACGGATTCAGGATGATACGCCGATTGACCTGTATCAGATTGAAATTCTTCATCGGCTTCAGACGGAAGGACCGAAAACGCTGGAAGCCATTTTTGAAGGACGCGGAAATCGGCTGGTGCTGATCGGGTTGTTCCTGGCGATGCTGGAGCTGATTCGCAACCGCTTGGTCTGGGCGGAGCAGGCCGACAGCGGAAGTCCTATTGTCCTTCGTTCGTTGACAGATGTTCCGGCTGAGGAGGCGGTCCGGGAAGCGATTCTGTCAGTCCGGAATGCCCAGCAGTCCGCCGGAGAGAGTGAATTGCCGGAGGAGCGGAGTTCTCTCGAAAAACCGGAAGAGCTTTCCTCCGTTTCCGGCGAGATGGAGGAGGAAGAAGAGGAGGACCTGGATATCGAACTGCCGGAAATCGAGTTGTCCGGGGAACGGCCTCGGATTCCTATTCAGGAAATTCAGCCGCCGTCTGCCGGACCGAATCCGTCGTCGGCAACACCGTCCAGCCGCAGGGATTCTGAACAAATACCGGATTTTCCGGGGGCCCCATAGTTCCTGTTTGACAGGGTTTGAGGGCAGGGGTAGAATCCTCCTCAGGTTTATGAAACCGGATTATTGATTTGTGAAGCGAAAGGAACCGTCTATGGCGGGCAATGTGATTGAATTGACGGATGCGGAATTTGAATCCACGATTCAGGGGACGGACAAGCCGGTTCTGGTGGATTTCTGGGCTCCTTGGTGCGGCCCGTGTCGGATGCTGGCTCCTGTGATTGAAGAAATTGCCAATGAATATGCCGGTCGTGCCCTGATTTGCAAGGTAGATACCAATGAACAGAGGCAAGCCGCGATTGAGTACGGGATTACGGCGATTCCGACGCTGCTTTTGTTCAAGAACGGCAGTCTGGAGAAAAAGTGGGTCGGCTTGACGAGCAAAAAGGCCATTACCGATGCTCTGGATGAACTGCTGTAGGTTTGTCGGATTGACCTGTTGTTGGCGGGATACGATTGTACCCCGTTTTTTTTGGATGGAAAGCAGGAAATCTCAACCGAGGGCATTCTTTTTCTGAAAAGTCTTTTTGGGACGGGAAGGGATTATGAATCGCAAGGGCATCATTTTGGCCGGCGGAAGCGGGACGCGTCTGTATCCGATTACGCAGGCCATCAGCAAGCAAATCCTGCCGGTGTATGACAAGCCGATGATTTATTATCCGCTGTCCACGCTGATGCTGGCGGGGATTCGGGAGATTCTGGTGATTTCCACGCCCGCCGATTTGCCTCTTTTTGAGCGTCTTTTGGGAGACGGCCGGCAATGGGGGCTGCAGATTGAGTATGCCTGTCAGCCGCGACCGGAGGGACTGGCCCAGGCATTTTTAATCGGTCGGGATTTTCTGGGGGACTGTCCTGCTTGTTTGATTCTGGGGGACAATATTTTTTACGGACATGGGCTTTCCCAGATGTTGCAGGAGGCGGCCCGGCAGGAAGAGGGCGCTTTGATTTTCGGATATTGGGTCAAAGACCCGGAGCGGTACGGGGTTATCGAGTTTGACCGGAACGGCCGGGTGCTCGGGATTGAGGAAAAACCGCAGAAACCCAAATCGCACTATGCGGCAGTAGGGCTGTATTTTTACGATTCGCAGGTGACGGAGCTGGCGGCGCAGATTCGGCCTTCAGCGCGGGGGGAGCTGGAGATTACGGATTTGAACAATCTGTATCTGAAGCAAAACCGGCTTCAGGTGCGGCTGCTGGGACGCGGGGTGGCTTGGCTGGATACCGGAACAATGGAGGCGATGATTCAGGCATCGGTGTTTGTGCAGACGGTTCAGCAGCGGCAGGGACTGATGATTTGCTGTCCGGAGGAAATTGCTTATCGGCAGGGGTGGATTGATGCCGAACAGGTGCTCCGTCTGGCGGAGCCGCTTAAGAAGAATCATTACGGTGATTATCTGAAGCAGATGATAGAGGAAATCGGGTAATGGAGATTCTGCCGACATCAATTTCAGAGGTGCTGCTGATTCGGCCGACCGTGTTCGGGGATGCCCGCGGCTGGTTTCTGGAGTCTTGGCAGCAGAAACGGTATGCGGAACTCGGCCTGCCGGCGTTTGTGCAGGACAACGTTTCGTTTTCGCAGCAGGGGGTGCTTCGGGGGCTGCATTATCAGCATCCGCACGGACAGGGCAAGCTGGTTCAGGTGCTGCAGGGCCGGGTGTTTGATGCGGCCGTGGATATTCGGGTCGGTTCTCCGACCTTCGGGCGGTATGTCTGTGCAGAGCTGTCGTCGGACAATCACCTGCAGATGTATATCCCGCCGGGGTTTGCCCACGGTTTTTGCGTAGTAAGCGAGACGGCTTTGTTTTCGTATAAATGCACGGATTTTTATATGCCGGATTGTGAAGGCGGAGTCTGCTGGAATGACCCGGAGATTGGGATTGCCTGGCCGATTGCGAAGCCGATTCTGTCCGCCAAGGACAGCCGATACGGGCCGCTGCGTCAGATTCCTTCTTCCCGTCTGCCCAGGTATGAGGGAGTTTAATCTGTGAACGGGGCAGGGCCGATAGTCGTTTTGGGGGCTCGCGGGATGCTCGGGACGGACCTGACGGCCTGCTGTCTGAAGCAGGGGCTGGAGGTGCGAGGGTATGACCTGCCGGAGCTGGATATCCGGAACGAAGAGGATTTAAAGGAGGCGATGAACGGCTGTCGGGCTGTGGTGAACTGTGCCGCTTATACCAACGTGGAACGGGCCGAGCAGGAGCCGGAGCTGGCGATGCAGATCAATGCCGATGCGGTGGGGCTTCTGGGGTGTCTGGCGGCTTTGTACGGTGTGCCGGTGATGCATATCAGCACGGATTTTGTCTTTGACGGGACGCTGGAGCGGCCTTATGTCGAGACGGACCCGCCCAATCCGCTCAGCGCCTATGGACGAAGCAAGTGGGAAGGGGAGAAGCGGCTGGCGTCTTCCGGGTGCCGATTTTGCATCGTGCGGGTTCAGTGGACGTATGGGCGGGCGGGCACGAACTTTGTTGTCAAGCTTCTGGAGGCCGCCAGGAGCCGTCCGGTCTTGCGGGTGGTGGAGGACCAGGTCGGCTCGCCGACGGCGACTTCGGAACTGGCTGAGGTGCTTGTTCAGATGCTGAAGCTGCCGATTTTTCCGGAAGGGGTTTTTCATGCGGCGGCTTGCGGCTATACGTCCCGCTTTGAGATGGCCCGTTTTATTTGTCAGGTCAAAGGACTTCCGAATTCGATAGAACCGTGCAGAACATCGGAGTTTCCGTCGGCGGCCAAACGGCCTTTGAACAGCCGGTTTGACTGCCGGAAACTGCGGTCTGTGCTGGGCAGAGACATGAGGCCCTGGCAGGAGCCGCTCAAGGAATTTCTGGAGCAATTATGAGAACGATTTTGGTGACAGGCGGCGCCGGCTTTATCGGCAGCAATTTTGTACGGATGGTGCTGGAAGAGCATCCGGATACCCGGGTGGTGAATCTGGATAAACTGACATATGCGGGCAATCTGGAGAATCTGGAGAGCTATAGAGACCATCCAAATCATATCTTTGTCAAGGGGGACATTTGTGACGGGGCCCTGGTTGAGAGTCTGATATCGAACTATAAGGTTGATGCTCTGATTAACTTTGCGGCGGAAAGCCATGTGGACCGTTCGCTGGAAGAGCCGGGCATTTTCATTGAGACCAACGTCAAAGGGACGCTGACCCTTCTGAAGGTTGCTCTGGAGAAAAAACTGGAACGGTTTGTCCAGATTTCGACGGATGAGGTGTATGGTTCCCTGGGGCCGGAGGGCAAGTTTACAGAGACAACGCCGCTGAGTCCGAACTCCCCGTATTCGGCCAGCAAGGCCTCTGCGGACATGCTGGTTCAGGCGTTTGGGCACAGCTGGGGGCTTCGGTACAATATTACGCGATGCTCCAACAATTACGGGCCGTATCAGTTCCCGGAAAAGATGATTCCGCTGATGATTCACAATGCTCTGAAGGATAAGCCGCTGCCGGTGTACGGGGACGGGATGCATATTCGGGATTGGCTGTATGTGTATGACCACTGTACGGCCGTTTGGAAGGTCTTAACGGAGGCCCAGCCGGGACAGGTTTACAATATCGGCGGCAATAATGAAAAGCACAATCTTGATGTGGTACGTCTGATTCTGAAGGCCCTCGGGAAGCCCGAATCGCTGATTACTTTTGTGAAGGACCGACCGGGCCACGACCGGCGGTATGCGATTGATTCGAGCCGGATTATGGCGGAGCTGAATTGGAGGCCTTCGGTGTCGTTTGAAGAGGGTTTGTCTCGAACAATACGCTGGTATCTGGACCATTCCGAGTGGCTCAATCATGTGGTTTCGGGTCAGTATCAGGAGTACTATAAACGGATGTATTCGAACCGTTAAGTCGAGTTTGAATGCTTGACCGGCCTTCACCCCTGTGGTAATCTGCCTTTTTTGTTCGTTTCTGGAGAAGTAAATGTCGGATACAAAAGGTTTATCTGCTTTTTGGCGTGTGTGGGAAGATGTCTGGCCGCAGTGGCCTCGGCTGGTAAAGTTGGTCTTCTGGTCTGTGATGATTGCGCTGATGATTTCCGTCAGTTTTGCGACGGTCATTCCGCTTTTGAAGGTGATGATGAGCGAAGAGGGGCTTCACGGCTGGGTGGACCGAAAGATTTGCAACTGGCGGTATGGGCTGGATTTTTATGTGCCGGACCGTTCAGACTTTCTGGGTGAAGAGGGCAATTCGGTTCTTTATTATTTGCTGATTACACGGGTCCACTCCAAGTCCTGGGCGAAAAAAAACGGTCTGCATCCGCAGGACCGGATTGTGGGTGTCAGTCCTTATCTTTCCTCGGACGGACAGCGGATCTTTTCCGGCAAGATGCTCGAGGCACTGGCGACCTGTCCAGCCGGTCAGCCGCTGACCCTGCAGGTGATTTCGATTGCGGATGCAGTTCCTGCCGTCAAAACGATGGAGGCCGTCGCACCGGAGAAGCCGGCTTTGGCGGATTGGGCGCAATGGCCGGTCAGTTTTCTTCCCCGCGAGGAGACCAAAGAAACCAAGCTGCAGGCCATTGTTCTGATTATCATCGGGATGATTTTTATTACAATTCTTCGGTGCATGGCCCGCTTTTATCAGCATTTTCTGGCGGAAAAGATCGTTTTGATTGCCAATACCCGACTGCGGGAGCGTGTGTTTGCGCATGCGATGTATATGCCGGTCGGCTTTTTCAGCAGCCGGGGCACGAGTGATACGACCAGCCGGATTTTTAATGATGTTTCGCAGAGCTGTCGGGGCATTAAGGTGCTGCTGGGCAAGACCCTTCGAGAGCCGCTGACGGCGGCGGGCTGTATTGGAGCGGCCTTTTGGCTGAACTGGAAACTGACGGCTATCTTTCTGACGGCGGCGCCGCTGGTGCTGGGGCTTTTTGTGATTCTGGGACGCAAAATTAAAAAGGCCACAAAAAAATCGCTGGCCATTTCGGCCCAGCTGCTCGGGCGGATTCAGGAAGCGATGCGGGGGGTGCGGGTCGTCAAGGTGTACAACCGCCAGGACCACGAGATAGGGCTCTATGAGAAAACCAATCAGGCCCTGCTCAAGCAGCTGATTCGGATTGCAAGGGTGGAAGCACTGACAAACCCGCTGATGGATGTACTGGGGATGTTTGCCGGTTCGGCGGCTCTGCTGTTGGGAGCGGCCTGGGTCATTCAGGGTTATGAGGGGATGCAGTCTTCGACTTTTTTTGCTTTGGTTATTTTTTTGGGCACGGCGGCGGAGTCGGTTCGCAAGGTAAGCGACGTCTGGAATGAGGTGCAGCGGGCGAACGCGGCGGCCGAACGGGTCTTTGCGGTGCTGGACGAGCCGCTGGAAAAGGAAGAGCCCGATGCCTTTGATTTGGCACCGCTGCGGGAGAAAATGGTTTTTGAAGAGGTCCGGTTTACGTATCCGGGGGCCTCGCTGCCGGCCCTGAACGGGATTACGCTGGAGGTGCCGGCCGGGCAGACGGTGGCGATTGTGGGGCCCAACGGTTCGGGCAAATCGACGCTGGTGAATCTGATTGCCCGATTTTATGACCCGGACAGCGGGCGGATTCTGATAGACGGCAGGGATATTCGCCGGGCGACACTGCGGAGTCTGCGGGGGCAGATTGGGCTGGTGACGCAGGATATTGTGACGTTTCGGGATACGATTGCCAACAATATCGCCTACGGCAAGCCGGGGGCAAGCCGGGAAGAGGTGATTGAGGCGGCCCGTCGGGCCTATGCGCATGAGTTTATTGAGCCGCTGCCGGAGGGCTATGATACTATTATCGGCGAGCACAGCAGCGGGTTCAGCGGCGGGCAGATGCAGCGGATTGTGATTGCCCGGGCGATTTTGAAGAATCCGGCGATTTTGATTTTTGATGAGGCGATGAGCCAGATTGACGCCGACAGCGAAGCGAAGATTCACGCAGCCCTGCAGACGCTGCTGAAGGGCCGGACGTGTTTTCTGATTGCGCATCGGTTCAGTACGGTGATTTCCGCCGACCGGATTGTGGTGCTGGACAAAGGGCGGATTGTGGGGCAGGGCCGGCATGAGGACTTGATTCGGACCTGCCAGGTCTATAAAAATCTATATGAAACGCAGCTGATTGTGCCGCAGGAATCATGAGCCGGACGAACGGAATCGCGACAATTTGTGTTGTCAATTACAAGACACTCGATTTGACGCGTCTGTGTCTGCGGAGCATCCGCAAATATACCCGCGGGCCCTATGAGATGGTGGTGGTCGATAACAATTCGCAGGATGAGTCGCTGGAGTACTTAAAATCGCTTCCGTGGATTCGGCTGATGGAGCGGAAGGACCCGACGAATGATTCCAGCGGCGGATATGCCCATGCGGCGGCGCTGGATTGGGCCCTGCAGGAGTGCCGGACGGAGTTTTTTGTGTCGCTGCACTCGGATACGGTGGTGCATCGGGAGAGGTGGCTGGACCTGCTGCTGGAGCCGTTTCGGGATGAGCCGAAAATGGCCTGTGTCGGCGGGGGGAAGGTGGAGCTGGAGGAAACCTGGCGAGTCTGGCTGAAGAAGGCGACGGATTACAAGACCTTCTTTCGAAAACTGTTTCGGGTCCCGGACCCGTTGGGACGGTATCGGTATTACAATCGGACGGTCTGCTGTGCGTATCGGACGGAGATTTTGAAAAAGGAGAACCTATCGTTTCTGATGGACCGGGACAAGGGGCTGACGGTGGGGCAGAAACTGTATTTTGAGCTGGAGGACCGGGGGTATAAAACAGTCCGAATCCCGGATAGAGTGCTGAAGCAATACGTGTTCCATCTAGCCCATGCAACGCAGGTTGTGAATCAGAAACAGTATAATCTCCAAAGGCGTACAATCAAAAAGATTCAAAAGCGTATCAAAGCAATTATGGAATCTGAACTGATTCGTTCTATTCTTTCAGAGGATTCTTTGGATTGTTGAGGAGTTTATGGAAGAGAACTGGAAACGGAAACATCCGCTTTTTTATTTCAAAAAGAAGTGGAGAAAATGGAGGGCCCGGTATTTTTCGTATCCTGCTGAGACATTTCAGGGGACTATCGGGAAGATTCGTTTCGAGTTTCACAACACTCCTCGCTATCGAAAAATGTTTGACAGAACCTACGAATTACAAATTCAGGAGTCGATTCGAAAATTTCTTCCCAAGCAGGGAGTATTCATCGATGTCGGGGCGAATTTCGGTTTTATCTCTGCGGTGGCAGCAGATAGGGTCGGTCCAGGTGGGGCCGTTCATTGTTTTGAACCTGTTCCGAAATATTTTGGCTTATTGAAGAGATTGAAGGAGTTGAATCCTTCCTACACCTTTTTTTTAAACAATACAGCTCTGGGGGACTCATTCGAAGTAGCCGTTCCGATGTATGTTCATCGTACTAACCCGGGAGGATCTTCGATGCTGGTAGATTTTATCGATTCAGATAAGATTGAAACCCAAATCGAGGTGAAGAGGGAGCGGCTGGATTCTTATTTAAATAAAAACAAGATTTTTCCTTCGATGATTAAAATTGATACGGAAGGGTATGAATGGGCCGTTCTAAGAGGGTGTTCAGAATATTTTAAGCAGAACAAGCACTCCCTGCCTCCGGTTCTGGTAGAGGTGTCGAGAAATGGAATGACCCATTTTGGAATTACGCCGGCTGACTTTGAGGGGTTTATGGCATCCTTCGGCTATAAGCCCTACTGTGTCTTTGGAATTCATCGCTTGATTCTGAACGAAATTTCTTCAATGGAAGATGTCTTATTTCTTGCGTAAGGGGTAGGAAAATCAATGGCATGGGCCAGACGGATTCTGATTATCGGCGATTTTAAGCTGCATTCGCCCGAATCCCTTCGGATAGAAAGGAGGCATTGGATCAAGGGATTTGTGCGGAACGGCTGTGATGTTCAGACCTTCAGCTACCGAAATATTCTTCATCATTTTACCCCGTTTCATAAGAGAAGGTATGCATTTCTTTTTGGGAGAAGGAAAACAGAGAAATCTCTGATTCAGATTGCCGAATCGTATCGACCTGATATTGTGCTGATTTCCAATATGAGAGATGTCAGTCTGGATTGTTTGGGATTTTTGAGAGATGTTCTGAAACACACCATTTTTCTCGGACGAGATAACGACTGGAAACCGGCACAAAATAAGGAACGGATGCAAATTGCTCGTAAAATGGATATTGTCCTTGCGACGAATGCGGGTTCGTGGCTTCAGGACTATAAGAAGGCCGGTGTGCCTGTGTGTGCTTTTATGCCGTGTCCCTGTGATCCTGATATTCAGCATCCTTATGAATCCGAACCGCATTTGCAGGCCGATATTCTTTTCATCGGCCGTTCGGAACACCCGATGCATGCTACAGATCCGGATCGAATTGCCATTTTGAAACAGCTGTCCCGGATGCCCTCTGCACGGATCTATGGCAGTCTGGGGTACAGACGCATAGAAGGTCTTGATGCATTTCGGGCTATTTCGAACACGAAAATTGCTTTAAGCATTAATGCCGATAACAGCCAGCGGCTTTGTCATTCTGATCGTTTTATTAACTGTCTTGCCTGCGGGGCCTTTACGCTGGCCAAATGGGTTCCTGATTCAAACCTGCTTTTTGAGGATCGACGGGAAGTGAAGTATTTTCGTAGTGTGAATGAGTTTTTCGATTTGGCGGATTGGTATCTTCAGCATGAAGAAGAACGACGTTCTATCGCGCAGGCGGGGATGGAGAAGGCCCATAGCCAGATGAATTGTACCTTGATGGCTCAGCGGGTGCTCGATTTGGTTGAGACAGGCAGCTATTCTGCTCCCTGGAAATATATTCTTTAAAGGGGAACCGGGATGTTGAATGACAGCAAACGGATATTCTTAATTGCAGATTTTAAAAATGATTCGCCCAAGTCCATTCGGCTCGAAAGACGGAGGTGGGTCAAGGGACTGATTCGTCTGGGGCATGATGTCCAGCCGTTCAGCTTTTGGGATATTGCAGAACAAAAACGGAAATGGCTGCTCCCTATGAAGCATCGATGGGAAAAGGCAAAAGCTTTTGAGATTATGCTGGAGCAAATTCGCTGCTATTATCCGGATATCCTGATCCTGTGTGTGCTGAAATATTTTAATACAGAGATGATTCGGGAGATTCGAAAGGCAGCTCCCCGTGCTTTTTTGGTTGGACGGGATGCGGATCCTTATCCTCGGAATTATGTCCCAAGATGGTTTGAGATTCTGAAAATGCTGGACTTGGCAATTGTAACAAATGCCGGTGTGTGGATGCAAAAATTTAAGGATCAAGGGGTTTCTCGATGTGCCTTTCTGCCGTGTCCCTGTGATCCGGATATCCAGAGACCCTATCCCAATGTAGAGGAGAAGTGGAAGTCTGATATTATTTTTACAGGGCCAGAAGGCCATAAACGGTTTTCCGCCGAAGCTGATAAGGAAAGACAGCTTTTGCTGGAACGTTTGAGAAATCGGCAAGGGGTTCGTTTGTATGGGTGTTTTGGGTTTCCCACTCTGGATGGCATTGAGGTCTTTCAAGCCATTAGTGCTGCCAAAATTGCTCTGAGCATCAATGTTGTTAATGATGTTCCTCTGTATCACTCCGACCGGCTGGTGAACTGCCTTGCCTGCGGGACGTTCACCTTGGCCAAACGAGTGCCGGATTCCGACCTTCTTTTTCAAGATGGAAAACATCTTCGGTATTTTGATACGGCGGAGGAGTTTTTTGAACTGGCGGAGTGGTATTTGGCACACGAAGAGGAGCGGGAACGGATTGCCCGTGCCGGAATGGAACACGCCCATCGGGAATTCAACTGTACCAAGATGGCCCGGCATTTGATGGACTTGATCAGGACGGGTGATTACAATGCTCCCTGGAAAGTTATTCTCTGAGCGGATGAAAAAGTCGGAAAGTCCAAGTGGATATTGAGACAGGCGGCTGCCGAAAAATCGAATGGCGATTCAAAGACAGATTGTTTATATCTTGTCCACTAACTACGCGGGCTCTCATTTTCTGGCTTTGCAGCTGGGGTCTCACAGCCGAAGCTGGTCATCTGCAAGCGCATCAGGACAGGAAACTGTATTTTGCCCAGAGATGGAAGGGAGAGCTCGACGAGCAGACCCAATGGGAGATTTATAATCATCCCGCTGTAGCGGATTATTTGAGGAGAATAGGTGCCTTTTTTGATTATGAGCAAGGTTTGATGTTTCTTAAGAGCGGTTCGGTTTTCAGCGGTTTGAATTCAAAGGACTGATTTGTTTTGGTTTTGACTGTGAATCTGCTTGTCTTATCAAACAATCCGGAGCGGGCCAGTTATCGGGAGCGGATTGGGGTGTACCTGAAGCGGCTGGCAGACTGTGGAGTGGTTTGTCAGATTGAGCGAATTCCTCCGTCTTATCGGCAGCGCTGGCGGCTGTTTCGGGAGGCCGCCCGGTTTGATGGAGTTCTGATTCACAAAAAGACGCTGAATATGCTCGATGCTCGGATTCTGCGAAAGAACGCGCGGCGCATTCTGTATGATTTTGACGATGCTGTGATGTATAATCCTCAACAGCCCGACAAAAAATGGACCGGTCATTTTCGGCTGTTTCGGCGGACGGTGAAGATGGCCGACTGTGTAATTGCCGGCAATTCTTATTTGGCGGAGCAGGCAAGGCCTTTTTGCAAAAATGTTCATATTCTTCCCACCGGTCTGGATGGAAGGGCTTATGAATCACAAATCAAGAAACCGCAGGATGGAAAAATCCGTCTGGTTTGGATCGGCAGCCGCAGCACGCTGCGCTATTTGGAGGAGATAAAACCGGCTCTGGAGAAGATTGGGCAGGAAAATCCTTCTGTAATTTTGCGAATTATTGCAGACCAGTTTTTGGATTGCAGGTACCTGCCGGTTGAGAAGAGCGTGTGGTCTTTGAATAATCAAGCCCAAATGCTTCAGGAGTGCGATATCGGTCTGGCCCCGCTGCCGGATAACAGTTTCACGAGGGGAAAATGCGGTTTTAAGATTCTTCAGTATTTTGCGGCGGGACTGCCCGTGATTGTTTCGCCTGTAGGGGTTAATCATGATTTCGTTGAGGAAAGCGGTGCTGGTTTTTCCGCCTCGACTCTCGAACAGTGGCATCAAGCTGTTCGACGACTTATTTCTAATGAGCCGCTTCGAAAGGATTGGGGGCAAAAAGCAAGGGCTTATGTACAGCGATTCGATCACCGGATTATTGGGGAACAATTTTGCCGCATTGTTTTGAATGCGCTGCGTGGATGAATGGTTCCAGCCGTTTGCAAAAAGCCGCCTCCATTTCTTTTTGGATACTGTCTTTCCGCCGCAAAAACAGCTGCGAGCGAAGAGCGTCCAAATCAATCAGAACCGGCTGAGCGTTGGTGAGTCGAATATTACTTGGTTTCAGATCATGATGAACCATGCCGTTTGCTGCAAGAGAAGAAAGAATCGTTTTTACCCGTCTTACAATTTTTTCTTTTTCTTCGCAAGCGGCCGAGGATTTGAGGAATTCATCCAGATTGCTGCCTGGAAGAAACTCTGACAGCAAATAAGACTGCCGGAGCAAACCAAACCGTCTTTGTATGATAAAAGCCAAAGGGCGCGGGGTGGGAATGCCGCAGTGCATCAGCCGGTGGGCGGCCAGCCAGCATTTTCGGGCGCGGGAGTCCTTAAGGGTGTGCCGCAGGGAGTGCCAGAAGCCCTTGTAGTTGTAGCGTTTGACGGCGATATCCAGCGAGCCGAACTGCACGCGGCTGACAAAGCAGGTATTGCCGCGTTTGAGAATCTGCCCGGCCTCCATCAATAGGTCGATTTGGCGGATGAACTGCCGGGCGGTTTCCTCCGTCCAGTCCTGACGGGTAAACATGCCCCGGTATGGGCCTTCCTGAAGCGAGAAGTACCGTTTGCTGTTTCGCAGGGTTTTTGGGAGGGTTTGACGAAGGAGCCGCCGCTGCTGCCGGAAGATATACGTTTCAAGCCGGGCGAGCGTGTCCGCCGTCGGTTTCAATCCTCGGAGCCGGCCATAATGTTCCAGCAGCGGCTGGGGGTTCTCCCGCAGGGCAGGGGGCATTGTGCAAAGCATGCCGGCCAGCTGCTCAAGTCCCTGCTCAATGGAGACAGGGTTGCGGCGGAAATGAATGGTTCCCGGGTCCAGGGCGTAGAGGCGGCTGCCGTTGAAAAGAAAGTTGCCCGGATGGAGGTCTTTTTGAAGAACCCCCTTTTGATGCATCAAGGCGACAAAATCGAGCCATTTCAGACAGAGCTCGGCTTTCTGCTGCGGGTCCTCTGTTTTCTCAAGCAGGTTGGCCAGGTCGTCCGCCGGCGTGATTTTCTCGAGAATCAGGGCCCATCGGCCGGATGGGTCTTTTCCGGAATGCAGCAGAGCGGGGCTGGGGATGCCGCGTTCGGCCAGCCGGCGAAGGCCGCGCATCTCGCGTTTCAAATGGAGAAATCCGCGCAGGGGGCTGGTGAAGATTTTGACAATGACCGGCTGACCCTTCCAGAATCCATCATAGGTACACCGCATCCCGGTCAATCGGCGCAAAAGAGCGGTGCACCGGACGGCGGCTGTATGTCCGGTTTTCGGATCGGTTATCGGAAACTCCAGCGGTATTTCCATTATTATTGTGTACTTAACTGTTGTTTATTTCAAATCTTAATATATCATAGTATTGGCTAGGAGGATACCGAAAAATGCCGCGGGTCAGTGTAATCATTCCTACCTACAACCGCAAGGCACTGTTGCAGGAGGCCATCGGAAGTGTCTGCCGGCAAACCTTCCGGGATTTTGAAATTCTGGTAATCGACGATGGCTCGACGGATGGAACAGCACAGGCGGTTTCTTCCATAAAGGATGAACGGTTACGGTATTTTTGGAAGGAAAACGGCGGTGTTTCTTCGGCTAGAAATCTGGGACTGCGAAAGGCAGGCGGGAGGTATATCACTTTTCTGGATTCAGATGATTTGTATGTGCCGGATTATCTGCAAACAATGGTTTCGTCGCTGGAGAAAGTGCCGGAATACGGGGTTGCATATGCTTCTGTCACGATGGAGCATCCGGACGGCAGTCGGCAGGAACGAATGAATGACAAGTATGCCTGTACCGGCTGGATTGTGCGTTCTTTGTTTTGCCGTTTTTTTGTGTATTGCCAGGCCAGTTTGATTCGTCGGGAACTGCTGGACGGGTTCTTTTTTGATGAAACGCTGGAGCTGGCGGAGGATCAGGACTTTTTTCTGCGGTTATCCACTCGAACTCCGTTCTTATTTGTCCCGCAAACATTTGTAATTCGACGCTCGCAGGCAGAGAGTCTGAGCCGCCGCGGCGGGAAAGGCAGGGTTCATCTGGATAATCTGAAGGTTCCGGAGCGGTTTTACTTTGAATACGGCGGGGCTGACTGGATTCCCCGCAGGCAGGCGATGCGGGTTTTATCGAAGAAGTATCGAAAAACCGGCTTTAAGCTGTTGCAGGAGGGCAGAAAGACAGAAGGGCTCCAGTGTTTGCAAAAAGCGATTCAATACAATAAATGGTCTTTTTGGGCTGTTATGCTGGGACGTCTGCGATTTGGCCGTTTTCTGGTTGTTCTTTTTTAGAGGGTTTCCGGCTGTATCAGCATATCTGCGGCGGTGATTGCTGATATCTGTTTTTCTTCTTTTTGCAGTCGGTTTTTTAAATAATCATATTCCCGCCGGACCTTTTTGCCTTTCTGCATGGCTTCAAGCAGATGCGGATAGATTTCTTTGCTGTGCCGCAGGCCTTTGAAATGAAAGATTTTGCCGGTTTTTAAGTGATAATCATTGTAGATTTTCACCGGAAGAAGCCGGACGGAGAAACCGTGCCAATCCTGAATCTGCCGAGGTTTTCTCCAGTTGATGGTTTCAGAAAGAATCTCTGCCAGAGCGCTCTGGTCCGTATGGCCGCCGGCTGCGCATTTCTGCATCCATCGGTCCAGGAGAAGCTTCGGATACCGGCGGAAGAAAAGAACGCCGGAGTTGAGAATTCCGTTAAAGAAGTTCTGTATATCCAGTTTTCGTTTGGGTTTTACAGTGATGCCGATGTCGAACCCATCCAGTTCAACACGTTGGCAAAAGAGGCAGTCTGCATCCACATAAAGGACGGGTTCGCTGAAATGTTCAAAATAGTGCCTCAGGCAGGAAGGTTTATGGGTTGCGTTAATAAACGGAGTCGATTGATATATGGTGTAGGATTTGTAATGCCTGCTGACCTGTAAGGGAATAAGGGTGCAGTCCAATTCGGCGGTTTCTTCAGACGTCAGACCAATGTTATAGACGAGCAGCGGCTGATGATAAAGACGGCGGACACCGTCCGCAAGCGGTTTGACGCAATGAAAAAAGCTGCTGTCACAAGCGGTCATAATCTGCATAAATCACCATTAAATACATCTCCTTTTGAGGTTAACAATACCAAAAGTCATCGAGGAAACAAAGTCTTTTTATTGATTTTGTGAAAAATGCTCTTAAGGCGACTGACGGCAATTCAATTGCTTTTTGACCTTGTTATTCTATAATTCGATGAAGAAAGACTTGTTTGCGAAAATCGGTATTTTATGACGGTTCAAATAACAGCGATTATACCGGCGGCCGGACAGGGACAGCGGTGGAATCGTGCCTTTGGTACGCTGAAGCAGCTGGTTCCGGTCGATAAAGGCCGGCAGCCCCTTTTGGTTCGGACGATTCAGATGCTCCGGGACAGGGGGGTAGGGTCTGTCTATGTCCTCACAAAAGACCCGGAGATTGAGAAGGCGGCGGCTGGGTCCGCGGAGATTTTTCCGCCGTCTGCGGACCGGTATTTGAGTGATACGATGTTTTCTTCCCGTTCGCTCTGGTCTGAAAAGACGATAGTTCTGCTCGGCGACGTCTATTTCAGTCCTTTCTGCATCGATTCGATTCTCCGAAACGGTCCGGAGTATTGCTTTTGGGGGGTTGGGCACGGCTCGGCGGTTTGCCGGAACAATCTCAGACGCCCGGAATTGTTTGCGTGTTCCTTTTCAGGTTCGATTGGTTCAGAAGTGGAAAAGAATCTGAAAATCAACTCGCTGCTGGCGGAGCTGCGGGACAAAGGCCGGATGTTTTGGCGGGTATTCAGACGCGGCTGGAAGGTATTTGGGCCGTTTTTCCGGCAGAATTATTCTCCCAAGCCCTCTCATTGGTTTCGAGAGAGGGGATTTGGGGGCAATGATTTCTGGAGGGTGTACCGCTGTTGGCAGCGGAAGCAGCCGGTCTATGCGTATCAATACGGCAAATTGTGGGGGCTGTATCGGCTGATGGGGAATGTCGATCCATTCGGCGGGCCGGATTATACATGGCCGCAGGACCAATCCGGACATTTTGTTCAGGTGGAGGATCAGACGCAGGATATTGACAGCCCGGAGGATTTTCAGCGGCTCTGTCAGCTGTGGAATGGGACAGCTCAGGGGACGAATCGAATTGAAGAAACATTAACAGGGTGATTGGATGAGCGGGCTGGAGATTTTAGCAGCGGTTCTGATGGCGGCTCAGATTGTCTTCACCATCCAGGTGATCAACAATACCCGCTATGCGCTTCAAAAATACAGACGGGTTCGCGAGTTTCGCACCAAAGCGGCGGTGATTGTGCCCTGCCGGGGTCTGGATGATGCGTTTGAGGAAAATATCCGCTCGTTTTTTCTGCAGGATTATGAGCCGTATCTGCTGCTGTTTGTGGTGGAGGATGAGCAGGACCCGGCGTATCCGGTTCTGAAACAGTTGATGGAGCAATGCCGTCCCCAAAGCCGGGCGAACAATGTGCGGCTGCTGACGGCGGGGCGGGCGAGCGGATGCAGTCAGAAGCTGCATAATCTGCTCTTTGCAGTTCGGCAGGCCGATGCGGATACGCAGGTGCTGGCGTTTGCCGATTCGGATGCGTGCGTGGGACCGAACTGGCTCAGTCATCTGGTGTATCCGCTGCGGGACAGCCAGGCGGCCAAAAACGGGGCTGCGACGGGGTATCGGTGGTTTGTGCCGAAGACGCCGAATTGGGCGACGCTGACCCTGTCGGCGGTCAATGCCAAAATTGCCCAGCTGCTGGGCAATACGCGATTTAATCTGGCTTGGGGCGGGTCGATGGCGATTCGGGTGGATACCTTCCGCCGGCTGAATCTTGAACAGGTTTGGGCTTCGGCGCTGAGCGATGACCTTTCCCTCAGTGAAGCTGTGGCCAAGGCGGGTCTGAAGATTGCTTTTGTCCCCGCGTGTATGTCGGCTTCGTATGAGTCGGTTTCGTGGAAGGAACTGTGGGAATTTGGGCGAAGACAGTTTCTGATTACACGGGTGTATCGTCCGAGGATGTGGCTGTTCGGTTTTTTTTCTTCTGTATTCGCAGTGTTCGGGCTTTGGGGCGGGGTTGCGGCGGCGGTGTGGACGCTGCGGACAGGACGGCCGTCGTGGATTCTTCTTCTCTGGCCTGCTGTGTTTGCTTTTTGTCAGTGGCTTCATGCTTTTTTGCGGCAGAGGATGATCGGGCGGCTGCTGGAGAAAGACTGGGACCGTCTTAAACCGGCGGCGAGAGCGGATTTGGCCTTGTTTTGGCTTTTTTCGATAATTCTGCTGGGGGTTATTGCCGCTTCGGCGGTCGGCAGGACGCTGATTTGGCGGGGGATTCGCTATCGGCTGCGCGGACCGATGCGGGTGGAAATCCTTCCGGCGGATTAGCGGCAGCGGAGGTTTCGGAGCAGGTTTTCCAGCATGGGTTTCAAATTGCCGACGGCCCGGGCCCGATGGGAAATGCGGTTTTTCTCTTCTGCGGCAAGCTGGGCGGCGGTTTTCTTCAAGGACGGCAGCCAAAAAATCGGGTCGTAGCCGAAGCCGTTTTCGCCCAGCGGCTCTTCTGTAATGAATCCCTCGACTGTCCCTTCGGTCTCCAGCAGCACCTGCTCGGCATCGGCCAGGCAGAGCCGGCAGACGAAGCGGGCTGTGCGCTGCCGGGAGGGGACTCCCTTGAGAAGACGCAGCACTTTTTCGTAATTGAGCCGGTCGATGGTTTTGCGGTCGAGGGGCTCTTTCTTGCTCGAATAATCTTCGGCGGCAAAGCGGGCACTGTGGACGCCGGGCCTTCCGCCGAGGGCGTCGATCACCAGACCGGAGTCGTCGGCCAGCGTAAGCAGCCCGGAGCCGCGGGCATAGCCGAGGGCCTTCTTGCGGGCGTTGGCGGCGAAGGTGTCGCCGTCTTCCGGTACGGCAGGCAGATGGGGAAAGTCGGCCAGCGTTTTCCAGAGTACCTGCTCGGCCAGTTCGCCCAGCATCGCCGTCAGCTCGGCCAATTTGCCCGGATTGGTGGTTGCAACCAGAATGGCGGGTTTGTCAAGATTCATTGAGTACATCCAAGACGTTTGATTTCCTCTCTGATTTCGTCTATCACCTCGGGATTATGGATTATCTTTTTCTTTCCATCTGTCAGAGAGATGACATAAAAGACTTTTCCGCCGTATTTTTGGGTAAACTTCTGATGTGTTTTCTTTTGAAATTCCGATTCGTTGAAGATTTGAGTAAAATTGGCATAACCTGCAGGTTTGATTTGAAGCCCGATGTACTTTTTGTTTATTTCGATATAAAAATCAACGTTGTATCCGCGGTCCCATTCATCCGGTGCCGGCTTAATTTCGACTCCGAGTGCCTGCCGGAGCTGTCCATAAATTGTCTGAATTTCGGATTGATACCCATCAAAGGTGCGATTGATGACGAGATTGATAATAAAATCAATACAGTCCTGCTCGGAAATACTGTCCATTTCCGCGCGGCAAACCTCCGATATTTTTATGAACAATTGCCGTCCGAGTGCCTCCAGGTGCTCTTTTGAATAGGCGTTGTTATAATAAAAAGTTTCCCATTCACGGAGAGTTTTGGGGGCACATTTTCGAATCAGTTCAGAAACTGGACCGACTTTGCTTTTACGGGTCAGTCCCCATCGCATGTTTGCACTGTTTAAGAGCCACTCTTTTGCCATATGGTCGGCCTCGATTCTTTCAGGAATTTTGTACTGTATCGATGGGGAATAGATGTATCCGCTTCCGCCAACCCTTTTTTAATGAGGTGAGCGTTCAGAAACATTTTATTCGAAAGGAATAAGTAGCACAAGAGGTGGTTGTCTTCATCATAGGCGATTTGGTCAAACTTAAGAAAGACCTTTTGCCCCTTTGTTTTTTCTTCTAAGAAAGCAACAGCTTCCTGCCGGGTTTCTTTTTTCTCTGCGACTCCCAGTAAACGGATTGTGAGGCCGTTGTCCAATTTAAGCAGATTTGGAGCGAGAACGTGTTTGACTCGAAAGAAGTCCTTGGGTGACGGCGTATCGCGGTTGATTTTTGAGCCGAAGGAGATTTGTCTCGGGTCTATTTTTTTGTCGAATTGGACGGGGTCCTTGAAAATATATGGAAGTTTTTGGATGGCTTTTTTCCAGTCTTTTCGGCTTATTTGGGCATTTCGAAATTCAATGGTACTGTCTGCAAAGATGGTGTGTTGTTCCAGACCCAGTTTTTTTTCAATCAAACTGCGAAAATCTTTGTTAATTTCATAGCCGATGGAATTGCGCTGCTGGCGGATGGCAGCGAGGGTTGTCGTTCCGCTTCCCAGGAAGGGGTCCAGAACGGTATCGCCGACGAAACTGAACATTCGAATCAGACGTTTGGGCAGTTCTTCCGGAAACATCGCCAAATGACCGTTTTGCCGTTCTCCGGGGAAATTCCAGTGTCCGGCAAAGTACTGATTCCATTCTTCGGTTGTAAGTTTGGACATTTTCTTTATCTGCGGGCTGACAGACGGGCCATTTCCGGGTTTTTTAAATATCAGAATGAACTCATAATCCAGTTTGAGAATGCCGTTTCGGGGATAGGGAAAGGAGCCCATGACGGAAGCGCCCCCGGTCGTGTTGCAGGTTGTCACTTTCTGCCAAATAATGGCCCCCATATAATCCAGCCCGATTGTCTCGCAGAATTTGATGATTTCGGTCCGTATGGGGATGATTTTATACCGGCCGTAATAGACGGAGCGGGCGAATTGGTCACCAATGTTGATGCAGAGCCGGCAGCCCTTATGAAGAACTCGAAAACATTCTGACCATACAAGATTCAGATTGTTGATATATTCCTCGTAAGTATGGTCGAAGCCGATTTGATCCGGCGAACCATAGTCTTTCAGCTGCCAGTAGGGCGGGGACGTGATAATCAGATGTACGGATTCGGATGGCACATCCGACATATCTCGGCTGTCCCCAAAGATGATTGTATGTCTCGTTTGCATAAGGATTCGAAGATACTGTCTGACAGACTATGATTATACAAACAGAATTTGTGCTTTCCAATAGAAAGCAGTCGGATGTCTGGAAAGCCGAAAGAAAGTCAGCTGAGGAGTTTTTTGAGCAGGGCGCGCTGGAAGTGGAGGCGGTTTTCGGCCTGGTCGAAGATGATGGAGTTTTTGGATTCGGCGACTTCGTCGGTGATTTCATATCCGCGATAGGCCGGCAGGCAGTGCATAATCTTCGCGTGGGCCGGGGCCTTGGCCAATAGTTCCGCGTTGACTTGAAACCCCTGAAAGTCGGCAATCCGCTTTTCTTTTTCGGCCTCCTGTCCCATGCTGACCCAGGTATCCGTATAGATTATGTCCGCATTTCGGACGGCTTCGGCGGGTTTGTTTGTTGTAAAGACCGTACCCGGGCGGGCTTTTTCGGCTTCGGTAAGGGTTTGGTCGTCGAGCATGTATTCCTTCGGAGAGGCAATCTGATATCGCAGGCCGAAACGGGCACAGGCCTCGGCCAGAGAACGGGCTACATTGTTGCCGTCGCCGACGTAGGCCAGCGTCAGTCCCTCCAGCCGCCCGAAGTGCTCGAGGATGGTCATCATATCCGCCATCACCTGGCAGGGATGGGACCAGTCGCTGAGGGCATTGATGACCGGCACGGTGGACCAGCGGGCCAGTTCGAGCAGGGTTTCGTGCGAGAAGGTTCGGGCCATAATGCCGTCCACATAGCGGGAGAAGACCCGGGCCATATCCTTGGCGGGCTCGCGCTTGCCGATGATGCCGATGTCTTCGGGTTTTAAGTAAATGGCCGTGCCGCCCAAATCCGACATCGCCACTTGAAAGCTGACGCGTGTCCGCAAGCTGACCTTCTCGAACAGCATCGCCAGGACCTTGCCGGAGAGGCACAGGTCTCGTCCGCCGGATTTGTAGAGTTTTTTCAGGCGAATGCTTAAATCGAGCAGTTCCTGAAGCTCCTGCGTGGAAAAATCCAGAATGGACAGAAAGTGCGTCATTTTTTTGCCTCCTCAGCCAGGACCTCGTCCAGAATAGCAATGGCCCGGTCCAGTTCTTCGGCGGTGATGGTCATGGAGGGCATGAACCGCAGGACGGTATCCTGTGTGCAGTTGATTCGGAGTCCTTTTTCGAGGCAGCGGCTGACAATACCGGCTCCGGGGCTGTTCAGCTGGATGCCGATCATCAGACCAATGCCGCGGATGCCTTCGATGATTGGGTACTTGGCTTTCAGTTCGTTGAGTTTGCTGCGGGCATAGTCGCCCATCCGCTGAGCATTTTCGAGCAGGTGCTCGGCCTCGACGGCCTCAATGACGGCGATGCCGGCGGCGCAGGCCAGCGGGTTGCCGCCGAAGGTGGAGGCGTGGGTGCCGGGCACGAGGGCGGCGGCGATTTCGGGCTTGGCAATCATCGCTCCGATGGCGACGCCTCCGCCGAGGGCCTTGGCCAGGGTAATGATGTCCGGAACGACATCGAAATGCTGGTAGGCGAACCATTTGCCGGTGCGGCCCATGCCGGTCTGGACCTCGTCGAGAATCATCACGGCGCCGGCTTCGTCGCAGAGATTTCGGATGGTATGCATGTATTCTGCTGTGGCCGGATTAATGCCGCCTTCGCCCTGAATGGGTTCAATCATCACGGCCGCCACTTCCTCATCGAAGGCCTCCGTGAGGGCCTGGATGTCGTTGAAGGGCACGTACTCAAACCCGGGCACGAGGGGCATAAAGCCGTCGTGATATTTCGGCTGGGCGGTGGCCGTTACGGCTCCGAACGTTCGCCCGTGGAAGCTTTTTTCCGCTGTGATGATCTTGTACTTGCCCTTGGCGGTGTATTTTCGGGCCAGTTTGAGGGCGGCTTCGTTGGCTTCAGCGCCGCTGTTGCAGAAGAAGCATTTGCCGCCGAACGACCGCTCCGAGAGCAGTTTGGCCAGCTGTCCCTGCGGAAGGGTGTAGAAGGTATTGTCCATGTGCAGCAGCTGGGCAGCCTGTTTCTGGACGGCTTCGACGACGCGCGGATGGCAGTGGCCGATGCCGCTGACAGCCCAGCCGGGGAACAGGTCGAGAATCTGATTGCCCTCCAGGTCGATCATGATATTGCCCTTGCCCTGAACGATGACCTTGGGCAGCCGGCCGTAATTGCCGATAACGTATTGATTGTATAATTCAATGACTTCCTGGGTATTCATGGGATTCTCCCTTGCGCCGGGTCGGCGGTTTATTTGACAATCTGGGTACCGATGCCTTTGTCCGTGTAAATCTCCAGCAGCAGCGAATGTTCAAATCTGCCGTTAATGATGTGGGCCTTTTTGGTGCCGCCGTCAATGGCGGTCAGGCAGGCCTCGACTTTGGGCATCATGCCGGAGGTGATGATGCCGTCGGCAATCATCTTGGCGATTTCGCCCTCGGTCAGCGTGGAGATGTAGCTTTCCGGGTCGTCTTTGTTGGTTCGGATGCCGTGTGTGTCGCTGAGCACGACGAGTTTTTCGGCCTTGACGGCAGCGGCGATTTTGCCGGCGACGCTGTCGGCGTTGACGTTGAGCTTGCCGCCGGTGCGGGTCATGGCCACCGGTGCAATAACGGGAATGACGCCCGCCTGGCAGAGCATGGTGAGCAGTTCGGCATTGACATCACAGACCTTGCCGACCAGGCCGAGGTCGATTTTGCGTCCGTCGCCGTTTTCGAGACGAAGGGGTTCGGCAAAAACCACGCAGCTGCTGAGGGAATGAAGCCCCATCGCCCGACAGCCCAGAGAACGGATGGTGTTGCAGATGGGGGTGTTGATTTTATGGACCAGCACATGCTCGGCAATCGCCAATGTCCGCTCGTCGGTATAGCGGCGTCCCTGCACCCATTGGGGCTCCAGTCCGGCTTCATTCATCGCCTGTGTAATGGCCTTTCCGCCGCCGTGCACCAGGATGGGTCGCATTCCGACGGTAGCCATAAAAACCACGTCCACCAGCAGTTTGTACTGGAGTTCCATATCATCCAAAATGCTGCCGCCCAGTTTGACGACGACGATTTTGTCTCGGAAGCGGCGAATGTACTCCATGGCTTCGATGAGCGCATTGGCTTTTCCGATGGCCTGTTCCATTTCGTTCGGTCTCCCAAAAAGTTCTGTCCGAAAATAGAAAAAAGCCAACGGAGGGATTTGAACCCACAACCGCCGGTTTACAAAACCGGTGCTCTACCGTTGAGCTACGTTGGCAAAAAATCTGTCCTGCCGGAAAAGGGGGATTGTACAGATTTTGCCGGGCGGATGCAAGGGATTTTGTCTAAATTCCGCCGTCGGAGCAGGGGGCGGAACCGTCGGAAAGACGGCGGTTGAGCCGGCGGCAAAGTTCCTTGAAAAAGTTGGTTTTTTCACGCCCGAGCAGGCGAATCGGAAAGGCGGTTTTGTTGTGGTTGAGGGGTTCGTCGAGGTCGGTCCACTGCCGGCACAGTTCGCCGTCCGGTGTTCCCGGGATGGGGGAAAAGTCAGCCAGCATAATCCGAATGCCCAGTGAATGGGCAAAATGCATGGATTCTTCGACCTGCTGGAGGTCGCCTTTGGGGTGCCCCAGGAGGATATACGCAGTGATTTGCTCGGAGCGGATGCCGGCGGTTTTGAGGGCCTCCACGGCCTCCGCCAGGTCGCCGGAAAGCACTTTTTGACCGGTGGCCTCCTGGAAAGCCCGGCTGGCGCTTTCAAAGCCGAGATAAAAGGTCTGAAAGCCCGCCCGGGCCATTTTCTCCGCCAAAAGGGGGGAAAGCAGGCGGGCGTGGAGGGCGTTGGGGGTGTGAAAGGCGATTCCGTGAGGATGGCAAATGACATAGTCCAGAAACGGAAGAAGGGTTTGCTGGGGATTGACCAGCAGTGCGTCGTCGTAGAAGGCGATGTTGCGAACGCCCAAACGGGCCAGATGCTCGTAATCGGCGATGCACTCCTCCAGCGGGCGGGGACGGAACGGCCTGCCGGCCAGCGGCTGATAGCAATAACTGCACTGAAACGGACAGCCTTCTGTGAGGGTTATAATTCCCTTGTCCAGTTCCGGGTATCCTTCCCAATAGGGCGGGCTGTACTCGGCGGAGGGCTCAAAGCCCAGCAGTTCCCAGAGCGGCTCGAAATGGGTATCGGAGATGACGCGGTCGGCTCCGAGGGATTGGGCATGGTCTCGGCAGCAGGTAGCGTAGAACCCGCCCAGGACGATTTTGGTTTGCGGCTGGATTCGGCGGAGGGTTTGGATGACTTCCCGGACTCCGGGGTACCAGTAGGTCAGAGAGGTTTGAATCAGGGCGAAATGAAAAGGACCGTAACGGTCGAGAAATTGACAAAAAGAGTCCTGATTTCTCCCAAAGCGATTGTAAAAGCGGGGAATATCCCGGAGGGCGGCGGGCTTTTCGATTCGCTGATGCGGAAATTCGCCCCGGCCCCATGCGTCTTCTTTCAGGGAGGGAGAAAATTCGGGACTCCTGCGGTATAGAAAGTCGAACAAGTATAGTTCTGAAAAGGACTTAAGTTTTCCTGCGGTTCGGAGAAGGCCGTACGGTTTCAGCCAGAAATCATAGGCGGCAAAGTCATAAATCGGCGGGTTGACCAGCAGGATTTTCGGCTTCATAGCGTTTTTGTTTTTCCTTCCTTTCAGCGGCTGTTCAAAAAAAAGATTTCCCTCTTTACAGTCAAGAAAGAATTTGTTAATCTTACTGGTCTTTGAGGAAATTGAAAACGGATAAGTCAGTGAACGAGGTTGGTTATGGCACATAAAAAGGGACAAGGTTCAACAAGAAACGGTCGAGACAGCAACCCGAAGTTTTTGGGCGTTAAGCGTTTCGGCGGGCAGACCATTTCGGCCGGCGGAATTATTGTCCGTCAGCGGGGCACTCAGTTCTTCCCGGGCTTTAATGTCGGGATGGGACGGGATCATACCCTGTTTGCCAAGTGCGACGGCGTGGTGCAGTTCCGCGGACGCAAGGTGGACGTGGTGGCCAATTAAGTGAATGCGGGTGTATTTGTTTTTCAAAAGCCGTTCGAAAGGACGGCTTTTTTTATGTTCACACACCGGAGACAGACGGAATGGCAAACGGAAAAGACGGTCTTCCTTATGGGGTTATTTTTGATATGGACGGCGTGCTGGTGGACTCCGAGGAGTTTTTGGCAAAAGCCGCCTGTCAGATGTTTGCCGAATATGGCTTGGCGGTCAGGCCGGAGGATTTTGTGCCGTTTATCGGCACAGGCGAAACACGCTATCTGGGCGGGGTGGCGGAAAAGTACGGTCTTGCCATCGATTTGAACCGGGCCAAGGAACGCACTTATGATATTTATCTTCAGATTATCCGCGGGGCACTGAGGCCTTTGCCCGGTGTGCATTCGTTTATCGAGCGATGCCGAACCCTGAACAAAAAGATTGCAGTGGCCTCCAGCGCAGACCGCCGAAAAGTCGAGGGCAATCTTCGTGAGATTGGTTTGGGTTTTGACTCTTTTGATGCGGTTGTTACCGGAGAAGATGCAGCCCGCAAGAAGCCGGCGCCGGATTTGTTCCTGACCGCGGCGGCTCGGCTGAAGCTGCCTCCGCAGAGCTGTCTGGTGATTGAAGATGCCGTCAGCGGCCTTCAGGCCGCCAAGGCAGCCCAAATGCGCTGTCTGGCTTTAACCACTTCGTTTCCAAAAGAAGCGCTGGCGGAAGCGGATTTCATCGCGGCGGATTTGTCAAAAGCGACAGAGGACGTCCTGCACTGGAAGGAAAATTGACTGCCGGAGGTGGGAGTCGAACCCACACCCGGGGTGAACCGGAAAGGATTTTGAATCCTTCGCGTCTGCCATTCCGCCACTCCGGCATGAAAACGGTACCAGCATAGGACCGGCGGCCGGATTCGTCAAGGGAATTTCCTGTTTGTTCAGGCGGAAGGATTGTTCGGCTCATCGAGGAAGACGATGTCCTCCGGCACGACGGCAACATCTCGGTGATTGGGGCCGAGAATTTGGCGGATTTGGCTGGAGTGTTTGCCGGCGACCTGGCGAAGTTCGGCGGAGTTGAGACTGGTGACGGCCTTGGCCTGCTGATTAATCATCACCACGGCCCCGGCGCTGAAGGTGCCTTCGATACCGGTAATGCCTTTGGGGAGGAGACTTTTGTTCTGCCGAAGAGCGGCCATTGCGCCGGCATCGACGTAGATAGTCCCTTCCGGCCGGCTGTGAAGAATCCAGCGTTTTCGGTTGGGCAGTTTGGCGGATTTGGGCAGAAACAGGGTGCCGATTTCTTCGCCGTTGAGAATCCGGCACAGGACGTCCTGTTCGCGTCCGTGGGCCAGAATCACGCGGCAGCCCGCTGTAAAGGCGATGCGGACGGCTTCGATTTTGGTTTTCATTCCGCCGGTGGAATAGGCCGAGCCCTTTTTGCCCGCGGCCCGCCGGATGTCTTCGGTGATTTCCTCCACGAGGCGGATGGGTTTGGCGTCCGGATACTCTCTGGGGTTTTTGTCGTAAAGGGCGTCGATGTCCGTCAGCAGAATCAGCAGGTCGGCGTCAATCTTGCTGGCGACCAGAGCACTGAGCCGGTCGTTGTCGCCGAAGGCCGTACCGATTTCTTCGGTGGAGACGCTGTCGTTTTCATTGAGAATCGGCACAACGCTAAGATTCAGGAGGGTTTCGATGGCGTTGCGGAGGTTCAGATAGCTTTTTCGTTTGCTGAGGACCTCGGCTGTCAGCAGCACCTGAGAGACGCTCAGCCCTTCTTCCTGAAAGGCCTTGTGGTATTCGTGCATCAGCAGGGGCTGGCCGACCGCCGCACAGGCCTGGCGAAGCGGCAGTTCCGTGATGGGACCCTTGAGTTTTAAAGCACCGGCTCCCATCCCGATAGCACCGCTGGTAACCAGCAGAACCTGGCGTTCCTGACGGTGCAGCTGAGCAATCTGGCGGGCGACGCTTCGGACATAGGAAGTGTCGATGCCGCCGTCACGGCTGAGCGTCGCCGTACCGATTTTCACGACCATTCGTTTGACGGAAGCTAAATCGCGCATACCTACGAATTCCACCGTTTGGAAAGGGGTCTGTGTGTAAACTGTTTTTGTCCCGAGCAGTATTCGGCGACCGTGTGGCCTTTGCCGACCAGCCGCCATTTGTAAATCAGCAGGCCCTCCAGTCCCACCGGCCCTCGGGCATGGATTTTGTTGGTGCTGATGCCGACCTCCGCTCCCAGACCATATCGGTAGCCGTCGGAAAAGCGGGTGCTGCAGTTCCAGAATACGTCCGCTGAATCAACGCGGTCAAGGAAGTACAGAGCGGCCCGGCGGTTCTCGGTGACGATTGCGTCGGTGTGGCCGGACCCGTAGGTGTTGATGTGCCGGACGGCTTCTTCGAGGCTGTCCACGACTCGGATGGAAAGAATCAAATCCAGGTATTCGGTTTTCCAGTCTTCTTCGGAGGCCGGAAGGACATCGATAAATCGGCGGGTTTTTTCGCAGCCGCGCAGCTGGACGTTTTTTTCTTCGAGGGCTGTTTTGACGGCCGGCAGGAAACGCTCGGCAATCTCTGCGTGGACCAGCAGCGCTTCGGCGGCGTTGCAGACGGCCGGATACTGACATTTGGAATCGACGGTGATTCGAACCGCCATCTCGAGGTCGGCGTCTTTGTCCACATAGACGTGGCAGATGCCGTCGGCGTGTCCGAGAACAGGGATGTTGGTGTTGTTCATGATATGTCGGACGAACTCATTGCTGCCCCGGGGGATAATCAGGTCGATAGAATCGTCCAGTTTCAGCATCGAGGCGACGTCGGCCCGGGTTTCCAGCAGGGCCAGCCAGCCGTCGGGCAGTCCGGCCTGAAGGGAGGCCTTCAGAATGACCTCGGCCAGAACCCGATTGGTTTCGGCGGCCTCTGAACCGCCTTTGAGCAGCACGGCATTGCCGCTTTTCAGACAGAGCGTGGAAATCTGCACGAGGGCATCCGGTCTGGATTCAAAAATAACGCCGATGACGCCGATCGGGCAGGTCACCTTGTACAGTTCCAGTCCCTTGTCCAGTTCCGTTGCACTCAGGGTCGCTCCGACCGGGTCCGGCAGGGCGATTAAACTATCGATGCCTTTGCAGACATCCTCAATTTTCTTTTGGTCGAATTTGAGGCGTTTCAGGAGCGGGGCGGCCAGCTTTTCCTGTTCCGCCTTGCGGAGGTCCTGTTGATTGGCGGCGATGATTTTTTCAGCATGGGCCTGCAGGGCGTTTCGGATGCAGGCCAGGGCATGGTTTTTCTCTGCCGAAGACAGAGACGAAAGCACCAAAGAGGATTCCTGGGCTTTCAAAGCAAGATTTTCAATGGTCATTGTCTATCCCGAAAATCCCTAAGTAACGACAATCCAGTATTTTATCAGTCATTAACATATATCTTTTTTTTCTTTGAAAATACAGAGGAAAATGACAAAAAACTTACATCTAAATATATACAGGATATACAGGTTATGTCTTATAATGTTACCTTATTCCGAATAGATAATCATAGTTGTTTTTAACGGATGCACAAAGTTTATCGGCCTTAGCACACGGCTGGTAAGCCGCTTCCTTTTTTTAATCCATTCCTTTTGGAATCTTTTTGGAATCTTTGCTTAAGACCTGCTCGGTTCAAGACGATTTGTCGCCGGAAAGATTTTTCGGAGATACTATATGAACCAACTGAAATGGGCAGTCTTTTTACTCGGATTTTTCGGGGGAATTTCATTTGGGGGGATTGCGGTTCTGGATGTTCAAAAAGATGAAGCGTTTTTGAAGAATATGCGGATGAGCGGTCTGCTTGTTTCAAGCGGATATACCTACTCTTTTATTAGAGGTTCGAGGTATATTACCGACGGCAGCGATTATCAGGCCGTACAAAATGCCTTTCAGAAATGGACTTCCGCAAATTCGTACCTTTGGGCAGTGGAAGTGCCGTCAAAAGGGAATTTTACGCCCGGCCGCCGGAATGGTCGGAATGAAATTGCCTGGATAAGTCCGACGGAGAAAGAGTCGAACCCATGGAAAAATGTCCTGAACCTGCCGGATACGATTCTGGCGGTTGTAAAGGTCTGGGTGGAGTCGGCAACCAATCGTGTGATTGAGAGGGATTTGTATTTTAATGATGTGACTGTGTCCTGGAGGACGGGCAGTGATGGGGACGAAGGAGGGTTTTGGGTGGAGCGGGTGGCCTTGCATGAGATCGGCCATTTGTTCGGCCTGAGGGATGTGTACAATCCGGGCCAGAAGGGATGGGAGGGGTGGATGGGGGAAGGGAATGAGCTTTTGACTATGTACGGCTATTCCTCCCGATGGGATGAAACGGCGGCGGTGCACCCTGTCGAGTCGGCGGCGCTGGCGTTTGTCTATTTTTCCGTTCCTGAGCCGCGTTCAATGCCCGTCTTTGCCCTGGCCGCTGCGATGTTTTTTATTCCCCGCAGACGCTGAAAAGCTTTTTGGATTGGATACTTGACAAAAGAGGGGCGGTTTCGTACTCTTTGGGGCAGTTGTTTTCGCGGGCGTAGCTTAATGGTAAAGCCCCAGCCTTCCAAGCTGGTTATGTCGGTTCGATTCCGATCGCCCGCTTAACAAGTAAATAAAGGCATTGACAAGACTTACAAATCTGCTATACTGGAAGTTAGCAACGATCCAGTGTAATTTCCAGTGTAGTTTACGGCAGGGGAGGTGAACAAAATACCGTTTGTATTCTACCGTCTGTTTTGGAATGTCTCTGCTTTTTAGTGTCCGGTCGTCAAACCCGGCCGCTAAGGCCGTCCCGGCCAGCTAAATCACCGCCCAGCGGCTGGCAACCCGCATCCAAAACTCCCGATGAACCGCTCCCTCCAGACCGCCGGAGAAGGCCTTGACCATCGCCCGGCTGTTCGACAGGGTCCAGTCAGGCCCTAAAAACGTCAGCTGCAAGAGGTTACGAACCGTTGGGGAAATCCCCAGCCGGTCATAATGCAGCCCGCCGAAGTCATTGTTCACCAGCTCCGCCGCTGCCCGGTAAACAGATTTTTCTGAATGTTTAGAAGTGCATGAACCTTCTATCCTTACGGAACGATTAACGAAATCCCTGCCGTATCAATTTGGATGCCCAGATTCCCTTTTTGAACAGCACAAACCGAGACTTCCGTTTTCACCGAATCGGGGATGGTTTTGTTTTGAAGTGAGTTTTTTTATCCGGATGCTTTTTTCCTGTCTGGTGGATGCCGATTTTCTGGACACGGAAAGACATATGACGCCCGAAAAGGCCGTCTGTCGGGCGGAACCGTAGTTAACTGAGCTCTATGCAAAACTGGAAAAGCATCTGTGTTCTATGCAAACTCAGGTCCAAAAAACGTGTATGGAAGAAGCAAATCTATTAGAAGAAGAGACGCCCGCTTCAGGTGTTGGATGGATAAAGCCCCTCGTATTCCTCCCATGGGGATTCACTGTCTTACCGAGCGAAAGGTTAATAGCCGATAACGGCAATCCCTAATTGGTCGGCCAGAGCGAGGGTTTCGGGTTTATCCAGAATGAGTACTTTTCCCTTTTCGACAACGAGGCAGGCGGCTCGATTTCGATGGAGGGCCTCGATGGTGTCTTTGCCGACGCAGGGGACGTCAAACCGCATATCCTGCTGGGGTTTGGCGGCTTTCAGGAGGGTCCAGCCGCCTTTTTTGCACAATTGTCCGGCCCGCTCAATCATGGCCGCGGTTCCTTCAATGGCCTCGACAGCGATGATTTCCCGTTCGCGGACGGCGATAGCCTGGCCGATATCGAGACGTCCAAGTTCTTTGACCAGCGGCCAGCCGAATTGGACGTCCTCCCAGACGGAATCGGACGGTCGGCAGCGGGTCATTAATCCTTCCGAAGCCATATGTTCCTGACAGTACATAGTCGAATCCTCCAGAATGATTCCGGCCGAGGCGAATTCGTCGGCGATGGCCTGCAGAACGGTATCGTTTCGTTTGTCTTTGCCCCGCAGCCGGACATACCAGATGCGAAGAGCCCGCCAGTCAGGCAGATATTTCAGAATGCGGAACGGCGTGAAAATTTTGGCTTTTTCCACCCGGCCGACCATGATTGTTTGGCGGACGCCGTGTTTTCGGAGTTTTCGAAGCCATCCGCCCGGACGCGCAATCGCCCCCCAAAAAAAGACATCCACATGATCGGCCAGCGAAGGGTCTGCGTTGTCCGCCAGGCCTGCACAGACGACTTTTCGTCCGGCTTTACGGGCGCCGTCAGCAACCAAAAAGGGGAAGCGTCCCTGGCCGGCAATGAGACCTAATGGTTCAGGGGGTTGTCTGTCCATTTTCTTTTGATAGGTCGTCCAAACGGCGCTCGAGTTCCTTCAGTTTCTTGCGCATCTCCGGCAGAAACTCAATAAGGGCGTAGGCCCGTTTTGCCTTGTTGACATCGATAGCCGGTGTGCCCCCGACGGTTGCCTCATCCGGCACATCATTAATAACACCGGCCTTGGCGGCGATTTTAACCATATTGCCGACCCGAATATGGCCGACTACGCCGACTTGACCACCCATTACGACGTGGTGGCCGATAACGGCCGAACCGGCGATACCCACTTGCGGCACCAGCAGGCAGCAGGGGCCGATTTTGGTACCGTGGCCGATGGCGACGAGGTCGCCGATTTTGCTGCCTTTGCCGATGACGGTGTTGTCCAGCGTGCCCCGCTCGATGGCACATCCGGCGCCGATTTCCACATCATCTTCCAGAATGACCCGACCGATTTGCGGGATTTTATGATGCTGGCCCTTATGGGTTGCAAAACCGAAGCCGTCCTGACCAATAGACGCATTGGACTGAACGATGACCCGATTTCCGATGATGGTGCCGTCATAGATAACGGCGTTCGGGTAAAAGATGCAGTCATCGCCGATTTGGACCTTTGGGCCGACAAAGACGCCGGGGTAAAAATAACAGTTTTTTCCTATTTTCACGTGTTCACTGATTGTCACGCCTTGGCTGACTTGACAATCAGGGCCGAGCTGGGCTGTTTGGGCAATATGGGCGGCAGGGCTAATCCCGACTTTCGGATGCTCACGATGTCCGTGGAGCAGCACCACAATCTGCATAAAAGCATAATAAGGGTCCTCGACAATCAGCTGAGCGGCGGTGCACTCCATCTCCTTTTGAACAATGACGGCGCTGGCCTTGGTTTTTTTGACCAGCGGTTCATATTTCGGATTACTCAAAAAAGTAATCTCGCCGCAGCCGGCTTTGTCGAGCGTCGAGGCCTCTCGAATTAAAATATTTGGGTCACCGACCAGCCGGCCGCCTACGTGTTCGGCTAATTCCTGGAGTGTTTTTGTCTTCATATCATTCTCATTTCTTGTTCTTTCAAGTGTTGTGCCATTATAGGCAAAGAATTCTTGACGTCAAATCAAAGTATTTCCCGCAGCAGAGTCAGGGCCTGATGAACGCACGGTTCAGAAAATTGCTTAAAGAGGGCTTGTTCGAGCTGTAAAATGCGTACTTTTGGACCAACCGGGGCGAATTTGGCTGGGTCTGTAGGACCGAAAACCGCCAGGGTCGGCTTAGCCAGGGCGGCAGCCAGATGGCTGATTCCGCTGTCATTTCCAATATAGCCGTCCGAACAGGCCAGAACCTGCAGAAGCTGGGTGAGCGATAACTCCGAAAAGCACGGGTACTGTTGAAAGTTCCGCAGATTTTTCACCGAAAACCGCTCTCGTTCCGCCGGACCGAGCAGGAAAATTACTTTGTGTTGTTCCTGCTGAAGAAGCTGGGCCAGAAGAATGAAGTTTTCAGCAGCCCAGCACTTTGCCTGTCCGCCGCTGCCGGGATGAATCAATACAATCGAACGGTCCGGGTTGATTCCGAGCTGCTGGATTTGTTCACGGCCGGCTGAAAAATCGGTTGGATGGGGTTCAAGGAGCGGAGAGGGTGTCTGCCAGTTGTCCAGGGAAATTTGATTTTCCGCCGCTATTTCCTCCAGATAAAAACGCCCGATGGGACCTTTGTATGATTCTTTATCGGGCGGCAGAACCAAAACCTGAGCGGACTGGCTGCAGTGGACCGTAAACAGCAGGTTTTGCTCAAAATCAGGGTTCTCATGTCCCAGAAAACTGACGACCTGTTCATATCCGGCAAAGGAATAGACCAAAGGGTCGTGTTCCTGGACTTCGAAAGATTCTGTTTTTTGGAAAAGGCGGTGAAGGGGGATTGAATCGAGGGAGCGAATCCGGTCCACAGCGGAACGGCCCGGATAAAATTCAATATATTCGGTGCGGCCGATCCAATCGACCTGTTCAATTCCCAATCGCTGTTTCATCAGGGAAGCGGTCGGCAGAGCCAGCAGGCAGTCACCAATGGCTCCCGGGTGGAGGATAAGTCCTTTTCGATACGTTTGTTTGCCGAATATCGCTTCCATTATTCCCTTATTGCCTGTGCAATCCATCCGCCGCCGGCCACCTGCAGGGCAGGTTCTGCCGTTTGGTAAAACACGGCTGCCTGTCCCGGTGTAACGGCGGAGACAGGCTCATCAAAAACCACCTCTGCCGTCTGGGCGGAAAGAGGGGTAACCGAGGCCCAGGCACCGCCGTGATTATACCGTATTTTTACCAGGGAGCGAAAGGGCTGCGCCGGAGGTTCAACCAGCCAGTTGATCTGTTCGGCCAGCAGCCGGCGGCTGGCAAGTTCTTCTCGGCTGCCCAAAACGACCGTATGAGTCGTGGCATCGATGCGGACGACATACGCCGGTTTGCCCAGAGCAATGCGAAGACCCCGCCGCTGTCCGATGGTAAAATGATGGATACCGTTATGCTGTCCGAGCACTTTTCCGGCAGTATCTACAATCGGCCCCGGCTGGAAGGCCGTTGGTCGCCGCTGAGCCAGAACGGCGGCATAATCGTCATCCGGAATAAAGCAGATTTCCTGTGAATCTTCTTTGCTGTGGGTGTGCAGGCCGAATCGCTGGGCGGTCTGGCGGGTATCCTCTTTGCTGACCTGCTCGGCCATCGGCAAGAGGATTCTCGAGAGCATTTCCCGACGGACCATCGAGAGAACATACGATTGGTCTTTGGCGGTATTGGAGGCCTGATAAAGGCCGTATTGTCCGTTTCGACAAAGGATTCGTGCATAATGACCGGTGGCCAGAAAGTCCGCTCCGTGTTCTCGTGCGAAGTCCCATACAAGACCGAATTTGATGATTCGATTGCACAGAACGCAGGGATTCGGAGTTTTGCCCTGCAGATAGGTGTCACAGAAATAATCGAGGATTTGCTCGAAGCGTGTTCGAAGGTCCAGCACGTAAAAAGGGATTCCCAGCTGCCGGCAGACTGTTTCGGCATCCTCCATGGCCGGCTGAAAACGGTCATGGGTGATCATAAACACCCCCGCACAGTCATAGCCCTGCTGACAAAGCAAGGCAGCGGCTGTCGAACTGTCCACCCCTCCGCTGACGGCTGCGAAAACACGCTTCGTTGTCATTCAAAACTATTCTTCTTTCTTCTTAAAGAGTCCCTGGACGGCTTCCCCGACGCCTTTACCAAGTTCTTTGCCTTCTTTCAGAATAGTCTGTCCGGCTTCCAGAACTTGCCTTCCGGTTTCTTTGAGGGCATCATTGAGCGGATTGAGCAAATCGGCCGGCAGGAGGTCTTTGCCCTGCTGGGCGATTCCTGCGGCGATAGCGGTCAGCACTTTGGCGGTCAGCTCCCCCACGTTGACCTTGCCGTCTTTGCCGACATCCGTCATCCGAATCGGAGCCAGTTTGAGCGTAATCGTGTCGGCCTTGCCGGGAACCGGCAGCAGCTTGACCTTGACAGATACCTCTTCGAGCAGGAGGTCTTTGATGAGCAGGTTTTTGCCGGCGGGCTTTTCCTCCGGTTTGGATTCGGGTTTCGGCAGGTTTTTCAGAATTTGCTGAAGATTGTTCGTCAGACCTTTCTGCTCGATTACCACCTCGACTTTCTGGAGGTGGATTTGTTCAATCTGAACCGTGTCGCTGAAGAGACTTGCGGTATTCAGACGAATGTGACCATAGCCCATGCTTAACAGATGCGGATGTTCATATCCCTCGGGGTTGCTGATTTGAAGGGCGGTCATTTCCAGTTTTCCCTGCCAGGGGGCCAGCGAGACAGACTGCACAGTGACCGGCACCTTCAGGACGGCCGAGCCGGCTGTCTGAATAGCGGTCTTCAAGGCCGTTCCGCCGAACAGCTTCAAGAGGAGCGAAAGAATCGCAAGCAGACCAATCAGAGACAGAAGGACGATCCAGATCAGGTTTTTCTTTTTGTCAGCCATATAAGTTCTCCTTATTTTAAGAGTTCCTCCTCGACATTCCAGCCGAGCGAGCGGGCAATTTGGGCGTGTTTGCGGCAGGCAGGTTTGTCATTCAGGTAATAATAGCAGACAGCCAGACCATGATGTGCCGCGGCATAGTTTGGCTCCAGACGAACGGCCTGCTGATAGTTCGAAAGGGCCTTGTCATACAGTTTTTGCCGCAGAAAAGCCACGGCCAGATTGTAATAAAGGCCGCTGGCGGGGCTGATTTGTATGGCCTGCTGATAGGCCTGTACGGCTTCGTCGATTCGGCCGGCATCGAGGAGAACATTGCCGAGATTTTGAAGTGCGGCGGTATTTTGCGGATCCCTGGACAATACCTGCCGGTAGGCATAGACGGCGTCCTCATATCGTTTTTCCTGATGATAGGCGTTTGCCAGCCCAAACCACGCATAAGGAGATAGGACATCGTCGCCCTGCAATGCCTTGGAAAACTCCTCAATGGCCCAGTCGTTTCTGTTCATTTCCAGATAGACATTGCCCAATTCGATCCGTGCCGCCGTAAGAGACGGATTGTAATGCAGGGCCATGGCGAGCATTTCCTGGGCGGCAGGAAGATTTTTTAATTCGAAATGCAGCCGCCCAAGGGCCAAATAATTTTCCGCTTCCTGCGGCGCCAGCCCGAGGGCGATGCGCAAATGTTCGAGGGCTTTGTCCGTCAAGCCCTGTCGACGATACACATGGGCCAGATTGCGATGGGCATCCGTCAGTGAGGGGTCAAAATCAAGGGCCTTCAGATAACTCTGTGCCGCGTGTTGAAGCTCATTTTGCTGCAGATAAGCGTTCCCGAGATTGTTGAGTGTCTTAGGGTCATCAGGAAGAAACCTCAGCGCCTGCTGATATTCCTCAATGGCCTGGGCGATTCGGCCTTTCTGCAGATAAATATTTCCGAGATTGGTGCGGGCTTCAGCCAGGGTCGGATTAATCTGAACGGCGCGGCTTAATTCCAGCAGGGCCTGGTCGATTTGCCCGACGGCTTTGTAGCTGTTGCCCAGATTGTTAAAGAAGCAGCCGAGGGTCTGCCGTTTGTCGAGGTTGGCCATATAAAGAGGGTGCCCGACCGGGGGCTTGAAGGTGTCTCGATAGTACGCATCGTCCGCTGTGCCGCCGCCGGCGGTTGTTTCAATGTTGAAACGGATTTTTCCGTCATCGTAGCGAACAAAAAAATGACCGGGCACAACAACTCCGTAAAGCGGCAGGCCGAGCCGTTCTCCGACAGCCAGATACAAAACCGACAGACTCAGACAATACCCTCGTTTTTGGTCAAGAACCGTATGGAGGAATAAATCGTCAGGATTGTCGGCGGTTTTTACGCTCTGGAACCGCTGTTCTTCAAACAAATATCGGTTGATTTCCGCCACGGCCCGGGCGTCGAGAGGGACTTTCTTTTCATGAAGACGCCGCTGGATTTCTTCAGCCATGGAATCAATTTTCCTGCGGTAGGTGTAGAGGGTTTTGTTGGTTCCCCAATTTCTGGAGATAATCAAAGCGGCGGTTCCGAGGTCAATCTGGTCCGCCGGCAGCCGCAGTACCCCCTCGACCGTATGAACCCGCAGCCCCTGAAGCTGCGAATTGGCCAACTCAGCATTGGCTGTTTTGCTCTGCATTCCGAAGGCGGCAACGCATGCAAAAATTGTCCAAGCAATCTTCCTGTTCATTTGTGAATGTCCTGATTGAATGCCTGATGAACTTGCTGAGGCGTAATCTCGGCAACCTGCAGGGTTTTGACGGGGGAGGCCGCACCGGCCGTAATCGTAATCTGGTTTTTGCGAACCCCCAGAAATCGACTCAGATACTCGATAAGCGTCTGGTTGGCTTTTCCTTTTTCCGGCGGAGCGGCAATCTTGACTTTCAGCATTCCCCCAAAAATACCTGTGATCATTGTTCGACTGCTGCCGGGAACCACTTTAACCGAGAAGCGCACTCCATTGCCGCTCTTTTCGACTCGTAAAGCAGGTTCATCAGGGGTTTTCACGATACTTCTTCCCAATCGAAAACTGAATATACCGCTCAATTTGATCCGCCAGTACATTAATAGATTTGAAGTCAAAATCTACATACTGGTCCTGAATCCATTGACCGTTGAGCATTTTTTTGAAAAACTTTACGCGAATGAAGACCTTTTCGTTTTCCGGAGAATCCAAAGGGCGTTTCCTGTGCTCCCACATCTCCACTTTCCAGTCTTCACTGACAAGCACCAGACAAGAGCCGGTGTTAACGGCTGTTGGGAAAAAATCATACAGCGAGTTCAGAATTTCCATCTTCTGTCAGTCCATATTATCGCCGGGAACTTCTTTCTTGCGAAAACGTCATTATACCAGGCGGGTCTGTTTACTGCAAGCCGCCGGTGAGCTCGGAAATGTGAGAAATTTGATGTTTTCTGCAGTACGCTTCAAGCCCGTTTCGAATGCGGACGGCTGTATCCGGGTGGATGAAGGTGGCCGTTCCGACGGCGACAGCTGAGGCACCGGCCAGTAGAAACTCGACGGCGTCGGCGGCCGTTCGGATGCCGCCCATTCCAAGCAGGGGAATCCCGGCGGGGCGGGCTGCTTCCGTATAAACCTTGTGAACCAGATAAACGGCAATGGGTTTAATGGCCGGTCCGCTCAGTCCGCCGGTTCGGTTGGCCAGAACAGGTTTTCTTTTTTCAATGTCGATGACCATTGCTGTGAAGGTATTCACCAGACTGAGGGCATCGGCGCCGCCCTGTATGGCAGCCCGGGCTGTAACTGAAATATCGGTCACCGTGGGGGTTAGTTTTACCATAAGAGGTTTTCTGCCGGCCGCTTTTTTGGCTGCGCGGGTAATCTGCTCAATCTGATGCGGATCTGTACCGAAAGTAATTCCGCCCTGTTTGACATTGGGACAACTGATGTTCAGTTCAAAACCGTCAATCGCCTCCAGGGGAGCCAATCCTTCGATGACCGAGACATATTCTTCAACCGTCCGGCCTGCGACGTTGACAAAAACGACCGTAGGCAGGAATTGGAGAATCGGAACCTTCTCCTGAATAAAGGCCTTCAGACCGATGTTGGCCAGTCCGATTGCATTCAGCATTCCGGAATCGGTTTCGACAATCCTCGGGGTTGGGTTGCCGGGCCGGGGGTGGAGTGTAATGCTTTTGGTCACCAGCCCCCCGATGTTTTCCATATCGAAAAATTCTGTGAGTTCATCCGCATAGCCGCAGGTACCGGAAGCCAGAAAAATCGGATTTGCCAAATGAAGACCGGCAAAATTTATCGACATATTTGGGCGATTTTCCGTCATCGGCCTTCCCCAAAAAGAACTGTACGGCTGTCAAAAACCGGGCCATCCTTGCAGCATAACCGGTAAAGGGGGGCCGGCGAGTCGGACTGAATCCGAACGGCACAGCTCTGGCATAGGCCGATTCCGCAGGCCATCATCCGTTCCATACTTACCTGACAGCTGACTTGATGCTTATGGGCAATTTCGGCGCAGGCAGCCAACATCGGTTCCGGCCCGCAGGCGTAAATGACGGTCTTTTCCGGAGCGGGCTTTTTGGTCTGGAGCCATTCTTCGAGCTGCTCCGTCACCAATCCCTTTCGTCCGGCCGAACCATCATCGGTTGATACGTAAGCAGGAATAGCGAGCCGCTCAAATTCCTCCAGCATGATACCGGTTTTGTTGCCGATTTTTATCTCAAACGGCAGCATGTCGATTGACCGGGCACCCACAAAAGCTGTACTTTCAATGGAAGGATAATGCTTTTTCAAGAAAGAGGCCAGATGAAGAATCGGAGGAGCCCCCATTCCGCCCGTTACAAGTAGGGCGTTTTTCATTGTTTCCGGATACCAAAAGCCGTTTCCGAGAGGCCCGATGAGAGAAATGCAATCACCGGGTTTGAGGGATGTCATCCGAACTGTGGCAGGTCCCAGGACGCAGTAAATCACCTCAAGGCAAACATAAGTGCCTTCACTGGAGTAATTTATGAAAATGTCAGAGAAACTGAACGGTCTGCGAAGAAGAATCGTCCTGCCGGCATGTTCCCGCAGATTTTCTGGAATCAAATCCATCGGCGGCAAGGGAGTGTTGGTTAAATCAAATTCGGCGAACTGTCCCGGCAAAGCATTCGAAAAAAAACGGCTTCCTTCAGGGGCCAGTTTCAGGAGCAATTTCCAGAATTGCGTCCGGATGGGCTGGTTTTTGATGACCGCTGCCTGGACGAGTCCTTTAGGGCCGGGCTTGTTTTTTGATTCCATAAGCGGCTGATAAAAAGTACCTTAGAATTTTTCTCAAAAAAAAGCTTCCGGAATATTCATCCACAGATACTCCGGAAGCCCGCCACGGCAAAGAAAACCGCTATTTCCATAAGTTCAACACAAACACAATCACTATAGCGGAAGCAAAAAGGATTGTCAATTGACTAAAAAAATAATATTACAGGATAATATGGAGGTACTATATTCTGTATAAGGGGTTCTTAGCGGCTTTTTCAGCCGTTTTTTTATTTTTCTTGTGCCTGCAGGGGGTTCAGGATATAGTACCAAGAATAAGGAGAGGGGTTCTTATAAAAGAACCGCCTAAGAAGCAAAGGGGGTATAGGATGAAAAAGAAGGCGTTTGTTTTGGTTGCAGAAGACAATGATGCGGATTTTGCTGTTATTGAAAAAAACCTGCAACGCAACGGTTACCCCTCCGAAATCATTCGTTTTTGCGACGGACAAAAACTCCTGAATGCTTTAAGTCAAATTCAGGAGGCTGAAACTGTATTTTGTCGCCCCTATCTTCTTTTCGTTGATATTCAGCTGCCTCAAGTCGACGGATTAGAGGTTCTTGGGACGATTAAGGCCAACCCGCAATTGAAAAAGATTCCGGTCATAGTCCTTCTGACATCGGAAAATGAACAACAGGTTCTTGAGCAATGTTATCGTTACGGATGCAGTTTTTGTCTGAGAAAACCGGATATTCCGGAGCATTTTTCCGAAATGTTCCGACACGTCTCAGATTTTTTGTCCGTAATGGAACTGCCGGAGCTGCCGGTTCCGGAGGCCATGGGAGCAGTTTTATGAGTCGAACCGCCCCTACAATTCTCATTGCGGAAGATGATTTTGGACACTTTGCACTGATTCAGAAGAATCTGAAACGAAGTTGTGTTCCCAAGGAAATTATTCATTTTCGAAATGGGGAAGAACTGCTCAATTTTCTTTTTCATCAGGGACCGGAGCGGCTGGAAGGCGGACGATATCTGATTTTGATGGACATTCGCCTGCCGGGGAAAAACGGCATTGAAGTATTACGGTGCATCAAGGAAGACCCCACCTTATATTCCATTCCTGTTTTTATGCTCACCACCTCGACAAATCCGGCAGATGTGGAGCGAAGTTATGAATTAGGATGCGCCGCTTATATGAACAAGCCGGGCAATTACAGCGAATTTGTCAAATCGGTTGATCGTCTGGGGCATATGATTTCTTTGTCGGAGTTTGACTGGCCGCCGCTCAGATACTCCTCCTTCGTATCACGCTGAGTTCCGGAACATTGTTTCCTGGTATGGACTTGATTCCGTTTTGCATTTGTGGTAAATAGCCATTCCCTATGAAGAAAGAGCAAATCAATCTGATATTGTTTGTTTTAATCGCTTTGACTGCCGGCGGGGCGGCCCGGAAGGAAACTGCATCTGTCTCTGAGCTTCTCCGGTCGATCAATCCGGCGAAAGAGAAAATCTCCGTAACGGTGGTTCAGGCCGATACAGGACAAACTCTGTTTTCTCATCAGAGCAGGGAGCCGATGATTCCGGCTTCCAATATGAAGCTGGTTGTTTCGGCGGCTGCGCTGCATTATTTAGGGGCGGAGTATGCTTTTGAAACTCGTGTCGGCCTGCTGGACAGTCATTTGGTTGTCATCGGCGGGGGAGACCCGCTGCTGGGCGAACCCGGACTTCACGGGCCGTCAGCGGTTTCTATTTTTGAGCAAATTGCACAGGACCTTCTCGGTCAGGGCATCAAAACCCTCGACGATGTGATTTTGGATGACACTTTTTTTGACAGCAACCGGGTTCACCCGCACTGGCCTCCGGACCAGCTCAATCGATGGTATGCTTGTGAGGTGTCCGGATTGAATTTTAATCGAAATTGCGTTCATCTGACCGTCCGTCGGGGCGGCAAAGGGGCGATTATCGAACTGGACCCGCCGACAGAATATGTGACGATTGTAAACCAGGTAAAACTGGTTTCTTCCGGAGCCAGTGCAGTCGGTGCTTATCGAAATAAAGTCCCCAACGTGTTGACGGTGAAGGGGAATCTTAATCAAAGTACCGGCTTTGATGTGGCCATTGAGAATCCGGCAGGGCTTTTCGGCAGTCTTTTGTTGGAAAAACTGGCTGAAAAAGGGATTCAGGTTCGCGGAAAACTGGTGCAAAAGTACATTAAAACAGACCCCAATATTCGGGTTTTTCGGGTTTTCCGAACTCCTTTATCAGAGGTTCTGAACCGCTCAAACAAAGACAGTTTAGGACTGGCGGCTGAAGCCCTTGTGAAGACCATTTCTGCGGAAAATACGCAAGGGCGGATTAACGGGGAGTGGCCGCACGGGCTGCATCTGATTCGACGGTATCTGCTGTCGTTGGGGATTCCGGAAGAACAGTTTGTTCTCAAAGACGGCAGCGGTCTCAGTCGAGAAAATCGGCTTACTTCGGAGGCCATTGTCAAAGTCCTTCAAGACATGTATCAAGGGCCTTGTCGGCAGATTTATGAGTCGTCTCTTTCTCAGGGAGGAGTAGACGGGACCGCTGAACGGTATTTCCGCGAACCGCCCTATAAGGGAAAAATCGCCGGTAAGACCGGTTTTATCAGCGGTGTAAGGGCTTTTTCGGGCATTTGTCACAGCCCGCAGGGGGATTTACTTTTCAGCATTTTGACGGAAGGGGGCGGCAGTGAGATGCGCAGCAAAATCAACGACATCACCAAAGCCGTTTTTGATGGACGCTGGTGAAAACGTTAGGGCAGCTCTCCGGTAAACTCTTCAATTAAATCTCGGAATGTAACCAAGCCGAGAATTTCCTGAGAATGGACAGGGGAAGTCTCAGATACGACCAAAGCCAGTGTTTGTTTTTGGCGGCGCATTTGATGCAGAGCGGAAAGAACGGAACAGCCGGCAGATACAGTCATAATGGGTTTCAGAAAGGGTTCCAGCGTCTGGAACCCTGCTGAGCATGCGATGACCTCGTACACCTCGATCCATCCTCGTACTTTTTGGGTTGTTTTATCGTAAACAGGCAGACGGACAAAAGGAGACTGGATTAGCTGGGCAATGATTTGTTCGCTGGTGGTGTAGAGGTCAAGCATCCGGACCTGCCGCCAGGGGGTCATCACGGAGGTAACCGGCAGAGAAGGAGTCCGAAGCAGTCGATCCATCATCGATTTTTGGATGTCGCTGAGCAGGCCTTCCTCGCGTGTTTCGTGAAAAATCTGCTGAATCTGCTCACGTTGGGTCAAATCTACGGCCTGCGGCATATCAATGGAAGTATGAAAGAACCGGTTTAGCCGTCCTGAAAACCATTTCAGAATGGAAGTAAGACCGGTTCGGGTAAACAGGTTATAGACAAACCAAATCAGCGGGGACAGCGTGAGCAGAAAAGAATCGGCTCTGTAATAAAAAAGATTTTTGGGAAGAATGTCCACAAAGATAAATAACAGAGGCGTCATCACGGCACTGGAGTACAGTTCCGCAAGTCCCGGATTTTTTAAACGGGTGTAGAACAAGTAGGCAGCCAGACTGGTGGCAAAATAGTTCGCCAGGTTATTGGCCATCAGCAGACTGAGAATCAGACCGTGGCTGTCCTGAACTACGTGAGAAAGCAGAAGATGAAACGGTCTTTTTTGTTCGCAGCCGAGTCGAAGCCGAAAACGGCTGAGCCGATAGGTTCCCGTTTCTGCGCCGGCCATGATTCCGCTCAGACCGACAAGAATAACCAGAACCGTTAAAGCGGTAAAAAAGGTCATCGTGATTCCTCCCTGATAGGTTGCTCCGAGGAGGAATGCAGCGTAAGGATAAGCGAGGAAATGCGGTTCCTGGAGACGTTTTCGACGGTAAAATCAAGATTTTTCCATTGGACTCGATCGCCGGGACGTGCCCTCCGACCAAGCAGGGCAGTCACGAGGCCGCCGACAGTTGCCAGATGGCGGTATTCCGGCTCTATTTCCTCCGGTTCTATCCATTCATATAAAGGCAAATCCGCCGCAAGCCGGTAGGTCAACGGTCCAATGACCTGAATCGGCTCTTCTTCTTCCGCTGAGTCCGAAGTCGATACGAGTTCTTCGAGCAAGTTCTGCAATGTAACAGAACCGGCGACACCTCCGTATTCATCCACTACGACAGCGAATTCTCTTTTTTCTTTTCGAAATGTTTCCAGAAGAGATTCGGCGGTTTTTTGTTCCGGGACAAAAAAAGGGGGGTGCAGCAGAGAAGAAAGTGGGGCATTTCTCCGCTGCAAAAGGTCCGAAAGATAAAGGACGCCCAGAATGTTATCAATCCGTTCGCGGTAGACGGGCAGATACTTCTGACGAGACTGGGCGAACAGTTTTAAGACGGCTGGAAGGGGGGTTTTTTCTTCGCAAGCAGGCATGTCCACACGGGGAACCATTACATGGCGGACTTTCAGGAAACCAAAATGGACTACTTCCGTTAAAATTCGGTTTTCATCCGGTGTAAGCAAACCCTGACGAGCTGAGGAGTTCAATATCAGATTCAGGTATGCGGCATTCACAGAGCGCGGTGTCTGATAACACTGATTTCCCAGAAAAAGACGGCAGAACGGACGGACAAATCCAAAGTCCAGAGCGGACATAAGAGGACCGAGCACCTGAAGTCCCAGCCAGCAGGGCACAGAGGCCCATCGACAGAATCGAGGTGCGTTGGAATAAGCCAGCGATTTTGGAAGCATCTCCCCAAACAGAACCAGAATGATAAAGAACAGGACGGCACAAAAAGACCCTGCCATCGGATTTACATTCTTCGCAACTTTGAGAGAAAAAACGCTGGCCAGAGAATAAAACGAGACATTGACCATCATATTGCCGAAAAGAATAGCGGTCAGAAATCGGCTGGGCTGAAGAAGGAGCTTGTGGACAAGCTGTTCCGTCGGCAAAGCGGATTTCGAAAACAAGGACAATTGACGATGAGAAAGATGGAAAAAGGCGGTTTCAGATGCTGAACAGAAGGCCGAACCGCATAACAGGGCTGCCATCAGAAGAAGCCGCCATCCATATTGCCACCCTGCTTCCATGGAGCAATGTAATCCTGAAAGATTTTAAGAGCCGTCCGGCAGCCAGAGCGTAAAAACAGTTCCCCGGCCGCAGACGGATTGAACCTCAATAGTTCCGCCGTGATTTTCGAGTACCCTTTTGCAAAAAGCCAATCCAACCCCATTCCCTTTCCGCCGGCCGTGTTTTCCGTCTTTGGTGGTGAAAAAAGGTTCAAAAATATGGGGGAGCTGCTCCGGAGGAATGCCGCAGCCGGTATCGGAAATAGAGATTTGAATGCCTTTGCCGTGCGGATTGGCACGAATCTCCAGTCGACCGCCCTTGCCGAGCATGGCTTCCCGAGCATTGAGAATCAGATTGATCAGAACCTGACGCATTCCTATCGGGTCCAGCGGGGCGGAAAGTTCCTCGGGAATCTCTTTGATGACCCGGATTCCGTCCTTGCGAAAATCACGAGCCATCGTAGAAAAGGCATCTTCGAAGAGCTGCCGAATTGAATAACGAATTTTGGCCATTTCCTTTTGGCCGGCCAAAACAGGAACCTGTTGAAGAATTTCTGCGGCCTGGCTGCCGAGTCGAACCGCTTTCTTTAGGGCCTTCTGGATTAATTCCGTGTCTTCAGAGTCCTGAAGAGCCATCTGGGCATAACTGGTAAGGGGGGTCAGCAGGTTGTTGATTTCGTGAGCCACCATCGCCCACGCCTTGCCGACCATGGACAATTGTTCCATCTGCTCCAGTTGAGCGGACAATTCCTGATTTTTTCGCTTTACCAGTTCAATCTTTCGGTGCAGACTTTGCCGTTTCTCTATGGTGTTCAACAGGTTTTTCTCCTATTTTAACACAGAGGAACAAGAAAAACTCTTGTCATTTCTCACTATAAAAGATACCCTATCTCTATCAAATAATATCGGTTAACCTGCGATTTTTCTTGAGATTATGGATTATCAGGCCATTCTTGATGAGTTTCTGGAATTGCTGTCGAGTCAAGGGGTGCAGGTTCGACAGGAATCGATGGGAGGGGGCGGAGGGGGATTGTGTGAAATTCGCGGCCGAATGATATTTTTTCTCGACACCCAGGCCTCTGCTTTGGATAGTGCTGTTCAAGCCGGCAAAGCGGTTTTAAAGGTAATTGAGGACCCGGAGACGATTTTTCTCAAGCCGGCTGTTCGGGATTTTCTTGACAGGGTCCGACAGATGGAGTGAAGTATAATGAGAGGGAACGGACAATTATGACTCATAATATCGACAATAAATTGCCTTTGGTTTTGGTGGTGGATGACAACCCGCAGAACCTTGAATTGATATTGGCTTGTCTGGAAGATGTGGAATGCAGGACCATTTCCGCTCCGGACGGATACACGGCCCTCGAGTTGGTAAAAACTCAGCATCCGGATTTGGTCCTGTTGGATGTAATGATGCCCAAAATCAGCGGGTTCGAAGTCTGCCGGAGAATCAAAAGCAATCCGGAAACGGAAGAAATTCCTGTCATTATGGTCACTGCGCTGAATGAATTGGGGGACATCGAGCGTGCGATTCAATCCGGGACGGATGATTTTCTCAGCAAACCCATTAACAAGTGGGAATTGGTAGTTCGTGTTCGCACGATGCTGAAGATAAAGCATCTGAGCGACAAACTTGAACGCACGTTGGCTTACTTGAATGAAATTGAAAAAACCTCCGAGGCCGACAGGGGGGGCTAACCCTCTTCGTTCTTTTCGGACATTGATTCAAATTCTTCCTATGAAGGTCTTTGGCGGAGAATTTTCCGCGAAGAGGTCATTCCATATCTGCTGATTTACAAAGGAGTTAAGGAGGCATTCTTTTCTGATACAGTTCCTTTTATCCCGTCAGCCCCTACAGCCGCTAAAATTGGGCGATTCGAGAGGGTTTGGGGCATTTTTTTCATTTATCGGGTCTTGGGTGCATTAACCGCCGGTAAGGGCTTGACGATAACACCAGCAGAAAGACTTGCAAAGAACCCCAATAACAACTGTGGATGGTGCTCTTTATGAGTAAACTGCTTGAGATATTTGGAAAGGCAATTACGGTCGATACGGCCGAGTTAATATGGCATTGGCTTATGACCATTCGTACGCAGCATCAGCCGGCTCCGCCGCCCTGGCAGAATGAGCTGGATGAGGTGCTGGAACATTTGGGACAGCGGGAATATCGGGTTGCCGGAGAGAAACTCAAACACTATTTATTCGAGTATCCGGACTGCATTTTCGGACATATGACCGCTGCGTCTCTGTGCTTATATCAAAATGACCTTCAGGAAGCCTATGAGCAGCTCCAAAGTGTCTATCTGAGGCAGCCGAGCAATACGATGGCGCTGTATGCCATGGGCTATTGCCGGGAACGAATGGGACATTTGAGCGAAGCGATAGAGTTTTACCAGGACTGCATCAAATTTAAAAGCCATCTTCAGCTTCCGCGCCTTCGGATGGCGGCTGTTTATTTTCAATCCGGCCGGTTGGATAAAACGGTCCGGGAATATGAAATGCTGACTACAGAACACCCGGAAGACATCAGTGCCCACGTCCTTCTGGGGAATCTTTATCTGCTGGACGGAAAAGCCGAACAAGCCATTGACACCTTCAACATGGCGATTTTATCGCATCCCGATAATTTCCGACAGGACAGCCCCAATGAAGACCTTCAGCAAATGCTCGACAACGGTCTGTATGACGAGGCGGTTGCGAGCATCATGGGGCTGATGGAGCAGACAGGGCCTCAGCCGGACTTGTATCTGCATCTGGCGGATATTTACAGTCAGACGGAAAAGTCTGCAGAAGCGGTTGCCCATTACGAAAACGCCCTTCGTCTTCAGCCGAATTATCTGGAAGCCGCGATCAAACTGGGGACCCAGTACCTTCGCAATCATCAGTACACCCTTGCGGCAGAACAATTCAATCAAGCGGCGGAAATCAATGACGAGATTGTGGATGCATATATGGGACTTTGCAGAGCCCAGTATGCTGCCGGACAGCATGACGAAGCCGAGCAAACGCTTGCTTTGGGGGCGGCCATCCAGCAGAACAGCGGCCTTCTTTATTCAGAAACGGCTTTGCTTTACTTTCAGGGCGCTCTGGATGCCCACCGCATTCTTCATGGGGATATTGAGAAGACAACCGTTCAGATTGAAGATGTGCTTTGGGCACACAAAAAGCAAATTGACAGACGGATTAGCTGTGCAGATGTCTATTACAAATACGGGATTTTGCTGATGGGCTCAGGGCGTTATGAGGAGGCGGTACAGCATTTTCGAAAAGCCGTTGAAATCAACAGCACTCACTACCGGGCCAGAACAAAACTGGCTATGTGCTGTTTTGAAATGGGACGCACGGAGGAGGCGCTGCACTGGATAACTACCGAATCACCTCTGGACAGCCGGCTGCTTCAGCTGCATTACCGAACCGCCATTCTGTTTTGCGATCAAAGGCAATTTACGAGGGCTATGCGGCATCTTAAAGCGGTGTTTCAGCGAGACGATGCGTCAGACCTTTACCAGAATATTGAACTTGTTCTGGAAAATCTGGGTCTGATTGACAGAACACTAAGCACATGGAAGCAGCTTTCTGAGATGTCCGAGAACATTTTGCCCCAGACAACCGGTCCTAAGGAATGAATTTCTCATAAGCTCCGTATAGACAAATTGTTACGGAAAAATCGGTTTTGGTCGAATGCAACATAAGATACATTATAGGACGTTATAGGGGGGTTCAAAAAATAAAAAAGCCCGCTCTATATTTTATGCGGGCTTTATAGATAACTCCTCACCGGGCCTTTCACCGCAGAGCCAGCGGCTTGCCTAAAATCTCCGATGCGGCTACCAAATATCGCATCTGTTTGGGATTTTTAAGCATTTGCCTCAACAGCCGGATATCGATTCCTGCCTGAACAGGTAGTTTTTCGGATTTTACCGCTGGTTTGGATGGAGTTGTAAGAACACCCATTTCAATTGGTTTTGCTCTTGGAACTGCTGATTCCGCAACGTCGATTTTTTCGGGTTTTACCGACTCTTGAGGGAGTCTTGATAAAGATGCGACGGGCAAAGAATGCGCTTCCCGGCCGGAAGTCGGACGAGATAATTTTTGGGAACGCTGCACTGTCGGTTTGTCTGAGATTTTGGTATACGGCAGCCGTTGGTACTGACGAGGCGGCTTTCTTTGAGCCGTGGGTTTTTCCCGGGCGGTTATTGTCTTGTCATTCTGTATTTCGCTTTCGCGAAGCTCCTGCTCCTTTTTCTCCGCTTTCTTCTTCAGGGCATTTCCGACCGCGGTCAGTATAGCAAAAATGGCAAGGACTATAATCTCGGCGAACTCATCTAATAAACTCTCTATACCCGACAAAATCGGGATGAAATCTCCGACCTGATGCATTTTTTATTCCTCTTTCTTTTCCGTGCCTCCGCGTGCGATAGAATCCCGCATCGTCGTGTCGGCCTTAATATTCTGCATCCGGTAGTAGTCCATAATGCCGAGGTTGCCCTGACGGAACGCCTCCGCAATCGCCTTGGGAATTTCCGCTTCAGCCAGGACGACTTTGGCCCGGTTTTCCTCCACGAGGGCTTTCATTTCCTGTTCGCGGGCAACGGCCATTGCGCGGCGTTTTTCCGCCTCGGCTTTGGCTCGCTTCAGGTCGGCTTCGGCTTGAGCCCCTTGCAGCTGGGCCCCGATGTTTTCACCGACATCGACGTCTGCAATATCAATGGAGAGAATCTCAAAAGCCGTTCCGGCATCCAGCCCCTTATCCAGAACGGATTTGGAGATTTTATCCGGATTTTCCAGAACTTGTTTATGGGTAATTGCGCTGCCGATGGTGGTTACAATTCCTTCACCGACGCGGGCGATGATGGTTTCTTCCGTGGCTCCGCCGATGAGCCGGTCGATATTGGCTCGGACAGTAACCCTTGCCTTGGCTTTCAGCTGAATCCCGTCCTGTGCAACGGCATCGACGGTTTCCTTGTCTTTTCGGGGATCCGGGCAGTCAATCACTTTCGGATTGACGCTGGTCTGGACGGCATCGAGAATATCTCGTCCGGCCAGGTCGATGGCGGTGGCGACTTTCCAGCTGAGGTTGATGTTGGCTCGGTCGGCGGCTATCAGGGCTCGAACGACATTGGGAACTCGCCCCCCTGCCAGGTAATGGCTTTCCAGCTGTGAGGTGCTGATATCCAGTCCCGCCTTACAGGCCATAATCCGGCTTTTGACGATAATTCGAGCATCCACCTTTCGAAAGGTCATTCCGATCAATTCAAGCAGCGAAACATGGGCGCCGGACAGCCAGGCCTGTATCCACAGACTGCCGTATTTTAAGATGACCATCAGAAAGGCCAGTACAATGATGCCGACAATAATAAAAAGAGCAATTTTGAACTGAACCGGAATTTCCGATAGAATAAGGTGCTGTAAATTGTTCATATCAAATCCTTTCTGAAAAGACCTCCCTTATCAGACAGATTGTTGCTGTTTGCTGTTTACTTGATTTCCTCCACAGGCCGAACGGTCAGAGCAGTTCCCTGTACCCGTATGACCTGGACTTTCTGGTCCACTTCAATAAACCCCCTCTCAGAGACGCACTCGAAACGCCGTCCGTCAAAATCGCATATGCCGACCGGCCGCAGCGGGGTTCGGACTACTCCAATCTTCGAAAGCATCTCCTGAAGGTCTCGACAGTCCGGAACGGCGTCCCCCTTCCCGACATCCGGTTTTCCGAGAATCATTTTACGGCCGAGGGATGTCTTGGGGAAAAGCCGATAGGTTATAATCCAAATCAAAGGAATCAAAACGGCCGCTGCGGCTGCTCCAATCCATCCGGTGAGAGCCCCGTATTCAAAAAAAATGGCAATTCCCGCTCCCAGACAGACCAGAGAGGAGACCGTCAAAAGGCCGAAACTCGGTACAAAAATCTCAAGCACCAAAAGAATCGCGCAGGCAGCAAAAAGAAAAACAGCCAATACAAGCCAAAGGATATCTGTTATCATTCTTTTTTCTCCTGCTCCTTGACGATAACACGATTTCCCGATATCCGGCAGATAACGACGGTTTTGCCGGGCTCGATAAACTCCGCTTCCGACACAACATCGACGATTTTGTCTCCAAAACGGGCCTGCCCTGCCGGACGGCATGTACTGACGACTTTGCCGATATCTCCGGGCTGGAGAGTTTTTTCCTGATGTTCCGGCAGACCTGTGGCGATGACGGATAAGGAGGCGGAGGGTACTGTCTCTTTCAGAACCAGTCCTTTGACAAAAAAGCCCTTGGGAAAGACATACTTGGCCAACAGGTACGCTATAACAATAAAAAGCAAAAAGCCCAGGGAAACCCCCGTCAGATTATCCAGAAACTCCTTCCATTGACCATCCCCCTGCGGCCAGGGAAATTCATCCGGAGCATTTTTAATCAGCATTCCGAACAGCCCTGCCAGAATGCAGAAAATACCGGCCGCACCGGTCAGGCCGAAGCCGGGGATGATGAAAATTTCAATCAGCAGAAGCACAATGCCCAGCAGCAGGAACGCAATTTCAATCCAGTTGGCCATTCCGATGAGGTATTTGCTGCCGACCAGGATAATCAGACAGATGAGGGCAACCAGACTGGGCAGACCGATACCGGGGGTATTGAGTTCAACATAAATCCCTAAAAGTATGCCCAGAATAAGAATGCTGACGACAAGAGGAGAGTTCAAAAAACGAACCATTTCTTCGGACCAGGTTGTTTCTAACGTCGGAATGGGCCGTTCAAAAACCACACCGTCTCGTTTTTCCAGAAAAGCAATCGCCCCCTCCAAATCAGGAACAACAGCCCGGGCGATACCGTATTCGAGTGCTTTGGAGGCCGTCAGGGTCAGCAGCTCTCCCTCTTTGACAATCAGTTTCCGATTGTCCAGATCATAGGTGTTGGGGTCTGCCGGAAGATATTCTTTTTCGAAGTACTCATTTTGTCCGGTTTTTTTGTTTCGGACCTGCCAGACCTCCAGGTTCTGGCTGACCATGGCCTTCAGAAGGGCCTCTGGGTATCCGTTGGCCTGAGCAGCCCGGCTGAAGGCGGCCCGAACAAAACTTTCAATTTTTTCCCGCTCAGCCCCTTCAATCTGTCCCCCCATCGAGACCGGTGCACTGCATCCGATCGTCGTGTTTTCCCGCATAATGATGTCTTTGCAGGACGTGCTGATCATGGCCCCGGCGCTGATGGCCTCCGTGCTCACATAAGCGACGGTGTGAATCCTTTTGCCGATGTCGAGAATCAGATATTTGCTGATGTCGTCGGCGCTTTCCACCAGACCGCCGTAGGTGCTGATGTCCAAAATCAGATAGTCCGCCCCCTGCTCAACGGCCTGATTGCCTCGTCGGACAATGGATTGATAGAGCCCGTTGTCTATCATTTCATGACAGGAAATAACCACAGCGCGTTTGACGGGAGGATTGATGTTTTCCGCAGCGGCTGCCAGAAAAACCGCTGCCATTGTCCACAGAAGCATCCCCCTTCCGAACAGCGCGAACCTCTTCTCTTGTACGCTCTGCTGTGTTGAGAAATCTTTCATTGTTCGGCTCCTTGGCCTCTGCATTTGTGTATTGTATCCGGCCCGGGAAAAAGAACAATGAAAAATTTTCCTCCGGGAAAATCGCTGATTTTCTTATTTTTCGCCGACGAGGACTTCTGCAATATTAAAGGCATGGTCCTTGATGCGGCGATAGGAAGAAAGCATATCTGTATAAATCAGGCTTTTAAGAGGACTGACTTTGCCGGCTTCCACGCGTGCCAGATGATGAGCCCGGCATTCCTTCATATACTTTGTAATGGCTGTGCCTTTGCTCTGGGCTTCGCTGAAAAATTCCGGCGTAGGATTATCTTCTTCCAGAACCGTCTGAACCATTCGAAGATAATCGGCCGCCTTCTTGTGAAGGGTGCGAAGTTTCTCTAAGCCCTCCGGGACGCAGCTTCAGAATAGCGGCAATATAATCGCTGACCGACTCAAATTCATCCGCCATACGAATCTGTCGGCGGCTTTCATCAATCACGTCGTGGGAAATATTCCCGGACAAAATATCACCCAGGAACTGTACAATCTCCATCTGGATGATGTCCAGGTCGTTTTCTTTTTGGAAAATCTCATCCGCTTTCTTTTCTTCAGGCGGCTGATTGGACAGCATCGGTTCCAGTTCATTCATCATCTGAATGACGGTCTGCCCCATTCGAATAACTTCTTTCAGAGACTGCTGGATGCCGATTGCCGGGGTATCGAGCATCCGGATATTCAGGTATGTCAGCCGCGGGATTTCCGGCGCCGGCTCTTCCCGAACCAGCCACATCAGAAAGCGTGCAAGCAGCCCCGCTAAGGGCAAAAAAATCAGCGTGTTGATAATGTTAAATAGAGAGTGTGTCAAAGCAATGGCCGGCTGAGAAAAGGGGTATTTGACAAAACGGTCTTTGTTATAGACTGGTTTTTCGGGCAAATTGCGTTTTTCGAAGGCCTCTTTGAAATCAGCCGCCATCATAAAAGGTTTATCCGGAAGGAGTTCTTTCTGCCCAGGGTTGTCCAGTGATGGAGAAGAAATTTTAAAAAGAGCGTTTTCCGGCAGACGTGCTTTTTGGGCGTACTCATAAACAACGGCATCATCCTTTTCCGTCACAACGACGGCCTGGACGGTCCCGATATTCCGAATGGTGATGATTCGTTCGATGAAACCTGCATACCATGGGAAAATCAATGTTATCCAGCAGACACCGAGCAGATTAAAGAAGGAATGCGCCAGAGCCGCCCGCCGGGCGTTGCTGTTGGCTCCAATGGAAGCCAGCAGGGCTGTAACAGTTGTTCCGATGTTTTCTCCGAGAATTAAGGCGGCTGCCGTCGGAAAACCAATAATGCCGATGTCCGCCAGTCCGAGCGTAATGCCCACGGTTGCCGAAGAGGACTGAATAACGGCTGTTAAAAGAGTGCCCACCAAAACGCATTTCCAAATGCCGAAGTAGCTGTCCGGCTGGAAACGGTGAAACCAGCTGATGAATCCCGGCATATCTTTCAGAGGGGAAAAGCCGTTTTTCATCAGTTCAAGGCCGAAGAAGACCATCCCCAGCCCCATCAGAAACATTGCGGTGAATCGGACGCGGTCTCGTTTAGAAAACAAATAAAAGAAGGATGCCGCCCCGAGCATGGGCAGTCCGTATTTGCCGATATTGATTACCAGAATCCAGCCCGTGATGGTCGTCCCGATGTTGGCCCCCATAATGACGCCGATGGCCTGCAGGAGTGTCATTATGCCCGCATTGACGAGCCCGACCACCATAACGGTTGTCACAGAGCTGGACTGAATAATCATGGTCACCAGCAGCCCGACACCGCAGGCCAGAATGCGGTTGTTTGTGACGGCTCCAATCATTTTCCGAAGCCGCTCCCCTGCCACGGCCTGCATCCCCTCGGACATATTCTTCATCCCAAGGAGAAAAATGCCTAGTCCGCCGCAGACTTGATAGATAATCTCGAGGGTCTGATTCATCCGGTACGATTCCTTTGTTTATTCTGTTAGACAATGGCTAAAAGCGGACAATTTTCAGCCGGTTTCGGTATGGATATATCCGCCCTTTTGCCCTCTGTCAAGGACGAAAAGTTCTCTATTGAAAGAAATCGCCGTTTTTTTCAGTCAGCGTTTGGCCAGCCGTCTTAAGATTTCAATCCCGCGGTCAATGGTCTGTTCCGTGGCGGCATAACTGATGCGAAAATGGGTATCTTTTTCACTGAAGACATTACCCGGAATAATCAGGACATTGTTTTCGATTGCCGTTTTCACAAATTCAGTCGCACTGGCCGCCCAATCCGGCTTTTGTACAAACAGATAAAAGGCCCCGCCGGGCTTTTCGAGGTGATAATATCCTTTCAGGCCCTCGACCAGGCGGTCGCGTTTCTGCCTGTACTGTTCAACGTAGGGGCGAATATCGAATTCGAGAGCGGCGATGGAGGCAATTTGAAACGGTGTCGGTGCACAGACAAAGGTGTACTGCTGAATCATATTCATTGCTTCCATCAAGGGAGCCAGTGCTTTTGTGCAGGCGGCATAGCCCATCCTCCAGCCGGTCATAGCTGCACTTTTGCTGAATCCCTTCAGAAGAAGCGTTTTCTCATAAAATCGCCCGACACAGGGATTGGGATGGTCGTAACTGAAGACATCATAAATCTCATCGCTGAGAAGAATCAGGTTGTGTCTGCAGGCAATCTGGGCCACCGCACGGACTTCTTCTTCGGTATAAACCGTGCCGGTGGGATTGGCCGGAGAGTTTAAGATAATCATTTTGGTCCTGGCCGTGACGGCCTGAGCGATTTTTTCAACAGGCAGTCTGAAATCGGGATAACTGTCCACAAAAACACATTTTCCGCCGAGGAGATTCACTACGTGTTTGTAAATCACAAAATATGGATCAATCAAAATCACTTCGTCGCCCGGGTCCACCAGAGCCATAAAGGCCAGGAGCAGTCCCCCGCTTACGCCGCTGGTGATCATGCACAGCGGTTCCTCCCAGCCGGTCTCCTGGCGGACTTTGCTGCGAACTTTCTCAAGCAGTCGTGCATCGCCGCTCGTCGGAGAATATCGATTTAGTCCATCCAGAATGGCCTTGACGGCGGCCTGTTTAATGGGTTCCGGGACATCGAAATCCGGCTGCCCGATAGAGAAATTCACAGGGTTTTGAAGTTTGTCGGCCAGTGCAAAGACCTTGCGGATTCCGCTTGCATCAATTTTTCGGGTTCGCTGTGCCAAATAATCTGCCATGGTTCAACTCCTGTCAGCGCATAAAAAAAGCCGTTCCGAAAGTATAAGCGGGAACGGCAAAAAATTGAACGCTTTTTATTTTTTGCTCGCGGCACCTGTTGCAGCTGATGGAGCGGCCGCCGGAGCAGCTGCGCCTTCCTGGGCACCTTCGGCGGCTTCTTTCTTGGCAGCCGCTTTCTTTCCGGTGCTGCTTTTCCGATGAGCCACCTTCGGCAGTCCCATCACTTTGCCTTCTTCCCAGCGTTCTTCCTTTTTAAGGATTTCAATTCTTTCTCCTCTCGAGAGGACATTGCGGTGTCTCCTGAGGGCATCTTTCAGTTTTAAAGAACGATCAATCGACATTTCTCTGACTCCTCGAATTACTCAAGTACTAATTCGCTTTTACTTTCATCCCATACGCATCCTGAAAAGGCGTGCGTCCAAAACTTTCAAAACCATCCGGGGCCTTGTATTGTGCCCCGATGGATTTAATTTTGTTCAGCATTTGCTGTCCGTCTGTTCCCGACTTTAAAGGGGACTCAAAACGGTCCTTTGTAACCAGCAAGTAATAGCTGCCGCGGCGCATAATCTCTGTTTTAATCCCGTTGGCCTCAAAATAGGCCTGAACCGGTACAAGATGTTCCCGATTTGCATAGGTAGCAATGACAATAATATGGTCCTTCTCCGGCCCTGCCGGTTTGGGAGGTTCCGGTGCCGGTTGAGTTGGTTTTGGTGCCGGCGTGGGAGCAGGGCTGGGGGCTGCCGCTGGTTTTGCCGCCTGGGGAGGCTGAGAAGCAGAGCTCGGCGGCTGCGTCACTTTTGGGGCAACCGGTGCGACAGGGGCCGGTGCGGTCTCTTTGGGGGCGGAGGTTTCCGCCGGAACAGTCGAAATAATTTTGGGGGTCGATGAGGGTTTTGGCTCCAGCCGTTCTTTGCTTCGATTGACCCAGAAAAGGAAGGCAATCACCAAGACAAAAACCGCTGCCACGACAAACGTACCTTGATTCAGGCGGAACGGCTTTTCCCGTTCTGCATGCGGCGGACGAATCGTAACCGTCACCGGGCTTCTGTCCGGTTTTGGAATCTGCGGCTCCGGAACCTCCGTTTCGGCACGTTGGTTCTGCATCATCCGTTTCATTCGGGCCTGGCCCTGACGGATGGCCTCGCTGAGTGCCTTATGGTCATATTGTTTAGCCGCCATTTCTTTATTCCTATTGTTTTTATGAACAGACCTTTTTCCCCTTTCTGTCCATCAGAAAATAGTGAGTTTACCTGAAAAATGCAATTTGAAAAAGAAAAATCCGGACTTTTTTTTGTCAGGAACAGCGTTTTCGTGCTTGACAAAATGCCGCAGGAGGGCTATACAAATCCATCCTTTTCAAAAATTTTCTTTACGAACCTCAGTTGTTTTGGTAGTTAAAAGGGTTCTTTTGTGCAGATTTAGATTGTTTTCCTGTAAACCGCAGAATCGAGATTGCGGTTAAAGGGGATATTTTTTGTATACTATTTATTGTTTGTGTCCAATTTTGGAGAAAGCGAATTATGCTTCCGGCAAAAAAAACCAGCAAAACGCGAACCCGTACTCGTCGGAGTCACCACGCCTTAAAGCCGACAAACTATTCCTATTGTCCCCACTGCGGACAAGCCAAATTGCCTCATGCGGCGTGCGGAAAATGCGGATATGTTAATCCTAAGATCACTTTAAAGATGGGTCAGGAGTCGGAAGAGTAACACCATGCGGATAGCCATAGACGCGATGGGAGGCGATTATGCACCGGCTGAAATCATCGCCGGAGCATTAGAGGCCAAGGAGGTCCTCGGAAAGGAACATGAAATCGTGCTGATCGGGGATGAACCCGTTATTCGGGAACATCTGGTTCGATTGAACGCCGATCCGGACACATTTCGTATTTTTCATGCCCCGGAAGTCATCGGAATGGATGAGCCGCCCGTTGAAGCCCTGCGCCGGAAGAAGAAAAGTTCGATTGCCGTAATGGCCAGGGCTGCTTCTCACCGCCAGGTTGATGCGGCTCTCTCGGCGGGCAATACCGGGGCTTGTGTGGCGGCCTGCCAGCTCCGAATGCGGAATCTGGAAAACGTAATCCGCCCTGGAATAGCGACGGTTTTTCCGACTTTAGGCGGGCCGGTGATTGTCTGCGACGTCGGGGCTAACATCGTTTGTAAACCCATTCATCTGTATCAATACGCCGTAATGTCCTGTGTCTATGCGGAGGAAATGCTCGGCATTACGAACCCCCGCGTGGGAATTATGAATATCGGCGAGGAAGAGGCCAAGGGCAATGATTTGGTCAAAAAAACCCGGGCTTTGCTGAAGGCCGATCCCTCCATCAATTTTGCGGGCAATCTGGAAGGCAGAGACATTTTTGACGGTCATTTCAATGTGGTGATTTGCGAGGGGTTTGTCGGCAATGTGGTTCTGAAAACCGCCGAAGGCCTGGTCAACATGATTTTTCGGGCCATCAAGGACGAATTGAAAAGTCACTGGTGGCTGGCTCTTCAGTTCAAGAAAGTGATGACCAACATTTACAAAAAGTATGATTATAATGAGTATGGGGGGGCCCTGCTGCTGGGGGTGAATGGTACGGCGGTAATCTGCCATGGTTCCAGCAAGGCCCGAACAATTAAAAATGCAATATTGGCCAGCCGGAAGTTTTCGACCCAGCGAATTAACGAAAAGATTGTTCAACGCCTGTCTCAATCGACGGTTATGTCTAATGGTCAATAACCCAACAATTCAATCTTCCCTGCGTCTTCGGGCTGTCGTGGCCGGCACAGGTTCCAGTGTTCCCGCCAAGGTGATGACCAATGAAGACTTTATGAAGATAGTTGATACGTCGGATGAATGGATTGTCACCCGAACCGGCATCCGGGAACGCCACATCGCCGGCCCTCAAGATACCACAGCAACTCTGGCGGCGCAGGCCGCTCGAAATGCTCTTGAACGGGCGGGAATGAAACCGGAAGAAATTGAGCTGATTATTGTGGCCACGGTTACCCCGGAGATGGTTTTTCCCTCGACGGCCTGTTTTGTTCAGGCCATGCTCGGCGCTTCCAATGCGTGGGCCTTCGACCTGAACGCTGCCTGCAGCGGTTTTGTGTATTCTCTGTCGATTGCTCAACAGTTCCTCAGTTCAGGCCGGTATCGAACGGCTTTGGTCATCGGGGCCGAAACCCTCAGCCGGATTACCAATTACAAAGACCGAAGCAGCTGCATTCTCTTTGGAGACGGCGCCGGAGCCGTGGTTTTGAAAGCTGTTTCCAGCGGGCCGGAGGGAATTATGTACAGTACTTCCTTTTCGGATGGAAGCAGCTGGGAAGCCCTTAAATGCCAGGCCTATGGTTCGCGTCATCCCGTCAGCATCCCGCTGGAAAATCCGGATATGGTTTATATGGATATTAATGGGCGGGAGGTTTATCATACTGCGGTCCGGCGGATTGTCGAACTGGTTAACGAATGCCTCGAAAAGTGCGATCTGCAGGTCGAAGACATTGCAATGTTTATCCCGCATCAGATGAATGCGAGGATTATTGAATCAGTCGGCAAGCGTCTTCGTTTTGCAGACGAGAAAATCTTCATTAATATTGATAAGTACGGAAACACGTCGGCGGCCTCCATTCCAATTGCTCTGGATGAATGCTGCAGAACCGGAAAGGTGAAAAGCGGGGATATTGTCCTGCTGGTGGCCTTTGGAGGCGGCCTGACCTGGGGCGCCAACGTTATCCAGATGTAACCCTTCGCTTTCAGGGATGAAGATGAACAAGAAAATCGCATTTCTGTTCCCCGGTCAGGGGGCTCAGGCAATCGGAATGGGGATGGACCTTCCGGCTCGATGGCCTTCCGCTGCACGCCTTTTTCAAAGAGCTTCGGAGATTCTGGGGTATGATATTCAGCAACTGTGTGCCGAAGGCCCGGAAGAAAAACTGAATTCAACGGTGTATTCCCAGCCGGCGATTTTTGTTGTTTCCGCCGCCCTTCTGGAGATTTTGCGGCAGGAACGGCCTTCTTTGAGCCCGGATGTGACTGCCGGGTTGAGTATGGGAGAATACACGGCTTTGTATGCGGCCGGCTGGATTGAATTTGACGATGCGCTTCGGCTTGTTCAGAAACGCGGACAAGCCATGCAGGCCGCGGCGGATGCCTCTTCAGGTTCCATGGTCAGCATTCTCGGTCTGGATGAGGAGAAGGTGCGTCAATTGTGCACGCAGGCCGCTCAGGGACAGGTCCTGGAGCCGGTCAACTTCAACTGTCCGGGGCAGATTGTTGTCAGCGGACACAAAGAGGCCTGTCAGCGGGCTGCGGACCTTGCAGAAAAGTTCGGAGCCGTCAAAGCCGTTCCGCTGGCTGTGGCCGGTGCCTTCCATACGGTTTTGATGGAGCCGGCCGCCCGACAGCTCTCGGAGGCCCTCAAACAAACCGAGATCCGGCCTTCCGACAAGGTGAAGGTAATAGCCAACATTGACGCTTCTTATTATTCCACGCCGCAGTCCGTTCGGGATGGACTGGTCAAACAGCTCATTGCCCCGATTTTGTGGCAAACCTGTATGGAACGGCTTCTTCGGGAGCAGGTGGAAGAGTTCTATGAAATCGGTCCGGGACGTGTTCTGACCGGTTTAATGAAACGAATGGATCGAAAAGCCAAGGTTATTACCGTCAATTCGGCGGAGGCGTTTGCCTCCCTGCCGGGTGAGTAACGATATCAGGAGATTGAGAATGGCAGAGCAGAGATTAGCAGTTGTTACGGGAGCCGCGCGAGGAATCGGAAGAGCCATTGTACTCGAGCTGCTTCGTCAGGGCCGCAAGGTTGCCGGGCTGGACTTGAATGCCCAGCAGTTGGAGGAACTCAAAAAGGTTGTATCCGAGAATGGGTTTTCCGTCATTACCAAGGTTGTAGATATTACCAAGACAGATTTGTTGACCCAGATTCTCGAAGAACTGGCGGAAGAACATGGCGGCATAGGCATCCTCGTGAACAATGCCGGTATTACCCGGGACAAACTGATGATTCAGATGGATGACGAAGATTTTGACCGGGTTATATCGGTAAATCTTCGGGCCGCTTTTACAGCCACACGTGTTGCGGCCCGTTCAATGGTTCGAAACAAATTCGGCCGGATTATCAGCATCAGTTCCGTCGCCGGTGTAATGGGGCAGGCCGGTTCAGCCAACTACGCCGCCAGCAAGGCAGGCCTTATCGGGATGACCAAGTCGGTTGCTCGTGAGCTGGGAAAGAAAAATATAACAGCCAACTGTATCGCTCCGGGCTTTATTATGACTGATATGACCCAGGGGCTTCCGGATGCCGTTAAGGAAGGAGCGATGGCGGTTATCCCGCTCAAACGCTTTGGAACACCGGAGGATGTGGCCCGTGCGGTGGCCTTTTTGGCTTCCGATGAGGCCGGCTATATTACCGGCCAGGTGCTTTGTGTGGACGGCGGAATGGCTATGTAAGAAAATTGCCCAAAAAAGGATTGAAAAGGGATTTTGGTCTGGTTATATTACCGCCGAAATCCCGGAAATCGAGTATAAACGGATTGGAAAAACACAGAAAGGATATCACTTAACTTATAGGTAAGGAGTTAAACCAGTGGGTGCGGATATTGATGTTCAGGCAATTGAAGCAAAGGTCATTGAAATCGTCAGCGAACAAATGGGTGTGGACAAGTCCGAAATTACCCGCGAAACCTCTTTTATTAATGATTTGAACGCAGATTCGCTGGATACCGTTGAGCTGGTGATGGAATTTGAGGATGAGTTCGACATGAGCATCCCCGATGAGGAAGCCGAAAAGATTCAGACGGTCGGGGCAGCAATCGATTACATTGTCGATATCATGAAGAAAAAGGGCACAGAGGGCGCCACGAAGAAGGAAGAGGAGTAAGCGGCACACCCATGAAGTTTCAGCGACGTGTTGTTATAACAGGACTTGGGTGTGTAACGGCGTTGGCAGAGTCGGCGGACGGGCTTTACGAGGCCCTCTGCCGGGGTGAAAACGGGATTTCCACCATTGAGTCATTTGATACGTCGGATTTCCCCGTTCATTTTGGCGGTGAAATCAAGAAGTTTGACATCGACAACTATGTCCCGTCTCGGGAAGGCCGACGAATGGACCGTTTCACCCAAATGGCCCTTGCGTCAGCTATTCAGGCAGTCAAGGACAGCGGTCTTGACTTTGAAAAAGAAGATAAGGAACGAGTAGGGGTTATCATTGGCACCGGTATCGGCGGGATTAAGGAGATTGAAGAGCAGTATCTTCGTCTTCTTCAAAAAGGCCCTCGAAAAGTATCCCCCTTCTGTGTGCCCAAGCTAATGGGGAATGCCGCCAGCGGGTGTGTTTCGATCCAATATGGGCTCAAAGGCCCGAATATGTGCGTCGTTACAGCGTGTGCTTCTGCGGCCCATGCGATTGGAGAAGCTTTTTACAATATCCTGTGCGGCCGCAGCGAGGTCGTTATCACCGGCGGTTCGGAAGCTGCTTTGACTCCTGTTGGGTTGGCTTCCTTTTGCGCATTAAAGTCGCTGAGTACTCGAAATGATGACCCTCAACACGCCTCCCGTCCGTTTGATGTGAGTCGAGACGGTTTTGTTCTGGCCGAAGGCGCGGCAGTTCTGATTCTTGAAGAATACGAACACGCCAGGAAAAGAGGGGCCAGGATTTATGCAGAAATGCTCGGCTATGGAGCTACGGGGGACGGTTATCATATTACAGCCCCGCTGGAAGATGGTTCCGGAGCGGCAAAAGCGATGCGATTGGCTCTTGAGCAGGCCCAGCTGAATCCGGACCAGATTGACTATATTAACGCGCACGGAACCAGTACCGAGCTGAATGATGCCGCCGAATCACTGGCCATCCGGACGGTCTTTGGGGAACATGCATATAAACTGTCGGTCAATTCGACCAAAAGCTGTCTGGGACATTCGCTGGGGGCCAGCGGCGCAATTGAACTGCTGGTTTGCGCCAAAACAATCGAAAAAGGGATAATCCATCCGACGATTAATCTGGAAACCGTGGCTCCGGAATGTGACCCGAAAATGGATTTCGTCCCGAAGAAGGCCAAAGAAAAGAAGGTTCGCTATGCTCTGAGCAATTCACTGGGGTTCGGAGGCCATAACTGCAGTTTGATTATCGGAAAAGTATAGTTTTTCTGATACAAGCCATAGATTCTGAAGCCCCGGGCATTCCACCCGGGGTTGTTTTTTGAAAAATTCGGGCAACAGAATCTGTTTGACAGAGTTCCATTAAAAAGATGAAGATTCTTTTCGACTTGATAGGTCTTTGTTTTGGAATCGGCCTGCTCTTGAAAGGAGCGGATTGGCTGGTAGAGGGTTCTGTTTCTCTGGCACGCCGTCTCGGCTTAAGTCCGCTGATTATTGGTCTTACAATTGTTGCGATGGGCACTTCCGCTCCGGAAACGGCCGCCAGCATTGCCGCCGCTCTTGTGGGTTCCGGGGATATTGCCGTCGGGAATGTTTACGGCTCGAACATTGCCAATCTTGCTTTGATTGGGGGGCTTTGTGCGGTAATCCGCCCCATTCAGGTTCAGAGGATTTCTCTTCGCCGCGATATGCCTTTTATGATCGGCACAGCTCTGCTGCTGTGGCCCTTTTTTGTAAATGGCGGAATAGGCCGCCCGGCCGCCCTTCTGCTGATTATGATTTTTATCGTTTTGATGGCTTTTATGATTTCCAGCGAAAAGAAACGGTTTTCGACTGCGCAGGAATTTTCTTTGGAAGAGAAACTCTTCCTTCAGAAAGTCCCGAAACAGCTGGGGATAAGCATTCTGTTTATCCTTCTGGGACTGCCTGCCTTGGCTTTCGGGGCCAAACTGACAATCTGGGGGGCTTCTTCGCTGGGACGGCAAATCGGGTTGTCTGAAGCGGTCATCGGTCTGACAATTGTGGCGGTAGGCACCTCCCTGCCGGAAATGATCACGTCGCTGGTGGCCTCCTTCAAGAAACAGGATGACCTGTCAATCGGCAATCTGGTCGGTTCCAACATTTTCAACACCCTGTTCGTAATCGGTTCGGCAGGGTTGGCTCGGCCCTTTTCCGTCAGCCAACGGCTTCTGGGGATGGACTACTGGATTATGGTTGCCGTAAGTATTTTGTTCGCCTGCTTTGCCTTTGCCCGGGACAAAATCAGCCGTGCTGCGGGGATGATTCTGCTGGCTATTTACGCGGCCTATCTGATTTACCTTCTTTCTTCAAACCGCATCGAGTCACTGTAAATATCCTGGAACTCGGGCTGTCGGGCCAGCTCGATATACTCTATCTTCTGGGCCAATCTGGAAGCAGTCCGCCTGCATTTGCGATTCAGCAAAATCATCTGAGCCCCTGCGCCCGCCGCATTTCCGATAAACCGTATTTTGTCGAGCGAAATAGAAGGCAACAGTCCGATTTGTATGGCGCTGGTCTTTTGAATGTAATTCCCAAAAGCACCCGCCAAAAAAAGAGTCTCTATCTCTTCTAATTTGACGCCCATCTTACGGAGCAGAATGGCAATTCCTGCGGAAATAGCAGCTTTGGCCAGCTGAACTTCTCGAATATCTTTCTGCGTCAGCAGCACAGCCGGTTGGCGGGTTCCGTTTTTCCAGGCCAGCACGAAAGCCGGCTGATTTTCAAAACGGATGAGCCGCTCAAAAAGGGCTGGCGACAGTTTTTCTCGAAGATTCTGGAAAGGGGCAAACGCTCCGGAGGGATCAAGGATACCCGTTTGAAGCATTACAGCCGCGGCATCAATCAGTCCGCTTCCGCAGATGCTTCTGGGAGACCCTGTGCCGATTGTATCCAGAACGATATCTCCCTCGGCAAGAAGAACACGCTGAATGGCTCCGTTTTCAGCACGGCTTCCGTATAAAATGCGTGCTCCCTCTAAGGCGGGCCCTGCGGCACAACTGGCCGCCAGAAGCCGATTTTTATTTCCGAGGACAATTTCGCCGTTTGTGCCGATATCCACAAGCAGGGAAATCGATTCGAGGGTGTCCATTCCAGCTGCCAGGGCGGCGGCAACCGTATCCGAGCCGACAAATCCGGCAATGTTTTCCACAGTATAGAGACGTCCGGCCGGATGAATCTGCAAACCGGTCTTTGCGGCTGATTGATCGCTGCAGGCAAGAGAATACGGCTTGTATGGAGCTTGACCGAGTGACTGAACCGGATACTGCAGAAGCAGGTGATTCATTGTGGTGTTGCCGACAGCTGTGATTTCATAAATATTTTCCGGTACAATCCCCTGCTTTCGGCACAGGCAGGCAATCATTTCATTGAGTTTTTCTATCAAGCATCTCCCAAGCCGCTGAAGCCCTTCCGGAGTCTGTGCATAAACAATTCGGCTGATGACATCATCGCCGTATTGAATCTGGGGATTGGCGGCGGAAACGGTTTGACAGATTTGTCCGTTTTTCAGGTCAAGTAAATACAAAACAAGTGTTGTTGTGCCGATATCAGCCGCTGCTCCATAAAGAAGGTCTGTGGTATCGCCCGGCTCCAGATAGAGAAGACGGCAGGTTTCCTCTTCAACTGTCAGAACGGCGGTTGTTCCATTTTCAAAACCGCCCCGGTTCTCCGGAAGACAGGCGTCCGGGTGTACGCACACAGGCAAATCGAGAAAAGAAGAAAGTTGTTCGAGGAGTTGTGCGGTTGAGGCGGGAGACGACGGGAAAAAAAGTTTTCGAAAACGCGGATCTGCGGTCTTTTCGCCCTGAATACCCCGTTCAAGAATCTGGCTTACGTCCCCCCTGCTTTCCGGCGGAATTCGAACCGTCAAATCTTCATAAACATAGTACTGACACGACAATACCTCTTTTCCATACGGCTCCAGGACCACCCGACATTTTCGACAAACACCAGTACCTTGACAGGGTGAATAGATAGAAAATCCGGCCTGGACCGCGGCCTCTAAAAGGGTGATACCCGGATGAACCCTGACGGTTTGCCTGTCGGGCAGAAATGTAATCGTACAGGATTTCACCGGTTTGTTCCTTTAAAAAAAGAAAGCGAAATGAATCGTTCGATTCTATTCCGCATCTTTCCGCCCTTGCGAATGCGCAGGCGGCCTCCAAGCCGCCGGCTCAGCTGATTTTATGCCGGATTTTCCAACGCATATGCCGTTTTTTGCTGCCAATCTTGCGTCTTCGTCTCGGTTTTCCCATTCGGTTCTCCTGCTAAAAAAATCGTTTGCTTGTCGGGGGTATAGTAAGGTGATATGATGAAAAAATCAAGAGGATGTTCTTTTTTTGGAGGTTTCAAAAATGATTCAATGTAAAGATTGTGAATTGTTCGAAATGGACCCGTCCGGGAGGCGAATATTTCATTGCGACCCATTTTTAAACATAAAAGAGCCGGAATGTCTCCAGAAAATGCAAATCCTTCGACTGGATATTTTGATATCGATGTATCGGGGGATGTCGGCCTGGCAGGAAAAAATGGGGCCTCTTCAGGACAAACTGATTCGATATTTCAAACGGGAGATTGAAGAATTGGATGAATCAGAGAACTGGAAAATTGACCCCGATGAAGACGAAGAGTCGGATGAACCTCTTTTCTAATCTCTTTGAATTCGAATAATATAGATATACAAGATATAATATATCCTCCATAAAAAGAACTTCTTGTAAACAGGGCAATAGAAGGCCAAGTTCAGACGTCTAACCTTAAAGAAAAAGATGCCTTAGAAATGAGTGAGCAGCCGGAAATTGCAGAACTTCTCGATGAATGCAAACGCGGAAATCCGGACGCATTAGGCCGACTGGTCGAGTTGTATGCAGCGCGTTGTTACGGCTATTTTTACCGGTTGACCGGAAATCGAGAAGTCAGCGAGGAACTTTTGAGCGAGTTGTATATGCGGCTGCTCGAAAAAATCCGCTCTTTTGAAGGCGGTTCTTTTGAAAAGTGGCTCTTTACCATCGCTTCGAATTTATTTCGCGACCGTTTGAGAAAACAATATCGCCAGAAGCGCCTTCTTGAGGAAAAGACTCGAATTGCCGAAATAGAATCGGAGCCGGAGCGGGAGATTGACAGTGCTTTATCGGACCGCCTGCAGCAGGGATTGACCCGGTTGGATGCGGAGACGGCCGAATTGATCGTGTTGCGGTTTTACGGCGATTTCAGTTTTAAGGAACTGTCTGAAATGCGTTCGGAGCCCATCGGCACAACCCTTTCGAAGGTCCACAGAGGGCTGAAAAAATTGAAAGAATGGATGGAACAACCTGATGAAAGAAAGCAGAGAACAACTTGAAAACCTTCTTCGCTGTTTTTATGACGAAGACCAGGCAGTTCAGGCGGCCTCGGACATGGAGGCGGCAGAATCGCTTTTGGCTGCCGATTCTCCCCTGCCCCGGCCTGAAGTATTGGTCCATATTAAGCAGTCGCTTCGGCAGCGAGCAATTGCTCTGTCCAGAAAGAGACAGTTTTATCGGCACATTCTGACAGCGGCAGCCGCCTGCCTGGCAGCTGCAATAGGTCTTTGGAATATTCATCTGCGGTTTGAGAGTCCTGTTGCGCTGCAGAAGAAAATCGTTCAGGACTTTTTTGCCGATGATGCCGTCCTGTCGATCTCCTCTTCACTGGATGATATTTCCGAGCAGATTTATACCGGCTCCTCTGCAGAAAAAGAGGATTCATGGGCAAATGAGGTGGGAAATGAAATTGAAGAAATGGTACTGATAGCCCAAGCAGATTTCTGGAAAGGATAGTTCGAATGATGGTTCCGTCCTGGAAGTTCAATCGGGTATGGATTGTCGCCTTGACGATATGGCTTTTGGCGGGCGGTTTGCCGGTTTTTGGCGGCCAGGAGTCCGGCTCAGATATATGGACTGAAGATACTCCGCCTCCGGCAGAGGATCCCTGGTCCGGGCGGCGTTTGGAAGGGTTCCTGGCTCGTTTAGAGCAGCAGGATCCAAATCGTGCAGCGGAACTCCGTTCGCTTCGCCAGAAGGATCCTGAAAAGTTTCAGGAAGCCGTGCGGGCGGAAATGGAACGCCTCTTCCGTCCCGGAGAACGTCCTCGTCCCCAGGAACCTGCCGGAGGACCGCAGGGTCCGATGGGGCCTGGGCGAGGTCCTGAAGGCGCAGGCCCCGGCGGTCCGGGAGGCGGTCCCGGCTCCCGATGGCTGGAACATCTTCAGCGGCGGCACGAGGAGTTTATCCAGTGGCTCCAAAAAAATAATCCGGAGCTGGCGGCCGAGCTGGAGCAGATTCGAGAAAAAGACCCGGGTCTCTATTTTACCCGCGTAATGGATGCCCGCCGGCGGTATGACCCGATTATCGATACGGAAAAAAGAAATCCGGAACTGGCCAAAGTCCTCCTGGAAGACCTGGCGATGCAGAAACAGCGGGATGAGCTGCTTAAGAAACTGCGGGGAACCGAAGGAGCGGAACGGGAAAAATTGCTTCAAGAGCTCAAATCGCTTGTTTCTCAGCGGTTTGACCTGATTATTCGCAAGAAAACTCTTCAATATCAGGAACTCGAAGAGCGGCTCAAACGTCTTCGGGAGGAGATTGAAAAACGCCGCTCGGAAATTAACAAGCTCAAAGACAGCAAAGAACAGGCCGTTGAAGAACATCTGAAAGAGCTGACAGCCCAGGCGGAAAAGATTCAGTGGGACTAAGAGGCAGGCCCTAAAAACGACGGGCTAATTGCTCCCGTCGAGTGGCCTCCTGAAGAGTCTGTTTTTCTTTGGCGGTCAGGGAGTGTATTCCTTCACGATTGACTTTCTCAAGAATACGGTCCACTTCGGCTTCAAACTGCCGTTCTTCCTCCAGCCGGCGGTGCCATTTTTGCTTTTTTCGAGACAGGCGAAACCTTGTAAACCACGGTTTGTAAATGACATATAGAGCACCGGCGGCCAATCCTGTCAAATGGGCCGCTTCTCCGCCGGCATTTTGACCTGTGGCAAACCGCAGCAGACTTAGGATAATCATAATTCCCACCAGAAACACAATGCGGACGGGAATCAGACCATAAATGAAGACGAGCATATTCGGGTAAAGAATCGCTACGGCCATCAGAACGGCGTTGAGAGCTCCGGAGGCCCCTGCCATCGGTCCGGCCGGCAGAAGATGAAGGAGAACCAGCAGGATATAGACCAGTCCGCCGGCGGCCCCGCTGACCAGATAGAACCGCAGGAAAGTACGGCTGCCCCACTGATGTTCCAGAATCGGCCCGAAGAAATACAGGACAATCATATTGAAAAGAAAATGCATAGCGTCCCAATGAAGGAACTGGTAGGTAATCAGCCGCCAGACCTGCAGGGAACGCAGAAGCGTTTCAGGCCAAACGGCTCCCCAGGTAAAAAAGAAGTCCCCGAGGGTCGGTGAAATGCAAAGGACAAACACAACAAAATTCAGCACCAGCAGCCATTTGACAATACTCCACCCTCGCAATGCCTCCCCCAAACGCAGAGTTCCCCCTTCACCCCACGAATCCCGCCCATAGTCTCGCTCATAGAAACCCATCTGTCGCTTCTCGCACAAACTTTCTGCATTAGAAATTGTTTTTACTATCCCTGAAAAAAGCAAAGGTTTCAACCGGAAAATCGGAGGATTATCAGAGCAGAAGATGATTTGAAATGGGCCGGGGTGGATTCGAACCACCGTAGGCGCTAGCCAATGGATTTACAGTCCATCCCCTTTAGCCGCTCGGGCACCGACCCATTCGGTCCTATTAGTTTAAGGATTTTTTCCCTTTTTTCAACAGGAATTTTTTCAAACTTTCCGGAAAACTTCGGTCAGACCGCCCAATAAAAAAGCCCGGCGGAGAACCGGGCTTTTCTTGTCCTGTTATCAGGTTTTACCACTTGCCGGACTTCCGCATCTCGGCTTTCGGATAATCTTTCAGACATGCCTCCGTCTTTGCGAGTTCTTCATCGGGAAGTGCATACGGTTTGAGTTTCCCGGACATATAGGCATCGTAGCCGGTCAGGTCCATCAAACCGTGTCCGCTGTAGTTGAAGAGGATGACTTTTTCTTTGCCCTCTTCTTTGGCCTTTTTGGCCTCCTGGATGGCACATGCAACAGCGTGCGAGGTCTCCGGGGCACAGATAAAGCCCTCGGTTCTGGCCCAGGTCATTGCCGCTTCGTAGCATTCGACCTGGTCGATAGCCCGCGGCTTGTGAAGCCCTTCTACGATGCACTGGCAAACCAGCGGAGCCATTCCGTGATAGCGGAGTCCGCCGGCATGGATGGGAGGCGGTACGAAAGCATGCCCTAATGTAAACATGGCCAGCAGCGGGGTCGTGCCGGCGGTATCCCCAAAGTCATAGGCAAACGGTCCGCGGGTCATAGTCGGACAGGCGGTCGGCTCGACGGGAATAATCTCCATTTCGGCTCCGTGAATCTTTTCGAGAGTAAACGGAAAGGCCAGCCCGGCAAAATTGCTTCCGCCGCCCGCACAGCCGATCACGACATCCGGCAGTCTTTCGCCTATGCTTTTCAGCTGGGCCTTGGCTTCCAGCCCAATGATGGTCTGATGGAGCATCACGTGGTTGAGGACACTGCCCAGGGAGTATCTCGTCTTTCCGGTCGGGTCCGTAACGGCCTGTTCGATGGCTTCAGAGATGGCGATTCCCAGACTGCCCGGCGTATCAGGGGTTTTTGCCAAAATATCGCGTCCGGCCTTTGTCTCCGTGCTGGGGCTGGCAACGCAGTTGGCCCCCCAGACCTGCATCATCAATTTTCGGAAGGGTTTTTGGTCGAAACTGATTCGAACCATAAAGACTTTGCACTCGAGGCCGACCAGTTTGCAGGCAAAGGCGAGGGCCGAGCCCCATTGTCCGGCACCGGTTTCCGTCGTCAGACGCTTAATGCCGAACTGTTTATTGTACCAGGCCTGCGGGACAGCGGTATTGGGTTTGTGACTGCCGGGCGGGCTGACGCTTTCATCCTTGTAATAGATTTTGGCCGGGGTGCCCAGATACCGCTCCAGACGTTCAGCCCGCCGAAGCGGAGTCGGCCGCCATTGATAGAGAATATCCAAAATCTCCTCCGGAATATCAATCCATCGCTGGGTGCTGACCTCCTGTTCGATGAGATTCATTGGGAAAACCGGAGCCAGCATCTCCGGAGTAACGGGTTTGCCGTCCGGAGTCAGGGGCGGCAGCGGCGGAGTCGGCAAATCAGCCGCAATGTTGTACCACTTTCGAGGAATGTCTTTTTCCTGAAGCAAAATCTTTCGAGTCATTGGCTGCTCCTCTTACTTCAAGTATCGATTGGTTACAGAATCGGGATTTTTAAGAATTTTTGAACCGCGGGTAATCTTGCACAAACTGATTTTTAAGATTGCGGCAATCTGTCTTTGCGGAATCCCTTCTGAAAGCATACGCATCAGTTCCCATCGCAAAGACAAGTCGTGAAGTTCCGCCGGGGTAAGGATTTCAGTCAGAAACTTCTTCATCTCCTCAGGAGTGCGGATTCGGCACAAGGTCTCTACAAGTCCCTCCACCCCCGATTTTTCCGCTTGTTTTATTCTGTTTGGCATACATTCTTTATAGTTTCTGTAAAAAGAAATGTAAAGAAGAAACCTTTAAATGTCGGAAAATCTCTTCATCCTGCATAATTGTGAAGCCCTTTGAAAAGAGTAGAGAGGTTGACCAAAAGAAGTGTGCAAAGAACCGCCAGAAAGCCGACAAGAAGCATCCATAAATTGGCTTTTACATAACGAACCCCGAAATCAGCCCGCCAGTGAAAGTACGCCAGATAAATCAGCCAGCAAGTCAATGACCAGAGTTCTTTGGGATCCCAGCTCCACCAGTCTCCCCAGGCAATTTTGGCCCAGATGCTGCCGAGAATCAGGCCCATTGTTAAAAATGGAAAGGCCAAACGCACCAACCGGCAGGCCCGGTATTCTCGTTGGACAGGAGCGGCAAAGAGCCCCCCTGCCGCCTGGACGGCTGCATGGGCCAGAAGGATGTAGGCAAACATATACGTCCCCACGTGCGGGATAAAAAGAGGGCTTTGCAAAGCCGGCGGCAGAGGACGCGGGTGTTCTGGAAAAACGAAACCGGCGGGAAACAGAATGCAGAAACCGAGCAGGCCTTCGGCAAATTCGGAAAGCGGGTCTCTCATACCCAGCCATCGTCGGCAGAACCAGGAAAGCGGGCCCTGGAGCATTCCGAGTGTCAGGAAGATTTCAAACATAGTCTGAAGGGGAAAGCCGAAGGCCCTGAACCAATGAAACAGCCAGGCAGCGGCGGAGGCAATGCAGCCGGCCGTCCAGAACAATCGTCGTATCCTCAGAGCAGGAAAGAAGACCCCTGCCGCCGAAAGGGCATAAAAAACCATTCCCAGATAAATCAGAACACCGATGATCGAGGTTTTAATCTGAATAGCGCCGCTCCTTTCTAACTTCCTGGATAAGGGGAATCAGCCAAAAATGTCCTGCTGCACCGAGCATCACCAGACAATATCCCGTCATTACAGCCGGAAACCCGCGATTGCTTACAACACCGAGTATTGAATAATATCCTTTCTCGTCTTGTCCCCAGGACTGCTGAATAAAGGTGTATCCGCCGTAAACCAGAGGGTGATTCACTCGAATGGAATGAACGGTCGATTTTCCGTTCCGGCGGACGGTGATGCGGCTTTCATACTGTCTGGGCATTTGCGGGGCTGAATAAGAAATGATGCAGCGGTTTGAAGGCGGAGCCCAGAAATCATTTTGTTCCCAGACATAATAATATTCCTCGGTTCCGTCCGGCCAGAGCAGTTTGAGTTCAAAGCCGGGATTTCGAATCTGAGCCGGTCCTTCCTCGGGAACAGCGCGGCCCTGCTGACGGCGCAGCTGAAGATTCTTATATCGGCCGAGCACTTCGAGGCGAAGCCCCCCTTCCAATTCGAGCGAAGGATTCGGAAGCCCACGGAGCGTATAAAGACTTTGTTGTGTGTTTTTGTCTACTATGGAGAAAATGGGGCTGTCATAATACGTTATTGTGAACTGCTCTAAGTATAGGTCAAAAGGAAGAGAGCCGATTTGACAGCCGGCGGCGTCATACACCTTATTGGTTTCTTCCTGTTCCGAAAGAATTAGATATCCCTTTACAATTTCCGATGCCCCCCCAAAACGATTTCTCCAATCACAGGCTTTGGGAGACCCCCATAGCCCGCCCGAAATCACCATTAGGATTCCTAAATGAAGGATAAAAAGGTATGGATGTGTCCGGATATTCGTATTTATCAAAGAAAAAAGCAAAAAAAGAGCAAAGATTACCCAGAAAATAGATAATGGGAGAGACTGAAAAAAAGATGCGGCAGATTGACTGCCGAGGAATGAACCGCAGATACACAATAGGGCCCACAAACCAAGAAGAATTATTGAGGCGAACAGCCAAAAGCGACGCATTTTCCTATTCCGTATTTTTCGATTGAGATTACGGGTTTATTATGTCGCTTTTTACCCTGCTTTCAAGGGAAAACACGGGCCTAACATTCAGCATTATTCTATCCATATAGTCCTGAAAAATCGTATTGCTTTTCTGAAGTGAACTTATATAATGAGCGATTTAATCGATTTCTGAAAAAGAGCGTTTTTGTCTTGGAGAATGGAAAATCAGGGACGGCTTCCCGGACAGGGGGCCTCAAAAGGACAACGGATTAGGAGCGTTTTTTATGGTATCCCTTATTCAGGCAGATGCGGAATTGTTTGAAAAAGACGCGCCCTCAATCGAGGCGATGAAGCAAATGTGGCTTTCTGCTAATTCGAGTGAGCGGGCGCGGACGGCTTTGCTCGAAAAGGCCCGCAATTCCAAAAATACGCTGGCCTGCGGATTGGCCTATTTGTTCTGCGGTCAAAGCAGCCAAGCCGTCAGTGTCCTGGAGAAGGCGGCGGATAGTGTTCAAAAATATATGGGATTGGGGTACGCTTATCGTCAGCTGCACGAATATGAAAAGGCCGCAGCGGCTTTTGATAAGGCGGCCGGGTATCAGACGGATGCTATGACGGCGGCGATGGAGAAGGCAGCCACCTACCGAATGGCCGGGGAACTGGAAAAAGCAGCCCAAACTCTCTCCGCCTTTAGTCAGATGGAAAACATCAGCGCCGAGTACCACTTCCAGATGGGCAAGCTGATGGATGCTCAGGGAGATTACGAGAAAGCGATGCAGCATTATCAAACCGCTCTCGAACTGGACCCGGCACACGGAGAGGCACGCTTTGCACTGGCCTATGCCTGCGACCTTCGCGGCGATGAGGAGACGGCCGTCCGGCTTTATCAGGAGCTGATTGCTCAGCAGCCGACCCATGTAAATGCTTTGTTGAATTTGGCCGTACTCTATGAGGATGCGGGGCAGTATGATCAGGCCCTGCAGTGCGTAGAGGCCGTGCTTCGGTCGCATCCGAATCATCCCAAGGCCCTTCTGTTTCAGAAAGACATTGCCAGCTCCAAAGTGATGGTCTATGACGAGGAACGGGAAAAACGAAAAGATCGTCAGAACAAAATCCTCGAAATCCCGATTTCTGATTTTGAACTGTCTGTTCGGAGCCGAAACTGTCTGAAAAAGATGAATATTGAAACGCTCGGTGATTTGCTTCGGACTACCGAGGCAGACCTCCTTTCTTGTAAGAACTTCGGCGAAACGTCTCTGATGGAAATCAAGCGGATTCTGGAGTCAAAAGGGCTTCGTCTGGGAATGGCCCTCGAAGAAAAACCGGCCGGAGCGGTTGAGCCGCCTGTGGTGCCGGGAGCCAGTCCGGAAATCCTGTCCAAGTCGGTGGATGAACTCGAATTGTCGGTTCGCGCCCGGCGTGCCATGACCCGGCTGGGTGTAAAGACGCTTCTGGACCTGATTGGAAAGACCGAGGCCGAACTGCTCGGCTGTAAAAACTTCGGAATGACCAGTCTCAATGAGGTCAAGGAGAAGCTCAGCAAGTACGGTCTGAGTCTGAGGAAACTGGAATGAGGTTCTTCCCAAGAGGTGTGCCGAAAAGAACCGGCGGATTCGGAAGCGGACGAACCTCTATCTGAGATGCGTCGTGAGACGAAAGAACTGGATACGGATTCTGGCAGCGGGGATTCTGCTGTATGCCGGATGCAGCCGAAAACCTTTGCCGAGTGTAACCAGCGGGATTGACGACTCCGAGGAACGCTGGATACGAGTTTTGCTCTTTGGCAATTTGAATGAGTGTACACTGTACAGTTACAGTGCTCTGGCGATAGAAGACCGTCAAACTGACAGTTGGGTTCGTTTTGATCGCCCCTACCAGACTCTTTCTGTTCAATGGCTCGGAAACGGATTCCGAATCGGGGACCACCGTTTTCAGAATGATGTTTTGATCCGCACGGAGAGCCCCTTTGTTTTTGAAGTCAATGAGGTTCCGTTTCGGGGATATCTTCGGCTGGTTCAGAATCCGGAAGGCAGCGGCTTTCTGGCGATTAATCATGTTCCGCTGGAGTCCTACCTACGCGGGGTTGTGCCTGCGGAAATGCATTCGTACTGGGAGCCGGAGGCCTTAAAAGCCCAGGCGGTTGCCTGCCGGACTTATTCCTTATACATCAAAAATCGGTTCGGCTCCGGACGCCTTTGGGATTTAAAGCGGACCCAGGCCAATCAGGTATATAAAGGTGTTTTGGCGGAAACAGCGCCGACCAACCATGCCGTTGCTCAAACAGACGGGCAGGTGCTTGTGTGTTTCGATTCCAAAGGGCAGCGGCGTCTTTTCCCTGCGTATTACAGCTCTGTTTGCGGGGGCCATACGGAAAACAGCCGAAATGTCTTTGGAGATTCGGTCAAAGCCCTCGAAGGGGTCGAATGCCCATATTGCCGACAAACGGCACGCCCGGATTTTTATTCCTGGTCGGGTGTTCTGCTTGACCGTCAAACCCTCACAGAGCGTTTGGTACGGCGGTATCCGAACCTGAGCCGGCTGGGCGAAATTGAGCGGATTGAGCCGGTCCGCGTATCGGAAAACGGCCGCATCACATCCCTTCGTCTGGTCGGTTCGAACGGCCAGACCGCATTTCTGCGAGGAGAGGATTTTCGACTGACTGCAGATCCGAGCGGCCGCAGACTGAAAAGCACGATTTTTACGCTCCGGCCAACCCCTCAGGGATTTGAATTTACAGACGGCAAAGGGTTCGGTCACGGCGTCGGACTTTGTCAAAGCGGTGCGCAGACTCTGGCTCGGCAGGGAAAAACGTATCGGGAAATCACGGAATACTATTACCCGGGCAGTCAAATTGTGCGACTGGCGGAAACCCAATGAAGCATTTTACAATCGAGGTATCTGATTCGCAAACGGCGGCACGGTGCGGGATTTTGTACACCGGCCACGGTCCTGTCCGGACCCCCGCCTTTATGCCGGTAGGGACTCGCGGCTGTGTCAAGGGCATCCTGCCGGGCCAGCTGAAACAGACCGGTGCGGAAATGATGCTGGCCAATACCTACCATCTGCTGCTTCGGCCCGGCGTGGAGGTGATTGAATCCTTGGGCGGACTGCACCGATTCAGCGGCTGGGAGGGGCCGATTTTGACGGACAGCGGCGGCTACCAGGTTTTTTCGCTGAGCAGTTTGAATCGGGTGGATGACGATCGGGTTGAATTTGCCAGCCATATCGACGGCTCTCCGGTGGTGTTGGATGCCTGCTCGGCTACCCGAATTCAGAATCGGCTCGGTGCGGACATTATTATGTGCTTTGATGAATGTACCCCTTATCCATGTCCGCTGAGCCGTTTGGAAAAAGCTGTTGAACGTACTGTTCGCTGGGCCCAATTGTGCCGGCAGTCTCATCAAAATCCCCGGCAGCTTTTGTTTGGAATCGTTCAGGGTGGAACGGATTTGACCCTGCGTCGTCAGTGTGCTCAGGCCCTGACGGCAATGGATTTTGACGGATATGCGATTGGGGGGCTGAGCGTGGGAGAAGGACACGATGCCCTCGTGGAGACAACGCAGTTTACGGCCCCCCTGCTGCCGGCGGATCGGCCGCGGTATCTGATGGGAGTAGGAATGCCGGCGGATATTGTGGCGGCGGTGCGGGCGGGGGTGGATTTGTTTGACTGTGTTCTGCCGACCCGCAACGGCCGCAATGCTTTTGCCTTTACCGATGACGGGCCGATTCGTCTTCGCAACAGCCAGTGGACGCAGGATTCCGGGCCGATTGAGGAAGGCTGTCCCTGCCCGGCATGCCGAACCTTCTCCAAGGCGGCAATTCGGCATTTTTTCAATGTCGGAGAAATGCTCGGGCCGATTCTTGCGACGCTGCATAATTTGACGTATTATCATCGTTTGATGAACACGATACGCAAAACCATACGGGACGGAACGTTTGAGGTCTGGTCCCGGACATTTATTGAAAAACACAAAAAAGAATCCCAAATGGAAATTTCAGAAACTCAAGAGAGGAAGGAATGCCTATGAAGTCAATATGGATGCTGGCCGCCGCCGAGCCGACGGCGGAACAAACGGAAGTCATCACCGCACAGCCCCAGGGCCAGACGGAAACAGCGGTTACGGAGCAGAAAGACTCCGGGATTCCTGCAGAAGGCCCTGAGAAGCCTCAGCCGAATCCCTGGGTCCAGATGCTGCCGTTTTTTATCATTCTGATTGTGATGTATCTGCTGCTGTTTCGGGGCCCCCGCCGCAAGCAGCAGGAGCACCAGAAAATGGTCTCTTCCTTGAAGAAAAATGACCGGGTTCGGACTATCGGCGGCATTTACGGAACGGTGGTGGATGTACGGCCGGATGAAATCATCCTGAAGGTTGATGAATCCACGAATACAAAAATCCGGGTCATTCCGTCGGCTATTGCAACAGTCATTTCCGACGAGAAGAAATAACGGCAACGAAAAGGACAACTCTCAAATAGGGAACCATTATGAACAGGAACTTGATCTGGAAACTGCTTCTGATTGCGGCTCTGACGATTCTGGGGATTTGGGTTGTTTATCCTCCGCAGGAACGGCTGAAACTGGGACTGGATCTTGCCGGCGGCACCAGTTTGATCTATGAGATTGACACAACGGGGCTTTCTCCTCAGGAACGCAAGGGACTGGCGGAAAGCATGATTCCCATCCTGATGAAGCGAATTGACCCCAGCCATATGGCCAATCTCGTGATGCGTCCGCAGGAGGACACCCGCATTGAGATTCAGCTGCCGGTGTCCAGCCCGGAAACCCGACGCAAACGGCAGGCCTTTCAGGAAGCGTTGCAGGACCTTGAACGGCAGAATCTGAACCTGCTCCAGGTCAAAAAGATGCTTTCTCTGCCGAAAGAGGAACGGCAGGCACGTCTGGAATCTCTGGCACAAAATAATCCGCAGCGGCTGGCTGTCTTAACCGCTTTGGCGGAAACATATGACCTGCGGACCGCCAAGCAGAATGAACGGGATCAGACCTGGGCACAGATGGAAGCCCTGCTGAAACCGCTCCAGGAACAGGGGTTGGATACCGATTCGATTCGTTCCAATATCCCCCTCTGGTATGAACAGCCCGAGGAACGCCGGACTCAGGCGATGCAGGGATTTGTCAAATGGCTCAAACCCGCAGAACCCGCCCAGGACCAATTGACCCCCGAACAGACGGCGTTGCTGGATGTTCTCAAACAGTATCTGGCTCTTTACGGACGCTGGGCGGAGGCCGTCAATGAACTGACCCGTCCTGAGGATGGGGCCAATGCTCGCTGGAACAAGGCGGTAGCGGACCTGAATCGGCTGAACCTGAATCTTCAGCAGCTGCAGGATATTCTTGAGCTGCCGGCCAATTCAGCACGCCGCCGCGAGGCACTGGACGAACTGAAAAAGCAGTTTCCGGACCGACAGGAAAAAATTGCCCAGATTGAGACGCTTTATGAGGATTACCGCAAGGTAGCCGGTCTGCTGGATGATCCGGAAGACCTCAAGCGAATGCTCAAGGGCTCCGGTGTGCTGGAGTTTCGAATTCTGCCGACACCGGATGACGGCCGAACCAATATGGACGAAATACGCGGCTATCTGGAAGCCCTTCGGTTAAAGGGACCGCGACAGGCATCGGATGCCAAGTATGTATGGGTGGAAATTGAAGACCCCGCCAATTGGCCGGATGGACTGGGCATTGTCGGTACATTCGGGGATAAAAAATACGTCCTGGCGAGCAATCAGCCGAAGGAGTGTATGCTTCACTCCCCGGACAAGAAGTGGAAACTGCGTCGTGCCTATCCGACTCGCGATGACAAAGGACTGCGTGCGATCGGTTTTACCTTTAACCAGACGGCCGCCAATCTGTTTTTCAATCTGACACAGGATAATCTTAAGCGGCCGTTGTGCATTATCCTTGACGACCGAGCCCTGTCGGCTCCGACCATTCGCGCCGCTATCAGCACCTCCGGAATTATCGAAGGGAAATTCAGTCCCACAGAACAGACGGATTTGGTCAATAAACTGAATGCCGGCTCATTCCGGGCCAAATTGTCGGAAGTGCCGATTTCCGAGAAGACCATCGGTCCCCTGCTGGGAGCGGATAATCTCCGACAGGGGCTGCGTGCAGGGTATATCGGTCTGATTGCCGTGGCCGGCTTTATGTTCTTTTACTATCTGCTGGCGGGTGCAATCGCAGACATCGCCCTGCTGCTCAACCTGCTGTTTGTGCTGGCGATGATGGCGGCTTTCAATGCCACCTTTACTCTGCCGGGCATTGCCGGCTTGATCCTGACAATCGGCATGAGTGTGGATGCGAATGTGCTGATTTTTGAGCGAATCCGGGAGGAGCAAAAGCGGGGTTCGACTCTCCGTGCGGCGATTGCCAATGGGTATGGTCGGGCTTTTCGGACGATTTTTGACGCCAACCTGACCACATTCGGTGTTGCGTTTATTCTGCTGATGGTGGCCTCGGAGGAAATCAAGGGATTTGCCATTGTTTTGATGCTCGGCATCATTTCAAGCATGTTTACGGGGTTGTTTGTCACCCGGGTCATTTTTGATTTCCTTATCAGCCGGCGGATTCTCAATCAGCCGCTGAAAATGTTTGCAATTCTTCAAAACGCCCGCGTAAACTGGACGGGAATGCGGCCGCTGTTTTTGGTGATTTCCGGCTCTCTGATGATTGGCGGTCTGGCTGTTTTCTTTATGCGGGACGAGACGACAAACAGCAAATATGACATTGAGTTTACCGGCGGTACCAGTGCCCAAATCGATTTAAAGCCGGGAACGGCTTATACCCGAAAGATTGTGGAAGACAAGTTCCGCCAATACGCCGAATCCATCGGAAATCGCGCTTTGGCGGCCGCCAAGGTTTACAGCATCGGAGACAGCGGTCTGCAGTATGAAATTACCACGACGGAAACCAACCGGTGCCGGGCTCAGATTGTTTTCAGCGAGGCCGGTCAAACGGTTCAGAGTGTTCTGGATGCCGTCCGGGCGGCTGCACGAAAACTGGATCAGACGCTTCCCGCCCTGGAAGTGAAATCTCTGGATGAGAAACGCTTCCAAATTACAACGCGGCGATTGAATCTTTCTCTCATTCAGGAGGTTCTCCAGGAGGCCTTCGGGGACAAAATGACTATTGCGGAGCTGAAAATCGATGAAATCGTCAGCGATGCGATTCGAGCCGCTTTTAAAGATCTTCTGGCGGTTAAAGAAGACCTCAAGCCGCAAATCGTCTGGGCTCGGGAAGTGCCGGTGGGCACTCCGGAATTGGCGGACTTTGCCGGGGGAGTCCAGATTTTGGTCAAATTAGGGGTGCCCTCTACCGCAGGGGAAGTTCGCACCCGCCTGCAGGATTTGAAATTCAAACGGGATACGGAAAATCTGCAATGGTATTCGTTCCAGATTTTCCAGCCCAATCTGAATGAATTGCCCGACAGTCAGCCGATAGAGGAATTCCTGTATGTGAGCATGCACCCGGAAGCGGCCTTTCGGACGCTGACGGAGGAAGAACGCACCCAATACACAAACAATGAGACAACACGGATTACGCAGGCCCTTTCGATGGAGACCTCTCTGTCGCGTGTCACACAAATCGATCCGTCAATCGGTTCGGAGGCAAAGGTGCGGGCGCTGCTGGCCATTGTCCTGTCGCTGGCGGCAATTGTGCTGTATATCGGCTTCCGGTTCGGCAGTGTCCGTTACGGCATGGCGGCTATCATCGCCCTTGTGCATGACGTCTGCATTACGCTGGGATTGGTTACGGCCTGTACCTATGTTGCCGGCACGCCGTTGGGGCAGGCACTGGGGATTTTGGACTTCAAAATCAATCTGGAAATGATTGCCGCATTTCTGACAATCATCGGGTATTCGCTGAACGATACCATTGTGGTATTCGATCGAATTCGTGAAAACCGCGGCAAGACGATGATGCTGACACCCCGATTGATTAATGACAGCATCAATCAGACGCTCTCCAGAACCATCCTGACCTCTTTCACCACGTTCCTGGTCCTCTTCGTTATGTATGTTTGGGGAGGAACAGGAATGAGAGGATTCAGTTTCGCAATGCTGGTGGGTATTGTTGTCGGGACATACTCCTCTATAGCCATTGCCGCTCCCATTCTTCTGTTGGGCAAGAAAAGCGAGGACAAGACCTGATATACAGTACGTTTGACTGACAAACCAAGCAGGCCGCCGGTTTTTCTGAGCGGCCTGCTTTTTTTGTTGGTTTCAGAATCGGAGCTGATAGCGAACCCCTACCATCGTCGGCTCTTCAATCCAGGCGCTTTTGTCCGGATAGGGCTTTTTGTAGCCGGAAGAATAGGAATAGCGTTTGTTGTCTCCGAGCACGGGGATATTCTGGACGTAGAAGGTCAATTCGGCCGCCTTGCTGATGTGATAGGTGAGCGACAGGTTGGCCGTAATTTCCATATCGTAGGCATCGTGTTTTTTGACATCGCGAATTCTTGCCGCTGTCCCGCCGGCTTCTGCAAGAGCATCCAGCCCGTCCCGGCAGCCCTCAAAACCCCAGAAAGTTTTCAAATCCCCATGGAGGGTTAGTTTGCCGTCAAAAAACCGGATATTGCTGAACAGTTTCGTGGCATGGTTGGACCAGTTATTCAAATCATTCCCCTTCGAAGTAATAATGACACCGGAGCCCGCATTCACATAATAATCGGAATAACTGATACCGGAAGCCTCCATCCCCTTGTCGAGCTGCCAATCCAGCTGTTTGACAAACGAATGATTGACGCCGAGATTCCAGTTTTCCTTTTTGTACTGGGCTTCGAGTTCAATACCGGCGGTTCGCAATGTTCCGATGGGTGCGCTGCGGCGGGCTGTCCAGTCCCAGGCAATCACTGCATTTTTGTTTAGGAATGTCGAGGCCTGATAAAACAGATTTTTCCCGCTCTTGCCGGAATAAATCAATTCGAATGTGTCCAGTTTTTCCGGTTTGTTGGATGTGCCGATTTCGTGGCTCATATACAATTCTTCCTGGGTATTCATCCGAACAGACCGCTGAGCAATAAACTTAAGATATTCGTCTTCTTTCAGTTCATAAATCCAGGCAAATCGGGGAGAGAACATATAATCCGTATAACTGTGCCTATCCAGTCGGGCCGACCACAGGGTGCTCATTCGGGAACTGTGTTTCAGGTTGACTTCTCCCAGAAAGGCATAGGTGCCGGTTTCCCACCCTTCCCCGACGGGGAAATAGCGGTCGCTGTCTTCATTTACCTGACCCGTCCCGGCCGTGCTGGTGCCGTACGCCTCCGAAGTAGGCCCGCTGATGATGCCTGTCGCCAGTCGAAGTCCGTCATCTTTATCCTTCCCCCAGGCAGGACGGATTAAGTCATAGCTGTACTCAAACCCTATCGCCGCTTTCAGCCAGTCCTTGTCCGGTTCGTAGTTCAGCATAAACCGTGCAAAGTATTCCCATTCAGACCAAATCCAGCCGATGTTCTGCAGGTTGTCTTTATCGTTATCGAGCTTGGAATCCCACTTCTCAATATTATGAACATCGATGGAACTTAAACCGAAAGTGCTCTTTAAATTCAACTCATCGGTCAGCGGAGCCAGGTTCTCGAGGGCAAGCTGAAAATAACGATAGCGGGTTTGACGGAAATCCTTGTATTGTCCGTCGAACTCATATTTGACCCCGGACCCCTGGGCTAACTCCGAGGAGGTGTTGGTATAGCGTGCCCAGAACCGCCAATTCTCCCAGAAATTGAAATCCACATGGGCTTTAATTTGGGGTTCATTGAAGAAATCCGTCATATACGTAAACGGCGGACGAGGCCGGTAGGGAGAAGTAGGATACCCCTTTACATAACCGCTTCGAGTCGCATTTTCAACGCCGAACAGGTCCGGGTTAATTCCCGCCGTATCCACGACACTCAGGTATGTATAAAGAGAGGTTTTCTCGCCCTGATACCCGTAACTGACGGAGTTGCCGATGCTGTCATATTTATCCCAGAACTTCCCGGCCAGCTGCAGTCCCGGATAGTCTTTGGCTTTTTTCGTGGTGATATTGATGACACCGCCGATGGCTCCCGGTCCGTAGGTCACGGAACCGGGTCCGCGGATAATTTCCACCCGTTCGATATCGCCCAGATCCCAGTTGAGCAGCTCCAGCCGTGCCCCGTAATGGGCCTTGATATTGACATTGATTCCGTTGACATTCACAAGGAACTTGTAGGGCCGATCGGCGATGATGCCGCGGATGCCGGGCACGGGACCGACGCTGTGGTTCATATACAGAGCGCCGGGCACATAGATTTCAATCAAATCGAGCAGGTTTCGGGCCGGCGTGCGAGCAATATCTTCCGCCGTAATAACTGTAATGCTTGCAGGCACCTTGAATGGGTCTTTTTCTGTAATGGAACCGGGAACATAGACTTCGATGTTCATCAATTCATCCAGCGACATTTCAAAAAGGTCGTTTTCGGATGGATTTTGAGCGAAGAGAACTACAGCAAAAAGGCAGAAGAAGCCCACGCAAAGCACCGGGAAGAAACCAAAAAACTTTGTGTCTCGTTTTCGCATCGGCTGACACCTCATTTTTTTTACTAACCGATTTAGCGACGGGTCTTTACGAATTTTGTATCGGCTCAGCAAAAGACCGGCTTTGTTTAGACAAAAAACCTGCTGCAGAATGAATTGGTACCGCAAGCTTGGTTCGATAATAACTCAGAAAGCGGCAAATATTTGCGGACTTAGGTATACGATGCTTTCTTTTAGACAGGATTTGTCTTTATAAAAGAAATGAAAAAAGGACGTTTCATCGGGACTTAATTGCAGACGGCAATCTCAGGGGACGGCCCGCTGACTTTGAAATAATCGATGTTGGCGCAGCCGCCGCTGGTGAGGGCTTCCAGTCGAATCTCTTTTGGGCCTGCTGTTAAGGAAAGCTCTATCGATACGGTGGTATAGTTTTCCCATGCCCCAGTTGCCGGAAAATCGATGCCTGCCGATGCCTCAATTCCGTTAATCAGCAGACGGGCAGGTCGGGCGGTTGAACCGTTGGCAAACCGCCAGGTAAATGTGTAGGTTCCCGATTCGGAGAGGGAAATCTTCCAGTTGATGCCGCTTCCTGCCGCATTTGTTGTATCACAATATCCATAGCCGGTATAGCCCGGATGCTCTTCGGTATCCACAATGCCGTTTACAACACACAAACCGGCAATTGTCAGGGTCGGGTTTTCCTGAATGATGATGCTGTCTGAAGCGTCGTCAGGGACGGCGCATGCTTGGGCCGAATAGACGGATTCATTGTGATTGTTGTCCACGGCCGACACGACATAATAATACATCATACCGTTTACAACAGTCTCGTCCGTATATTCAGAAGCGGACAAAGGAGCCGCATTCAGTTTTACGTATCCTGTGTCCCAGGATGTCGAACGATAAATGTTGTAGCCCGCCAGGTCTTGTTCGGAATTGTCATCCCACTGCAGGTAGACTTGAGCATTCCGGCCCGTGGCCCGCAAATTCGCCGGAGCGGCCGGCGGGGTTGTGTCCGGAGGGATATAAAGCCAGTTGCTCACAAACAGAGCCAGTTCCTCCAAATCGATAACGCCGTTTGGATAGTAGTCTGCGTTTTCGATTCCGCTGACGGCCTTCCAAAACCCTGCAAAGACGGCAAAATCCTTGTGATCAACAAGCCCATTTAAGTCAAAATCCCCATACATCCCGAACATCCAGTGCGGCGGATAGCCGTCTTTGCCGTCTGCACCGGCACCCCACTGCACAATCGCCGGAACCATCGAAGCGGCATCCAGATTATAAGCATACGGCGGCGTAAACACGCTGTCCGTGCCCGGATGCACTGTGCCGGTGCAGTTGTCCAGAATATTTCCCGAAGCAGCGATTCTGCCTTTGACCGTATTGTCATATTCGATATTGTAATACGGATTGTTCACTTCTTTAAAGTAGTTGTTTTCAATGAGACATTCGGAATACAGCCTCGCCCAAACGCCGTAAATGGTTTGAACGCCGGTGCAGTGATAATAATTGTTATATAAGTGCACCTTTCCAAATCGAACCGATGGGATTCGCTGCTTGCACATCGCACCGAACCAGTTGTGATGGTACGTGATGCGAAGCTTGCCGTAGTCATCGGTTGCGCTGTCGCTGCTGCCGACCAGACTGACGCGCTGTTCATTCATCGGCTGGGTGAAATAAAACTTGCACCAGGATACGGTGATGTTGTCGGAACGCCGCGTGATATCCACCAGACCATCGTAGCAGTCATAGATGGTGCATTTGGTAATAAAGACGTTTGTGATGTCTTCCTTGACGGCGATTCCGTTGCCCTCACCATAGCCCTGCGGACAGCGTATTGTCAGTCGCCGAATAATGACGTTTGAACTGCCGTTTTTGAAGCCGAGCATTCCGATAATCGTGGGATTTGTCCTTGTGCCTTCGATGGTTTTGTTTGATTGGATACTGATTTTGCCGCCGATGGAAGCCAGGTCCAATGTGCCCGAGACCTGAATAATATAGGGGGTATTGACCGTTTCCGCATAGGTCTTCAGCTCTGCAGGGGTGGATACGACAACAGTGGTCCCACCCGCCCCGCCGGTTGTATTCTGACCAAATCCATCTGCTCCGCGAGAAGCAGCCCCGGACACAATTATCAGAAAAACAAGCACTATCTTTTTCATCGGGTTCCTTTCCTCACCAGCCGGTAAACCAGCCCCATTTGGGAACAATCTATTAATATATTTTCGCTCTGTTTTAGCTGTTTCACAAGGCAATCTTGTGTCTAAAAAAAGAACATTTTGCGCAAAAAAAGGGGGCACGTCTGCTTTTACAGTCTTGAATTTATGGAAATTCTGAAAAATCCCTTCTTGCACCAGCACCGAATGTGCCTATAATGGCGTTCAGTAATCGATTACTGAACGCTGATATTGGGAGAAAGCAATGTACCTTCTTGGTTACGATTCCGGCACCTCCTCCATTAAAGCCACCCTTTTGGACTCCCAGACAGGGAAAATTGCCGCTTCCGCCGCTGCACCGAAAAAGGAAATGCCTATCGAAGCCCCTCAGGTCGGCTGGGCCCAGCAGAACCCGCATGACTGGTGGGTCAATCTGAAAGCGGCTACCTCAGAAGTTCTAAAAATATCCGGAGTTAATCCATCCGATATTAAAGCCGTTGGGATTACCTACCAGATGCACGGGCTTGTCTGTATTGACAAATCCGGGAATGTGATTCGTCCCGCGATTATCTGGTGCGACAGTCGGGCCGTCGAAATCGGCAATCAGGCTGCCAAAGACCTCGGGGCGGAGCGTTGCCTGCGTGAACTGCTGAACTGTCCGGGCAACTTTACGGCCAGCAAGTTAAAATGGGTTATGAAGAATGAACCCGACCATTACAAAAAAATCTGGAAAATCCTGCTTCCGGGCGACTGGCTGGCGCTGAAAATGACCGGACGGGCGGTCACGACGGCCTCCGGATTGTCGGAGATGATACTCTGGAACTTTCCGAAGGCTGCCCCGGCTGATTTTCTGATGGATTATTACGGATTTGACCATTCCTTTCTTCCTGAATTAGTGCCGACGTTCGGCCTTCAGGGGGAATTGACAAAAGAGGCCGCCGCAGAGCTGGGACTGAAAGCCGGTACTCCTGTAACATATCGTGCGGGCGACCAGCCCAACAATGCCCTGTCGCTCAACGTGCTCGAACCGGGCCAGATTGCGGCTACGGCGGGCACCAGCGGGGTTGTGTACGGCATCAGCGACCGCCCTGCCTATGACCCGAAATCTCGTGTTAATATCTTTCTCCATGTGAACAATACCCCTCAGCAAGTTCGCAACGGTGTTCTTTTGTGCATCAATGGGACGGGGATCCTGAACAGCTGGCTCAAACATACGGTTGCGGCCGGCAGAGATTACCCGGAAATGAATGCCCTGGCCGAGCAGGTCCCCATCGGCAGTGAAGGTCTGGTGATTCTCCCCTACGGCAACGGAGCGGAACGCACGCTGGAAAACCGCAACCTCGGGGCTTCGATCCATAATTTGAATCTGAACCGCCATCATCTCGGTCATCTGCTGCGGGCCGGACAGGAAGGAATTGTTTTTGCTCTCCAGTACGGACTGGAAATTATGAAGGATATGGGCATCCGGATGGACACAGTCCGGGCCGGAAAGGCCAATATGTTCCTGAGCCCTGTTTTTGCCCAGACTTTTGCGACCCTGACCGGAGCCGTCGTCGAGTTGTACAATACAGACGGTTCGCAGGGAGCCGCCCGCGGCGCCGGTATCGGAGCCGGCATTTATAAAACGTTCGCCCATGCCTTTGAGACCCTGCAAAGGGTGGAAACCATCGAGCCCAAGCCGGCCCAGGCGGACCTGTGCCGTCAGGCCTATGCGGCATGGCTGAATATCCTGCACAAACAGCTCGGATAACCTATAAAAAGAAAGGGGAAAACAATGATGGAATATTTTCCTGAAGTCAAAAAAGTGGTGTATGAGGGGCCTGATTCCAAGAATCCTCTGGCGTTTAAGCATTACAATCCCAAAGAAAAGGTGATGGGCAAAACGATGGCCGAGCATCTGCGGTTTGCCGTCTGCTACTGGCATACGATGAAGGGGCTCGGGGCGGACCAGTTTGGGATGAATACGATTGTCCGCAGCTACAACAAGGCCTCCGACCCGATGCAGCGGGCCGAACAGACCCTTCAGGCGGCGTTTGAATTCTTCACCAAACTGGGGGTTCAGTTCTGGTGCTTCCATGACCGCGATATTGCGCCGGAGGCGGATAATCTGGCCGAAACCAACAAACGCCTGGACAAAATTGTGGCGATGGCCAAGAAAATGCAGTCGGATACAGGGGTAAAGCTCCTCTGGGGCACAACCAATGCCTTCTCTCATCCGCGGTTTATGGCCGGAGCGGGAACGAATCCGGATCCGCACGTGTTTGCTTATGCCGCCAGCCAAATCAAGAAGGCGATGGAAATTACCAAAGAGCTGGGCGGTGCGGGATATGTCTTCTGGGGCGGCCGTGAGGGGTACGACACGCTGCTGAATACCGATATGAAGCGGGAGCTGGACCATATGGCCCTGCTGCTGCAGATGGCGGTCGATTACAAAAAGAAAATCGGCTTCAAAGGCCAGCTGTACATTGAGCCCAAGCCGAAGGAACCGACCAAACACCAGTACGACTTCGATGCGGGCAACTGCTACGCCTTCCTGCAGAAGTACGGTCTGGTGGAGCACTTCAAATTGAATATCGAGGCCAACCATGCCACGCTGGCGGCTCATACGTTCCATCATGAGCTGGCCTTCTGTGCCGCCAACAACCTGCTCGGGTCGGTGGATGCCAATCGCGGAGACCTGCTGCTGGGCTGGGATACGGACCAGTTCCCGACCGACTTGTATGATACGACGCTGGCGATGTATATCATCTTGAAGGCGGGCGGATTCACGACCGGCGGTCTGAATTTTGACGCCCACGTGCGTCGGCAGTCTATCGACAATGTGGACCTCTTTTATGCCCATATCGGGGCAATGGATGCCTTTGCCCGCGGCTTAAAGATTGCCGCTCGTCTGATTAAGGACAAGGTGTTTGACAAGGCCGTCAAAGAACGCTATGCCGGCTGGGATACTCCGTTTGGGCGTGCTATTGAGGCAGGCAAAATGGACTTTGTGAAGCTCGAAAAATATATTCTCGAAAATGGAGAACCGAAACTCCGTTCGGGACGGCAGGAGCTTCTCGAAAACATTCTGAACGAGTATATTCGGTAGTATAAATCTGCGTTTCCCCAAAGCCCGTTCTCCGCAGAGAGAGCGGGCTTTTTTTATTTAGGAGACTTTTCCTTGTTTTTTGCGTTTTTTCTTGATATTTTTCCTTTATGTGATATTTTTTATGGCCTTTTCAGGGGTCCTGAAAAGCGGAGGCGTAGCTCAGCAGGTAGAGCAACGGCCTTTTAAGCCGTAGGTCCTGGGTTCGAGTCCCAGCGCCTTCATTTTCCATAACATTCTTTCTTCAAACAACTTAACTTTCCCCGCTGATGCTTTCGAATCAACGTATCCCCCTTCAAAACTCCTGAATGATTCTCTGGTTTCTAAAAATCCGTAGAGAAAATCAGCCAATCGGGAGTATTCTTTTGGATGTCTTTTTGAAAAAGGATTCAAGCCGGAGAGCCATTATGAAAAAGACGGGGTTTACGCTGATTGAACTGCTGGTTGTCATTGCCATCATTGGGCTTCTGCTGGCCATTATCATTCCTTCCCTTCGGAGAGCGAAAGAAGCCGCCCAGAACGTGATTTGCCGCAACAATCTTCGCCACTACGGGCTGGCCGGCCAAATGTATGTCCAAAATAACAACTCTCTTTTTCCCAATGCCTGGGGCTCGATTTATAAATCCGTTGAGCCAAACCGCTTATGTCAATGGCACGACCAGTCCCGAAATCCGCTTCGTCAGCCCCAGCTGGCCGGAAGTCTTTGGCCCTATCTCGGAGAACAAGACAAAAGCCACTTATGCCCCATTTTTGACCGCTTTGCCCGCCAGAATCACTCCTGCACTTCCGGCATTCCCGTTGAACCCGTTTTCGGATACAGTATGAATGCCCTGCTGGGCGGATTTGAATTGTCCGGCGCTGTCCAATACCAGCATCTCCTTCGGGTTCGCATCAGCAGCATAAAGTCCCCCTCCTCTATCTTTTTCTTCGGAGAGGAAAATCCCTGGGTAAACAATACACGCTATACCGCCACCCTGAACGACAATGCTCTTTGCGGAACTCCCGAGCATCCTTCCTCCGTCGGCGCCTGGAATACAAATCCTTCTTTACTGGTCCCCTTCGGCCCCTTAAAATACCAGGATTGTCTGGCGAGCTTCCATAAAACGTCCCTCGAAAAAAGGGATGAAGGCCTATGCAATGCGGTCTTTGTTGACGGGCATGTGGACCTGGTCAGCTGGAAAGACACGTACCGGCTTTCTTTGTGGACGCGTCAGATGCCGCCGCTGAGCCGTTGAACATTGGAAAGATTTTATTTCAAAAAAGGATGAGTCTATGAGACAAGCGTGGATTTCCTGTCGCGTTTTTTCTGCTCAGAGTGCCTTACTGTTTGCAGTCTTTTTCCTGGTTCAAAGTGTTCCGGGACGGTCAGGTTCTTTGTCTTCTTATGACCCTCAGGCCAATCAGCTGCTGGCCCGAATGACCCTCGAAGAAAAAATCGGCCAGATGATTCAGGCGGAGAGCACCGGTTTAATCAAAATATCTGATATAGAAACGTATTATCTGGGTTCTATTTTAAATAGCGGAGATGCAGACCCGCCCTCCGGCAATACCCTCGAATACTGGACGGAACAATATGAAAGTCTCCAAAAGAGAACACAGTACACGCGGCTGAAAATTCCTCTCCTTTATGGTGTCGATGCCGTTCACGGTCACAACAATGTTCTCGGTGCCGTCATCTTCCCGCATAATATCGGCTTGGGATGCACCCGCAATCCGGAGTTAGTCCGGGAAATCGGACGCATTACCGCTCGGGAAGTCCGGGCTACCGGAATCCAATGGACTTTCGCACCCTGCGTGGCCGTTCCGCAGGATGAACGATGGGGGCGTACCTATGAAGGATTTTCTGAAGACCCGCAGCTTTGTGCTTTGCTTGGAGCCGCCGCCATCCGGGGCTTGCAAGGGGATGACTTACGAAGTCCTTACTCGATTTTGGCCTGTGCAAAACATTACGTCGGAGACGGGGGAACCCTCTTCGGCACTTCTGAAGACGGCAGAGGTCTGGATCAGGGCGATGTCCGCGTGGACGAAGAGACCCTTCGGCGCATTCATTTACACCCTTATCCGGCCGCCATCCAGGCGGGAGCGGCAACTATTATGCCCTCTTACAGCAGCTGGAACGGGGTCAAATGCTCGGCGAATCGTTACCTCCTGACAAAGGTTCTGAAAGAGGAACTCGGATTCGAGGGATTCTTAATCTCTGACTACAATGCCATTCATCAGGTCCATCCGGATTTCAAAGTCGCTATCGGCATCTGCGTCAATGCCGGGATGGATATGGCGATGGAGCCGAACCGCTATCGGGAGTTCTTTGTCTATTTGAAAGAGCTGGTGGAGGAAGGTACGGTTCCGATGTCGCGAATTGACGATGCCGTCCGCCGAATTCTGCGTGTCAAGTATGCAATGGGTCTGATGGACAAGGGATACTCTCTGAAAGCAAACCGACGGCTTCAGAAAGAATTTGGTTCGGAAGCTCATCGACGGGTTGCCCGACAGGCGGTGCGGGAATCTCTCGTTTTGCTCAAGAATAAGAATCAGACGCTTCCTCTTTCCAAAAAAGCGGCTCGAATCCATGTGGCCGGCCGAAGTGCCGACAATTTAGGCAATCAATGCGGCGGCTGGACTATCACCTGGCAGGGCCAAAGCGGCCCCGTCACGCTTAATGGAACCACTGTTTTGACCGCTATCCGCCGGACTGTGTCCGAACAAACCCTCGTGACCTATTCAGATGACGGAAAGCGTGCAGAGGGAGCGGATGTTGCGGTGGTGGTAATCGGGGAAAGACCGTATGCAGAGGGGTATGGAGACAGGGAAAATCTGGAAATTTCCCGAGAGGATAAGCGGGTAATCGAAAATGTGAAAAAAGCTGGAATCCCGATTGTTGTTGTCCTGTTTTCGGGCCGTCCTCTGATTCTCGGTGAAGTTCTCGACCAGGCGGATGCCCTGATTGCCGCCTGGCTGCCCGGAACCGAAGGACAAGGCATTGCGGATGTTCTTTTCGGGGATTATAAACCGACCGGGAAACTGTCCTTTTCATGGCCTAAATCGATGGACCAAATCCCCATTAACCTCGGCGATAAGCCCTATGAACCTCTGTTTGAGTACGGATACGGCCTGACTTATTAAAAAACAGGATACCCGCTTCCCCTTTCTGCTGTTTTCCCTTCTTGGGGCCTGAAACAAAGAGGAACTGCTCGGTCTTTTCTTCGATTTTTCCGTAGAAGAAACCGATGTTTTCTCCGTTATCTTATAGAAGCAGATAGACCCCAGGCGAGGTCTCGAATGGACGAAAACAGCAAAAAAACGGAAGTTTTTCTCTCGCTGTTAATGGCAAATCAGCGGCGAATCAACTCCTACATTCTCTCGTTGGTCCCCAATTTTAATGATGCCGACGATATTATGCAGGAAACGATTACCGTGATGTGGAGGAAATTTGACCATTTCCAGATGGGGACGGACTTTGCCGGCTGGGGGTTAAAAGTCGCTTACTACTGCATTTTGGATTACCGCAAAAAAAAGGGAAGGATTTTCTGATTTTCAGTGAACCCCTCTTTCAGCAAATTCAGGAAATTGCCCGCGAAAAACAGCTGCACACGGACAGACGCATTCAGTATCTTCGCCGCTGCATCGAAAAGCTGCAATCGGCTGATCAGCGGTTTCTGAAGGCCCGATACGAACTGAACTATGATGTGAAAACGCTGGCAGCCCAGCTGAATCGTTCAATACAGTATGTGTATAAGCATCTGTCCCGAATTCATCATACTCTGGCTCTCTGTGTGAAACGCTCCATTCGCGAACAGGAGGTTTCACTATGAATGAACGCGATTTGATGCGTATCTCTGAGCTGCTGATTTACTGCTGCAACGGAATTGCCGGACAGGAGGAAATCCGTGAACTGGAAACCCTGCTCCGTCAGGACAAAGAAGCCCTGGACTACTGTGTGGACGTCTTAATGGATTTGAATTATTTCCACTGTTTGGCCCAGACTCCCTTGTCGCACCCGGAAGAGGTTCCCTCCTTTGAAACGGATGAATCTGTTTTCATGTGCGAACTTGACCCGCAGGAGCAGTGGGCTCTTCTGGGGGATTTTGCTGAATATGAAAAACAGGCAGCCGCTCTGAAAATTGAAACCGCCCCAAAACCTCCGGAGTCTCCCTCCCGAGAAAAAACGGCTGTTCAGGGTCGCCCGACAAAGAGCCGCAAATACTCTCTGGCCGCCGCTGTCCTGAGTGCCGCTGCACTTCTGATAATTATCCTTTCTGCTCATCTGGCCCCTGCTCCTGCGGAAGAAGTCGCATCTGTTCTGGATTCGATTGATGCGGAATGGTCTTCGGAACTGCCGTTTCAGGCCGGCACCCGTCTGGACTGCAGCTCCAAACCAATCCGGCTGACCCGAGGATGGGTCAAACTTCGAACCGATGAACAGGTTGAACTTGTTCTGGAGGCACCGACGGAGTTTCGGTTCCGCTCCTCCTCTGAAATTATTCTGAATTACGGAAAACTCTTCGCGCGAGTCTCTGAATTGGGCTCCGGCTTTTCCGTTACCACACCCAACTCCAAAGTGGTTGACCTTGGAACGGAATTCGGCGTGGTTTGCCACATTGACGGCAATACGGATGTGCACCTTTACAAAGGACGGGCGAATTTATTTGCCGGAGAAAAGCATAAACGCAAAGTATCTCAGATGCTCACTGCCGGTTCCGCCCGCCGCATTGCTTCGGAAGGTTCCGTTATTCGGGAAATTGAACTGGATGAGCGGGCGCTGGTTCGTCAGATTGATTCCAAAAGTCGATTCATCTGGAGAGGGCAAAAAACCCTTCAGCTGTCGGATTTGATTCTGGGCGGCAACGGATTCGGCTCGGCGGTTCTGCGGCAGATTGAATTCGACCCTCAAACCGGGAAAATTGTGTCCAATCCCGTTGCCGGGTATCGGCGGGGAACAGGCACGTTCGTGCCGATTCCCGAGAATCCCTATCTGGACGGTCTTTTCGTCCCGGGAAGCGGCGCCGGCGACGTGGTCATCAGTTCGAAAGGACATACATTTCGAGAATGTCCCCAAACGAGCGGCCTTTATTATTCAAATATCATCTGTTTTAAGGATTGGACTTTTTATGAGCCGCTTCAGGGCATCTTTGAAAAAACTGTCAAACAATTTGAAGAGTCCGGTCTTCTTTACTTCCACAGCAATATGGGGCTTACCGTGGATTTGGAGGCGGTCAGACGGATTGTTCCCGGTCTTCGCCTTGATTCGTTTTCCGCCTATGCCGGGATGATACGGATGGGGCAGAATCCTCCGGATTACGCCGAGGCGGATATTTGGGTTCTGGTGGATGGTCAGCTTCGCTGTTCCCGAAAACAGCTGCGGGCCGGCGAGGGCTTTGAAGTCCGGGTCAACCTGGCCGAGCAGGACCGCTTCTTGACTCTGATTGTAACCGATTCAGGGACATCCTACGTGGAAGGCCAGCCGCCGAACCATACGGATACCTGCGGTTTCGCCGAACCGACTTTTTCTGTAACGTTTCCATAAAAATTCAGGAGGTCCCGGCAATCCGTCGGGAGATGAAAAGAACGATAGTTAGGAAAGGGTAGAGGTATGAAAAAAGCAGCGGCAGGATTCAGTATTTTTCTTTTGTTTTTGCTGACGGCAGAGCTCACCTGGGCCAATTTATTGAAAAATCCAGGTTTTGAAGAGGGCCCCACCGGCCAGATTACAAATGTTCCGATTCCGGGATGGAGCACCTGGAATTACAGCGGCTGGCATCACAATGACCCGGGGCGCGTCCGCGATACGAAAGCCGTCAAACTCTGGTGGACTGACAGCGGGATTTATCAGGATTTTCCCGCCCAGGCCGGACATACGTATCGTTTCAGCGGCTATATGCTTCATCATCACACGGATCCGCTTCGGGACGGCGCCGGCGGAGTGCCCGGAGATAAATCCGGCGAATTCCGCGCGGAATGGTACACGGCCACAAATGTTATGATTCGGGAAGATGCCTGGGCGAAAATTACCAAAAATGACACAATTGATGTGTGGCATTTTTATACGGCAGACCTGACCGCTCCGCCCGGCACGGCTTACGGACGGTTTCTGATTCGGATGTACCAGCCGACGGCGGGTGACGGAGCCGTCAATTACGATGACACGTCTGTATATGACGTCGCCCTTTACGGGCAAGCGTACGACCCGAATCCTGCAGATGGAGCCATGGTCACGCTGGACCTGCAAACCCTGTCCTGGAAGAGTCATGATCCCGAAGACCGTTTTCTTTACACAGTCTATTTAGAGCCGGAAGGACCCGTTGTGGATCCGAATTTTTATTCTGCACCGATTGCATCCGGAATCTCTGATACATTCATTAATCTGGCACAGGCCGGGATTACCTTGATGGACAACAAGATTTATACGTGGCGGGTTGATACCACCGATCCCAATAACGGCTCTCCGGTTTTCTTCCAGGGTCCTGTATGGACCTTCCAGGTCGGCGATGTTCCTCCGCTCGTGGACGCAGGGGCGAATCAGTACGTCTGGCTGGTGAACGGAGAGGGACATTTTACTTTGTCCGGCTCTTATACCGATGACGGCAAGAGTCCCATTACACGGGCCGAATATGTAGAAGGCACCCATGAAAAAGCCGGCGGTACTGTAGTCACAATGGGTACTCAGACGTGGGACCCGATTGCGAAAACAGTTACGGTAGATGTGACCGTATCCAACCCGGTTGTCGGCCAGACCGCTACGGGATGGTATGGATTTACCCTCGAGGTGCAAGATGCGGCGGGCGTCGGCTCAGACTCGGTTCATGCAGGCGTTTATACCACTTGTCTGGAAGCGGCCCTCGCCGACCCGGCGGACAACACCATTGAAACCAACTGGCCAAACGGGCACGGCGACATCAACGGCGACTGTGTAACCAATCTCGAAGACCTGGCCCTGCTGGCTTTAAGCTGGGTGGACTGCATGACTGTCAAGGCCGGCTGTACTCCCTGAGATGGATAATGAGAAAATGTCTGTGTGAAGTGTGGTGTGCAATCGAGAACTGTTATGAAAACACTTTTTGGAGGAACGGACAGATGAAAAAGTTTGTGTATGCAGGATTAGCCGCCCTGCTGATGTGGATACCGGCGGCTTCAGCCAATCTGCTGACGAATGGAGGTTTTGAAGACGGCAATACCGGTCAATTAGGCGTGGTTTCGATACCGGGCTGGAACAACTGGGGCTATTCCGGCTGGCATCACGATGACCCCGGCTGCATGATCGGGACCAAAGGAATGAAGTTTTGGTGGGATGACAGCGGGATGTGGCAGGATTATGCGGCTGCGGCCGGACAGACCTATTTCTACTGTGTCCAGGTGATGGATGCCGGTCGGGATACCTCCCCCGTAAACTGGGACTTTCGATTGGAAGCGGAGTTTTATGATTCCGCCAACACGCAGCTGACCGCCGTCGTTCTGGGTTATTTTGATTCTTCAATCCAGCCGGATGACACCTGGGTTCAGCTGAGCGGTTCGATTATGGCCCCCGCCGGCACAGCTTACGGACGCGTGGTTCTGCGTCTGTGGGATTGGCAGCCCAATATCCGCGGAGCCATTTACTTTGATGAGGTATCCGTTGTTCCGGAACCGGCATCGCTGGTAGCATTAGGACTGGGCGGTTTACTGCTCGGACGTCGTTACCACGGATAAAAACGGTTTTCGCAAACACTTGAATTCAGCGTCTTTGTGGGCGAATCCTGGCGGTCTCCGGCGAATCTTTGCCGGGGGCCGCCAATCGCTTGAATAAGAAAAAAACTATTGAGAAATGGAAAAATGAGAACGTTGTTCCGGATAGGATGCCTTGGGATTCTGTGGGCTTCAACTCTTCAGGCGGGGACAAATCTGCTGACCAATGGGGATTTCGAAGGCGGTTCACTGGGCCGGTTGGGGACGGTCTCCATTCCCGGCTGGAACAGTTGGGGCGGCTCCGGCTGGCATCACAGCGATACCGGCGCCTGCCTCGGAAGCAAAGGGATGAAGTTCTGGTGGGACGACAGCGGACTGTGGCAGGATTTTGCCGCCCTCGAGGGACTGACGTACTCCTTTCGTGTGCAGGTGATGGATTGGAGCGGGGATACCTCCTCCAACAACTGGGATTTTCGAATCGAAGCGGAATTTTACACGGCGGCCCATACCGCAATCGTCAAACAAGTTGTCGGATATTTCGATTCCTCCGTCCAGCCCAACGATACCTGGATTGAGATTGGGGGGACGATTACGGCCCCGGCAGGAACGGCTTACGGACGGGTCGTCCTGCGTCTGTGGGACTGGAAGTCCGGCATCAGCGGTTCTATCTACTTTGATAACGTCTCCGTTACAATCCAAAAAACGGCCGATTATAACAATGATTTTCATATTGATTATGAAGACTACCTTCGTCTGTCCCGTTTTTGGCGGCAGACCGCCCCGGAATACGACTTAAACGATGACAATTTTATTGATATCAGCGATTTGGCACTCTTCGTTCAGGATTGGCTGATGTGGCAGGAGCCCGCTGATGCAAAAGCAATTTGGGTGGACTCAACGGTTGCCTATCAGGAAATTGAAGGAATCGGTGCATCTTTGACAGACTCCTCGGCGTGGCTGCTCCATCAGTTTCTGACTCCCACTGAACGCCAGGACGTCCTGACGGACTTGTTTGACCCCAGTGCGGGCATCGGGCTCAATTATCTCCGCCAGCCGATGGGGGCTTCCGACTTTCGTCTGCAGGATTACACCTATGATGACCTGCCTGCAAATGTAAACTCGGATTATCTGCTGGCTTACTTCTCGATTGCCTATGAGGAAAGTTCTATCATTCCGACTCTTCAGCAAATCCTGGCAATCAATCCGAATGTTCGGATTATGGGCAGTCCCTGGAGTCCGCCCGCGTGGATGAAAACCAGCGGCCAGCTCGGAGGGGGACGGCTGAAAAATGATGTGTACGGCACTTATGCCAATTATTTTGTGAAATATATTCAGGCCTATGCGGCTCACGGGATTCCGGTTGATGCTGTTACCCTGCAGAATGAACCTTATTACGAACCATGGACCTATCCCGGCTGTCGAATGGAACCGGCGGACCAAATCAGATTGGTCAAGGAATTAGGGGCCGCCTTCCAGCAGAATCAGATTGCGGCGAAAATCCTGATTTGGGATCACAACTGGGATAATCCGGACTTTCCTTTGGCTGTTCTGAGCGACCCAATCGCCCGCCAGTATATCGCCGGTACAGCGTTTCATCATTACGGCGGAGATGTCTCTGCGCAGACCACAGTGCACAATGCATATCCCGACAAAGCCATTTATTTTACGGAGGGCTCAGACGGAACCTGGAATGACGGCGGGTTTGAAGCGGATTTGATTCGAAACGGTGTTTTTCTGGTCGAAACGCTGCGGAACTGGGCGAAAACTGTTATCAAGTGGAATCTTGCTCTGGATGAAAACAACGGTCCCAAGATTGCCGGCGGCTGCGACACATGCTACGGCGTAATCACCATCAACCGTTCCACGCGTCAGGTTACCCCCAGACCTCAGTATTATGCTCTTGGTCATGCATCAAAGTATCTTCAAAGGGGTGCCGTTCGAATTCAGTCAGAAAGCGAAACGCTGCGGTCGGTCGCTTTTCAGAATCCGGACCATTCAATCGTTCTCTATGCAGTCAATCCGGATGCCGTCGGTTACACAATCAAACTTCAATGGAATGGTAGGCGGCTTTTAAGCCGCATTCCCTCCCGTTCCATTATGACCTTTCGCTGGAATGGCGATGCTCCGTCAAAAGCGGACAGACTTTTGACCACAGGCGACGGACAATCGCTTCTGCAGCCGTTGCCGCCTGTATTCTTCTATAACGGAAGCTGAGAAGGGACTTACAGCACAAAAGTCTGGCTGTGCTGCTTGCGAAGGGCTTTGTTCAAACTCTTCAGAAAATATTTTTCGACAACCGCCTCCCAGCCCATATGGCTGGCCAGTTCGTAGCCGCTGTGAAGCAGCCGGTTGAACTCATCATCGTTTTTCGGCAGGCGGGCACAAATTTCCAAAGCCACTTTTTCGCTAACTTTGTACTCAATCTGATCGCGGAATTCCCGGTCAATCTGAAGCAGATCCTCCAGGGCCATCCCTCTTTGCCCGTTCAGGTTTGTATAGTCCACTTCAATCACATTCGGGACCTTTTGGCCGCCGGTGACCGCTCGGACAAAGCCCGCGCAGCCGCACAGGCTGGTTACGACACACAGCCCCCCAAAGCACAGCGGCTCCAGCTGCGCAATGCCGAACGGCTCATAGATGCTTTGGCCGAACTCTACGTCGGTTCCTTTGCGGATGTCCATAAACTCCATATCATACGGCATCCGATGCCCGCAGCACTGCCGATTAAAGCCGAACTGGTTGATGAAAATCACCTTGATATTGCGGCTCCGCAGGTTAAACTCCTGCACGCCGGCATAATAGGCCGCTTCCCCGCCGGACAGGTCCGGCATCCCTTCGCGATGGGCTGCGGGCCAGTGATAATCCGCCTCCATCTGATAAATGTCGCGGTCTCGGCGTTTGTGGGTTTCCGTACTGAGCACAAGAAGCACCGCCGTCTTGTTGAGTGTACGGAATTCCCGATCCAGATGCTCCAGCACACGCAGGTCGCGCCACAGTCCTTTGCTGATAACCAGTCGCGTCACATGCGTGAAAATAAAGTCCGGCTTCCAGCCGAGCAGGTTTTCGCAATACTGCCGCAGCCGATTGCGGGATTCATATTTCTCCGCCAGCCCGATTTGATAGGCCGGTATGCCGTTGTAGGTCAAATCAATGTCGGCCAGATTAAACTCCGGCGTCAAAAAACGCAGTTCATCCACAACACAGTCCCCCACCGCCAGGATGTTATCGCAATGACGGGAGGCCTCCACCAGAGCGTATTTAAAGAAGTGACTTTGGTCTCCGAAAACATCATTGACATACAAATCCTGCTCACGGGCCTTGCGGAGCACATTGTAAAACATTGTATCGTGCCCGCTGTGGCTTTCCACAATCCGGCGCATCGGAGCGACTTCATGGGCATAAAAGACCGTCTTAAAATCATAGGGGTCGAGAATGCCGGCCAAAGCCGTCGGAATCCCCATAAACTCGTGAGCAACCAGAACAGTAGGAATCTCCTTTTCAGCAGCCCCCACAACGCGAAGGGCTTCTAATGCAGGAAGTGCCAGGCGAACATACTGTTCATATTCCCACAGGTTCTCATACAAATCGCTTCGGATGCCGAACTCCCGGAACATGGCCCCCTTGAATTGATTGACCGGATTGGGGTCCATTCGGGTGACATCGATAAGAATGACTTCCGGCATGCTCTTGATATGGGTCATCGGGTCAAAAAAGACCCGCCGGCCGTAAACAATATCTACATTGAACTGGTCTTCAATTCGCTGGAAGCCGGCGGCATAACTGCTGCGTGTTCGACCGTCCAATGAGGAATACAGGACCTCTCCGCCCGGCCCCAAACGGGAATCGACCCCTTCATCCCGAAAGAACAGCGGGCTGATTAAGATCGTTCTGCCGGCGGCGTTCAGGTAGTTTTGGCTGGTAAATAGCCCCTCCAGGACAGCCCCAATACCCCCGATTTTTCCAATGGCCTCATGGGTGATATGAACAATCGTCGGACGCTGGTTCATCGTTTCACCTCGTTTCTGCCTTTCCTATCCAAAACAAATCTCCTGTATAAAATATACCAAACAATTTCAGGATGCAAAAACAGCATATCCATATTTTTACTGATATACTAATCGGAAAAATCCCCGCTCTTCCTCAATGCCCTTTTCTTTTTTTATTATCGGATGTTCCCTGCGGAAGGTTCAGCGAAAAACACAAGATATTCCTGTTGTATAGTACCCATAACGGCTGGTTTTTATCTTTTTTGGCGGTTATCCAGGATTTCGGTGAATTCAGAGCAGTAATCTTTTCTTCCGCAATCCGGGCAAAAATCTCCCCGCCAGACGCTGTCAAACTGTTCCATCATTTTTTCCAGCAGTCTCGGCTCGGTTGTGATAATTCCGTTTTCGAAGTTCCTGCGATTGTCTGCCTTGCCGCCCATCCCGGCCCCTGTCAGATTCGCACTGCCGAAATACCCGAAGAATCCGTCCACAATCACCATTTTGAAATGGACCCGCGGACAAAGCATTCGCTCCATTCCCTGCAGGAGAACAGGATAACGGTCAAAATCCATCTGAAATCGTTTGCCGGGCTCTTTCGCATGAAGCAGACGAATCGAAACGCGTCTGTGAGCCAGTTCGGCAAGAATTTTTAGAAAAGGAATCCATTTCCCCCGCAAGAGGATATGTAAATCCTTTATGTCGCTTGTGCCTAACCAGAGGAAGGATTTGGCGGAAGGCACTTTTTCCAGCAACACTTTTTCATACAGACTTCGGTCGGTTATATATTCGAACGTCATCGGGGCTGTCTCTGCAGGAAGTGTTGAAATGCAGCCGGAAGATATTCAATCACGTCCATTGCCGTCAAAGAGATTTCCCCCTTGTTTTGTGCAGCCAAATCGCCGGCAAGACCGTGTATATAGACACCGAGGACAGCCGCATCAAAATCCGTAAGTCCCTGCCCTGCCAGTGCCGTGATAACCCCGCTTAAAACATCCCCCGAACCGGCTGTTGCCATCCCCGGATTCCCGGTTGTATTCACATAGTACTGTTCAGAATCCGCAACAACCGTCCCTGCCCCTTTCAGTACCACGGTTCCGCCGACGCGTCGGGCCAATTGGCCTGCCTGTTCGATACGTTCAGTCGGCATTGGTTCACGAAACAGACCCTTCCAAAGACGGGCGAATTCTCCGGGATGCGGAGTCAAAATCATTGACGCTCTTCTATTAGACGGCCAATTGCCTGCAGCGGCCAGGACATTCAGTCCATCCGCATCCACAATAAGCCGTACATTCGGCTTGGCAAGCAGTTGAAGCAGCACTTCCCTCGTCCCGCTCCCTGTTCCTGCGCCGGGACCGAAGCAAATCACATCGTTTTCTTCAGCAAAGCGCTCGAGGAGTGCTGATGCAGTCGCATCAATGCGGCCCAAAGAGTCTTCCGGCAGCCCAATCGTTGTATAACAGGGATCCAGAGAAGCCGCTATCGGCTGAATGGATTTCGGGACAGCCGCCCGGACCAAACCCGACCCGCTGCGAAGAGCGGCTTTAGCCGCCAGGACGGGGGCTCCGCTAAAGCCCACAGAACCGCCGATGATGAGAACCTTCCCAAAGGTTCCTTTGTGCCCGTCACGGGGGCGCGGAGCCGGCACAGGTACCTGATTGACTTGATTCATTGTTTCCCTCAGCAGGTCTCATTTTCCGATGCATCAGACAGGCCGCCACAGCAGCCCCAAACCCGTTATCAATATTCACGACGGTAATGCCTGCCGCACAACTGTTTAACATCGTCAAAAGGGCTGACAATCCTTCAAAAGCGGCCCCATAACCCACGCTTGTAGGGATGGCAATCACCGGACAGTCCACCAGCCCCCCTACTACGCTGGCTAAGGCCCCTTCCATGCCGGCTGCTACAATTACCACATCCGCCTTTCGAATCTCCTGAATACAGCCCAGAAGTCGATGCAAACCCGCCACACCAACATCGCAAAAAAGCTTTACTCGGCTCCCGAATAATTCCGCCGTCACACGGGCCTCGGATGCGGCCGACAAATCTGCTGTGCCTGCCGTCACAACAGCAATATAGCCGGGCCGATAAAGTATCGGTTTTTGCACAAGAGCAATCGTTTTTGCCTGTCTGTCATAAGAAAGACCTTTGCCGGAAAAGCCCTCGCTCACAAATGCAAAGACTTCCTCTGAAGCGCGGGTCGCCAGTACGTTATGGCCTGTCTGGGCCATTCGCAGAAAGATTTCCCGAATTTGCTCTTTCGTTTTAAAAGGGCAAAAAATCACTTCCGGAAAACCGCAGCGAAGAGAACGGTGATAGTCAATCCGGGCAATTCCAATGTCCTCAAAAGGAAGACGCCGAAGCTTCTCGACGGCCTCCTGGATGGAAATCCGTCCGACTTTTACATCTTCCAGTAAGGTTTCTATGGTTTTCGCATCCATTATTAGTCCAGAGAGGCTTTGGGTTCGAGTGTCAAATCAGCAAAGAGGCCTGCTTTGTATTTAAGATAGGCCAGGGAAGCCACCATTACTGCATTATCCGTACAGAGGGGTTTCGATGCGACGGAAAAGGCCAATCCGCGATTCCGGCAAAACGTTTCCAGTGCAGTCCTCAAGGCGTTGTTGGCAGCCACACCGCCGCCGAGCAGAACCGTGCGGGCCCCTACTCGTTCAACCGCACGACGTGTCTTTTCAATCAGTACGTCAATCACAGCAGCTTGGAAGGAAGCGGCAATATCTGCAACTTCCTGCCGACTCATCAGATGCGCTCGGTTCTGGCCTTTCATATCCTGCCCCTGACAATAATAAAGCACGGCGGTTTTGAGACCGCTGAAAGAGAAATCAAGCGAATTTTTTTCCATCAGGGAACGGGGGAAGTTGATGGCGTGGGGATTGCCTTCGCGGGCGATTTTTTCAATGGCCGGACCGCCGGGGTATCCTAAATTCAGTATGGAAGCAACTTTATCAAAAGCTTCTCCGGTCGCATCATCAATGGTAGTTCCTAGAAGATGCAATTGGACAGAAGAGCGGACTTCATATAAGTTCGTATGACCTCCGGAAACAATTAGGGCAACTGCGGGGAAGTCGATGGCTTCACGATTCATAAGTGCTGACTGCAAATGGGCATGCACGTGGTTGACAGCAATGAGCGGTTTGCCCCAAGCCCAGGCGAGAGTCTTGGCGGCTGTAACACCAACCATCAGCGCGATGGACAGACCGGGCTGATTGGCGACAGCAACAGCAGAGATTTCGCTGAATGTAACCTTTGCATCTTCAATGGCTTGCGAGACGACCGGAAGAATGTTTTCTACGTGCGCCCGAGAGGCGACTTCCGGGACAACGCCGCCGTAACGGGTGTGAAGATGGGCCTGAGAGGCGACAACAGAAGAGAGAATATCCTGGCCGTCAGCAACAACTGCGGCAGCGGTTTCATCACAACTTGTTTCAATACCGAGGATTATAATCCGGTCTTCTTTCATCCTTTTCTCGCCTTTGTTCTTTACACCGTAGCGGGTTTTGGAGAATCTGTCAATCGAAATGACAATTCTTGACAACGACTGTCCGTCAACCTACAATTCTTTTCAATTTGCCGCCTTACAAAAAATGGAATCATCAACAACAAAAAATGTATATTGAGCAGCCCTTGGAAACACAGCGGACATTCGGCTTTGAGTATGTTCAGAATGCACAAGCGCTTACGACAATGCTTGAGCAAATTCGACCTGCGAACCGGCTCGCCCTCGATACAGAAGCTGACAGTTATCATCATTACTACCCAAAAGTCTGCCTGATTCAACTTTCCACGGAGGATTCGCATTTTATCATTGACCCGCTTGGTGGTTTAAACCTGAAAGAATTCTTCGAGATTTTGTCTCAAAAAAGTCTTGTACTGCACGATGCCGGCTATGACTTGCGAATGCTGAAGGCCTCATTCGGCTTTGAGCCGAAGGGGGAGATATTTGATACGATGCTGGCCGCTCGTCTGATTGGACGGGAGCGTATTGGTCTTTCGGATTTGCTGGCCGACCTTTTGGGCGTAGCGGTTCATAAGAAAAATCAGCGGGCTGATTGGTCAAAGCGACCGTTATCCGAAGACCTTCTGAAATATGCTATGGATGATACCCGACATCTTCTGAAACTGGCGGATATTCTGGCGGACAAACTGGCCGAACTGGGTCGGCTCGAGTGGCATCGGCAGAGCTGCCTCTGGTCGGTTCGCTCGGCCCTCCTGCCCGCTAAAAATAATAATGATCCCGATGAAATCTGGCGGATTGCAGGAGTCAGCCGCCTTAAACCCAAGGAGATGGCCTTCGTAAGGGAACTGTGGCACTGGCGGGAAAAAGAAGCCCAAAAGGCGGATGTTCCCCCCTTCCGAATTATGTATCCCAAACAAATGCTGGCCTTGTCCGTATGGGCGGCGGCGCAAAAGAAAAAGATTGAAATCGACCCGCATCGACTTCCGCGAAGCTGTCGAGGAGAACGTCTGGCATCGCTGAAACGTGCCATCGAAAAGGCATCCCAGCTGCCTCCGGAAGAGTGGCCGGACCGCAAAAGACCGCAAACCGGACATCAGCCCAGTTTCGAACAGCAAAGCCAGATTGAAATGCTGCGAAAGAAGGTCGTACAGATTGGAGCGGCTCTGAATCTGTCGCCGCAGTGGATTGCCCCGAAAGCGACGCTCACCAGCATCGTCCTGCGAAAACTGCATACGCCGGAGAAAATCATCCAGTCCAATCTTCTGACCCCCTGGCAGGCCGAACTGCTCGCCGGTGCCCTCGAAGAGGCGTTCGGGGAAAGCGGTCGTCTGTAAACAGGAAAGAACTGTTTCCGGAAACTCAGGAAGGAAGGAGAATTATGAGTCAGGAAGGAGCGAAAGCGGAGAAACCGAAAAAATTTTTCTCATTTTTCTGGAAATTGCTGCTGCTTCTTTTCGGGGTGGGGCTTTTTGTATTGGGGATGCATTTTGCATACAGCGGTCTGAAAATTCACAAAAAGGTTCAGCAATTATCACGGCCTCTTCTGGAGACTGATGTTGATTTTTCCGCTCCGACTGAATATACCTTTTCCCTGCCTGCCGTTGAGTATTATTTTCATGGGCTCGGCCTTGGACTGGAGGTGAACGTGCCGGGGCCTGTTCAGGAGAAGGCATGCCTGAAGGGACTCCAATGCACTGCAATTCTTGTCAAGGGAAACGGAGAACCGGTAGGCACGTTGGATTTGAATGAAAACAACTTTTTTGTTTACAGCGACTATGAGCCCCTATTAGGAACCATTTCTTTTCATTCTCTGGAGTCCTTCAGCGGGTACGAGGCGGAAAACAGCCGACTGACTCTGAAGGTGATTCAGGGGGCTGACGGACTAAAGGGCTGCGGGCAGCGGCTGACTGTTTTCTACCGCCTGTGCGGATTGGAGAAGCAGCTTGCAAGCATCTGTGCATTTTTTGCTGCTATCCTTGGTACAGCCGGATTGGGCATCACTATACCGCTCACGCTCCATCTTTGGAAAGCAGCAAAACAGCCACACCAACCCCTTCAAGGATCCGGAGCCCCTTGAACGTTTTCAAACGCTCTGTTTTTCTGCTGTTTATTTTTTGACAGGCAGCAGCGGGCTTGAGGGCTGAGGAACGGAAGACTGCTTCACAAAGAGATAATACAACTGCCCTTCCTCATACGTCTGCCCGGCCATCTGCCCGGCCTGGTCGCCGATGCCCATATACACATCGCAGCGTCCGGGAGCCCGAATGGCTCCGCCTGTGTCCTGGTCCAAAGCAAAGCCGGTATAAGGTGCCTTGAGAATCCGTGCGCCGGCCGGACGCGGCAGAACCGTCTTCAGGAAGGCCAGGCAGCCGCGGGGATAAATCGACTTGTCTGTGGCAATTGTCCGCAGCGGCGTAACCGGCTCATTGAGACTTCCGCGAGGATTGCCCTGTTCGACCCTGAAAAAGACGTACCGAGGATTGCGATAGACGTATTTGTCAATCTGGTCCGGATGCGCCTTGAAATAATCAATCATCGCCTTCAGACTCATTCCGGAGGCGGGAACCACCCCATCCCGAATCATTTCCTGAGCCACACTGTTGTACTCATGTCCGTTGTTGGCGGCATAACCGAGCGTAACCTGTTTGCCGTCCGGCAGACGCAGAATCGCAGAGCCCTGTACGTGGGCAATATAAACCTCAAACGGGTCCGCCAGCCAGGCAACCTCCTGCCCCTTGAGCATTCCGGTCTGTTCAATCTCCCGCCGGGAGGGATACGGCACAATCGAACCATTCGGCATTTTCCGCCCGAGTATTTCTCCATTGGGCCCCTTCACCAAATCCTCCGGCTGCTTATACAGCGGATAGCGGTATCTCGAATCCGCCGTCAGAGACCCCTCAAAAATCGGCGTGTAATAACCGGTAAAGAGCACCGTTCCCCTGTCATCGCACCCAACGGACTGGTAGAAGTCAAACCGTTCTAATATCGCATTTTGGAGGGCTTTGCCCCGCAACCCCTGATCCAGCAAATCCGCCATCGCCTTCAGGGAATCAACCGCCATCTGATGGGTAATCTCCCCTTGCGGAAAGTATTGTCTGCTGGACGGCTTCGACAGATAACTCAGACTGTGGTCAATGGCTTTTCGCAAATCGACCGTGTCGTAACAGGCCAAACTGATATCCGGAATCATAGCCGGGTCCGTAATTTTTCGAAGAGCATATTGTCCGGGCGGCAGCTGCCGGTCATACTGCGGGGCCTCCAGTTCCCTCGCTGTTTTACATCCGTTCATCAGCAAAACCGCCGCTACGATCCCTGCTGCTGCAAACAGCTGTCTGCAAAGATTCATATTCTCTCCATGAATTTGTTCTTTATTAACTTTCAATTTCCCAAAGAGTTAAGGATACTACCTTTCCGAGGTTTTTTCGTCAAGTCCTTTCTATAAATCGCCCTCCGCAGGGGAAAACCTTGAGAGAAAAAGATTGACAAAAAAGCCGCTTTCCGGACAATACAGGAAAAAAATAGCCGGTTTTTCGAAAGGAATTCAAACCATGAGACTGTTCATAACGGCAGGGTGTGTAGTGTCTTTGGTTCTTTTGAGCGGCTGCACCAGCGGAGAGGGGTATTACCGCAAGGATTACGACTATTCAAATGTCCAAAAGATTGCCGTGGTGGATGTCATCGGTCCGGTCGGAGGAGAGGCCGCCCGCAATCAAATTGCCGACTTTTTTGCGATGGAGCTTTTGAAAAAGGGCTATTCCCCGATTGAACGGGCCCAGGTGCATGTACTGCTGAAGGAACAGGAGTTTCAGGCCTCTGCAATCACCAGCAGTGAGGATGCCGCCAAAGCCGGACGAATCCTGAATGTGCCGGCAGTTTTGATTGTGAACGTCCCCAAATTCGGTGAGGACATTCAGATGACTGCCAAAATGGTTAATGTGGAAGACGGCAGCATTCTGTGGATGTCCACCGGCAAGGGGAAAGGCGGGAAAACCCTCGGTACGATTGTCGGGGCGGCCGCCGGTGCTATTATTGGGTATGCGGCAACCGGAGAAGATGACAAAGTCCTCGGAGCCATCGGCGGAGGCGTTGCAGGCGGAGCCGCCGGCAACCTGCTGACACCGGATGAGGCGGAAAAGATGCTCGAGATTATCCGGAAAGTCTGTGAAACCCTGCCTTCCCGACAGGTCAGGTATCAGAAAATAAAAGATTAAGTTAAGCATACCGACCGCCGCTGAATCTGCAAAACAAGAGGATTATCGATGGAAGAAACGAAACTCCGAGTGGGCTTGATCGGCTTTGGAACCGTAGGAACGGGAGTGGCCAAGCTGATTCTGGAAGAAGCCGATGCCATAGCCGCTCGAACCGGAGTCCGATTGGAACTGGCCTGTGTCATTGACAAGGATACAGCCAGTCCCCGTCGGGTTCAGCTGCCGGATGGACTTCTCAGCAGCAATCTGGACCGTCTTCTGAATGACCCAAGCATTGCGGTAGGAATCGAACTGGTCGGAGGCACAACAGCCGCCCGCCAAATCCACCACCAGCTCCTCCGGGCAGGCAAACATATTGTAACCGCCAATAAGGCCCTTCTGGCGGAATACGGAGAGGAACTGTACAGCGCCGCCGTGCAGGCAAACCGATGCATTGGTTTTGAGGCCAGCTGCTGCGGGGGAATTCCGATTATTTTGGCGATTCGAAGCGGTCTGGCCGCCAATCGGATTCTGGGACTGTACGGCATTTTCAACGGGACCTGCAACTACATCCTCAGCAAGATGACGCAGAGCGGTTCCGATTTCAAAACGGTTCTGGCGGAAGCGCAGGCCAAGGGATATGCCGAAGCGGATCCGACTCTCGATATTAACGGAACCGATACAGCTCATAAACTGGCGATTCTGGGCGGTCTGGCTTTTGAACGCAGAATCTCGATGCACGATATTTATGTTGAAGGCATCGAACGGATTGAAATCGAAGATATTCACAATGCCCGGGAGATGGGCTATGTCATTAAACTGCTGGCGATCGGCCAGATGAACGGCGATGGAACCCTTTCTTTGCGGGTTCACCCCTCTCTGATTCACGAAGATACCCCTTTGGCGGCTGTGTCAGGGCCTTTCAATGCTGTCAGTATCCACGGACACGCCGTCGGACGGACCATGTTCTATGGGCGCGGAGCGGGAATGATGGCCACAGCCAGTGCCGTTGTCGCTGACTTGATTGAAATCGGGCTGGGCTCTGTCCAGCGGACATTCCATTCCATTCCGATGGTTTCCGGCAGACAGAAGAATATTCCTATTAAGCCCATCGATGAAATCGAGTGTCGGTTTTATATTCGTCTGATGGCCAAAGACGAGCCCGGCGTAGTGGCCAAATACGGGCGGATTCTGGCCAACCACAAGATCAGCATCCGCGGAGCTATACAGCACGAAGGTCGCGGACCGGAAAATACGGTGCCGGTTGTGATTACAACCCATCCGACCCTCGAACGAAATATGTTTAATGCACTGGATGAACTGAGCCGCCTGAAGGTCATCAGCGGCCGGCCGGTGTGCATTCGCATTGTTGATATTCCGGAGGATTCGGAATGACTGCTAAATACGTGATTATTGTGCCGGACGGGGCGGCGGACAATCCGCAGGAAAGTTTAGGCGGTAAAACGATTTTTGAAGCTGCCGATATTCCCAATATCAACAAAATCGCCCGCCAGGGCAAACAGGGAATTGTTCATACTGTCCCCAAAGGAATGCAGCCCGGCAGCGACGTGGCGATGATGAGTCTGCTCGGGTATGACCCGAAGACCAACTATACCGGTCGTGCTCCGATTGAGGCCGCCGCCCAGGAAATTCCCCTCGGGGAATCGGATTGGGTATTTCGCTGCAATTTGGTGACTACGGCGGATGAAAGAATGGTGGATCACAGCGCCGGCCACATCACCACGAAAGAAGCAACCGCCCTGATTCAGGAATTTGCCAAACTGGTTGAAAATCCTGCTGTACGGTTCTATCCCGGCGTCAGTTATCGGCATTTGTGCGTCATCAGCGGACAGGATTTTAATAAGGTTACCACCTATCCCCCCCACGATTATCTGGGGCAGAAACTGAGCAAAATCATGCCCAAGGGGAAAGGGGCCGATTTGCTGAAGGAATTGATGGCCAAATCTCAGCAGTTCTTTGAAGACCATCCCATCAACAAGGTACGGCGGGACCTGAAGGAAAATCCCGCTACAACCATTTGGCTGTGGGGCCAGGGACGACGGGCCTATCTGGAAAAATTCCAGACGAAATACGGGAAAACCGGTGCCGCCATCACCGCGGTTGATTTGGTCCGCGGGCTGGCCAAACTGGTCGGTTTTGACTTGATTCAAGTGCCGGGTGCAACCGGTTATCTGGATACCAATTTTGCCGGCAAAGGGGAGGCCGCCATCGAAGCCCTCGATAAGTACGACCTTGTGCTGGTTCACATCGAGGCCACCGATGAAGCCGGGCACAACGGCAATCCGCTTCAGAAGAAAAAAGCCCTCGAAAATATCGACAAGTTTATTGTCGGGCCCGTCTACGAAGCCATTCAGACTTTTGAACAATGGCGCATCCTTGTCATGCCGGACCACCCAACCCCCTGCGATATCCGTTCGCATGTCGGTGAACCGGTTCCTTTTGCGATGGCCGGCACCGGAATTAAAAACATCCTTGACGCCCCGTTTAGTGAGCCGAACAGTTTTGAATCGGGGTTCGAGATTGCCTGCGGGGCGGATTTAATGGAATACTTTTTGAAGTTATAACAAAAATCAAAATCATGTTCGCTCCTCTGAGGAGGTTTTTTCGATTGCATACGCTGACCAGGCAGAAGGGGCTGAGAGAATACCGCAGTCAGGATTTCGCCGCTGAGAAACTCGGCAAAGTTGATTTCGAGCAGCTCTGGGAAATGCCGCTGGCCCCGCTGGATCACCCGAACCAGAAACAATCCGGTTTCAGCCAGGTATTTCTGTGGAAAACGGAAGCAGGAAATCTGATTGTTAAGAGATAATCTGACTATTTCAGTCGAACTTTCTTTCATCCTCTGAAAGGCATTCCGACTCTTCAAAAGGAGTTTCAGAATCTGGTGCTTCTAATGCGGAGAGGAATTGCGGTATCCCGCCCGCTTTATTTCGGCTGCCGCCGCAAAAACGGACATACGCAAGCCGTCCTGATTACGGAATATGCCACCGATTTTATCTCCCTGAATACCTTGTTGTCTCAATGGGCCTTAAAAAAACCATCTTGTTCGTCCCGAAAAGAAATTATTGCCGCGGTGGCATCTGCAATTCGAAAGCTGCATCAGGTTCGGTTTTGTCATCGGCATTTGGTCCCCAAGCATATTTTTCTAAAACCGGATTCTAAACCCATTCCGGTTATTTTGATTGATTTGGAAGCAATGGAACCGTTTCGCCCCTTTCGAAAAAATCGGCAGGCGGATTTGGCTTCTCTGAACAATCGCTGCCGCTCTGTGAGCCAAACTGACAAACTCCGGTTTTTATTTTCTTATCTTGGGATCTCAAAATGGACCCCTTCCGCCAAGCAGTTTGCACGAGATATCCTTCGAAAGACTTATCAGAAAAGCCGCAGCTCCCTTCAAAAGAGCACAAACAGGATGTCTTGTGTATAGAATATTTTTCACAGTTCTTCTCCAAAGAAACCTTTGGTTTTCTGTCGGCCGCAGCGATAGAATATCCGTAGAAAATGAAAAATGAAGAGGTTCGGGATGGGCGGAAAATGGATATGGATATACCTGTTTGTTGGCGGTCAGGCCGTCCTCACAGCCGATACCTTCCGACATTTAACGGAGAAGGATGTTGTTTTTCACGGGTATGTGGCTGCTGTGGATGAGAACGGGCTGGCCGAAGTGCAGACGCAGGAAGCCGGTATTCAAAAAATCAATCTTTCCAATTTTGAAATGCAGATAAACCAGGAGGGACGCAATCGGCTTGTACCGGTGCTCTCTATCTCGGATGAAATCGCCTTCGAAATTGAGACAGCTGCCTTTGAGGAAGCAATTCAAAAAGAATCTCACCGAGGTCCCCTTTTTATCCTGATAGAAATTGACACCCCCGGCGGACGTGTGGATTTAACCCGCCGGCTGTGCGCCGCTATCTCCGAACTGCGTTTTTGCCCAACGGTTGCTTTCATTAAAGGGGAGAAGAATCTGGGCGCTTATTCTGCGGGGACGGCTGTGGCTCTGGCCTGTGATAAGATTTATATGGCCCCCAATACGGCAATGGGTGCGGTCACGGCTATTGTGGAAACCGAGGAAGGTTTTAAGACGGAAAAAGAAGTATATGGCGAAGCCATTGGGGAAAAATTCGGCTCCGCCTGGAGGGGATATCTTGCTGCTTTGGCTGAACGGAACAATCGCCCGGGGATTTTGGCCAAGGCCATGGAGAATATGGATATCGAGGTCCTGGAGGTTCGTCGGGGCAATCGAAACCTGTTTATTGAAGCCAAAGACAAGCAGCCGGGCGATCAGGTTATAGAAATCTTTTGTAAAAAAGGGGAACTGCTGACATTGACCCCCGAACGGGCCGTCCGCTGCGGAATGGCGGAGGGAATTGCAGATTCCCGAAGCCGCCTGCTGGCTGCTTTAAATGCCTCAGATGCACGGGTTGAAGTCAATCAAGACATTCTCAAGGCCCGAGAAGAACTGGAATTGGTGATTAAGCGTTTCAACAGACTGATGGAAAACCTCGACCTGAGATTTAAGGAATTAAACGCCAGACAGAGTATGAATCGGGCGGAGGCATTAAAAACCCTTCAGGATATTCTTCGGCAAACCGAATCACTGGTTCGTCTTAAGCAGAAATATCCGGATGTGCCTGTGAGCGAAGAAAAGGTCATCCGATTTCGAAATACGGTAAAAGCCGAGTATGAAAGCGTTCGAACCATGCGTTAGAGCCGGCCGGACAGACGCAGAGAAACATGGAGGTCATTATGAAAACAGAAAGACGATTTTTCCTTGCATTTTTAATGCTTCTTTCCGCAATGTCCCCTGCGGATACGTTCAAACACCGTACGACAGGTGAAACGTTTACGGGCTTTCGAACCCATAAGAAATCTGTCGGAAAAGTTCTGGTGTTCAACGCCACTGCAAACAAAACCATTCCGATGGATTTAAGCGATTACGAAATCACGCGGGATGACCAGGGACGGCGGGATTCCGTGATGGTCATCAAACTGGAGCAGCCGGAAGTCCTGATTTCTGAAGCAGTAGCTCAGGAGGCCGCCCAAATGATTCTGAAAGCCGCTGATCAGGGCCCTAAGGGGATTATTATTCAAATTGACCTTCCCGGCGGCCAGGGAGGGCCAATGCGTCAGATTGCCGAAGCCATCACCACAGCCCTGGACAACACCGGCTGTCGGGTGGCTGCCTTCCTGTCGGGCGGTCAATACGGAGGCGCTTTTTCGGCAGCGGGCGTAGTGGCTCTTGCCTGTGAGAAGATTTACATCGCCCCTACGGCCGCAATGGGGGCTGTAGGGCCGATGGGCAGCGGAGGCATAAAAACAGACGATGAATATCTCCAAATGCTTCAAACGTATGCTCCGGACACGCTGGCTTCATTCAGTGTCTATGCAGCCACCCTGGCTCAAAGAGGCAATCGCCCCGAACTGCTGGCCCAGGCCCTGATCGACAAGCATTTATCCATTGCGGAGGTTCGAACCCCGGACGGCAAACTGTCTGTTGTGGAAATCTCCCGCAGACAGGAAAATCGGGCCGTTGTACGGATGATTGCGGAAGGATTGCCGGAAACGGTGTCTGCCGGCGGTTCCCCGCTTCGTTCTGTGGGCAAGCTTCTCTCACTTCCTTCTGCGGAAGCTGTTCGCTGGAAGTTGGCTGACAAACAAGCCGCTTCACTGAGTGAGGTCCTTTCTGATATGGGACTGAGTGAAGTCCCTGTTGTAAATGTGGGCGGCCTGTCAAGCACAATTCAAAAATTCACCACAGCCAAGAAAAATCTCGATCAACTGCTTGCCAAGATTCAGGCAGAGGAAGACCGCGTCAGCACGCTGGAAAACCATTTGAACACCCTCGAAGAACTGGCCATTAAAAGTACCGTCACCCGCGAGGTGACTCGCGGCGGTCAATATGAAAATTACCGTCGCGGCACGGTACGGCTGATTGACTCGGACCGACTCTGGGACCGTTATTATAATGAAAGAGACTCGGGAAATACCGATATTCCGCTGCAGGACCGCTACGGCCGTGAGATAACAACCCGTGAGCGTTCAGGTCCGCAAGCTCGAGAAAAGGTTGTGGAAGAGCAGCCCACCGGAAATATTGACGATATTCGGCGTCAATTAATTACTCTTACCGCCGAAATGATTGCCGACTACCAAAGGGCTATCGGCTTGGCCCGACGCTGGCCTGGGGCCCTGCCGGCCGGTATTTCTTTGGAAACCCTCCAGAAAAACCTGCTTTCTGCCCAAACTCTCCTGACCATTCAGCAGCGAAGGTTAATGCAGGGATACTGATGCAAAAAGAAAGGCCGCAGGCCCAATCTGTTGTGTCTGCGGTCTTTCTGAATAAATAGAGTTTGTGCTTGACGCTACGGGCGCTTTTATCTATCCTATTTTACCATTCCCGTCGATTTGAAGTTAAAAAAAGAGATAAACAGCCCTTTTTTGCCTGTTTTATCGAGGGAGTATTATGAAAACAAAAAAACTCTCTGCTTTCTGCCGGCGGCAGCTCGTTGCAGCCTTCCTTTTGATGCCGGTTTTTTTGTTCAGCTGCACAACAGAACAAAAACCGGCTGTGCCGCTCGAGCAGCCCGTAGATTTAAATACAACCATTGGAAACCTTGCCGACCTTTATCAGTTTAATGCGATAGAAGTCCGCGGATTCGGGATAGCAGCCGGTTTAAACGGGACCGGTTCCTCTGAATGTCCGCCGGCACTGCGGGCGGAACTGGAAAAATACATTCGCCAGCAGCTTCCCAAAACAGGCGGTTTAAGCCCCAGACAGTTCATCGACAGCCCGAATACAGCTGTTGTAGAAATCAACGGCACAATTCCTCGTCTTGCGGAGAAAAAGGAAACCTTCGACCTGCTGGTTTTTCCAATCGACCGGACGACTGCGTCTTTGGACGGGGGATATGTTTATACAGCCCCTCTCAAAGAACGCAGCACCTTCGTTCGTTACGACCAATATGCAAAGACTTTTGCCTCCGCCCACGGCCAATTGTTCCGCAATAAATTGGACCAGGAGAATGCCTCCAACTGGTACCTGCTTGGAGGCGGAACAGTCGAAAATGAGGCCGCCCTGTCTTTGGTTCTGCGCAAGCCGTCTTTCCAGGCCGTTAATGTTATTCGCAACCGGCTGAATGAGCGTTTCGGCCCGGATACGGCATCAGCGGTATCTTCTTCAGAGATTTCCCTGAAAATACCGCCCCGTTATCGGGAACAGAAAGAACGTTTTCTTTCTATGGTTCATAAATTCTACTTAATGAATGAGGAGGCGGCGGTCGAACGCCATATAGAAGATCTCTTAGAGAAGTTGAAAAAAGAAACTGACAAAACCGATGCGGAAATCGGTTTGGAAGCGGTCGGAAAGAGAGTATTAAATCGATTGGCCCCCCTGCTGGGTTCCGCAGATGACAGGATTCGTTTTCACGCCGCCCGATGTATGCTGAATCTTGGAGATGAAGAGGCCCTGCCGGTTATGGAGGCCTTTTCCAAAGAACCGAACAATCCTTATTGTCTTGCGGCTCTTGAAACGATTGGGCTGACGGTTCGCCCCCGAAAATCAGAACCGATTCTTCTTCGGGCGGCCTCCAGTGACCTTCCGGATGTGCGGTTGGCTGCCTACCGACAACTGGAAAGAATCCAGAGTCCCTCCATTTCCCGCAATCTGATTGCAGATAGTTTTGTCGTGGACAGGGTTTTCTGCAGCGGACGCCCTCTCATTTACGTCTTTCGCTCCGAAGCACCCAAAATTGTCCTTTTCGGCAGTCCCATTCACTGCAAACCCGATGTCTTCCTCCAATCCGATGATACAGGGATTCTTCTGAATGCCAAACCCGAGGACAAAATGATCGCTGTATCCCGAAGGCATCCCAATCGTCCCCGACTGATTGGGCCGATTTATTCAAACCGTGAATTGTCCGCCTTAATTCGCACACTCGGAGAAAGTGCCGATACAAGCGACAATCCGAAAAAGCAGCCGGGTCTGGCGGTGCCCTATCAGGATATTATCCTTCTGCTCAAACAGTTAGCGGAAAACAAAATGGTGGATGCGGAATTTCTGGCCGGCCCTATGACTCAGGCGGGTGCTTTCTTACAGAAAACGGCACAAAACGACCGATAACTGAGAAGGAAGGAGCCCTTTTATTAAGACGTATTGGACAGAAGATATCGGATAATGAGGTATATGGAATAATGAAGTTAGAAAAGGTTGTCATCAATGGATTTAAGAGCTTTGCAGACAAAACTGAACTTCAGTTTAACCAGGCGATTACAGGCATTGTTGGACCCAATGGATGCGGAAAAAGCAATGTAGTGGACGCTATCAAGTGGGTTTTGGGCAGCCAAAGCCCAAAAAGTTTACGAAGCGGCCAGATGGCCGATGTGATTTTCAGCGGTTCCAGCAGCCGAAAACCCAGCGGAATGGCAGAAGTTTCCCTCCACTTTTCCGGCGGGCAGACTTTGGGGCTGGAGCAGGATGAATTGACCATCACACGGCGTCTGTTTCGCAGCGGAGAAAGTGAGCATCTTCTCAACGGAAAATCCTGCCGTCTTCGCGATATACGCAATCTCTTTTTGGATACAGGCGTCGGCGTCAGTGCTTATTCGATTATTGAGCAGGGCCAGATCGACCAGCTGCTCCATGCCTCCAAGGTAGACCGTCGGATTATTTTCGAGGAAGCCGCAGGGATCAGCCGATTCAAAGTGCACAAAAAAGAAGCAGAACGAAAACTCGAACGGGCGGAACAGAATCTGCTCCGATTGGCCGACATCATCAATGAGGTCCAGCGGCAGCTGCGGAGCATCAAACTGCAGGCCGGGAAGGCACGCAGCTTTCTTGAATACACCCAGCGCCTCAAAGAACTGCGTATTCGTTTTTCTCTTGCTGAATTTCATAAATATAAAACCCAGCAGAAGGAAAAAGAACAGACTCTCGGCCAGTGGCAGGAGCGTTTTGCACAAACCGCTGCGGAGGTGTCCCGTCTGGATGCGGCCGAGAGCCGTCTGCACAGTCAGCTCACCCAGGCCGAGGCGGAAATCGGCCGCTGGGACAATACCCTGATTGCCGCTCGCAGCCGAATTGAACAGCAAATAGAGCGCATTCGATTCCTGAAAGACCGACTGTCTGAACTTCAGAAGAGAAAAAACGAGGCGAACGAGCAGGTTCGCACCATCAGCCGCCAGTGCTCTCACTTTCTGGAAAGTATTGAGACACTTCGAGAAAAATTGCAGGCCGGAGAAGAGCGTCTGAACGAACTGAATCAACGGATGCAGCAGCAGGAGGAAAAGATTCGCCAAAGCAGCCGGTTTTATGCGGAACTTCAATCGCAGCTGGATGATGAAAAGTCCGGCATTCTCGACATCGTTCGTCGAACGGCTCAGCTGCACAATGAAATTCAGAGTCTGAATACGTATCGAAACAATCTGTCCGGCCAAAAAACCCGTCTGAGCGGAAAGGCGGCCCAGGTCCAGGAGCAAACAGCGGTATGGCTTACGGAAAAAGCCCAGCTCCAAACGCGTTTGGAAGAGATTCAAATCGTCCTGCAGCAGCTGAACCATACCTTATCGGAGCAGAAAGCATCGATGGAATCTGTCGGTCAGGAAGAAGCATTGCTGCGAAAGAGTCTCGAGCAGCTCAAGGAACAGCGAAGCGGACTTACGGCCGAACGAAATGTTCTCCGAGAGATGGAAAACCGGAGAGAAGGACTCAATGAGGCCGTGAAAACCATCCTCGACCGATATCGGCGGAATAAGCAGTCGAGTCTGATTGAGGGAGTTTTAGCGGATATTCTTCATACGGATGTAGAGTATGCGCCGGCTGTGGAGGCCGCCCTCGGGCCCGCTCTTCAGGCCCTTCTGATCAATGATACGCAGCAATTTCTCGAAGAAAAATCCATTTATTCCGGTCTGAACAGCCGGCTTCAGGTGCTTTGTATGGACCGCTTTGAGCCGTTCCGGGATTCTTTAGACGTTCGAGAATTGAACGGGGTCCGGGGCCGGCTGATTGAGTTCGTCCGTTTTGAAGAACAGTATGCCCCCCTCTGTTGGTCTCTGCTGGGGAAAGTGCTTCTTGTGGATTCCGTGGAAACGGCTCTGGATTTGGCCGCTCATCTGGACCGAGAATACCAATTCGTCACGCTTGGCGGACACCTTGTAAGCAACGGAATGCTTTTGTCTGTGGGACCGCTGAATCAGTCTGCCGGTGCGGGGCTGCTGTCCCGCAAAAGCCGGATTGAACAGATTGAATCTGTCCTCAAAAACCTGCAGGAACAGATCAGCCGGCAGGAGGAACATCTGCAGCAGGCCGACCAGAAGTACGCCCATCTTTCGAAGGTCTGTCAGGACCTTCGAACGAGCATTTATGAGGCAACTGCGGAACGGGTAGATACAGAATCGCGACTGCGTCTGCTCGAGCAGAATCTGAAACGGCTGACGGACGAACAGCCCCTGATTTTCGAAGAGATGAAGCAGCTGGAGGAGGAAATTCAGCAGTCCGTCCGGCGTGAGCATGAATCACAGGGCAAACTGAAGGAATTGGAGGAGCTGAACCGCCAGCGGACGGAACAGATTGCCGCTCTTCAGAAATCACTGGACGAGAAAAAATCAGAACTGGAAAAAGAGACGGCCGCTCTGACGGATTTAAAGATTCAGTACGGGCAGGCCGTCGAACAGCAGAAATCCGTTCATCAGCAGATTTCCTCGCTTCAAAGTCAGCTGCAGCACAGCCGAATAGCTCTCCAAGCTTCCCGGACAGAGTTCCACAGCAGTCAAGAACAGATTGTACAAACGGAACGGGCTGTGCTGAAGACCGAATCGGAGATGAATCGTCTTTATTTAGAAAAGGAAACGGCTCAGAGGCAAAGCCGTCTCCTGCACAAACAGATTGAAGCCCTTCAGGCCGAACAGAAGGAAAATGAACAGCGCCTTCGTCAGAGCCGGCGGGTTCAGCAGGAGATTGAAGAGTCGATTCACCAGATTCAGATTGATCTGGGGCAGATTCAGGTGCGTCAGGAAGACCTGATTCAGCGTGTTCGGGAAGAACTTCAGATGGACCTGGCTGCTCAATACGAAACCTTCCGGGAGGAGCAGACCGACTGGGAAGCCGTTCAGGAAGAAATCCGCCAGCTGCGGGAAAAGATTGAACGGTTGGGACACGTGAATGTGGAAGCCATCGATCAGCAGGAAGAACTGGAGAAGCGGGCGGCTTTTCTCAGTGCTCAGGCCGAGGACCTCCAGCAAAGCAAGGCCCAATTGATGCAGCTGATTGAGCGAATCAATCGGGAAAGCCGGGAAAAATTCGCCGCTACCTTCGAGCAGGTGCGAACCCATTTTCAGCAGATTTTCCGAAAACTGTTCGGCGGCGGCAAAGCGGATATCTTTCTCGAAAATCCGGAGGACCTGCTCGAAAGCGGCATTGAAATTGTCGCTCGCCCCCCCGGGAAAGAAACCCGAACCATCAGTCTGCTCAGCGGCGGCGAAAAGACAATGACGGCCATTGCTCTGCTGTTTGCCGTTTTTCAAAGCAAACCGTCTCCCTTCTGTGTTCTGGATGAAGTAGATGCAGCTCTGGATGAAGCCAATAATGAGCGGTTTAACCTCATTGTTCAGGAATTCAAGCAGCACAGTCAGTTTATCATTATTACACACTCCAAAAGAACCATGAGCATCGCAGATGTTCTTTACGGCATTACTATGCAGATGCAGGGGGTCAGCAAAAAAATCAGTGTTCAGTTTGAAAGCATAGAGAAGGCCGCAGACACAGCAGTGGCCTGACCGGATGCTGAACGCAAAGAGTCTTCAGACACACAGTGAAAGAGACAAAATGGAATCCGTAGAACAAATGACTCTGCCCGGCGGCCTGACTGTTCTGGTCCAGCCCGTCAGCGGTGTGGAATCGGCCTCTTTTTCTTTTCTGCTGCCCGGCGGCAGCGCCGCCCTGCCGGACGGCTGCTGCGGCGCGGCGGCGGTTCTGAATGACTGGCTCTTTCGCGGAGCCGGACCCTATGACAGCCGCCGTCTGGTGGAAGAACTGGACGGCATCGGCCTTCACCGCCAAAGCAGCGTAAGCCCGGAGTACCTCAGCTACGGCGGTTCTCTTGAATCCGAAAACCTCTTTAGAGCTCTTGAACTGTACGCCGACATTCTTCTGCGTCCGCGTTTAGAGGAGGACCTGTTTGAACCCAGCCGGCAGCTGGCTCTTCAGGAGCTGGAGGCCCTCGACGACGATCCCCGTCAAAAAGTCAGCGTCTGCCTTTACGAGCGATTTTACCCGGATCCGCTCGGACGCCCCTGCGTTGGAAAAGAAGAAGACCTTCGCCGTTTGACACCGCTGCAAACCCGACATCTCAGGGAACGGCTGTTTACCTGGTCCGGAGCTGTTCTTGCGGCGGCGGGAAAAATCGACACGCACGCCTTTCTGAAACACATAGAGCGGCTGTTCGGAGAGGTGCCCCCCTCTCGGGAATGTCCCCCTGTTTTGCGTGCAGCCGCCGGAGGGTATCAGCACTTCCCGAATCCGGGTGCTCAGGTGCACATTGGTTTTATGACGGAGGTTCCTCCGTTTGATTCACCGATGTACTATTCGATTATGGCAGCCTGCATGGTTCTTGGCGGAGGAATGAGCAGCCGGCTCTTTACGGAAGTACGGGAAAAAAGAGGACTCTGCTACGCCGTAGGAACGCGGTATCATTCCCTCCGTTCCTGCGCCGGTATTGCCGGATACGCGGGAACTGCGCCGGACAAAGCGGAAGAAACCCTTTCCGTTATTCTTTCAGAATTCCGCCGGCTTCGAAACGGAATCAGCCAAGACGAACTCCTTCGTGCCAAGACGGGGCTGAAAAGCACACTGATTATGCAGAATGAATCGACCTCCGCCCGTGCCTCCCGGCTGGCGGCGGACTGGTTTTATCTCAAACGCGTTCGACCGCTGGAGGAAATCCGCCAGGCCATCGAATCGCTCACAATTCAGTCCATTCAGGAATTTTTGGACGGCCCCTACGGACGGAAATTCACCTTTGTCTCATTTGGACCGCAGCCTCTTCAGACGCTTCAGAAGAAGGAGTAAAAAAGAGCCATGCAATTTCAGCACACCCAATTAGAAAACGGCCTGACTGTCATCGGCGAAGTCACCCCAACCGCCCAGTCCGCCGCCTTCGGCTTTTTCGTACGAACCGGCTCGAGAGATGAAACTTCGTCCGTCAACGGTGTCTCTCACTTTCTTGAACATATGCTTTTTAAAGGAACGGAAGACCTTTCTTCCCTGGAGGTCAATGAGGCATTTGACCGGCTTGGAGCCAAATTTAATGCCTTCACGAGTGAAGAAAACACCGTCTATTATGCCGCCGTTCTGCCGGAATATTTCCTCGCAGCGGTGGAACTGTGGTGCCGTCTGATGCGGCCGGCTCTTCGAACCGATGACTTTGATGTCGAGAAAAAGGTCATCCTCGAAGAGATTGCGATGTACAAGGACCTGCCGGAGTTTCAGGTGATTGATCAGGCCAGACAGCTTCACTTCGGTTCGCATCCCTGCGCCAACAGCGTTCTTGGTACCGAGGAAAGCATCGGCAACCTGACAGCCGAACAAATGCGGGACTATTTCCGACGCCGGTATGCGCCGAACAATCTGGTGGCGGCCTGCTGCGGGCAGTTCGATTTCGACCAAACCTGTCGGCTGATTGAGCGTTATTGCGGTTCCTGGCAGACCATGGAAGCCGGCCGTTCTCTTTCTTATTTTGAAGGGACCGGACAACAGTGCCGTCAAACAAAAGAGGGATTAAACAGCGAACATATTTGCCTGATGAGCCCATCCGTCTCGATGCAGAACCCCCGTCGTTATGCGGCGTCCCTTTTATCGCTGATTATAGGCGATTCGACCGGCTCTCGTTTTTTCTGGGCTTTGGTGGATCCTGCGATTGCTGACACTGCTGTGATGCAGTGCGAAGCAATGGACGGTGTCGGGATTTTCTCCAGTTACTTTCGTTGTCCGGCCAGAAATCGACAGAAAGTTCTCCAAATTGTCCAGGATATTTTCAGAGAGCTGGCAGAAAAAGGTGTTTCGGAAAAAGAGTTAAATGCTGCAAAAAACAAGGTACTCAGCGCCATTACTATCGAGTCCGAACGTCCGATGGGACGGCTTGTAAGTCTCGGCTTCAACTGGGTTTATCTGAAATCATACCGTTCAGTTTCTGAAGACGTTCAAGCCGTCAAATCCGTCACGGTTGACCAAATTAACGAACTAATTCGTGAATATCCTCTTCACAAGTATACTCAAGTCAGCATTGGGCCTGTGGATGCATCATAGAAATCGAAAACATTTGAAAAACTTGCCTCTCCTTGCTATATTGCCTATTTTTAATAGGTGATTAGGGAGCTTCGATATGGCACCTGATAACAATCTGGATGATGATATTCTTCAGTGCAGGGCAGAAATTTTGCGTGCTCTCGGTAAGACTGAGGGAAACGCACAGGCAAAGGAGGATGAATCCGTAGATACAGACAATCTGGATACAGAAGATGCATTTCCAGGGCCGGATGAGGGCTTGACAAACCTGGCAGAACCACCGTCACAACAATCCGCTGAAAGTGAGAACGAAGAGCTCAACTCAAAATCCGGCTCCTTTGGGGACACCGCGTTTGAACTTTTTGAGGAAAATCCTTCGGATACTCCGCCAGTTCCTTCTGATGCCGGAGATTCCCCTGAGTCTTCAGAAAAGTCCGCTTCTTCCGGTCCGGAAGCCAAAACGCTGTTTTTCCCGAAGGATTTCGAATCCCTTCAAAAGATTCTTCATCTCCTGAAAGAACAAAAAGAAAATCTTTCCCAAACCTGTCAGGAACAGGAAAAACACATTGCATTTCTGACGGAAGAACTGGAACAGCTCAGGGAAAAACTTCAGGAATCCCAACAAACCTGCTCTGCTCTCGGCGAAGAAAACATCCACCTGAAAACAATTCAGAAACAGACGGAACAATTGACACTCCGGATTCAGCAGATGGAGGGTGAAATTAAGGAGCTGCATCAGCAGATTTCCGCTTTGAAAGAGGAAAATCTCCGGCTGCTTCAGGAAAAAACACAATTGTCTGAAGCGATTGCCGCAGAGCGTCAAAACAGACAAACGATCGAAAACCGACAGGCCGCCAACCTGCAGGAAATTAACGCACTTCTAAAAAAGCTCGACGACCTCCAGATAACCATTGCGTCTCTCAACCAGGAAAATGAAAGTTTGCGGCAGCAAAATTCCTCCCTACATCAGCAGATTCATCTGCTTGAGCAGACCATCGGAAAACAGCAAACGGAATCACTGAACACTATTGCTGCACTTCGGGAAGAACTGCAGGACAAGAGCCGACAAATCGAGACATGGAAGATGGAATACGACCGGTTGTGTGAACAAATCGAATCGGAACGGGAATCTGACGCAGACTTCTCGGCCTCTGATACACACACCGGAGAATCGGTCTTCTCAACGAAAGAAAAGGAAACTGACTCGTCTGTGGAGTCTGCCGTCTTTTCGGAAGAGGACAATGAAGATTTTTCAATTCCTCATTTTGACTTGTCTGAACAGATTCTTTCTGTCCAGCGGAAAGAAAGCAGTGCCCGCCGTCAGCCCCCTTCAGGCGGTACAGCCGTTCCGAACGAATCAATTCGAAAGGTTGTTCATCAGTTCATCAGTACTTCGCAAACCGACGATTCTTCATGCCCCGCCGCCGCCGAAGAAAATTCCTTCCGGTCGGCGTTGGAACCCGTTTCTTTTTCTCGGAAAGCGGCCGCCGCAGATGCGGATGCTGTTCTTTCTGAAATTGTCCGAAGGGATATCGAACGGTTCTGCCGCAATCATCAAGGAGTTTACATTGAGTTTCCGAGCGGATAAGAAAGATGGCCGGGATTATCCAGACCAGCGGACTCCAGGGATGGTTGGATACGATTTTCGGGACAGTCTGGACGTATTTCGTTCTGGGACTTTTCTTTGCGGCTGTCCTGGCAGCTGTTCTGATTCGCTCTCTTCAGCCGGGAATCCTTTCCCGGCGTAAAAATGCTGAAAAACAGGGCCTGTTGCATAAGGGGCTTTCCCCCGGTCAAGAAACGCAGCTTTTCGAAACCCTGCAAAAGGAACCCGCTGTTTCTAAAACAGTGCTTTTGGCTGCGGCAGGTCTGGATTGTCTGCCTGTTACCGTTCCAATACGGCTGGCTCTGCTTTCCTGCCGTTCAAAGAACAGCTGTCTGCTGATCGATCTCGATACGAAACGAGATGCCGTCTGGAAAGCATTCGGGAAGCCCTCGTCGAACGGCTCGTCCCCTGTGCCGGCGGAATCCGGTCTGGAGAATCTGTCCCTTGTTCCGGCACACTATTTTGACCAAACCCGCCAGATGAATCTGGCACCCCTTCTTCGCCAAGTGAAGAATCAATACAAACTGATTCTGCTCAACGCTCCTTATTTGGACGGTCATCCGGACCGCAAAATGATTGCCGCCTCTGCAGACTATGCTGTGCTCTTTGCCAAAGAAGACAGCCAGCTCCGACGGCTGATGCATCTTTGTGAAAGCCAAGGGTGCAAAGTTCTCGGCTGTTACAAACTGCTGAAATCGTCTGCTGAGGACCATTTCCCCAACAGGGATGCCGCCGCCGCATCCGCAACCCAGACCGTCTTCGAAAGAACCGGCCAGAGACAGTGAGCCGGATAAACCGCCGGAGCCGGCGGATGAGTCAGCAATGTACAGAGAATCGGTGCCTTTTCCGCTCCGCTGAGCACAACCAGAATCGAACCGGCAGTCTGAATAACCGGAACTGTCAGCGTCAGACGCTTTCGTCCATCCGGCCCCTCTACCGCCTGCACCATCCGGCGGCTCTCCGAAAGGACCGGCGAACCTGGAAACAAGGAGGCGATATGACCGTCAGTGCCGACTCCCAGCAGAACCAAATCCAGCGATGGAACCTGTCCGGGCTGCAAGTCGAAAACCTTCTGCAGTTTTTCTTCATAACGAATGGCCGTTTCCTGCAAATCCGCCGCTTCTCCCTCCATCCGGTACACTCGTTCGGGCGGTATGGGCAGTTTTTTCAGAAAGGTTTCTGTGGCCAGATGATAATTGCTGGCTGCGTCAGAAGGACTTACGGCCCGCTCATCCGTCCAGAACCAGTACACGTTCTTCCAGTCAATTTTTTGGGCATCGGACGATTGGCCCAGATGCTCAAAAAAACGCCGGGGAGTTCGTCCTCCGCATAAAGCAACCGCAAATCGGCCTTTCTCCCTGAGTGCCCGTTGTGCACAGGAAAGAAACTCCGACAGCACCTCCCGGGCCAGCGTTTCTTCATCTGAAGTTCGGACAAACCGTCCGGGAAATTCCGCCAATGCCTGCTTTCGGGCTTCCAAAAATCCCTCCAGAATCGCCGCCGCCGCCACAGCATCCAAACGCTTCTTTCGTTTTTTTCGGGTAAGCTCCATAGCGGCCAGTTTCTCCTGCGCCTCAAAACTGCTCAGACGTTCATCAAAGAAAAGAATCGGCAGCGGAAGAGACTTTTTCAGTTCTTCTGCAAACCGGCGCACCTTCGCTGCGCGCGGTCCTTCCGTTCCGTCCATATTATAAGGAAGCCCAATGACCACGGCATCGAGTTGATAGGATTCAAGAGCCCTGCGAATCCCGGCCGGGGAATTTTCAGCTCCCTCCAGCACCATCAAAGGGGAGACAACCCGTTCAGAGGCGTCACAAAGAGCCAACCCTGTTCTTTTATCCCCGTGATCAATCGCCAAAAACCGCATTTCAGGGCCTTTGCCGATTACAGATAATTCGTTTTGCCTTCGCTTTCCAGCCGGCGGAGGAGTTCTTTGATTCGATGGGCCTGGTGAATTGGGCAAATCAGGGTCGCATCCGGACTGTGGGCTACGATAACATTCTCCATCCCAATCATCGCAATCAAATGATCGGACGATTCTGCAGCTACAATCGTATTTCGGCAATCCAGCAAACAGTGCTGACCTGCAACGACCGTATTCTGATTGGAATCAGAAGAAATAATATCCGCTAAGGCCGCGAAAGAGCCCATATCCAGCCAGCGGCACGACAGCGGAATCCCGTAAATCTGAGGGGCCTTTTCAAGAACAGCATAGTCAATGCTGATTTTCGGAAGGCGGGGAAACCATTCCTCCAAAGCCGAGTACTGATCCGGCCCTCCCCAGGCGGAACGAATTTTTTCCAGCGGCTCGCTCGATTCGGGCAGAAACGTCTTCAGATGCTTCAAAATCGTTTTGGCCTTCCAGACAAACATCCCCGAGTTCCAGAAATATCCGCCTTGGGCCAAAAATCGTTCTGCGGTTTTTTGATCAGGTTTTTCCCGAAATTCGGCAACCGGAAAAATCCTGTTTTTCTCGTCCTGAATCTCCAGACGAATATAGCCGTACTGTGTTGCTGGAAAAGCGGGTTTGATTCCAAACGTCAAGAGGGCTTCAGGATGGTCTTTCACAAAACGGATTGCAGTCTGAAGAGCGTCTAAAAAGGGTTCCGCCGGCTGAAGGATATGGTCCGAAGTCACCACCGCCATCACCGCTTCCGGGTCCGTTTTTTGAAGGACAGCCGCCGCCAGACCGATGGCCCCCGCCGTATCCCGAACGCACGGCTCCGGAATGATATTGTCCTTGGGCAGTTCACTTAAGTTTTCAGAAACCTGCTCGGCGTAATCGGCATTCGTTAAAACCAGGATATTGCGGAGGTCAAACAGCCGATTTAGCCGTTCGAAACTATCCCGCAAAAGCGTTCGGCCGTTCAGGAGTTTTAATATCTGCTTCGGGCGCGACTGGCGGCTCAAAGGCCACAACCGCTGCCCGGAACCGCCCGCCATAATGACGGCAAAATCCATTCGACCTGTCTCCTTTTCCCGCCAGCCGTCCTGAGCGGACCACCTGGCGATTTACCGCTTCACGCGGGCATTGCCTTCCCAGATGCTCCAAATCTGCTCTTCATCCGCCGGCTGTGCATAATCCGTCAAAAGCGTGGTTGCCAGGGCTCCGGCCGCCCATCCAAACTGAACCCATTTGGCCGGCTCCCAGCCCTTCAAAATGGCATACAGCAGACCGCCGACAAACCCATCCCCCCCGCCGATGCGGTCCAACACGGTGATTTCACGGGGTTCAATCACATACCAGTCATTCCCCTCCGCCATAATCGCCCCCCACAAATGACGCTCAGTGCTGAGCACCTGCCGCAACGTTGTGGCAAAAACGGATGCGTTCGGGAAGGTCTTCTTGACACAGGAAATCATCCCCTTGAAACTGTCAATCTTGGCGGCAATGTCCTTGCCCCCTGCCTCCGGCCCCTCGATGCCGAGTGCCAGCTGGAAATCCTCTTCATTGCCGACCAGAATATCCGAAACCGACGCAATTTCCGTGAAGATAGCCCGCAATTCCTTCTCCCGATTCTTCCAGAACGAGGCCCGATAGTTCAGGTCGAAAGAAATCTTCGTCCCATACCGTTTGGCGGCACGAGCCAGTTCCAGGCAAAACTGCCCTGTCTCCGGCGAAAGAGCCCCAATCAGCCCCGACATATGGACAATCTGCACCCCTTCTTTTCCGAAGAGACGCTCCAAATCAAAATCCTTCACATTCAGCGTCCGTCCCACCTCACCAGCCCGGTCATTGTGCACGCGAGGTCCGCGGCTGCCGTATCCGCTGTCGGCCAGATTGAACTGATGCCGGTGCCCCCACGGCCCGCCCTGCGGGACTTCCTTGCCTTCATATTCCATATGGCGAGAGGCCAGGTCATCTTTGATAAATTGGGCAATCGGGCTGTCTTTGACAAAGGTTGTCAGGACTTTGACGCGAAGCCCCAAATACGATGAAACGCTGGCGACATTCGTCTCCGCGCTGGTGGCCTGCATCATCAGAAGACGTGCACAATGCATCGGCTGACCATTCAGCGGCGTCAAGCGAACCCCCATACTGGTTGGAACAACGAGATGATACTGACAACCTTTCTTCAATTCGAGACCCATGAAAATACCCTTTCCTTACCCAAAACCCAGACAATTTTCCAAGCCGATGTCTGGACAGTTTGTACCGCAAAAAGACAGATTCATCAAGTCTTTTCTGACGGGAGAAGCGGAAACAGGAACAATCTTTAAGCCGTCTTGACAAAAGGACTTAGCTGGCGAAGGCGATGAATAATCGGCCCGATTTTCTCGCCGACAAAATCGACCTCCTGCTGGGTGTTGAAACGGCTCAGACTGAACCGTACGGAGCCGTGAGCCGCCGTAAAGGGGACTCCCATCGCCCGCATCACATGAGAGGGTTCCAGAGAACCGGATGTACAGGCCGAGCCGGAACTGGCACAGATGCCGTACTGATTGAGCATCATCAAAATCGATTCGCCTTCCACGTACTCGAAACTCACATTGAGTGTATTCGGGAGCCGATTCTGACGGTCGCCGTTGACTATCGTATCCGGACACGTCGCCAGAATTTTGGCCTCCAGGCGATCCCGAAGGGCCCGGACTCGTGTATTCTCATCCTCCATATAGGCTCCGGCTAATTCGGCGGCCTTGCCCAGACCGATGATGCCCGGCACATTTTCCGTCCCTCCCCTCCGGCCCGCTTCCTGATGCCCTCCCAGAATAAAAGGCACCAGACGAACGCCGCGGCGGATATAAAGAACGCCGATTCCCTTAGGCGCGTGCAGTTTATGTCCGGACAAGCTGAGCATATCAATCGTGCTGTCCTTCAGATTCAGCGGGATTTTCCCGACAGCCTGTGCCGCATCGGTGTGAAACGGCACCCCACGAGCCCGGCAAAGAGCCCCGATTCCCTCTATCGGGAAAATCACGCCGGTCTCATTGTTGGCATACATAATCGTCACCAGGGCTGTGTTGTCATCGAGCACCTCCGCCAGCTCATCCAGACTCAGCCGTCCCTGTCGGTCAACGGACAATTCATAAATCTCATAGCCGTGCTGTTCGAGATGCCGGCAGGGACTTAAAATCGCCGGATGTTCCACACGGGTGGTAATAATTTTTCGCTTGCGCGGATAGGCTGCCAGCGTGCCGTGTATCGCCGTATTGTCGCTTTCGGTGCCGCCGCTGGTAAAAAGAATCTCATCGGGCTGGCAGCCGAGCAGTGCAGCAATCCGCTCGCGGGCCTGCTGAATCTTCTTGGCTACTCGACCCCCGAAACTGTGCATGCTGGAGGGATTGCCGTACCATTGCTCAAAATACGGCAGCATCTCCTCGACGACAGCCGGGTCCACTTTCGTGGTGGCGTTGTTATCCATATAAATCACTGGGTCCATCTTAACTCTCCTGATGGTTGTGAGGCCGCTGAGCAGAATCCGTCTCTTCTTCGACAATCAAATCCGGGCTGACATATTCGTGAAGTTTGGCCTCGACGATTTCCTTCATCGTATAATCGGCCAGTTTGCAGCTGGCGCACATTCCGCGAAACGCCACAATCACACGGTTGCCGACTACATCAATCAATTCAATATCGCCGCCGTGAGCCCGCATGGCAGGCCGGACCTGCTCCCCAAGCACTTCCTGAATCAGCGCGATTTTCTGGATATTGGTCAGTTTTCGAGGCTGCGGCTCCGGAGCGGTGCGCAGCTGGCGAACTTTATCGCCCTGAACTTCCTCAATCAGTTTTTCAATCTGTCCTTTGCAGCCGCCGCATCCGCCGCCGGCCTTGCAGTAGTTTGTCACCTGTTCCACCGTGGTCAGATTGTTGTCCCGGACAACCCGGCGGATTTCCTCATCCGTAACACCGAAGCAGGTACAGACAATCTTTCCGCTTTTGACGGCGGGCGGAGCCCCTTTTCCCTTCGAGCGGTAATAGGCGATGGCGGCCATCAGCGCCTCATGGCCCATCACCGAACAGTGCATCTTCTGTTCCGGAAGCCCGCCCAGCCGCTCTACAATATCCTTGTTGGTGATTTTTTCCGCTTCTTCAAGCGTCAGCCCCTTGACCATTTCCGTCAAAACAGACGAAGAGGCAATCGCACTGGCGCATCCGAACGTCTGAAACTTGGCATCGGCAATCCGCCCGTCCGGGCCGAGCTTAAACGTAAACGTCAACGCATCGCCGCAGGCCAGTGAACCCACCTCGCCGATGCCGTCCGGATTTTCAATCCGACCGACATTCTTCGGATTCAGAAAGTGTTCCATTACTTTATCTGTATAATCCCACATGGCTTGAACTCCGGATTTTGAACGGCTTTGCCGGTTTCTATCCTTCCGGCAAAATTTCCATCATTCGTTCAAGGGCTTTTCGAGCCCTGATTGCAACCGCTTCCGGCACCTCAATTCGGTATTCCATATCCTGGAGCGACCAGAGCAGTTTTTCCAGGGTAATCTTCTTCATATTCGGACAAATCGAAAACTCGCTGACCGGAACAAATGTTTTCTCCGGATATTTCCTCCGGAGGGTATGCACAATGCCTTCCTCGGTAGCAATGAGAAACACGTCGACTTTGCTCTGCCCGGCAAATCGAATCATTCCGCCGGTACTGAGCAGCTCGTCAGCCATCCGACGGATTTCAGGTCCGCATTCCGGATGAGCCAGCACAAGGGCGTTCGGATACTGCTGCCGGGCTTTTTCAATGTCTTCCGGGCTGATTTTTAAATGAGTCGGGCAATAGCCGGGCCACAGAATCAGCGAACGTCCGGTTCGGTCAGCGACAAATTGTCCCAAATGACGGTCCGGTATAAAAATGATCGGGCGGTCCTGCGGAAGCCGACTGACCAGCTGAACGGCATTGCTGCTGGTGCAGCAGTAATCGCTGAGGGCCTTAACATCCGCCGGCGAGTTTACATAGCAAACCACCAGCGCATCCGGATGCTTCTGCTTAAGCAGTTCCAGCTGCTGGACCGTAATCATATCCGCCATTGGACAGCCGGCCGTAATATCCGGCAACAGCACTGTCTTTTTCGGCGACAAAATGGCGGCCGTCTCCGCCATAAACAAAACACCGCAGAAGACAATCACATCGGCCTGGGTCTTGGAGGCCTGAATGCTCAACCCCAGAGAATCCCCGACGAAATCCGCGATATCCTGAATCGGTCCCGGCTGGTAATTATGGGCCAGAATCACCGCATTTCGCTGTTTCTTGAGAGCCTGAATTTGTTCTTCAATTGTGCTCATCTTTTGTGTCCATCTCGGCTTTTGGCCGGTTCCGGCTTCGTGTTACATACATCGATTCCGGCTTGGCAACCATTACGATAGTTCCCGGAGGGACAGACTCCCGAATCCATACGTTTCCGCCGATGACCGCTCCCCGGCCGATTGTAATATCTCCGAGAATCGTTGCCTCTGCATACACCGTTACATCATCTTCCAGCGTCGGATGACGTTTTCGTCCGCGTATCAGCCGTCCTCTTTCGTCTTTTGGAAAGCTTAAGGCGCCGAGTGTAACGCCCTGATACAGCTTGACATTCTCCCCGATAATTGAGGTTTCTCCAATGACTACGCCGGTCCCATGGTCAATAAAAAAACGCTTCCCGATGGTTGCGCCGGGATGAATATCAATTCCGGTTCGGCTGTGGGCCCATTCTGAAATGATGCGGGGAATCAGCGGAATCTGCATTTGGTACAGTTCGTGAGCAATCCGATGGGCGGAAATGGCTGTAATAAACGGATAACTAATCACAATTTCTTCAAGAGACTGTGCGGCCGGGTCCCCGTCATAGGCGGCCTGAACGTCGGTTTTCAGGATGTTCCGTATCTCCGGAAGACGGGTCAGAAGGCGGTCCGTACATTCCAGGGCCAGACGCGGACAATCGCAGGTCGGACAATCCGTCAGACGGCAGTTATGCCGCAAGGCCCGCTCAATCTGTTCCGACAGTTCACGCCGGACCGCCAGCAGCAATTCATGCACCACAGAAAAAACCGTGGGACGCTTGACGGTTCGTTTGCCGGTATAGCCGGGAAAAAGAATCTCAAACAGAAGTTCAACCACATGGATAATCCGCTCCCGAACCGGCAGATTTTTTATGTCGATAAAGTTAATACCGGAATCGTCTTCATAGGTTTTGACGATTTGTTCGGCAACTGCATCATAATTAAAAAAAGGTTCCGCTTCCATGAGTTCGTTCACAGCTGAGCATACAAATCGGTGGAAAGATACCGTTCTCCGGTATCACACATGATAAAGACTATTGTTTTGCCGGCATTGTCCTTTTGCTTGGACAACTCGACGGCCGCATGGCACGCCGCGCCGGCACTGATGCCGCCTAAAATGCCTTCCACTCGAGCCATCATACGTGAGGCGGCAAAGGCCTGCTCATTGGTTACCGTAATAACCTGATCATAGATTTTTGTATTCAGAACATCCGGAACAAATCCTGCTCCAATCCCCTGAATCTTATGCGGGCCGGGCTTGCCGCCGGAAAGAACAGGGGAATCAGCCGGCTCAACGGCAATCACTCTCAAATTCGGATTTCTCTTTTTGAGCACTTCGCCGCATCCGGTAATTGTCCCGCCGGTCCCGACGCCGGATACCAGAATATCCACTTTGCCACCGGTATCCTCCCAGATTTCCTCTGCCGTCGTCCGGCGATGAATGTCCGGGTTGGCCGGATTTTGGAACTGCTGAAGAATCAGAGAATTCGGAATTGTCTCTTTCAGGCGTTTGGCTTCCTGAATGGCTCCGGACATCCCTAAAGATGCCGGCGTCAGAACAATCTGGGCTCCGAGCATCGCCAGCAGCTTCCGACGTTCGATACTCATCGATTCCGGCATAGTCAGAATAAGTTTATAGCCGCGAGCGGCACAGACAAAAGCCAAACCAATCCCGGTATTTCCGCTGGTCGGCTCAATCAGAGTAGTGTCTTTGTTTAGAAGCCCTTTTTCCTCCGCCGCCTGAATCATCGATACGGCAATCCTGTCTTTCACGCTGTGACATGGGTTAAAAGACTCCATCTTGGCTAAAACTGTACCGTACGGCCCGACCATTCGATTTAATCGAACAAGGGGCGTTCGACCGACTGTTTGCGTAATGTCTTCATAAATTCGGCCCATAAATTGCACCTTACCCGGCAGAAGTTAGATTTGGAAGTTCTTGGCGTCCTTGTCCTGGCCTGTCTGGTCGATTAAATCCTTGAGTGTTCTGGAGGCCAAAACTTTGCTGATAGCACTCTGAATCTCATTCCAGATTTGGCGCGTGGCACAATCCGTACATTGAGGTGTAAATTGAGAATGCTTCAGACAATCTACAGAGGAAATCGGGCCTTCGAGTGTAACAAAAATATCCCTTAAAAGAATCTCCTGCGGCGGTTTAGCCAGCATATAGCCGCCCCTTGGTCCCCGAACACTTCGTACGAGACCAGCGCTTTTCAGCATAGCAATCAATTGTTCGAGGTATTTGTTGGAAATGTCTTCTCGGTCGGCAATGGACTTAATTTGCAGAGGTCTCTTGCCGTACTCGAGGGCCAATTCGAGCATGGCCCGGATTCCATACCTTGTACGCGATGACAGCTTCATAACAATCTCCTCTATTTCACAGTATTATAGTAGTTTTATTCTATATACACAAAAATCTTTGGTTTTGTGCGATAAAAAAATACAATATTCTGAATTGTCCATCAAGAATTAGACCAATTACTGAAAATAATGGATATGTTTATACCATTTTTGCCTTTGCTTTCTTTTTTTGCTGTTTTCAAAATGAAATGGGTATATAAAATAAGAAGGAATTTCTATGAAGAAAAAAATGAAAATCGCAACATATAATGCAAACTCCATCCGCAGCAGAATAGAACTGCTGAAGACATGGTTGGGCAAGCATAAGCCGGATATCCTTTGTATACAGGAAACCAAGGTTCAGGATGATGAATTTCCCCTCGAAGCTTTCAGAGATACCCGATATGAAGTCGTTTTTCGGGGACAAAAAAAATACAATGGAGTAGCCATTTTCAGCCGTTTTCCGCTTGAGGAAATTGAAGTTGACCTCCCCAATGACCCCGTACAGGAAGCTCGTTTTCTTAAAGCAAAGGCAGGAAAGATTATCGTTTTAAACACGTATATCCCTCAAGGACAGGAAGTCGATTCAGACAAGTTTCAGTATAAATTAGAATATTTCCGCCTATTAAAATCTTATTTTTCGTCTCGTTTTGACCCTCAAAAGGATTTCGTCCTTTGGTGCGGCGACCTAAATGCAGCCAGAGAGCCCATAGACGTATATGATCCGGAAGGATTGTGGGGGCATGTTTGTTATTGCAAAGAAGTCAAAGAGTCGTTCGAAGATGTAATGAAATGGGGATTTATCGATTTATTCCGTCAATTTCATCCTGAAGGCGGACACTATACATTCTGGGACTATCGTATCCCGAATTCCTTCCAACGAAAATTGGGTTGGCGGCTGGATTATATCTTAGCCACGGAACCTCTCGCCAAGACTTGCCGAGACTGCTGGATTGATTTGGAAGCAAGACAGGCGGAAAAACCGAGCGATCATACCTTTTTGGTTGCCGAATTCATTTTGTAAAGACCGAAAAAACCGCCTATTGCAAGAACTGTTAAAACAGGTTATTTTGAGAGCAACCATATAAACCTGAAAAACAGTAAGACGATATAATTAGTAGTGGAAACCCAAAAACATTTTAATCAAGATTGATATTGTCTTTTTCTTGTTGAGAGACTGAAAAATAAGAAATATGATACCTCCAACAATCTCCTATGAGGAGTTTCAGCATCTAATTGCTCGGCGGTCGGGTGCTTTGTTTCGTGCATCCGGATTTTTAGTCGCCCATGGGCAAAGCCCGCAAATCCTCACCCGTCCGCTTTTGGGGGAATTGTTGTTCCAATCGACCCAGCTTGAGGAACTTCTGGACGCCTACGGTGCCCGAAACAACTCAAAATGGGAACGGTTTCGTTCGCTGATTGCCGCCATCAAGCTGTTTTCGTATGTCAGTTATGAACTTCTGCACATTCAGCACAGCATTCCGGCTTATCGCCTTCTTGATATTGGTGAAGATTTTGAAAAACATACGGTAGATGCGATTGCCTTTACGGAATCCATTCTTGTTGAAGCCACCCGTCGACTTCTCGATGAAGCCAGAACTCTCCATCTGCCGGTCCCGGAAGTGGACTTACCGGAGGAGTATTACAGCGAAAAACTGCCGCCCGGACGGCTGCCTCATGACCTGAGCGCCCGAAAAATCGATGCGGTTTCACAGACTATTTCTATGCTGGCCACTTCTTTCCTGAATCTGTCGGCAGAGTGCAAACAATCTCTTCCGAAGGAATCGATGAAGGCCGATGCGCAGTTATGCGATTATATCGGCCCCCTGCGAGAGGATAAACTTCGTTCTTTTGAACTTCGCTTTCACAATCTTCAGTCGCTTTATGATACCTATGTTTCCACTACGGAAACGGAAGGGATAGACCCTGAGATTCCGGTGCTCCGAGGCCATATCAGCGTTGTGCTTCATCTGTTGAGAACCGCCAGAGACTTTGCTCATTATATCGAACGACACGCCGGCCCTTTCCGAGTGCCCCTGCCGCCCGGCCGAAAACGTCTGGTGGAGCCGGAAGTTTTATTGCAGGTCATGCTGAATTATTCGATTCATTTTGTTGTTCAGTATCTCAGCAGTGCCGAGAATCTGTGCCGCATGATGCTTCAGCGCTATACGGAAATCGGCAGCATTGAAGTACCGGTACCGCCCTATCGCGGTTTTCATGTCCGACCGTCCACACTGATTGCCAACATTGTCCTCCATTACGGAAGCGAAGTCACAATGGAACTGGACGGCAAAACCTATGACGCCAAGGCCCCGCTTCATTTATTCCGAGCCAATGAAGAAATCAATGCTCACAAGCGGCGGGACATTGCCAATGAAATCATTCGAATGAATCTGCTGCCGGATGCACCGCAAGAAGATGTTCCTTCACTGATCCGTTCCGTCCTGATGACTCTGTCTGAATATAATAAACTGATTATTTACGAAAAACCGCTTCATATTGAAGCGCCGAAAAACACCCAAAACGTCCCGCTGCTGAAACTGGTAATGGATGAAATTGTCCGGCTGCAGGCGGCCGGAAAAATCGACATATTTACTGATACAAAAGTCCGCTTTATCGGGGACAAACGCGTGCTGGCGGACATCGAACGGCTGGCCAAACACGGGTACGGAGAGGATTTGTTCGGGAACAATATCCCTCTTCCGGAAGGCTTGGAATATCTTCGCTACTGCCGCTAAAAAGGCTTTATCCTGCTGATTCAGCCGGCTTCTCCGAAGCAGATTTATCTGCCGCCGGCACCTCCGAAGCCGCCGGAGCGGCGGGTTTATCCTCGATTAAATCCTGCAGAGGCCGAATCATTTCCTGGGCCTTATAAGAAGGGATTATATACACCCAGCCGTCATGTTTGGCTGTGAATGATTCGGCGGTATCCCGAGCCAAAAACAGCGCCTCCCGTTCACGGAGTTTTTCTTCGGACTCTGCTTCCTGCTGTACCTGGGGTTCCGGTCCCGTATAACGGGCAGACAGCCGAATGTAATATTTGCCGTCCTGCTCAGCCAGACGAACGGTGTAAACCAGATAATTTTTCACTTCACAAACATAGGTGTTCGAAAACTTCAGGTCCGGCAATTTGGAGGCAGCGGAAACATCATCCGCCCGCAGATAGGTCAAGGCGGAGAAGGTTGTTTTGGCATTGGCCTGCCGAATCTGTTTGCCTTCCGGGAGAGGGTCCAAAACCAGATCAGATGAATCCGGCTGAGCCGTCAATGTATAAGTCCGCTGATTCGGGTCGGTTACAGACACCCGGAGAATCTTCTCTCGCTCCGCCTGAAGAATCTGAGCGTCAATATAATCCATTGCCCGGGTAGAGATATAGGGCTCATCCGCCAGGCGATAGACGTTAGGACTTTTCATAAGGCGAACCGCACTGACCGGGCGTGACTGTTCTCCTTCCGTTTTGGATTCAGAAACCAGCAGGCCGGTAATGAGTTTCTGGTCAGCCCCCAGAAACTCCACATGCCAGCGTGCCGTATCCTCCGTGACTCCGATTTGTGCATGATTGGCGGGATTGGACGTAATGAGGGCATCCGACGTAATCCGAATATCCAGACAGTCTGAAATCAGTGAATTCACTTTGCTTACACTGGCCGGATAGCCGTCTTTTTCTCGGACTGTAAAGGCCTTGTCGCTTCGGTCCAGATGAATCGGCCCGTCTGCACTTTTCGCACCGATGACAATCGTCTGAATCCGATCAATATCCAGCCCTTCAATCAGCGGAAAAATCGTGACTTTCGGCGGGGTATAATTTCGACTCAATCGAGACGAAAGCATGGCCCCCGCCGCCGCCAAAACCGCTACTATTGCCAAAATCGCAACTTTTTTATCGTTCATCGCTGTTGACTCCCTGTCAGATTCTTTTTCAGGCCGGAGTTAAGGTTCTCTCATATGCTGAATCGAATATCTGCGTTTGACCGCTCGATATACAGCCAGCACCACCGCCGCCGTCAGCACTGCCAGCGGGCCGGGTAGGGTGCAGAAATTCCGGATGCGGTTTTTCAGGGCCTCTTTATCCGCCACTTTCTTCATTTTCACATCCCGAAGACGCATTTCCGCTTCGTGCAGTTTCAATTCGATTTCCTTCTTTTCTTCCAGAATCGTCTTGTTGATCAGCTCCTTTTCTTTGGATTCGAGCGCCCGCAGTTTTTCATTTAACTGGCTTTCAAACCCTTTGATTTCCGCCATAATTCGAGTTTCTTCTTCTGCGGTTTTTTCCTCCGCCTCTTTCTCGATCTGATCGACGCGGGTAAAGGGCCGCTTGTAACCGCCGCGGGAACGCAGCCGAATCAAATCCGTAGAACCGGACAATTCCTCCAGAGCATTCAACACAAAGGCCGCATTATTCCCGACGACAGCCAGCCCGAAGATTGTTTCCTGATAAGCCAGCACATCACTGAGAAAATCCACATCGGCCACCACGACAACGGCGGCGGGCTGGCGGGCCTCGGATAAATGCTCCGCAGCGGGTTTGGTCTCTTCCGAGGAAGCGTCCTTATTCTCATCCTTGTTTTCTTCCTTATTGTCTTCTTTTCCCTCTTCTTTTTTCTCTTCCTTCGGAGGTCCGTCCGGAAACGCCGAACGGAAGGTGCCGGTCACCCGGTAAGCCAGTACCTGTTCCTCGGTTCCGTCCCGGAATCGCCGCAGAATATCCGCATAATCCGGCACCCGAAGATCAAAAGGACTTGAAATGGTCCAGGTATTGCCCTGCTTGGTTGTCATCATCAGAGGAATGTATTCCATATCCGCCGGCAGATTTGCCGCATCTTTCTTCTTCTTTAGAACACCGGGGAACCAGAAGGTCACCTCGTTTAAGGAGGCGGTCATAGGAACATCTTTGTTAAAACAGCCGTACGATGCCGTCAATTTCTGATAAGGAAGAATCTTCATCGGACGTTCGTTCGGCGAGGGAGAACCGATTCCTGCCAGCACGCGGTCACCCGCAAATGTATTGGCCGGCATCTCCAATCCCCAGGCCGACAGCAAATCATCGAGGGAGGAAGCCGCCTTGTGTTCCATTCCGTACTGCATCATTGCCGGGTCCGGCCTGTCCACCACGGAGAATGGATCCAGAGCAATCACCGCACGTCCGCCCTTCAGGATATACTGGTCAATGGCATAGCGGGTCTTGGCCGGAAGGTCTTTGGGGTGAATCACCAGCAGCAAGTCCACATCCCGAATTTCCTCGGTATCCGTCGGGATGGAACGCACGTCGGCATACAATTCTTTCAGCTGCCGCACCAGCCCCCAGGGCCCGCGCGGCCTCTGCCCCTGCATCCGCATCATTGCTGCCATGTAGCCGGACATGTCATCTCCCATCACGGGAAGTGAGCTGAGAATGCCCACACGCGTTTTCGGCGGATTGACAGCGGTATCAATCAGATAGGTAATGTCATATTCAATAAAATTCTCCCGGTCGGGGCTGAAAAACGGGATTGTCTTGGTCACCCCCAGCTCCGTCTGAACAACCAGACCAAAGAAGAAGCTTTCTTCTTCTGTAATGGAGAACCGCTTCAAACCATATCGAATAGCCGCCAGCTCTTCCTGCGAATAAGGCCGCGGGTCCACAATCTCCAGTTTAATTTTTCCGTTCGAATGCAGGACATATTCCTCCAGAAGAGCCCGGACATATTCATAATAGGCATTGAAAAAGCGGATTTGGTCCGGCGCACTGAGGGTCGCGGTCTTGGTGTAGTAAAGCCGAAGCGTCAGGGGCTGCTGAAGCGCCTGCAGAATGTTCCTGGTCCCTTCAGAAAGGGTGTACAGTTTTTCCTGCGTCACATCGATCCGCCAGCTTCCGAACAACCGCTGCACAATCTGAATCGCGGAGACCGAAATTATCAGAATCAACAATACGACAACAATCAGACGTACGGTTCGATTCATCAGTTCGCCTTCCTTTCTTCCAGAACATACATCGAGGCATAAATCCAGGCCGCGATGAGAATCACAAAGTAAGCAATATCCTTCACGGAAAGAATTCCCCGCTGAATGGCATCAAACCGGATTTGGAAACTGAGTGATTCAATCAGGGAAAGCACCGGTGCCGGCAGAGTGCCCGACAGGTATTCGAGGGTTGAGGGCATTCCGGCATAAACGAGAATCCCGCAGGCCGCCACGGAAAGAATGAAACTGATGACCTGGTTTTTTGTCAGAGCGGAAAAGAACGCTCCAATTGCCAAAAAGCCGCCGGCCATTAAAAAGGCCCCCAGATATCCGGCCGCAATCAGACCCGGGTCCGGGCTGCCCAGATAAAAGACCGCTGCCGGCATCGGAAAGGTCAAAAGAAGAGCAATTCCCAGAAAGGCCCACGCGGCAAAAAACTTGCCCAAGACCGCCTGCGGAACTGTAATCGGCAGCGTCAAAAGCAGTTCAATCGAGCCGGTCCGACGCTCTTCCGCCCACAGCCGCATCGCCGTAGAAGGAACCATAAAAACAAACAGCAGCGGCAGCATCTTAAAAAAGAGATTTAAATCCGCCTGCCTTAATTCAAAAAATCCCTCCCGAAACGGCAGATAACCTGCAAAGAACAGAAACACCACCAGAAAAACATATGCAACGGGAGTCGAAAAATATCCTTTTAATTCTCGCTTGAAGACTGCCCAAAAGCCGTTCATTGCCTGACTCCTTAGCTTCTTCGTTCAAACCCTGCGGCCGTTAAGCCGTCTTTTTCCCTAACGTAATCTTCCGGAAGACCTCTTCGAGAGTCCCCTGATAATCCGTCTGCAGCTTCTGAGGCGTAGAGTCGGCCAGAATCCGCCCGCGGGCAATGATAATCGCCCGGGTACAGATTTGCTCGACTTCCTCCAAAATATGGGTTGAAATGATAATGGCTTTTTCTTTCGCCATCTTCAAAATCAGTTCACGCACTTCATGCTTCTGGTTGGGGTCCAGCCCGTCCGTCGGCTCATCCAGAATTAAGACAGGCGGATTGTGAATCAGGGCCTGAGCCAGTCCTACCCTTCGCTTATATCCTTTGGAGAGTGTGTCAATGGTCTGATGATACACTGTACCGATGGAACAGAGCGGGATAATACGGTCAAGGGCCTCCCGACGGGCCGCTCCCTTGAGCCCTCGTGCGTCACAGACAAAATTCAGAAAGCCCGCTACCGTCATTTCCGGATAGGCCGGTGCATTTTCCGCCAGGTATCCTATGGAGCGCCGCACCTGTAAGGGCTGCTGGACAATATCATACCCGCAGACCTTTGCCGTACCGCTGTCAGGAGGCAGAAAACAAGCCAGCATTTTCATTGCCGTGCTTTTGCCCGCGCCATTCGGTCCCAAAAAGCCGAGAATATCCCCCTTCTGAACCTGAAATGAAATCCCATCGACTGCCACAATCGGTCCGAACCTGCGGGTCAATTTTTGTACTTCAATCATCCCTTATACTCCCGTTTTTCAGTTGATCAATCAGAATGGAGCCCGCCGCAGTCAAGCCCTCCAGGAATCGGGCCCTGTTCACATGAGTTTTTCTTTTTTACAATTTTGAGAAAAAATGTCAACCCCGAAGAAGTTTTTTTAGGCACAAATTGCGGATATTGCCAGTCTTATTTAGGCCCATCAAGTTTTTTAAAAGAAAAAGGGCCGTCCGATAGTCCGGACAGCCCTTCTGGGTTTATAATCGGCTATGCCTTACTGGATAGGTCTGTTGGGACAAGTTACCGTATTTGTACCGGCGCTGCAGGTTGCACTCGGCTGCGTCTGATTTTGATTCGGCGAGCGGTCACGCACGAGGATGTAGTACTCATAGTACGCCGTCGAGACATACACAGGCACCCAGTACTCATTCGGCAGCCGCGGCGTGAAGTCCGGATCCACGATGCCGGCCACATTGTCCACATTCTGCCAGCCGCTGCTCAAGCTCGGGAATGACACACAGACAAATCTGTATTCCACTCCGCTGGGGTCTTGAGCCTCTGCCGCCCGCATATAGTGATACCACGTATCATACTGCAGGTGGCTGGGCCAGACTGCCCACTGAGCCGGATTCGGCGTCGGCGGTGTCAAATCTACTACAATCGGACCGGCCGCATAGACAGGGGACGGCTCTGTGTAAGCCACAACCCGCACCGTGCCGGTTGCCGTTTCACGGAATATCAGCCGTGTAAAGACGCGGTAGTAATACGTCTGTCCCAGTGTCAGGCCGGTATCCGTGAACCGCCACGGGGTCGTCGTGTAAACTTTGCCGGACAGCTGAGACGGGTCATAATCCTGCTGAATAATCGGGTTTGTCCCAGCCGGCAGATTCAGCGGGTTGCCTGCCGCATCCGTCTTGAGGAAGCAATACTCGACATGGAACGTTCCCTTGCCGACCAGGGGGGCCGGAACCGCCGGCACACCCGTCGCCTGCACAGCCGTCATCGTAATCGTAGTCAGACCGGTTCCGGCCGGCGGTATCTCAAAGTCCGCCGGATTGGGGGCAAGCAGGTTGTAATTGCTGCCCGGTGTGACGGAAGCCGCTGCTGAAGGCAGTGTCACATTCCCGCTCGGGTCGCGAGCGTAAACTACAAACTCGTAGGGTTCGCCCGGATACAGTCCGGAAAGGACCTTCGACGGGTCTGTTGTCCAGACCAACGGGGTTGTCACAGCAGGATGCGACACACATTCGACCGCATATTCGAGATAGGAATCCGGCCACCAGGCATCGTGGGCCTGAATCGCCTTCATCGCCACTTTGTCAATCCGGTAGTCTGGATTCATCGTAACACCGTCGATTGTCAGCGGCAGCGGTGCAGGCAGTTCCGCCCACTGCATCGGACTGGGCGTAGGCGACTGAGTATCCTCCGCCAGCCAGCACACCGCCAGAGAAGCTACATCGGACATATCGACAAGGCGGTCAAAGTTCAGGTCCGCCCCACCGCACCAGCCGGGTGAACCGCACGGCTGATTGAGCCATTTGGAGCCGAGGACCGCCAAATCACTCAGGTCAATCTCACCGCTCAGGGCCAGTGCGTTATCAACTTTGGCGCACTCAGCCCGACGGATGACAAAGTAATGATAGCCCAAATCAACCTCACCGCGGTCCAGCACACCGCTCAGCTGTGTTGTGTAGCCGTCCAAATCCAGATTGCGGGCCAAATCGCTGCCCGCATCAATACACGGACTGGACGGATTCAGGTAGTAATATTCTTCCGGCAGCACTTCGCGGGTCGGGTCTTCCGGTCCTTCAAACATCGGATTGCTGCTGAAGACGCCGGCGACCTTGTTGAGCGTGCTCCCGGGCCGGACATAAACTGCATTCCCCGACGTGTTGATATTCAGCACGTCTGAGAACGACAGATTCATTACCGACGGATACGGCTCTGCATCAAAACCGGAGCCCACCGTGGCCTGAGCTCCCTGCAGAGCATAGTTCAGCCAGAAAATGCTGTCGATCACATCCACGGTGCTGCCATAGCCGACATACAAACCGCCGCCGGTGCCGGTCGGATAATTCAGCCGTCCGGTTACATTGTTATCCGCAAAGGTGCAGTTCCGGATAACCGGATTGGCCGCCCAGTAAACGGATGCACCGCCGCCGTCGCGGCCGGACGTGTTCTGAGCGAACAGGGCATTCTTAATCAAGGAACCCTTCGCGGAAAGTCCGGTCATGAACAGACCGCCGCCGGAGAAATCAGCCGCATTCTGGACAAAGATCGTGTCGCGTACATTCAAAGCGGTGCTTCCGACATACACGCCGCCGCCCTGACCCAAGAAGGCGTTTTCCACAGGGGCCTCAAACGACGTGCTTCTTGCCAGATTGCGGCGGAACTGGCTGTTCTTCAAAGCCGCTTCATTATAAATCTGGAAGAAACCGCCGCCCAGATACGCCGTGTTGTCAGCCACGTTGCAGTCCTGAATCAGCGTATCAGACGCGTTGGCATAAATTGCACCGCCGTCACTGGCCTCATTTCCAACCAGCGTGCAGTTGACGAACTTAGCAACGCAGTCGTACTGATAAGCCACGGCACCGCCGAAGGCCACGTGGATGGTATGCGGGTACTGCTGGACGTTCGTGTCCGCCCTGTTGTTGGCCAGGACGCAGTTTTCAAACTCGAGCGTGCAGTCGTACATCGCATACACCGCACCGCCGGCGTTGGGGATATCCAGAGCCCGGTCGGGTTCCGGCATATCGCCGAATGAGTTAGGACCGCCGACGCCGCTTACCCCGCCGTTGCTGCTGTTGCCTTCAAAGACACAGCCGACAAACTTGGCGCTGCTGCCGTAGGCACAGAACACCGCGCCGCCGTATCCGCCGTAGCGCCAGTAGGAGAAGTAGGCATCATACGGATCATACTGGTAATAGACATAGAAGTCCTTCCAGCTCTTGTACTTGTTTGTATCGAGTTCAAACCACTTGGCGAACGTTTCCCAATCATACATTTCAAAATAGAGACTTGGGAAGTCATACTTATGGCCGTTCGTCCAGCCGTCCCAGCCGCGGTAAATCAGCCAGCCGATTTCGACCTGGTCGGAATAATTCCACCCGCCGCCCAGACCGCCGTAGCCCGGCCCCGGAGGCGTTTTTCCGGCGCCGCCGTTGCCGCCGTTGCCGCCCAGAACGAAATTGTTGCGGAACGTACAGTTCTCAAAGGTTGCCTGACTGCTGAATTGACAGGCCACAGCACCGCCATAGGCCCAGCCCGGCCAGCCGCCGTCACCGCCGTCCGGATGCGCATCACAGCCGGCATTCCCGTTGGTTCCATCACCGCCTGTTACGGAATTGCCTTCAAACAAGCAGCCGATAAACCGAACGGAACTTTCCATCAGATCCACTGCACCGCTTTCCGCCATTCCGCCGTTCACACCATCCTGGGCGCATCCATCCGGCGTTTGCCCAATTCCACCATACCAATTGCAGCTGACAAAGCGGCAATTGCGGACGGTTGCAGCGGAACGCTCAAACATTACGAGGCTTTGACGGAAAGTAACCCCTTCAATCAGCGACCCTTCTTTTAACCCGACAATGAAGAGCCCATGATGATCGAAAATGGTATTTTCCACCGTCTCGGGGTCATCCGGATTGGAACCGCGAATTGTTAATCTCTTTCCGGCAAAACTTGCAATCGTTTCGAGGTTCAGGTCGATTGTACTCGTCGTCTGGTAGATACCCGGATTGACAACGATAATGTCTCCGTCCTTGGCGTCATTCATGGCCTGTGCCAGCGAATTGTAGGCCGCAGAACCGCCCACATACAGCGTCTGCTGTGCACGGACCTTCACCTGTACCACCTTATTGCCGTCAATGACCGCCCGATTGACTGCTTCGGTGCTTCCATCGTTGATTGTACCCGACCAGCCGGTAATGACGTAACCATTCTGGATCTGGGCCGTCAAATTGACAATCTGACCCTTATAATAGGCACTCCATGCAGGTTCAACCGAAACAGTCCCTCGACCGTCCTGTACGGAAACCGTCAGTGTATAAGTCGGCAGACTGGAAGCAAACGGGTAGTGATAACCCAAGTCCGCCATTCCCGTATCTGCTGCTGTCCCCGACGGGTCTGTTGTGAACTGGTCCAGACCGATCGAAGAAGCGGTCATCAGGCCGGCGTTGACCGCAGGACTGGCCGCCTGATTCAGATAACAGCCGCCGAGCGGCCCGGTCTCAAACCGCGGCTCAGCCGTCAATGTATCCGCCGGCAAAGAGCCGGAATAATCCGAACCGAGATTCCCGTAGAACAGACACCGCTGAATCTGAGAATCTATGGGAGCATCTTCGGCAACTGCGATGCCATTGCTGCCGACAAAGATAGAGTGGCTCAACACCGCTGCGCCGTTCGGCCCGATATAAACAGCCCCTCCGCCGGTTCCGGAGGCGCTGATGAGGTTGCCGGAGAATGTGCAGAACTCAATCGTCGGGCTGGAGCCGACCTTGGCGGCAACAGCGCCGCCGGCCTGCTGTGCCCAGTTGTCTGCAAACAGGCAATTGCTCAGACGGTGCGTGAGAATCACATCGCCGTTGGTAAAGTTGATTGCACCGCCCTGGCCGGTCTGACCTTCCGCGCGGTTCTCCACAAACCGGCTGTTCCAGATGTCGGCCTTGGTGTTCATACAGGCAATCGCACCGCCCTGACCTTCGCCGCTGACGGTCTGGTGATAGCGTTTAATGCCGGTCGCCGTGTTCAGCGTAAAGGTGCTGTTGCCGATGTTTATCTCACCTTCCGTCAGGTAAACGCCGGCACCGCTGCGGGCTTCATTGCGAACCCATGTGCCGTCCTCCGCAGTCAGATTGACCTTGCGGCCGAAAACGGCTCCGCCCAGCAGGAATGCGTCATTGTCGGCAAATGAACAGCCCGTCATCTGCAGCGTCAGCGTCTTGGCCGTTTCGTCGGCACTCAGATTGTAATATACATCCACAGCGCCGCCGCGACTGGCTGCATTGCCGCCGAACGTGCAGTCGGTCAGCGTCAAATTGCTGTCTGTACGAATAGCACCACCGCTGCCGAGCGTGTAGTTGCCGAAGAAGCGGCTGTTGGTTACTACGGCGCTGGGTGATTTTTTGCCGATTGACAAAGCCCCGGCCTCTCCCAGTGATTCCATCAAATCGGACAGCAGCGATTCATCCACGGAATACAGGAATGTCAGTTCATATTCCGTGTAGAAATCAATTCCAGGCACTTTGTCATAGGTGCCGTTGCCGGAAAACTCGCAGTTGTCAACCTCAATGGCCGTCAACTCATCACACCAGACGGCACCGCCCATATTTTCTTTAAAGAGGCAGTCCCGCAGCCGCAGCGTGCTGCTTTTTCCGACAGCCACCGCACCGCCGTCTGTGTAGAGATGCTGATCGATCGGCACCAAATTATCCATCCACGTCTGGGAGGTATATTCAAAGGCATAGTTTCCAATGAACGTACATCCAACAATCGTGGCTTGAGCATTGTCGCCCAAACGGATTGCCCCTCCGTCCAGCGGCTGGCTCGGATAGACGTTTACCACGCCGTCCGTACCCGGATAGAATTCATCATACGGATCAGAATACGTTTGACCGGTACCGGCTGAACCGCCGATGCCGGCAATTCCATGCTGAGCAATATTGCTTTCGAAGGTGCAGTTCTGAATCATCGGCTGACAGCCGGTATCGGCAAAAATGGCTCCGCCGACACCGTTGCCGTTAGCATCTCCGCCGTCGCCGCCCCAGCTGCCTTTCCCGTTGGTTACACCATTGCTGCCGTTGCCGCCGTTACCGCCGCAGCCGCCCAGGGCCTTATTGTTGCGGAAAATGCATCCCTCGATTGTCGGGGAACTGCCTCCTACACAGGCAATAGCTCCGCCGTAGCCCATTCCATATCCGTCGCCGCCGTGCCCGCCGGACTGGCCGTCATTGTTCGGGGCTTGTGCGTTTTCAATCGCAAGCCGCCCATTATTGCCGTCTCCGCCGTAGCCGCCGGTTACTGTGCAGTTTTCAAATATGCACTTGCGAATTGTCGGCGAACTGCCGTTTTCACACAAAATTGCACCGCCGTAGCCGTTGCCGAATGCGTCCATTCCGCTGTTGGCACGGGGCGGAGCTTCCGGGTTCTGACCGGGCGGTGTCGGAGCACCGGGAATTGCCCCGCTTGCTCCCAAAGCACCGACCATAAAGCCGTTGCGTATCGTAAGTCCCTGAATAACCGTCGAAGGTCCTTCCCCGCTGCGGAAGACAAACCCACGGCTGGGCTGATACCGCGTTCCGCCGCAGTCAATAACCGTGGAGGCCACAATCAGCGGGTCATCCGGATTTTCGGACGTAATCACGATGCTCTTGCCCTGCAGGTCAAGCCCTTCGCCGATGCCGTCAAAGTTCGTGTCCACAAACTCAATCGTATAGGGTGTTCCCGGACGAGGAGCCAGAACAATCGTATCGCCGCTGCGGGCGATTGCAATCGCTCCCGATAAGGTGGCAACCTGAGACGGAACGGTGATAAACTTCGGAATTGCCTCCTCGAATTCCACCGTTACCGTTCGATTCATCCCCATCGTAACCGTATTCGTCAGGGCTGTCGAATTGTCATTATTCGTTCCCGACCACTTCTTCACACGATAAAGGGCCGGATCATCCGGAATCGCTTCCAGATAGATAATCGTCCCTTGCGCAACGGTAATAGGCGGCAGAACCACCGCCGGTCCGACCTCCTGAACGGTACCATCCACAGTCCAGGATGCCTTCAGTTTTCCCATCGCCTTAACGTCTGCAACATAAACCCGTGCATTCAATGTATAGGTCTGCACCGAAGACAGATCAGCATTGTAGTGATACCCCATGTCCACAGTACCGACATCCGGAATGAAATCCGTGCGGGTCGTTGCCGGAAATTCGAGCAAAGCCGACAGAGCGGCTGCCGTTCCTGTTCCTATATCAATGCAGGGGCTGTTCTGAGCCTGGCCTGCGGACAGGTGGCTCAAGAAGACCGTTCGATTCTGCGGAGAGGCCGCTGAACCAAAATCTACCAGGAGCGGATCGCTCTGGATATTCTTCGGTCCATACCAAAGCCACGGCTCAATCCCCGGAGCCACGTACACCTGGCCTTGTCCTCCCTGAACCGTGCTGTAATCCACAAAAACGGTTGTAAAAGGCACAGAATAAGTTTCATACGGGTCGCCTACTGAAATTTGCGGTCCCAGTACAGCCAGGTTGCCCCAGAAAATCGAATTGGTGATGTCTACAAAGGTGTCATGGGTCATCAGTGCACCGCCGACGCCGTACATCGAGTCTGTTACGGTGTTATCCACAAAGGTGCAGTTCACAACACTCACATCGCTGGACCAGTCGGCCAGGAAAGCCCCGCCGCCGCTGAGCGCTGTATTCTGAATGAAGAGGTTGTTAATGACCTCCTGCGGCCGGTCCCAGCCGAGCGGAGGTCCAATCATCGCCAGGGCTCCGGCATAGCCCTCCGACTCATTGGCAACAAAGCGGTTTGCAGCCAGCAAAACATCCGAATCGGAAACATAGAAGCCGGACGCACAAATTAAAGCATTAAAAGTCCCGCTGTCCTGACTTCGTCGTGCACTGAGGAGTCTGCCGGCGTTGGTGTAAAAATAGTTGTTCCTGGCGGTCAGGTCGCAGCCGTAAACAAAGCCGCCCGCGCCGACATGCCCGCTGTTTCCGATAAATTCCGCATCTGTGACGGTCAAGAGGGATGCGTCGGTATTCAGACCGCCGCCGTTGGGCGAACGGTTATACTCAAACAAACCGCCGTCAAAAGAAACCTTATAAGCGGGCTCTTTTTCACCGGCCAGAATATGGTCCACTTCCTTCAGATTGTCCCACAATCCCGTCCGGACGATATACCAGAAGTTAATCCGGCCATGATTAATATATTCGGAAGTAATAAAGTTCGCTATTTCCTGGGCAGCGTCCTCCGGGTTGTCGCTTCGCGCAAAAAAGTTGTTGAAGTATGATTCTTCATACGCATCAAGGGAGTTGCCGACATAAGCACCTCCTGCATACGATTTGACCAAATCATAATCAGCGGCGTTGCCGGAGAAAGTACAGTCAATAAAGTTCACATCGGGCACATACTCTTCAGACGAGGGCCCCAAATTGCAGTAAAGGCCGCCGCCGCTGAAGGCATCGTTGTTTCGGAAAACACAATTGGTAAAGACCATGCTTTCGGGCTGGTCAGCAAATACCGCCCCGCCGACACCTTCATAGCGGTAATCCGTCGGATTGGTGACATCAGCATAAGCGCTGTTGCCTTCAAAGAGGCAGTTTTCAAAGGTTGCCCGGCATCCTTTGTCATACACTTCACCGCCGCCGTGATTGGCAAAACCGCGGTTGTTGGAAACTGTCGTATTCCGCATCGTAATGACACTGCCGGCTCCATAGAAATTGGCACCCGCGCAGGCCCCTGCATTGGGCTGAGTCAAATCCGTCGAGGACCACTGCTCCCCAAACGTTGTCTCCGAGGTACCCGAAACACGGGTAGTCAGGTCCCAGTACCACGACGCAGAATCTTCCGGATGGTTTGGGTCCATGGTCGCCAAAGTGACCGTAAAGGTCTCGGTTTCCTCTACCAGACCATAGAAGGGATAAAAGGCACAGTAAAAAGCCGATATGGTGGTTTCCTGTCCTTCGCCGGTGGTTACACCCGGCTCCGCCGGAGGTGTCGGCAGTTCCGGCAGCTCAATTTCGCTTTGCCATTCCCAGGGAATCACAAAACCGGTTAAATAATCGCTCGCATCGTCGGTATGGGTATAGGGATTATCGATGTTAGCAATATCTTCCCAGTAATAGGCCATATAGTAAAGATTAGACGGCCAGATTCCGGTATGATCCAGCAGATCGCCCCAGTTCTGAGGTGCCCCGCCCATTCCAAAACGGAATCCGCCGTATCCGCCGGTTCCTCTGCCGCCGGTTCCGGCACCATTTCCGCCGTCACCGCCGGTTCCGCCGTTGGCCCGGACACCATCGGTTATAACAGCACCCGTCTGGTCCCGGACTACTCCGAGCTGATAGAGCTTATCGGGGATATAGAAAGCAGGTCCGCCGTGACCGCCGTTTCCGCCGTTGCCGTTTCCTTGACCGTTGCCGCCGTTGCCGCCGTCTCCGCCGGAATAATCCCCGTGAAGTTCGACAACAACTCGGCAGCCTGTGAACGTGCAGCCGTCAATCACGGCCTGTGTATTCTCTCCAAAATAAACGGCGCCGCCGGCGGAATTCGGTGCACGCAAATCTCCGCCCATTCCGCCATTGCCGCCGTGCCCTCCGCGGCCTTCAGTCTTCGCGTCACCGCCGTTTCCGCCGTTGCCGCCGCGTCCGGCTTCTCCAACTTGGATATAGCAATTGGAAACCACGACATCAATTAATTCAGGGGCACATCCATTCTCAAAATAAATCGCTCCGCCCCAGGCACAGCCGCCCTTACCGGCATCTCCGCCGTCTCCGCCGTCAAATCCATCGGACTGGTCCACACTGTCCGGCACACCTCCTCCATCACTGCCGTTGCCGCCGTTACCGGCATTTCCGCCGACAGCGGAGCATCCCAAAAACGTACATCCCTGAATCAGAGGAGCAGAGCCGCTGACGGCGTAAATCGCACCGCCATAGGCATTGCCGCCGTCTCCGCCCGGAGCCCCCGGACGGCCGGGACCTGTATTAACATTCGGGGCGTTCATACCGTGTGTACCGAACTGTCCATGAGCTCGGCAATTTTGGAACACACAATTTCTCAGAATGGGGCTGGCTCCTGCATAATCTCCCAGGTAAATCGCGCCGCCTTTCGCATCTCGTCCCGGGATTCCCACAGGATAAACGGAAGTATTCAACGCCAGGGATGAACCATAATATTCGGGGTCATCCACGGCAACGCCATTACGAATCGTAAGTCCTGCCAGAATGGTATTGCGGCCGACATTCCGGAAGACAAAGGCACGCCGCGGTTCATTAAACCAAAAATCCCAAATATCCTCACAGTCAATTACTGTTTGACTGACAACATCCGGGTTATCCGGATTCAGACTGCGAATTGTAATCGCCTTGCCGTCCACCACAATATTGGTTTCCCGGTACAGGCCCGGATGGACCAACACCGTATCGCCGGAACGGGATGCATCGACGGCGCTCTGAATCGTCGGATAGGCTGCAGACGGCACATGACGCGTAACCGGCTTTGTCGTATAACCGCCTGAAATCGGTTCAGACGGATCCGTTTTGGGAAGTTCGCCGCCTTCGCCGACCGCCTGACGAACGTAAATCACAAAGCGGAATTCCTTGCCGGCCACACCGCCCGGAACCAAAGGCGTGAAGTAATACGGCACAGTCAGCCAGCCGCTGTCGTAATCATCCGGATTGCCTTCGGATGCCTCAACACAATCGAAGAAGTATTCCACTCCGTTTTCATCGTACGCCGTTACGGCCTCCATACCGAGCCGCAGATTGCCCAAAGCACGCGGAGCGGCTTTCCACCGCGGCGGATTCGGAGCCGGCGGCAGTGTATCAACTCCCGAAGCGGTCGTGGTCTGTTTTGACTCAGACCATCCTGTTTCGTTTTGATTGTCAGATTTATCTCTCGCTTTGAAACGGAATGTATATGTTGTTCCTTCCGCCAGTAAAGCCCGCTCCTGTGCAGTATCGCCGAGAATATACAGCGGTTCATCCTGCCAGCCGCTGTTTAAGGCCGAATTCTCTATGCACTCAAAATAATATTGAACACCGGCGGCATCCGTGGCCGCAGTCGCTTTCATTACAATATGTTTGAGTCCCGTTGCTGCCGGCTCAATATCCCACTGAGCCGGATTCGGTGTCGGTGCAATCACGTCTTCAATCTCAACGGACAGGGCGGCTTTATACAGATTCAAACGCCCCCCGGTAACACAAAGGTCTTTCAAATTATCCAACGGATCCACGGAGCCCAAAATGATTTGCTTGACTTCCGCGGCTGTCATTGTAGGGGACAAAGACCACACCAAAGCGCACGCTCCGGCCACATGCGGGCTGGCCATCGAAGTGCCCTGGTAAAATTCATACCCGTTGCCCGGTACCGTGCTCAAAATCCCTCTCGCATCGCCCTCCGAGTACATTTCACCGCCCGGAGCCGCTAAATCGACGCTCGTTTTGCCGTAATTCGAATAATAGGTGATTTGATCGAAAGGATTCGTGGCTAAAACGGAAATAATCGAAGCCAAATCAAAACTGGCGGGATAGGCCGGGAAATTGTCATTATTGTTTTGTTCATTTCCGGCCGCCGCTACAAAGAGCTGTCCGGCCTGCTGGCTGGCCAAAATCGCATCATACAGCGCCGGATCGTACCCATATCCTCCATAAGAATTGTTGGTAACTTTAGCCCCCATCCGAACGGAATAACGCAGTGCCTCAATAATCGCGGAATCCAAAAGCCCCGGTTCATCGCTGCCCTCTACGGCATAGGCCACTTTCAAGGCCATAATCCGGACATTCCAGTTCACCCCGGCAACGCCGAGGTTGTTGTTGCCGACAGCGCCGATTGTTCCGGCCACATGGGTCCCGTGTCCGTATTCGTCCATCGGGTCAGAGTCCCCTTCGCCGAAATCATAACCGTAAATATCGTCAACATACCCGTTGCCGTCATCATCCACACCCTGCGCCCCGTTCCGCTCGGCCGTATTGACCCACATATTTGCGGCAAGGTCTTCATGGGTGTAATCCACACCGGTATCAATTACCGCTACAATCATTTGCTTACTGCCGGTTGTCAGATTCCACGCTTCCGGTGCATCAATATCTGCATCAACCGTGCCGCCTGTTTGCCCTGTATTATTCAACCCCCACAGCTGAGCGAATCGTGAATCATTCGGCGTTAGTAATGGAGTTCGAATAAAGTCCGGACAGGCATACTGGACTCCTGGTGTCGCCTGAAACGCCACGCGCGCCGCTTGCACATCGGTACCCGCCGGCAGCTTGACCAAAGCCAACCCCGGGACAAGCTCGCTGTACATCCGAACAATCGTTCCGCCCCCGGCTTTCTGCACAACGGCTGAACGGATCGCTGCTGCAGAGGACGTGGTGCCTGTTTCATAAAAGCGAACTAAAAGATATCCATCCCGATAGAGGGGAAGAGTGGACGTGCTCGAAGGATTTTGGAAGAACCCTGCTGTGCCAAAAGAGGAGAAAAGAAAAAGAAAAACAAGAATTGCCAGAGAAAGTTTACGTGCCATGGCACCCTCCGTAAAGGACCCTTTATTTCCCATTTTGACGGCTTCCTTTTTTTATTGTTTGCGTATCTTTGTTACTCACCTTAGGGAACCTCATGTATCCTGAGTTCAGACGACACCTTTACCTACCGTATCGGAAAACGTAAAAGGCGAGTTTATCTCACCTTACCAAAATGCCTATTTTTAGTCAAGGAACTTTGAAAATACACAAGCTGAACAATCTGGAAAAGAATGGTATTATAGGACGCCAAAAACCCCCAGTAGAAATAAGACCTAAAAACTCTTATAATAGCAAAAATATCCTATAAAAACTCATTTATTAATTTCTAAAAAAATGATTCTTCACTATAACAATTTTCCTTTCCTTTTTCCAGTTTTTTTTGATAAATTTCCATCAGCGTAAATCCTTCAATAAATAATAGAGTTATTATGTCTTGATATATATGAAACTACAGGTCCATCCATCCGGGCTGTCAGGAATTGTTTCGATCCCCGGTTCCAAATCTCATACCATTCGTGCAGTCGCCATTGCTTCTTTGGCTTCCGGCAAAAGCCGGATTCGTTCTCCTCTTGTGTCGGGGGACACCTTAAGTGCAGTGTCTTGTTATCAAACTCTCGGGGCCCAAATCGACGCTTCCAATGAAAAGGAATGGATAATCAAAGGGACTGCCGGAAAAATCCTTAACGAGCATTGCAGCATCGATGTCGGAAATTCGGGGACTACCCTTCGCCTGGCTATGGGGTCTGCCTCGCTGGCTTCCCCCAAAGCTGCTATTGCAATGACCGGGGACGAACAAATCCAAGCCCGACCAATTGGCGGCCTGCTCCAATCTCTGAAAGACCTCGGTGCCGACGGAAAATGTATCAAAAATAACGGATGTGCCCCCGTCGAAATCCGGGGTACGCTCAAAGGCGGGCAGACTTCGATTGAATGCTTTACCAGTCAGTTTTTGTCTTCGCTGCTTTTGGCCTGTCCCTTAGCCGAAAAAGACTCCCAAATCAACGTCCTACTGCTGAATGAACCGGATTATGCCAGGATGACCCTCGATTGGCTGGACCGCCAGGGCATCCGCTATGAAAACAACGGGATGAAACAGTTTTTTATTCCCGGCAGGCAAAAATACACATCCTTTGATGCTCCGATTCCTGCAGATTTTTCCAGTGCAACCTTTTTTCTGTGTGCCGGTGCTCTCGTCGGCCGAGACATTACCCTGACCGGTCTGGATTTTACAGACAGTCAGCCCGATAAGGCCGTCGTGGATTACCTCAAACAAATGGGGGCTCACATTGAATATTCTTCCGAAGGCGTAACGATTTCAAAATCTCCCCTGAAAGGGATTGATATTGATATGAACCGCACACCGGATGCCCTGCCGGCAATGGCTGTCACCGCTGCATTTGCTGAAGGAACAACTCGTTTTCTGAATGTCCCTCAGGCCCGCAAGAAGGAAACAGACCGAATCGCCTGCATGGCCGCCGAACTGAAAAAACTTGGTGCCGATGTCGAAGAGCTGCCGGATGGTCTTATCGTCCATGGGGGCAAATCTCTCCATTCCGCTCATCTGGACGGACGCGGGGACCACCGCATTGTAATGGCTCTCAGCTTAGCGGGAATGGTACTGGACGGCTGTACAGTTATCGATACGGCTGAAGCAATGAATGTCACCTTCCCGACCTATGTTTCTCTTATGCAATCCCTCGGTGCACGGATGAACGTTCTTCCCTAAATCCGTTTCGGTATTTCATTGACCTTTACCGACAAATCCGTATAATCTTTCGCCCGGCAAAATCTTTCTTCAGAAAGGGAAAAATGAATACCATAGACTATAGAAAACACTGGTCCAGAACCAATCTGCCCGAACACATTAAGCAGATTCTCGGCAGCTGCCGTTCCCTTACTTTTCCCCTTAACCGAGATGATATCATCGATTTGGCTATGGGCGGGCGGAAAAAAGGCACCTTTGAGGTCTCCTATGAAGTCCCGGGAAAAGGGATGGTTTTAGAAGCAACCGTTACCCGCTGCAAGAATGGTTTGGCTGTAAACTATCCGGAACCGTACATGCGGCGTCGCGACCCGGATTGTATGTTTGTTGCCGACGAGCGGGAAACAGACAAGGCCCGGTTTCAGGAGCACTTCAAGCAGCCCTTTGAACCTCTCCGCCAGGAAACATTTCAATGGCTGCAAAAGCAGGACTTGGCAATCATCTTTTTTACCATCGGTTCGTTCGACGTTCAAAGCGGACAAGGGGCTATGCTGCTTGCACCAAAAAATGCAGGTTTTTTTATCGGCGGACTCGCCGATTTGCAGGGGATGATTCCGCCGGACCGGATTCCGGACAACTTCCGCATCCGCAGTGTTATCTACCTGGCCCCGCCGTTTCGACATACTTATTTCAACGGCAAACAGGTTGTTGTGCATAACCGGCTTGCCGGGCTTCATGAAATCTTCTCTTACAATCTTTATCCCGGACCAAGTGCCAAAAAAGGCATTTATGGTGTGCTTCTTTCCATTGGGGAAGAAGAAGACTGGCCCACGCTTCACGGCTCTACGGTTCAGGTGGTTACACCGTATGACAATATAACCACAATTATGCATGAAGGAGCCAGCGGAGGCGGGAAAAGCGAAATGCTCGAATATGTCCATCGTCAGGAAGACGGTCGCTTGCTGCTGGGCACGAATGTCATAACCGGGGAACAGCGGTTTCTGACTCTCAACCAGGCCTGCCGTCTCAACCCCGTAACCGACGATATGGCGATGTGCCTGCCCAATATTCAGAACGCAGGCGGCTATCTGCTGGCCAAGGATGCGGAACAGGCCTGGTTTGTCCGGCTCAATCATATCCGCCGTTATGGAACGGACCCTCATCTGGAAAGCATTACGATTCACCCGGGTGAACCCCTGATTTTCCTGAATCTTCAGGGAATCCCCGATGCGACGTGTCTGATTTGGGAGCATACAGAAGACAGCCCGGGCCATCCCTGTCCGAATCCGCGTGTTATTCTTCCTCGGCGGCTTGTCCCCGGTGCCGTGGAGGGTCCGGTTGAAGTGATGATTCGCAGTTTCGGGCTCCGCACACCGCCCTGCACAAAAGACCATCCAACCTACGGCATTGCCGGTTATCTTCACATTCTTCCGGCGGCTTTGGCCTGGCTGTGGCGGTTAGTCGCCCCTCGCGGATACTCCAATCCGAGCATCACCGATACGGAAGGAATGACCAGCGAAGGTGTCGGGTCCTATTGGCCTTTTGCCGCGGGACGGCTGGTGGACCACGCCAATTTACTTCTTCGGCAAATTCGTGCTACGCCGAAAGTTCGCTATGCCTTAATGCCCAACCAGCACGTCGGAGCATGGGAAGTCAGCTTTATGCCTCAATGGATTGGACGTGAATACCTCGGTCGAAGAGGCCTGGCCCGTTTCCAGCCCCATCAGCTTACCCCGGCGCGCTGTCACCTGCTCGGTTATGCCTTCAACTCAATGCAGGTTGAAGGAACTCCCATTCCTCTGATTTTCCTGCAGACACATACCCAGCCGGAAGTCGGACCGGAAGGATATGACGGCGGCGCCGAAATTCTGCGGAACTTTTTCGTTCGGGAACTTCAGAAATTTCGTCATCCCGACTTAGACCCGCTCGGGAAAGACATCATTGAATGCTGCCTGGACGGCGGAACTGTTCAGGACTATGATGCTCTGCTTTACGATGTTTTCTTCTGATGAAATCCGAAAGGACGAAAAAGAAAAAAGGCCTGTACGGGACAGACCTTTTTTGATGTAGGTACCTCCGCAGATGCCGTGCGGAATCGATTGAAAGCAACCCTGTATGTTTAGGTGGGCGACCGTTGCGGGAGTCCGGAGCGTCCTGTCAGGCAGGCATGTCCGATCCTCACCGACCTGGTCTCCCCGATAGGGTGCATCGGTTCTTTCAAATTAGCGTTTCCGTCACGCACACCGCAGGGGCCAACCTGCACCTTCAACTATAGCAAAGTATCGGTCAAAAAGCAAGGATTCAATTACCCAAAAAGAAGAAATGAACACAACTTCTTTGATTTCGAGAAGTTACTTTACACGAAGGATGATTCAGCCAAAGACCTTTGCCTTCCTTTTTTCTCCCAATACCCCCAAGGGGACTCGAACCCCTGTTACCGGGATGAGAACCCGGCGTCCTAGGCCGCTAGACGATGGGGGCAAAAAAATGGCGGCGAGTGGATTTGAACCACTGACCCAGGGCTTATGAATCCCTTGCTCTGCCAGCTGAGCTACGCCGCCATCAGACAGACCTGTAGTATAATCCGCTGCAGTGATTTGGCAAGCAAAAAACTCCCGCCTTCTGCAAAGACACATCAAAAACCCGTCGGCCCCCCTGACAAGTCATTCTGGATTTCTCCAGTCTGATTTTCATCAAGGCCGTCATTCTCCGTCTGACTTTCTTGACTCAAAATGTCTTGCTCCCCCTCAGCCGGAATCTCTTCCTTTTGCTCTTCAGAAAGACCGTTTGGTTCAGCCGTTTCCGGTTCCTTGACAGCAGTTTCTTTGGGGATTGATACCTCCTGTTCTTCTTTTTTCTGAGCATCCGGCATCATCTCCGGTTTCGTCTGTTCCTGAGAAGCCGCCTCGGTTTCCCCGGGTCCTCGATTGGGCTCTAACGATACATACTCTATTTCCATCTCCTGAGCCGGAACAATCCCCCGCAGGCGTTGTTCGATTTGCTCGATGGCCAAAAGAAACGGGTCCTCGTCCGTAGATGAAGGAAACCATCTTCTGGAGGCCCTTTCCAGCGGTCCGATAGCGGAGGCATCTCCAAAACGCCCTAAAAAAACCGCTGCCGCCACCTGGGCCGGATAGGGTCCGGACTGAAGAATCCGTAAAAGCTCCGGTACATCTCCTACAGAACCTGCTGCAAAAACCTGATTCAACGTTTCTTTGAGGTCTTCAGCAGATTCTTTTTTCTCTTGAGGTTCCAAACGGCGGGAAGAAACCGGAGCCGGATGAATGGAAACGGCCGTTTTTTCTTCAGACGGGATGAGCTTTAAAAGAAAATAGACAAGTACCGCTATTCCCAAACAAAGAACCACTCCGACCGGCCGCAATAAATGCTTTCGCAGCTGAATCCGCTCGGCTCGAATACTCGAGCTCCTCAGCTCGGCCTGATGCAAAAGCATTTCTTCCATTGTGCGCCGTTTCTCCAAAGGCAGCTGGAGAAACGGCGGAATCGAGCGAAGAATTTTTTCCAGATTCCTCTCAAAAAGGTCCAGTCGAAACTCGGCAGGCATTTCTGCAGGAGCCGTTTGCAATTTCTTGAGCCAGGCGGACAAGAACCGTCGAAAATAATAGCGGGCCTGGGCCAAATCCTCCTCATTCCCTTCCGGTAAAGATTCAAAGAAAACAGAAGACATCTCTTCTGTCTCAATCCGGTAGTAGCGGGAAAGCAAAAGCCGGCGGTACGGCTCATCCAGTTCCGCAAGAACCGCCTGAATCAGATGAACTGTCAGCGGATTTTCCAAATACTCCTCCGGGAAATCATTTGTCCCAATCCGAGCCAGTGAATACAAAACCTCCGCTGCTTTTGGACCATTCCGAAGATTTTCCGGTGAAAACGCCGGTACTGTCAGCGCGGCCGCCTCCCCAAGAAGCCAGGAATACATCGAGCCCGCTGACGGCTCATATTTTTCAATTTTCGAATAAGCCGTCTGAAGCAGATGAGCCGTTTTTTCCTGCGCCTCCTCTTGCGGCAAACCGGAATGACGAACAATCCAGGTGTACAGACAGTCTGCATACGCAAAAAACCATCGGCGAAGCATTCGAACATCCCCGCTTCGCAGCTGTCTGACTTCTGTTTTGGACCAACTCTTCCTCAATCTGTCCTTTCCTTTCTTCTAATAAATCGTCCAGATTAAGGAGAAAACGTAAATCTTTTGTCCAGTATCAGCCCAAAAAAATGACATCCCTCTTAGGATGTCATTTTATTCAATAGTTGTCAATTCTTAGCCGGCTGTTCTTTTGAACCGTCCTCTTTTTGTTCTGCTGACTGGGTTTGAGTAGAGGAATCCGCATTTGTCTGCTGACGACGCTCCCGCAGCCGCTGTTCAATGCGTCTCTGCATTTCCGCTCGTCGTTGCTGCAGCAGTTCAAGGTTTTGTTTGTACTCGGCATTGTGTTTATCAATCAGTTTCTGGACGGCCTCTGCTGTTTTAGAAGCATTTTCCTCCTGTGCCAATTTCAGAATGGAAGTCAGTTCTGCAATTAATTCCTGATGGCGTGTCTCGAGGGCCGCCAATGGAGTTGTGCCCGGCTGCATTTGTTCCCGGGCAAACGGACGGGGAATCGGAGCATTAGGGTCGCTCCTGCTGACACGGGTTCTCGGCTGAAGCCGTTCCCGCAGCCGAATCGGACGCGCCGGCATCTGTGTTTCGGCCTGTTTGTTTTCAGGCGAAGCAGTCTCCGTCTCAGCTGCCGTCACCCAAATCCCCAATCCCAAAAGCAGCGCCGTTATTCCCCAAAACCATCTTTTTTTCATTCGCCAGTCTCCTCAATGAAACAGTCAATCTTATCTCATTCCGAAACAGAACGAAGCCGTCAACCATTCCGAAGCTTCCGATAAACCAGGCCTTCAAAGACAGCGGCGGTTTGGCCTTCCTCATCCGTTACGGTAATCAAATAACTGCCGATTCGGCCTTCCCGATTCCGCTCCTCGGCCTTCGCATAAAGGACGCCTCCGCTGACGGCCTTCAGATAGGAAATGTTGATATTGATGGCCACCGCGACATGGTCATAGGAGTTGGCGGCGGCGGCAAAAACTGCATCCGCCAGCGTGAAAATCGCCGCACCGTGAACGATTCCGACGGCATTCAGATGCTCCGGGCGAATCACCAGACGGGCACGGGCCGTCCCTTCCCCGGCCTCCAGCAGCTCAACCCCGCACAGGCGGGCAAATGCATCCTTCTGAAAAACCTCCCTGCCTTTCTCCATACAATCCGCCTTTCCCTGGCTGACATTTTTATTTATTGAGCAGGCGTATTGCCGGCTGTATCTGTATGCACAACAGCGGTTTCCTCGGGGGCTTTCTCCTCCCCGTCAATCCCTTCAAACCGCAGATGTTCTTCATCCTGCACGGTGATGCGGATGACCTTTTTGCCTTTGAATTTCCCGCGCAGCAGGTCTTCCGAAATCGGGTCTTCAATGTACCGTTCGATCGCCCGACGCAGCGGACGAGCCCCGAACTCCGGATTATACCCCTTGTTAATCAGGAACTCCTTGGCGGCCTCATCCAGCTCCAGACGCAGGCCGTGCTCAATGAGCCGCTTGAAGACCTTGCGGAGCTCATAATCAACAATCGTCTGCAGATTTTCCCGCGTCAGCGGCCTGAAGACAATCACCGCATCCAGACGGTTCAGGAATTCCGGACGGAAGTGCCGCTCGATTTCCTTATCCAGCAGCTCTTTCATCTTTTCATAGTTGGCCTGCTCCGTCCGCTTGCCGAAACCGAATCCGGACTGGTTCTTAATCAGCTCGGCGCCGATATTGCTGGTCATAATCAGGATGACGTTCTTGAAATCGACATGGCGCCCGAAGGAGTCCGTCAGACGGCCTTCCTCCATAATCTGCAGAAGCATATTGTACACATCGGAGTGGGCCTTCTCGATTTCATCCAGCAGCAGCACGGCATACGGCCGACGGCGGATTCGCTCGGTCAGCTGACCGCCTTCTTCATAGCCGACATACCCGGGCGGAGCCCCCACCAGCCGGCTGACGTTGTGCTTTTCCATATACTCGCTCATATCGATCTGAATGAGCGCATCGGCATCGCCGAACATAAACTCAGCCAACGCACGGGCCAGCAGCGTCTTGCCCACGCCGCTGGGACCGATGAAGATAAAGCTGCCCATCGGACGGTTCGGGTCTTTCAGACCGCTGCGGCTTCGGCGAACTGCCTTGGCTACCGCACTAATGGCCTCATCCTGAGACACAACCGTCTTGTGCAGCTCGGCTTCCAGTTCGAGCAGCTTTTCGGCTTCTTCCTTTTCCAGACGCGTCAGCGGCACTCCGGTCATCTTGCTGACCACTTCGGCAACGACATCCACATCCACCACACCGACCTTGTCGTTGTTCTGTTCCTGCCACTGCCGCTGCACTTCGGCCTTCTCGTCGAGAATCCGCTGGATATCATCCCGCAAAGCCGCCGCCCGTTCGTAATCCGCGTTTCGAACGGCTTCATCCTTCTCTGCCTGAAGTTTTTCAATCTTGGCCTCAAATTCCGCCAAATCCGGCGGCGGCGTCATATTCTTCAGACGCACACGAGCCCCCGCCTCGTCAATCACGTCAATGGCCTTATCCGGCAGGCAGCGCCCGGAAATATACCGGCTGGACAGCTCAACCGCCTGATAAAGGGCCTCATCCGTAAACCGGACGCGGTGATGCTGTTCGTACCGATCCCGCAGTCCGCGGAGAATCTGCACGGTTTCCTCCTTGCTCGGAGGTTCCACAATAATCGTCTGGAAACGACGCTCCAGCGCCGCATCCTTTTCTACGTATTTGCGGTATTCATCAAACGTTGTCGCACCGATGCACTGCACCTCGCCGCGTGCCAGAGCGGGTTTCAGGACGTTGGAGGCATCGATGGCCCCTTCCGCCCCGCCGGCCCCTACCAGCGTATGAAGCTCATCAATGAACAGAATAACATTGCCGGCACGGCGCACCTCATTAATCACGGCCTTGATGCGTTCCTCAAACTGGCCGCGGTATTTCGTACCCGCCACCATCATCGCCAGGTCCAGAACAACCAGACGCTTATCCCGCAGAATCTCCGGCACCTCGTGCGAAACAATCCGCTGGGCCAGCCCTTCCACGATTGCCGTCTTTCCGACGCCGGCTTCACCCAGCAGGACCGGATTGTTTTTCGTACGCCGGCAGAGAATCTGCACCAGGCGTTCGATTTCCGTTTGCCGCCCTATCACAGGGTCCAGCTCATCTTTGGCTGCCAGCTCCGTCAAATCACGACCGAAGCTGTCCAGCGCCGGTGTTTTGCTTTTGGCCTTGACCGACTGAGCGGACGAAGGCGGTATCGATGGATTCATTTTCATCCCCATGGCCGGATAGCTGCTGTTATCCTCTACTCCGGCTCCCAGCAGATTCAGCACTTCCTGTCGAACATCTTCCAGTTTCAAACCCAGATTCATCAGAACCTGAGCCGCTATGCCCTCCGTCTCGCGAAGAAGCCCCAGGAGGATATGCTCGGTTCCCACATAGTTGTGATTCAGTGCGCGGGCCTCTTCGATCGCATACTCGATGACCTTTTTGGCTCTCGGAGTCTGCGGCAACTTGCCCATCGTCACCATATCGGGACCGCTCTTGACCAGTTTCTCAATCCCCAGTCGGAGCTTCTTGAGGTCCACATCCATGTTTTTCAAAACATTCGCGGCAACCCCGCTGCCTTCCTTAACCAACCCTAACAGAATGTGTTCCGTCCCGATATATTCATGGTTAAAACGCTGAGCTTCCTGGTTGGCCAAGGCCATCACCTTTCTGGCTCTGTCCGTAAAACGCTCAAACATATTTATCCCTCTTGTCTATCGTGTATATCCGGTTATTGAACAAGTTCCATTATCCATATTTTTCGAAGAAAGTCAAAATGGCTTATGAGCCATTCGGCAGCAACCCCCTTTCTTAATATATATAATCTCCATTTTGCGGCTTGTTCAATTAACAAAATAAGACATTTTCAAACTTATTATACACCTTTTCTATCGACAAAAAACTTTGCCTACTTTCGTGAAAACAGAAAAAGGGCGGAAAACAAAAGAAATGGAAAAACAGACGAAAAAAAGCGGGTATCCGATAGAACTATTCTTGTTTCTCTTCGAGGAGTTTCTTCAGATAGGCATTTTCCCGACGGGTTGCCTCCAGATCAAAAATCAGGTACTTGACACTGATGCGGAGGTAATCGAGAGAATCCTGGAGGGCACAAAGACTGTTTTTCAGCTTTTTCTGGTTGTCCTTATGCTGATTAGCGATTTCGAGGAGCTTCTGGTGAGTGGAATCCGGCAAAGCACCCAGCTCACGAACCAATTCCTCGAGTTTTTCTTCAAAAAACTCTTGGTCCATCACGTCCTCATCTCCGAAGCCATTGAGCATGTTCACTAACTTAACACAACATGCTGGCCTTTATAATACCCTTTTTTACAGGACGAATCAAGACATCCGCAGGGAAAACGCCCGGAAACACAAACTTTTTGCAAACAGACGTCGGTCTATAGCGTTTATAGGCCTTTTCTTATTCGAAGGGGTGCGCCGCTTTTTCGGCTTTGGAATGAATGCCGAACCGATCCTGGATGTACCCGATTTGCTTTCGCAGCTGTTCGAGCCCTTTTTCTTTGAGAAACGGCTCGAGGATTTTCCGGTTCGCTTTATCATAATACTGCAGCAAAGCGAACTGGAGTCTTTTTTCCCGAAGCCCTTTTGGGATATGAATCGGCTTGCCCTGCGGGGAACAGCCGCTTACAAACATCGCCGTTGAAAGGGTCAGCGGAATCGGCACAAAATCCTGTACTTGCCGGGGTTTCCAGTTTCGTCGAATCAGGTAGTCCGTCAGCCGAACGGCTTCTTCCGGACCGCAGCCCGGGTGGCCGCTGATAAAATAGGGAACCAGATACTGCTTTTTCCCCGCCTTTTTGGATATCTCCGAAAACTTTTTTTCGAACTGCTCAAAGACCTCAAAAGACGGCTTATTCATCAAAGTCAGGACATCCGGGCAAAAATGCTCCGGAGCCACTTTCAGATGCCCGCCCACAAACTCCCGCACGAGCAATTCAAGATATCGGCTATCCCTTAAGGCCAAATCGTGTCGAATGCCGGAGGCCACAACCATCCGAATCGGTCTTTTTTGGCTTTTGGCCCAGCCCTGCAGTGCCTCCAGCAGGCGAATCAGCCGCTTATGGTCTGCCTGCAGATGAGGGCATACCTCCGGACAAATACAGCTGCTTCGTCCGCAAGCCCTGCCCTTTCTGCCGCACTGCATCCCGTACATATTCGCGGTCGGCCCTCCGATATCCTGGATCGTGCCCTTAAAATCCGGATGGGCCGCGATGACCGCCGCCTCCTGCAGAATCGACTCCACCGAACGGCTGGAAATAAACTTGCCCTGATGAAAATAAATCGAACAAAAACTGCACCCTCCAAAACATCCTCGATGCGTGGCAATACTGAATCGAACCGGCTCGAGGGCCGCAATGCCCCCCTGCTTGTCGTACTTCGGATGCCAGCAACGGGCAAATGGAAGGGCATAAACGGCATCGATCTCCTCCTCCGTGAGCGGTTCGGCAGGCGGATTGACGGCAATCTTCTCCTGCCCCTGACTTTGAACCACAGGCCGCCCCATCGGATGGGCTTCTTTTTGATAGGCCAGATGGGCTTTCATAAAAAGGCCGCTGTCCGCCCGCAGGTCCTCCCACCCCGGCAGTTCGACCGCTTCCGCCGGCCGCGGCAGCCCCCCTATCAGCCGATAGGCAAGCCCGGGAATATCTGTCAAGTCCGCCAAAGATTGTCCGGCGTCGAGTCGGCGGGCAATCTCAAGAATCTGCCGTTCCGCCATCCCGAAAACCAGCAAATCCGCCTTGGCCTCAATCAAAATGGAACGTTTGAGCTGGTCTTCCACATAGTCATAATGAACCAGCCGTCTCAAACTGGCTTCCAGCCCGCCTAAAACAATCGGAATCCCCTTAAAGGCCTCCCGACATCGGGCCGTATAAGCCGCCAGCGGTTTGTCCGGACGCAAATCGATCCGACCGCCTGGACTGTAGTCGTCTTTCTTCCGCCGATGCCCCATTGAGGCATACATAGCCAGGCGGGAATCAATGCAGCCGGAGGTAATCCCCCAAAACAGCCGCGGCGGACCAAATTGCCGAAACGGCTCAACCTGCCGCCAATCCGGCTGGTCCAGTATCACGACCCGAAACCCGTGGCTCTGAAGCCATCGGCCTATCAGAGAGACCCCGAAAGCCGGATGGTCCACATAAGCATCCCCCGTAACCAGGATGATGTCCGGGCGTTCCCATCCGAGGGCTCGCATCTCCTGCGGAGAGGCAGGCAAAAAACGATTGTTTTTTTTCGGACCCATTTTCTCGACACTCATTGACGACAAGGCCAGTTTACTATACCATATCGCTTTCGTCGAGTTCGCTCTTTTTTCGGGGCCCGTAGCTCAGCGGCAGAGCAGGGGACTCATAATCCCTTGGTCCAAGGTTCGAATCCTTGCGGGCCCATTTTTCGAGAGAAATCAGCGGGAAAAGCAATTTCTGCTTGAAACAAAAACCGCCTCAAGATAGGATGTTGCGTTGTCCGGCGGCGTACCCAAGCGGCTCAAGGGGACGGTTTGCAAAACCGTTATTCGTCGGTTCGAATCCGACCGCCGCCTTTTGAACTCTATCTGTAAAAATCTCTCCGATTCGAGATTTTCTTGCCTGCAGATAGGACTTTCCCGGCCTTAGCAGATGCTGAAGGTCTTGTTTTTTTGGAATTTGCGTCAAAAAATGCTGGAAAACCGTTCGAATCTTACTACAATTTCTGGGCATGAAATTTGTTCTGATTGATAAAATTACGGCTCTGAAACCGCGGGAATCTCTTACGGCTGTAAAAAGTGTTTCGCTGGCCGAGGAGTACCTGGCGGACCATTTTCCGATTTTCCCGGTCCTGCCCGGCGTTTTGCTGCTGGAAGGTCTGATTGAGTCGGCCTCCTGGCTGGTTCGTCAGGCCGAAGATTTTGCGCACAGCATGATTCTGCTCGAATCGGCCCGCAATGTCCGGTATAAGAGTTTTGCGGCTCCCGGAATGCAGATTCAGTACCGGGTGGACGCTCACTCCATTGAGCCGAACACCAGCAGCTTCAGCGGCGAGGGAATCTGCGGGAATGAATCCATTGTCGAGGCCAAATTTACACTGCGGCATTTTAACCTCAGTGATGAAAACCCCAGAATGGCCCGTCTGGATGGACAAATCATTGAACAGATGAAACAGCGCTGGAAACTTTTATACTCAGAAGCATAAAGTCAGCCCAGGGCCGGCGGCTTCGGGCAGCAAAATCAGGGATTGAAATCTACGGAGAAATCGAATTATGGCAATCAGCCGAGAGGAAATTTTCAAGAAAGTTCAGGATGTTTTGGTGGATGCACTCGGTTTGGATGAAGAGGATGTGACGGAAGAGGCCACCCTGATGGGAGATTTAGGGGCGGAAAGCATCGACTTCCTCGACATCGTGTTCCGTCTTGAAAAAACGTTCAACATCAAGGTCCCCCGCGAAGAGCTCTTCCCCGCCGAAAGTGTGCTGAACAACCCGGAATTCGTCAGCGGCGGAAAACTGACGGCCAAGGGACTGGCGGAACTGAAGGCCCGGATGCCTCATACGGACCTGACCGATTTTGCCAAAGACCCCGACGTCAACAAAATCGCCGACCTCTTCACCGTCGGTGCCATTGTTAACTTTTTGGATGCGAAACTGAACGGCTGATTCCACGGCTTTGAAAAACCTTATCCACAGCGGGCCGTGTTCTGCTCGGCCCGCTTTGTTCCCGATAAAAATGCGCTGGATTTGGATTGACAAGTTTCTTGAATTTGAAAGCGGCAAACGAGCCGTGGCACTCAAAAACGTCACGCTTGCCGAAGAGCACCTGCACGACCATTTTCCGGGGTTTCCGGTAATGCCGGAATGCCTGATGATTGAGGCAATGGCCCAGACAGCCGGCATTCTGGTCGGACAAGCCCGGAATTTTCAGGAAAAAGTCATCCTGGCCAAAATCAAAAAGGCGGTCTTTTACCATTATGTCCGGCCCGGTGATACGATTACCCTTCATGCCCAGATTGAAAGCATCTCCCCGGAAGCCGCCAGCACCGAAGGGGAAATTCGCCGCGGACATGACCTGATCGCACGCATCAGTCTAATGTTCAGCCACATCGACAAAAACCTCTCCGGCAAGCGGTTCCCGGAAGAAAATTTTGTGTTTACCGATACCTTCTGTTCCCTGCTCGACGGATTTGTGCAGCAGGAATCATCGGAGGGCCGCTCCTGATGTCAGGACGCCGCGTGGTCATTACAGCCGTCGGAGCCGCCAGCCCCCTCGGATTAACCAGCGGTCAGATGTGGGAAGGCCTTCTGCAGGGCCGCTGCGGAATCGGGCGGATTCGCGCCTTTGACCCCGTGAAAATGCCCTGTCAGATTGCCGGCGAAGTCCCGGAGTATAACATCCGCGACTATGTCCCCAAAGCCTATCGAAAAGCCGCCAAACTGATGTGCCGCGACATCGAGCTGTCGGTGATTGCGGCCGACGAGGCCGTCCGGGCCTCCGGTCTGGTTACCAAAGCCATCGACCCGGAGCACCCGACCCTTCCGTCGGAAAGAACCGGCATTGATTTTGCCTCCGGAATCATCAGCTGTGAGCTGCCGGAAATCGCTCCTTCTGTGGCGGTTTCGGCGGAAAACGGACGATTTGATATGAAAAAATGGGGTCGGGAAGGCATCCCGACCGTCACCCCCCTCTGGCTGCTCAAATATCTGCCGAATATGCTGGCCTGCCATATCGGAATCATTCACGATATTCAGGGCCCCAGCAATACCATCACCTGCGGCGAGGTCAGCTCGCATATTGCCGTCAGCGAAGGGGCGGAAATGATTCAGCGCGGACATGCTGACATTGTTCTGGCCGGCGGCGGGGAAGCCAAGGTCAACCCGCTTCTGATGGTGCGTCAATGCCTGCTGAAGCGCTCCACTTTTTCCGGAAATCACAACCCGCAGGCGGCCTGCCGGCCTTTCGACGCCAAAGCCGACGGTTCGGTCTTTGGCGAGGGGGCGGGTGTACTGACCCTCGAAGACCTCGATTGCGCTCGAAAACGCGGGGCCGCCATCCTGGCTGAATATGCCGGCGGGGCATCCAGTGCTGCCGACACCGACGATTACATCCACTTGAAAAACGGGGAGGGGCTTGAGATTGCCGTCCGGCAGGCCCTCGAAGAGGCCCGCGTCCGACCGGAAGAGCTGGATTTGATTATCCCGCACGGAACGGCCATTCCCTCGGATGACCGCATTGAAGCGGATGTGCTGCAAAACGTACTCGGCAGCGCCGTCAGCAGGGTGCCCGTCTGGCCCCTGAAAGGCCAGCTGAGCCATGCCGGCTCTGCCGCCGGTGCACTGGACCTGGCGGCCGCCGTACTGGCCATCCGGAACCAAACCATCGGGGCCGCTTTTAATCTGGAAACTCCGCTGGACGGCTGCCGGCTTCTTTTCCCGAAAAAGTCCGCCGCATATCCTGTTCGAACCGTTCTCTGCTGCGGATACAGCTTTGGAGGCCAGACCGCCGCCGTCGTCCTGAAGCGATACGAGGAGAAATCAGAATGAAGGAACGGGTGGTCATTACAGGAATGGGACTTGTTTGTCCGTTAGGCAACGATGTCGCCTCCACGTGGGAAGGCCTGATGACCGGCCGGAACGGAATGAATTATACCACGCTCTTTGATGCCTCCACGTATCCGACGACCTTTGATGCAGAAGTCAAAAATTTTGACCTGAATAAGGTTTTGAAATATCCGCAGCGCCATCAGCACTGCAACCGCGGCAGCTCGTTTGCTCTGGGCGCCGCTCAGGAAGCGTGTCGTCAGGCCGGAATTGAGACCGAAACAGACTCCCCTGCTGACGGGATTGACCGCCGGCGCATGGGCATCTATCTGGGCGCCGGCGAAGGGGCTATGGACAGCGACGCCTTCTTCACCGCCATTGTCAAGGCATGGAACAGCCAAACCCAGCAGATGGATTGGGCTGTCTGGACGGATACCACCTTTTCAATGATGTCGGCTGAACATGAACTGGAGCAGGAAACCAATATGCCCGCCGCTCACCTGGCCGTCCTGACGGGGGCACGCGGAATCATCCGCAGCTGTCTGACGGCCTGTGCCGCCAGCACGCAGGCCGTGGGCGAGGCCGCTATGCTGATTCGGCAGGGCAAGGCGGACATTATGATTGCCGGCGGGGCCCACTCGATGATTCACCCGCTCGGCGTAATGGGCTTTAATCGGCTGACCGCCCTGTCCACCCGAAACGACAGCCCGTGGACTGCCTCTCGTCCCTTCACCGCCAGCCGAGACGGCTTTGTCCTCGGTGAAGGCGGAGCGATTGTGATTCTCGAATCTCTGTCCTCCGCCCAAAAACGCGGGGCGAAAATCTTGGCGGAAATCATCGGCTTCGGCAGCAGCAGCGACGCCTTCCGGGTTACGGATATGCATGAAGAGGCACGCGGGGCTGTGCAGGCCATGCGGTCCGCCCTGCAGGATGCGGGCATCGGCATCGAGGACATCGACTATATCAGCACACACGGCACCAGCACCGCCGAAAACGACTCCATCGAGACGCTGGCCATTAAGAAAGTCTTCGGGCCCCGTGCCTATCAAATCCCCTGCAGCAGCCCCAAAAGCCAGTTCGGCCATCTCATCGGCGCCACCGGCTGTGCGGAACTGATTACCTGCGTGATGGCCATCCAGACCCAAACCCTGCCGCCTACGATGAATCTTCACGACCCGGACCCGACGCTGGACCTTGACTATGTGCCCAATCAGCCGCGAAAAGCCAGGGTCGAGACGGTTCTGAAAGAATCCTTTGGATTCGGCGGGCAGAATAATGTGCTTGTCATCCGACGGTACAGGTCGTAAACTGGTTTGGCGGAAGCTTGTTTCCGGAGAAAAACAATGATCGATATCAAACTGATTCGCCAGAACCCGCAGCTGTTTAAGGACGGCGCCAAAGCCAAAAAGTTTGACGTAAATATCGATGAATTGCTGGCCATCGATGCCACCCTTCTGGACGTCAAAAAGAAACTGCAGGAAATCGCCACGGAAAAAAACCGCATCGGCAAGGAAATCCCACGGCTGGACGGCGAAAAAAAACAGGCCTGTCTGAAAACCCTCAGCGAGCTGAAAACCCTCGAAGCCGAACTGGAACAAAAGGTCAAAGAGCTTCAGCCCCAGTTTGATGCTTTGATGCTTCAGGTGCCGCAGCCCCCCGCTCCGGAAGTCCCTTACGGCGAAGATGATACCCAGAATGTCGAGATTCGCCGCTGGGGTACTATCCGAACGTTTGACTTTGAACCCAAAGACCACATCCAGCTCGGCCAGATGCTGGATATTATTGATGTCGAACGCGGCGTCAAACTGGCAGGCACCCGCAACTATTTCCTCAAAGGAGACGGAGCTCTTCTGCATTATGCCGTTCTCCGTTTTGCTATGGATTTTATGGTGCAGCGGGGCTACAAACCGATGGTCGTGCCGCTGCTGATGCGGGATGAGGCCATGCGGGGCACTGGCTACTACCCGGGAGCGGAGGAACAGACCTATCGAATGGAGCGGGATGAGCTGAATCTGGTCGGCACAGCCGAAGTGCCCCTGACGGCGTATTATATGGGCGAGCTGCTTTCGGAAGAAATGCTTCCCGTCAAGTTTGTCGCCTTAAGCAGCTGTTTTCGCCGGGAAGCCGGAGCCGCCGGCAAAGACACCTACGGACTCTACCGCATCCACCAGTTCGACAAGGTCGAACAGGTCATTATCGGTGAAAATGACGAGGCCAAAAGCATCGCCTATCATCAGGAAATCCTCGCCAATTCCGAGGCGGTACTGCAGGCCCTCAACCTGCCCTATCGAGTCGTGAATGTCTGCACCGGCGACCTCGGACGGGGACAGGTTCAGAAGTTTGACATCGAAACGTGGATGCCCTCTCGAAACAGTTTCGGCGAGACCCACTCCGCCAGCCGCTTTTATGAATTTCAGGCCCGGCGGATGAATCTCCGCTATCGAACCGCCAAAAAACAGAATCTGTACTGCCATACGCTCAACAACACGGTTATTGCCTCCCCTCGTGTGCTGATTCCGATTCTTGAACTGTATCAGAATGCCGACGGCAGCGTTACCATTCCGGAAGTGCTTCGGCCTTATATGGGCAATCGGGAACGCATCGAACCGAAATCATAATTCTTTGTTCTGTAAAAGAAGGAGAAAACGAAGGAGGACAAAAGGGCTGTGAAGAACCAAAGGCCTCAGGCCGACCCGATACGGCTTGAAATAGAGGCCCTTCAGAACCAGCTGAAAGAAAAACGCCCTTTCGCAGAGCAAATCCTTCAATCCTGTCCGCTCCTTCCGGCAGCCGCCGGATTTATGGCAGGGCTGATTCTTCAGAACTATACAAATCCCCCTTTATTCGGCTGGTTTTTCACTCTGATTCTCCTTGCAGTGTTTTCTGTATTTGCCGGAAAAATCCGCCGGCAGCCCCGCCGTTTGCAAGTCATACTTTTGACAGGCAGTTTGACCGCCCTGACAACAGGCGGCATTCGCCTGAAACTTTTCCAGACTCCCTACCCATCGGACATCCGCCGCAAAATGGCATCCGCTGCCTCCCTGGCGACTTTGGAAGGAATGATCCTGACTGAACCCCACATCGAAGACCGCAGGCAATGGGTGTTCGCCAAATATCAGTGGACCTCGCCATCCACATCCTTTCTTTTGGCCGTCGAAAAAGCCCTCACTACGGACGGCTGGCAGCGGGCGTGCGGCACCCTCGCCGTCTCCGTCAATCAGCCCATCCGTACGCTCTCGGCAGGTGTGCGGATTCGATTTCATTGTACGCTTCAAAAACCGCCTCCGCCTGACAATCCCGGAATGGTTGATTATGGAGAGACGCTGGCCGCCCAGGGAATTTTTCTGACCGCAGAAATTCCAGGTCCGGAAGCACTCAAAAAAATGCCGCAGGACAAAAAAGGACGTCGGCTCTTCGCCATTCAGCAGTTCCGCAGCCGGATAGCTCAATCTCTCCGCGCATGGGGAGGGGAATATGAAGAATTTTCCTCCCTGCCCGATGCCTTGCTGCTTGGAAAACGCTCCGGCCTCAACACGACAATTCAGACGGCCTTTCGCAAGACCGGCCTGGCCCATTTTATCAGTCTGTCGGGAATGCATGTAGGGATACTGGCCGGTATTCTTTGGCAGGCGGGACGGCTCTTTGGGCTCAGCAAACGGTTTCGTGCAATCCCGTGCGTGTTCCTTCTGCTGGCTTATGCCATTCTCGTTCCGCCGCGTGCCCCTACGCTTCGGGCCGTTGTTTTTGCCCAGTTTTATCTTCTGTCTGTGCTGCTTTGCCGGCATCCGCGTCCGCTGAATACCCTGTGTTTAACTGTTCTTGTTCTGCTGTTGTTTCGGCCGATGGACCTTTTTACCGCGGGCTGGCAGCTCTCCTATGCTTCTGTGGCGGGCATTCTCTTTTTCTATGAACCGATTTTCCTCAACCTGTTTCGTCTGTTCCTGAAAGTCCCCTTTTACCGCGCCCTCTCTGGGTCTTTCGTGGGCTCGTTTGTCTGCGTGCTGTTTGAATCTGTCGTGAAACTTCTGTCCGTCGGATATGCCGCCTGGCTGGGAGGCGCCGGTATTCTGCTGTACCATTTCGGCTCGTTTACACCCCTTTCCGCCCTTTGGACCGTTCTGCTCTTTCCGTTTGTTTTTGTGATTGTTCTGACCGGCTTTCTGAAAATCCTTCTGCTTCCGATGCTGCCGACGGCAGCGGCCCTTTGCAGTGTTCTGCTGGACTGGGTCAGTGACGCATTTTGCACCCTGACTGTAAAAATTGCTGAGTCAAACATTTTCTCTTACCAAATAGGCCGTGTCGGGCTTGGCCTCATTCTGCTTTACTACGGGTGGCTTATCCTGGCCCGAGGGCTTCCCGCCGGAACGAAAGGGAAATCCGCCCTTCTCTGGACGGGCACAGCCCTGCTCCTGCTGCTGCCTCCTGTGGTTCGCTTCAGCCGGCTCCTTTCAACTGATTTCAAACTGACCTGTTTATCGGTCGGTCATGGTCTGGCCGTTGTCGGACAGCTGCCCGGCGGCAAAACCTTTTTGTTTGATGCCGGTTCCATCACACGCAAAAACCCCGGCAGCCGAATTGTGGTCCCCTTTCTTCTGCGGCAGGGAATTGAAACCATTGATGCCGTTGTTCTCAGTCATGGGGATTTAGACCATTACAACGGCATGCCGGAAATCCTTTCGTCTATCCCTGCAAAAGCGGTTTATGTCAACCCCGGATTTCTTGAACGGGCGGAACATTCGCGGGCCGCGGCCTTAATGAAAAACATTCTCACCCAAGAAGACCTTCTGCATTCGTCGATGGAACTGCCGTCGTCTTTGGGAGCAGTCCGGCTGCACCGCCTTTGGCCGATTCCTTCCGTCCTCGAAGACCCTTCCGTATCCGACAACAACAAATCCGAAGTGCTTCTGCTCGAATACGCCGGGCGCACCGTTCTGCTCTGCGGCGACATTGAAGAGTCTGCCCAGCGGCAGCTCGGTCAGCTCGTTCCGGACCTGAAAGTCGATGTTCTGCTGCTGCCGCATCACGGGTCCGGCCGGAACAATCTGCCCGGCTGGATTCGTCAGATTCAGCCGTCTGTCCGCTTGGTCAGCTGTGCACAGCGGCGTTTGTCTTCCGTGTTGACCCTCGATGATACGGCTGCCGACTTTTATACCCCCGGCGATGGAGCCGTGACCATTACAATAAAAGCCGACGGCACGCTCAGCGCCGTCGGCTTTCTCAAACCATGAAAAGGGAAACTGCTTTACCGCATATGCACCACAATTTCAACCCGGCGGTTCTTGGCCTTGCCCGCTGCCGTAGCATTGGAAGCGACCGGCCGGCTCTCGCCGCAGGCGACCCCGCGGATTTGCTGCGGCGGGATGCCCTTGTTGACCAGATACCGAAGAACCGTCAAAGCACGGCCTGCCGACAAATCCCAGTTATCCTGCCAGAGATTTTTCGTCTTGCGAATCGGGTCAGAATCCGTATGTCCGACGACATCAATCTGCCGGCCCGAATACCGCTCGCGAATGACATTGTAAATATGGTCCAGTTCAGCACTTGTTGCCCCTTTCAGCTTCGCACTGCCCGGAGCAAAGAGAATGGTATTCTCGAGGGTAACCGTAATCGTTCCCGCTTTTTCATCCACCGAGACTTCGCCTACCTGAAAACCGGTAGCGGAAGCCGGAGTCGCTTTCTTCTGGGAAATCTGCTTCTGCAATTCTTCTATGGTTGTCTGGCTCTGGCTGAGCTGCTGGCTTAATTCGGCCTGCTTGGCGGAGGAACTGTCCAGAGAGGCCACGCAGTTTTCATACAGCCCCTTGAGATTCTGATGTTCCACTTCCAGTGCTTTGTATTTCTTTTCCCAGTTTGTGCAGCCGCTCAGAAAAGAGACCGCCGCCGTCATCAAAACCACCCTCAACAATGCTGTTTTCTTTGCCATACGTAACCTTCCTTTCGCTTCCAGTGCGATCCTCTTTTTATTCCAACCCGTAGAACTGATTCAGGTAAACCAAAATCCAATCGTGAAAAAGTATAACCAGCAAAACGGCTGATGACAAGAAAGGACCATAAGGAATTTGTCGACTTTTTCTCGACAGCCATTGATAAAGTGCCCACAGCAGACCGAAAAACGGAGCAACAAAAAAAGCCAGGATGACCCAGCCGGGCCCGATGACGGCACCTGCCGCCCCCATCAGGTGAACATCCCCCAAGCCCATTGCTTCCCGGCCGAAAATCAATGTCCCTACTATTCGTGTGGCCCAGACGATTGCCGCTCCGGCCAAATAGCCGGCCAATGCCCCCATAAGTCCTGAAACCACAGGAAGTTGTGAAACTCTTTCCCACCCTTCCATCAGCAGGGGAAAACGCAGAATGCCCCATCCGGCAATTCCGCCTGCCGCCGCCGGTGCCAAAAAGACAATCTCTTTAAGAATTTCACGACGGTCGTTAAAAACCGGCTCTTTTTTGTCCGGATTTTTCTCTTCCCGTTCTGATTGCTCAGCATAACTGGCTTGGATCCATCCTTTTCTTAGGCATATCAGCGATACCGCCAGTCCGGCTGCCGCTCCTAAGGAAATACCCGCCCACACAGGGGTTACCGAAGGGAAGAGGCCGGCATCCGTCTCTGTGGAATCCGTCTGAATAATCCAGGGAGCCGCTGCCGAACAGACAAATCCAACCGCTGTCACAAACCAGCACAGAGACAACGGAATCAGCCATAACTCCAAATCAATCGCAGACGCTGCCAGGAAAGCGGCTGTAAGCACCATCACATTCACATAAAAAAGCCAACCGCCGGAGAAAAAAAAGCGTTCAATGGGTCCGTCCCCTTTCAGTTCCGTTGCCCGATACTCCCAAACAAAAAACCACAAATAAATCCCTGTGAATAAGACAGCCGTCAGCAGTTCAATAATCGGGTATCGAATGGAAATCGGCGCACGGCAACCGCGGCAGTGCCCTCGCAGCAGAATCCACGAAATCACAGGGATATTGTCATAAAAGGCGATCTGCATCCCGCAGGATGGACACGATGACGGCGGACTTACAATCGATTTATCCAAAGGCAGCCGATAAATCACCACATTCAGAAAGCTGCCCACACAAGCCCCGAACGCAAATACAAAAAGAAGCCAAATCCCTTCCGGCGTCATCCGTGCACCTTCCCTGAGGGGGGGTTATCGCCCGCGTTTGGATTTTTTGACCGGCTTTTCCGGATTCTGACGGCGAACCAGCGCGGCGACCTTCATCGGCAGACCAAACAGACGGATAAAGCCGGTCGCATCCGTCGGATTGTATTCATCGCCCATCGTAAAGCTGGCCAGTTTGAGATTGTACAAACTCTTGGGGCTTTTTACCCCGGCCAGCGTCGCCTGCCCCTTGAAGAGTTTCAGCCGCACCGTTCCCGTCACCGTTTCCTGCGTGACATTCACAAACGCATCCAGGGCCTCCCGCAGCGGCGAATACCACTGGCCGTAATACACCAGTTCGGCATACCGCAGGGCCACCTGCTGCTTGTAATGCATGGTTTCCCGCTCGAGTGTGAGCATCTCCAGAGCCCGATGCGCCGTGGACAGAATCGTCCCGCCCGGTGTTTCATACACCCCACGGGATTTCATTCCGACCAGCCGATTCTCCACGAGGTCCGCCTGGCCAATGCCGTGAAGCCCGCCGATTTCGTTGAGCATCTCAATCAGCCGCACTCCGCCGACCGCCCGGCCGTTCAGTTTCACCGGAACGCCCTTTTCAAAATCAATCTGCACATAATCCGGCCGATTGGGTGTTTTCGAAACCGGACGCGTCAGGACAAACAAATGCTCCTGCGGCTCATTCCACGGGTCTTCCAAATCCGCCCCCTCATGGCTGATATGCCACAGATTGCGGTCGCGCGAATAGATTTTTTTCTTGCTCTGCTGAATCGGGATATTGTGCTTCCGGGCGTACTCTACGGCCGCTTCCCGGCTGGTGAGCGTAAAATTCGGGTCTTTCCACGGGGCAATAATCTTCAGCGTCGGGTCCAGCGCCATATAGGTCAGTTCAAACCGCACCTGGTCATTGCCCTTGCCGGTCGCCCCGTGCGCCACCGCCGTTGCACCGGTCTTGTGCGCCACATCGACCTGATGCTTGGCAATCAGGGGACGGGCGATGCTCGTTCCCAAAAGATATCCGTTCTCATAGACCGCGCCGGCCTTGAGCATCGGCCACAGAAAATCCTCCACAAACTCTTTCCGCAAATCGCGGACGATGCACTGGACCGCTCCCGTCGCCAGCGCCTTTTTCTGAATCCCTTTCAGTTCATCCCCCTGCCCCAGCTCTGCGGCAAACGCCACAACATCATAGCCGTAGGTTTCCTTCAGCCACGGCAGAATCACACTCGTATCCAGTCCCCCGCTGTACGCCAGGACAACCTTTTCCGCTTTTTTCTTATTAGCCATAGTTCTTGTCCTAAAAAATTCTTTTTCTTACAGTTCAGTATTGTACTGCACCCGAAGAGTACAAAAATGTCAAGATGAAAATCATTTCAGTTTTTCCATCACAATCCGGCGAAGCAACAACTCGTCCGGCTCAACACCCGTCAGGTGCCGATACTGCACAACGGCCTGTCGGATAAACATTTCCGCTCCGCTGACCACCCGTGCGCCGGCGGCCTTTGCCTCCCGCAGAAAGCGGGTTTCCAACGGCACATACACCGTATCAAACGCCACGGAATTCGGACCGAACACCTCCGCGGGTACCGGTGTGGAATCTGTGTTGGGGGCCATTCCCAAACTGGTGCAGTTGATAAAAATCCGCGCTCGGCAGCTGCGGATTTCCTCCAAGGGAGCCGCCCGACAGCCGAACTCCTCCGCCAGGGACTGGGCTTTTTCCAGCGTTCGGTTATACACCGTCACGCGGCATCCGGCATCCATCAATCCTACGATAACCGCTCGGGCCGCCCCGCCGGCTCCGATGACCGCCGCTTCCTGATTCCGCAGCTCCTTTCGTTCAACTCCGAGCGTTTCCGTCAGCGCATTCAGAGCCCCTACACAATCGGTATTGTAAGCACTCACCTGACCGTTATGGCCGATTTTGACCGTATTGGCTGCTCCAATTCGTTCCGCCAGCGGCTCCAGATACCCCCCTTCCTGATGGACAAACTCCAAAGCCGAGCTCTTATGCGGCAGCGTCACACCAAACCCCCGAAAATCCAGCCAGGGACGCTGGAGAACCGACTGAAGAAAAAGGTTGAACTCCGCCTGTCCCCCTCCCACCTCCAGCGGCAGATGCAGGGCGTTGCGGCCCTGGGCATCAAAACAGCCGTTATACACCGCCGGACTGAGCGAATGCCCAACCGGATTTCCGATAATTCCGTACAGCTCGGTCTGCCGGTTGAGGGCATCCCATCGATACAGCGTCTTCATTTTGCGAACTGGAATCTGCCCGGGTGCCGCCGCCGCTGCTTCTTCCGGACAGGCAAAGGTCAGAAAACCGCCGAGCTTTTTGGCCAAAATCCGCGTTATCATCCCTGCCGGGCCCATGGCAAAAACAATCAAATCCTCCTTCTCCTGATACAGCAGGTCCATCGCCTCAAAACAATCGTTGATATGTCCGGCCGTATAGACCAGCTTCACAACCGCCTCCGGACAAAGCGTCCGCATCGCTTCATAGCGAGCCGACAAATCCTCAAAGGGACCGTGAAAATCGTGTGCGGAAAGAATCAGCCGGCATGTCCGAAAACGCCGCAAAGCCGCCGTGAGCATCTCCTGAACACCGGGCTGAAGATACTGAGCGAATTCCCAATCAATAAAATCAGCGCCCGCTTCCATCGCCGCTGTCAGCACCTTCAGCCGTTTCTCCGTCGGCCAATCCGCCGAACCGCCTTCTGAAATATGCCGGCAGGTCGCAATTACAGGCAGCCCTTTTGCCTTGACATATTTCACCAGATTTGCGGCGGCCGCCTCTTCTGGATTTTCCAGAAAGTCCAGACGCAGCTCAATCGCTTCCGCCCCCTGACAGACCGACCGGTCAATCTGCTCTTGGGCCTTTTCTACGCTTTCTGCTGAAATAGAAACCGCCAGTATTGTCATAAACAATGACAATAACCGGCGGTTGTGCAAAATTCAAGACTAAACAGAGCCGTTAAGGCCCCGCTTATTTACTTGTTTCCTGCTGCGGCGGATATTTCACCGTACAGCCGTACGGCTTGGTTTCCTTTACGGTTGGTTCTTTTCCGGCCAGCAGGGCATCCAGCGCCTGTTCTACGTAATTGACATACTTTTCATTCTCAGGGACCTTGCCCAGAGGAGCATTGTCAATGGCCCCCTGATAGGCAATATGCCCCTCTAAATCGATTACAAACATCTGCGGCGTATTGGTGGCCTTGTACAGCCGACCAACCTGTCCGGTTGGGTCCGCCAGAATCGGATGCTTCATCTGATGCTCTTTCGCCCAGGCCTTGTGGTCCTCCGGCTTGGCATAGTGCGTGCTGTTGATTGTCAGCCACACTACCTTTTTCTCCGGTTCGCCTTCTTTGGCGTTCACATATTTGTCAATCAGCTTGGCGAATGTCTTATTCTGGTAATGCGGCTTGACAAACGGACAGTCCCAGTTGGCCCATTCGAGCACCACAATCTTTTTGCCGACAAAATCGGACAATTTTACGTCCTTGCCGTCCAGGTCTTTTAGAACAAAATCCGGGGCGGCACCGGGGCATTTCTCTTTGCTGCACTGATGTTCCTGCCTTTTTGGTTGGCCGCCTTCCTCGCCACCGAAAGCCCTCTGAACAGCCCAAATTCCCATTGCAGCGGCGGCTGCCGTTATCAGAATTTTTCGATAGGTCAACATTGCCGGCTCCTTTCCATAATTTCCTCTTTGACAAGAACCCATTTCTTCTATAGGGTAATCACAAAAATTATACGCAGGATTGGACTGAAAAGATTGAACTTGAGATGTTTTTTATTATGAAAAGCAAAAAAATTACACACTGGTTTCGTATTCAAATAACAATTCTCCTTATTCCTATATTGCCTATTTTAACATCGGGTTGCCAAGCTCCTCGTGACCCCTATGCTCCTCAGGTCATCACACCGACCGTAGTAAGTTATTCGAACATAGGCACTTCCGTACAAGGCCGCCCGATTGAATGCCTTCAGTTCGGCAACTCAGGCCCGACAGTCCTTGTATTGGGTGCCATTCACGGAAATGAACCGGCCAGCCAGGTTTTGGCGGAAGCATTGAAAGATTATCTGCTTCGGTACCGCTATCTTTATTCCCGCCGAAGAATCCTTCTGATTCCGGCAGCCAATCCGGATGGTCTGGCCGCCGGCACACGCGATAATGCCCGGAAGGTCGATTTGAACCGTAATTTTCCTGCTGACAATCGGCTTAACAACGACCGGTACGGCCAAGCACCTCTCTCTGAACCCGAATCCAAAGCACTCTATAACCTGATTGAAACGGAAAAACCTGTTCGAATCCTCAGCATTCATCAGCCCTACGGCTGCATCGATTATGACGGTCCGGGAAAATATCTGGCTCAGCGGATGGCCCTGTGGTGTCCCCTGCCGGTTGAGCGCATCGGGGCATTGCCCGGCTCACTCGGTTCCTGGGCCGGAGAAACCAAAGGAATCCCTATCATCACCCTGGAAATGAAAGCAGAAGATACCCTTCTGACCAAACAGGAACTCTGGGACAAATACGGAAAGGCCGTTCTGGATTTTCTGACCGTTCCGTAAACCGCTGCTGCCTAATCAAAATCAACGGGAATCGAGGGGTCACGGTACATTTGGAAAAAGCGTTTGATTTCGTGAGGCAGGGTCCGCCCTCTTGAGAGCGGGGGAATCTCATTTTCCCCGAAGAACGCTACCTCTGTGGTCTCATGACTGGGTTTCGGTTCCCCCCCGACGATTTCACACAAAAAGAAGAGTTTATAAATGTTAAATGGATACGGCGGTGTGTGCCCCTGCCGGTCCCGGTCATAGACCGCCAACAGCCGAACAACCCGGGCCTCAAATCCGGACTCCTCCCGAATTTCCCGTACGCAGTTTTCGCTGGCTGTCAGCCCTACATCACACCAGCCGCCCGGCAGGGTCCATCCGCCGTCTGCCGACTCACGGACGAGCAGAATCTTGTTGTCGCGGAAGCAAACCCCTCGGCAGTCCACCTTCGGGGTCGGATAGCCCGTATCCTCCTGCAGCTGATAGACAATCTTCTCCGGCGCAAGTCCCGTATAACCGGCCAATATTTCCGCACAAATCCGCTCAATCTCTTCGTGCCTCGCCCGCTCGTATTCATTTTGAGCAAACGCCCGACCGGCTTGGGAAATCGCCTTCAGCCGTCTGACAATATCAAACCAGTCCAATGCCACTGTGCACCTCAGCCAATATCACTTTTCCCAAAAGGATAAAAAACTCTCCTATCCTTGTCAAAAAATATTGTTCCGGGGGTCACTGATTTTAGAGTGCCGCATCAGGATTCCATTGTCTGCAGAAAGAGGGAATAACTCGGCCTATTGGAAAATCAGCCAGTTGTCTGCCAGCTCGGCCAAATCCGCCAGATCCACCCAGCCGTCGCCGCCCGACGGCGCAATATCCGCCGACACCTCATTCGGCTCTCCCAGCCACTGGCCCGACAAAATCGAAAAGTCCTCCAAATCCACCTGACCCGACCGATTCAAATCCGCCAAATTGTACCGCCGGATAAACTCCACATAATTCAGCGACACCAGCGAGTCCGCCAGGTAAAACCGCAATACCCGATTCTCACCCCCCGGCAGATACACCCCCTCAATCACCGCATCCTGCCAGGCACTCCAGCCCCCCGTCCGCGCCAGCGGAAAACTCGCCAAAACCTGTCCCGTCCCCCCGTCCAGCAGCTGCATCGACTGCACCGCATAATTGGTGGTGTACCGAACCCGAAGGTCATACAGCCCCGCCTGAGCCGAACAGGTATATTCCATCCACTCGCCCGTCGTCATATACACTCCGTACCCCGCCCCCCCGTCCGATATGGCCAAGATGTCCACGTCCACATCTGTCCGGTAAGACCCGTAGCTGTTGCCGCCGGTGGTGTCAAAATACGAAATCCCCTGCCCGCCGATGTCAAAATCCTCAAACTGAACAATCCCCGGCAGAACTGTCGGAGTCCCCTGATACGGAAGCTGATTTGCAAACGAAAACCAGTTCAGCCGAAATTCGCCGCCGACAAATTCAAGTTTCAACACCGCATTTGTCCGGCTCGGCAAAGAAATCCCGGCTGCCTTTACGCTTTGCCATGTGCTCAGGGAACCGGTATTCGGCACATCCACCGTTGCCAGGAGGGTCTCATCCAGCCACACCCGAACTTGTCCTCCGGCTTGTATGGCAGCCGCCCGCAGATACAAATCCACCGTCTCTGCGGCTGTACTGACCCGATATGTCAGCCACTCCCCCTCAACAACCTCGATTGCATAATCTGAGATACCGTCTGTTATGGAAACAATGTCCACATCTTCACGAGTCCGCAAAACTCCGCCGGAATTGCCCGTCGTGGTATCAAAATACGTAACTCCCTGTCCTCCAACATCGAAATGCTCCGCCTGAATTTTGCCCGGAAGTCCACGAACCTGTCCCCCATAGGGATACGGAGATATAATCGCCGTAAACGGTTCCGAATAAGCCGTTTCATTCTGATTATCGCTTAAATCCCGGGCCTTCACACGGTAGCTGCTCGTGGTCTGTACAACCCCCGTATCCGTATAAACCGGACTGCTCTGCCAGCCGCTGTCTTTGCCTCCTCCCGAGACACACTGGAAATAATACTGCACATCCGCCCCCTCCGGGTCTGCGGCAGTCGAGGCCGTCATTGTTACAGTGCCCATTCCGTTTTCAGACGGCTCGGACGCCCACGTCATCGGATTGGGCGTCGGCGGATTGAAATCGGGGTCTACCAGCACAAATACAGACGGATCTCCGTACAAAGTCATTCTTGTTGCATTCGGGGGGTAAATGTAGTCCTGCTGCTTGGCATTGGCCAGCGCCAGCCCGCAGGTCTGACGGTTGACCACCATATTCCGCGTATAACGGTACGCAAGCGTCCCAATGCTGCCGCCGCCGGCAAAGTTGGTCTGTCCCACATCGTAAAAGCTCTCCCGCGTCGCCGCCACCGTCGTAATGGCTCCCCGCTGCAGAATCTTATAGGCCAGATTGGAGTTGTTCTCCGGATAGGCATTCAGACAGGAACCCTGATACACCGCGCTTGGATAGGTGTCATTCAGGCCGGGAACATTGTCGTTATTGATCACCTCACTGGCTATATTCCAATTCCCGTGCGTCAGCCATGTTACAAACCCATAGGGCTGACTGCCCCATTCCGTTGCGGGATACCGATTTGAGAGCAGATACTCCGGAGCGGGATTCAGCCCATAATTGTCTCGGTAAATCCGCGTCGAGGCAATTCCGTACGGGATGTAAAATGTACTGCGTATCTGCTCGCCGCACTGATAGGCCGGCGTTGTGTCATCCAGCGGCACCATCGGCAAAAGTCCCTTGCGCCGCCACAAGACCTGATGAGAATTCTCATAATTCATTGTCTTCTGGAGAATCGCATCCAGAATGGAAATTGTGCCGTAGTTCGGAATCCGCCCAACCACCACCTCCCAGTATTTATCCCAACCGTCCGCTGTGCTTAAATCCGAATACATCGCATCAATCGGAGCACTGCCTCGACCGTCATCGTACCAGCGCATCGGCACGGTTCCGGTATCCGGATGCGGGTCTCCAATCAGAAGAACATAGAGAATATCCATCGTTTTATAATTTGCCCGCAGCCAGTTGCGGATATTGACCGCCGCCGCAGAGCCGGCCCCCCCACCCCAGGCGATCTCCGTCACCACGCTCACAGTCCATCCGCGTGATGTCTTGTGGGCAACAAAATTAGCCAATTTCGTCGAACTATTGACAATAGAAGAGGTTGTTAAAATCACATATCCCTTTGAATTGACTCCCGCGGTACCGATAAGCCCTTCCTCAGAATCTGTGGAAAGAGTTCCGACAACAGAAGCGGCTTCCGCTTCTGCATCATATTCTGCTGCGGCCGATACAAAATTAACCGCCAGCTCGCGAACCCGTTCCCGACCTCGCCGAGCATTGATTTTCCGGCCCGCCGCCTCCGTGCGTCGACGGTTTTCCGCCTTCCGGTCCCAGTCCGTCCAGACATTTGCCTCTGTCAGTTCCTGCACCTCTCCGGTTATGGGATTGTATCGAACGAGCGGGACGGCTATTTCAACCAGTTTCCAATCCTCCAGCAGCCCCTTGTGAATCAGCCGATACGTTTCCTGCGGCCAAAAAGCATCACAGTCATAGATTTCCGTATCATATCCATCCACAATGTTCCGGCCTTCCGGCCAGACAAAAACCGGATTGCCCTCGGCGTCCCAGGTTCCCCACGGTCCGCGCGGCGCAATTTTTCGGTGCTCCCCTATCGATGAATACTTTCCATCCGCCCAAACAGCAATCTTCTCCAAATCTGCAAACGGCGGCAGAACTACTCGCAATACCTGCCAGGGAATATCCGGCTCGCCGGGCTGGCTTGTATAGGCGGCCTCCTCCGCCCAAACTCGAACTTGATTTCGCTCGTCTTGATGAAACCGGAGCGGACGAGTTTCCGCCTGTCCTCCCTGGCGAGTTCCTGTGTACACCCGAATAATCCCTGCCGACGATATCGAAACGGCAGACATCCAAATTAGAAGTCCCAATCCCAGAACTCGCTTCATCTCATTTCCCTTGTCCATGGTTGTATCCACTATTGGAAAATCAGCCAGTTGTCTGCCAGCTCGGCCAAATCCGCCAGATCCACCCAGCCGTCCCCACCCGCCGGCGCTATGTCCGCCGACACCTCATTCGGCTCCCCTAACCACTGACCCGACAAAATCGAAAAGTCCTCCAAATCCACCTGACCCGACCGATTCAAATCCGCCAAATTGTACCGCCGGATAAACTCCACATAATTCAGCGACACCAGCGAGTCCGCCAGGTAAAACCGCAATA
>JAKPDO010000041.1 GCA_029552545.1 Planctomycetota bacterium
CTCGGAACGGCGGGCATTTATGTCCCCGGAGGCACGGCTGTGCTTACGTCTTCAGTGCTGATGAATGCTTTGCCCGCGAAAGTAGCGGGAGTGGAGAGGATCGTAATGGCAACGCCTCCGCGCCCGGACGGCAGCGTTGACCCGGCGGCGCTGGTCGCAGCCGTAGAGGCGGGAGTGACCGATATATTCAGGATCGGCGGCGCCCAGGCCATCGCGGCAATGGTATTCGGAACGGAGACCGTGCCAAGGGTCGACAAGATAGCCGGACCCGGCAATATATATGTAGCCACGGCCAAAAGGCTCGTTTACGGCTATTGCGGCATAGACATGTTCGCCGGACCGAGCGAGATCATGGTGGTTGCCGATGATACGGCCGATCCGGTTTTCGTCGCCGCAGACCTGCTGTCGCAGGCAGAACACGACGTGCTTTCCGCGGCTATCCTCGTTACGCCTTCAATTGATCTTGCACGGACAGTGTGCAGTGAGATGGAGGAACAGTATAAAAAACTGACGAGGAAAGAGATACTTGGAAGGTCATTGTCGGAATACGGCGCTGCCATAATAGTCGGCGACCTGGATGAAGCGATGGACGTCGCGAACCGTATCGCGCCCGAACACCTGGAACTGTGCATCGAGGAACCTTTCAGCCGCCTTGCGTATGTCAGGAATGCCGGAGCCGTTTTCCTCGGGAACTGGTCGCCCGAACCGCTGGGCGATTACTATGCCGGACCCAACCATATCCTGCCTACCGGAGGGACTGCAAGATTCTTCTCGCCTCTGGGCGTGGATGATTTTGTCAGGAAATCCAGTGTGATCTCATATACGAGGAACGCCCTGGAAAAGGCGAAAGATACGGTGATCGGCTTTGCAGAGTACGAAGGGCTGGACGGGCACGCAAATGCGATCAGGGTACGTTTTGAAAAATGACCCGCAGCCCAGCAACCTGGCAGCGAAAAAAAGGAGAATCAGTATGAACGGATACTGGAGCAGGCTTGCAAGGAAACTCGAACCTTATGTACCCGGCGAACAGCCGGGGGACGGAACTTACATAAAGCTGAATACGAATGAGAATCCGTACGGGCCGTCGCCGAAGGTACTGGAAGCGGTCAGGAGGGCGGTTGACGAAAGCCTCAGGCTTTACCCCGACCCGTCCTGCGACGCGTTTATCAGCGCGGTTTCCGCGAGATACGGGGTGAAAAAGGACCAGGTATTTGCCGGCAACGGGTCAGATGAAGTGCTTGCGTTCTCGTTCATGGCTTTTTTCGACCCGGACAGGCCTATCGTATTCCCCGATATAACCTATTCGTTCTACCCGGTGTATGCAACGCTGTTCGGGCTCAATTACGTTACGGTGCCGCTCGACTCCGAGTTCAAAATCCGGCCTGAGCAGATGAGGAGCAGCGGCGGCGTCGTCATCGCGAACCCCAATGCGCCGACCGGCAGGGCGCTGCCTTTGTCGGAAATACGCAGCATATTGGACGGCAACCCCGGCGCTGTCGTCATAGTGGATGAAGCATACGTCGATTTCGGCGGACAGTCGGCAATAGGCCTGATAGATGAGTATCCGAATCTCCTTGTGGTACATACGTTTTCAAAATCACGGGCGCTTGCCGGCATGAGGATAGGCCTCGCCTTCGGCGACAGCGGGCTGATACGGGCGCTGGAAAGCGTAAAGAACTCATTCAATTCGTACACCCTCGACAGGCTTGCGCTGGCGGCCGGAACTGCGGCACTTGAGGACGACGAATATTATAAAGGGACCTCCAGGAAAGTGATAGAAACCAGGGAATGGTTCACGGCTGAATTAAGGAAACGGGACTTCAGCGTAACCGACTCTTCGGCCAATTTCGTGTTCGCGAGCCACAGCCGCGTCCGGGCCGAGGAACTGTACCACAGGCTCAGGGATAACCGCATACTCGTCAGGTATTTCAAAAAACCGCTGATCGACAATCATCTGCGCATTTCGATAGGCACCGATGAGGATATGCGGACCGTTATCGAAGTGCTGGACAGGATATTGTGAGCGCAGGTGCTCCGGACGTCGGGGGCAGCAGGAAACATGCAGAAACCGTCCCCTGGCGGAGATTTCCGGGCAGGGAGATTCTTTTGCGGCAAACCGCATGTTATTCTATACAGGATACATTAACCGGAGGTGTGGGGATGGACAGAAAAGCAGAATTGAGCAGGAAGACTGCAGAAACCGACGTATGGCTGAAGCTTGATGTGGACGGCAGCGGAAGGTATGCTGCGGAAACGGGCATAGGCTTCTTCGACCATATGCTGACGCTTCTTTCGAAGCACAGCCTCATGGACCTTGAGATCAAGGCTAAAGGCGACCTGGATGTAGATGCGCATCATACGGTGGAGGATGTCGGCATCGTTTTCGGACAGGCGCTGAAACAGGCGCTGGGCGGCAAGGAATCCATAAAAAGGTACGGCTCGGCCAGCGTCCCGATGGATGAGGCGCTTGCGATGGTCAGCGTGGATCTCGGCGGGCGGCCTTACCTTGTGTTTAATGTAAAGTTCAGCGGCGAATTAGCGGGAAGTATCGAGACCGGACTGATAGAGGAGTTTTTCAGGGCGGTGTCCGTCAATGCCGGCATGAATATACATATAAACGTGCCGTACGGGAGCAACAACCACCACATATGCGAAGCCATCTTCAAGGCGTTCGGAAGAGCGCTCGACGAGGCGTCGAGGACAGACAGCCGGGTAAAAGGAGTCATGTCCACCAAGGGAGTGCTGTGACACGGTTTTGGCGCCGGACAGCAGCCGAATGGATGGCAGCGCAAGGCTTATGACAATGCATGTGATCGGAGTGATGGCGGATGGTGATTTACCCTGCGATAGATATCAGGGATGGGAAATGTGTGCGGCTGGTCCAGGGAAGGTTCGACGATGTGACGGTATATTCCGATGATCCTGTGGAGGCGGCCCGCAGCTTTGTACGGGCCGGTGCGCAGTATCTTCACGTGGTGGACCTGGACGGTGCCAGGCTGGGGAGCCCGCAGAATGCGGACATAATATGCGCAATAGCGGCACAGACGGGGATACCGGTGCAGACGGGCGGGGGTATCCGGACCGCGGAGACAATGGAAATGCTGCTGAACAGGGGCATAAAAAGAGTCATACTCGGTACTTCGGCAGTAAATGATCCGACGCTGGTAAAAAAAGCCGCCGAAAAGTTCAGCGGCAGATTTGCGGTAGCCATCGACGCAAAGGACGGCTTCGTCGCAACGGAAGGATGGGAAAGGACCAGCGGGTTCACGGCGGTCGGATTTGCCAGGAAAATGGAGGAGTTTGGCGCCGGAGTGATAATATACACCGACATATCAAGGGACGGAATGCTGAAAGGCCCCAATCTCAAAGCGATGGAAGAAATGGTGAAAGCTGTCGGGATCGATGTGATAGCTTCGGGCGGAGTTACGAGCATACAGGACATAAAAAACCTGAAGGATGCCGGAGTTGCAGGAGCGATAATCGGCAAGGCCCTTTACAC
>JAKPDO010000046.1 GCA_029552545.1 Planctomycetota bacterium
CTAAACCGATTTTATCCGAAACTCAAAGGGACGCCAAAGGCCGCTTTGCGCCTGGCAATACGCTGTCCAGGGGTCATACCAATCACCGCGCCAAACGGCAGCAGGAATACAAGGAAGCGATTTTGCGCGCGGTCAGTCCCAATGACTTGCGGGCCATTGTCCGCAAATTGGTAGAGATGGCCAAAGCCGGCAACCTGGCTGCTATCAAAGAGGTTCTTGACCGCTGCTTGGGTCGAGTATCGCAGGCCGAGCAAACGCCTAATGACGTAGAAATCGTTGTTGATTTGCCCCCCGACTTGATTCCTGAATCTTGATAATATGCCGGCAATCGGGTTATCCTGCAAACGCCCTTGACAATCGCTGACCAACGGCTGCCGGCGTTTGGCCCTGCGTTGGCCGGGAATCACAGAAACCCCCCTTCACGGGGCAGATTTGAAACGAAAACCGCTGGGGGGTATCCTGGATAGGGTCTGACAAAAATCAATCGCCAAAGCGGCCGCAGCAGGGACTTGGCGGGAAAAAGTAAAAACCCTTGACACAAGACAGCAAAAAGACGACAATGGACAACGTGAAGAATATACAAGGTCAATCCGTTGAGAGCAAAGCAATGTCCGGGGACGGTCTAACCGCAAGGCGACCAATTCTTCCTTGTAGAATCTTCACACCCCCGGACACCTTTTTACAAAAGCGGGGTAAACGATGAGGATTTATAAACCCAAAGCCAAAACCGTTGACGGAAAAAAACGCGCTTATGGCCGATGGTACATTGATTTTGCCGACCACAACGGTCAGCGGCGGCGGATAGCGGCTTTTGAAAGCAAGGACGTATCCCGGGAGTTTGCCGACCGCTTGCAAACGCTGCTGAACCGTCTGGAAAGCGGCACGGCGATTGAGGACAGCCCCCATCTGCTGGCCTGGATGAACCGCCTGCCGGATGATACGGTCAAGCGCTTGATGCAATGGGGGCTTATCCCCAAACACCGCGCCCAAGCCCTCAGGCCGCTGACAGAGCACATACAGGATTACATCGACGCCCTGGCCGCCAAGGGCTGCTGTGCGGATTATGTCAAGCGGATGAAAACGAGGATTTTAACCGTATGCAATGCCTGCGGGTTTACCACTTTCAAGAATATACACCCGGCCAAGCTGGATAGGTTTTTAGCAGACCTCAAAGCCCGAAATTATTCCGCAACAAGCCGCAACCACTACGCCGACGCAATCAAGGGGTTTCTAAATTGGTGTGTATCGAGCGAAGGCGGCCACCGCTTCAGCGGCAACCCCTTGGCCGACATCGGCAAAGAACGCCGGGACAGCGCCAAGAAAGGGGTCTTGACCGCCGACCAATTCATAACCCTTGTGCAAACAACTATCGCCCAAAACGTGAAGCGGTCAAACGTGGAAGGCCGTCAACGGGGGATTTTATACCTGCTGGCGGGCACAACCGGGCTGCGGCGGCTTGAACTGCTTTCGCTGCGGTGGGAAGATTTACACCTTGACGACCCGCGGCCCTACGTTTTGGCACGGGCGGCGATTACGAAAAATGCAAAAGAAGCACGCCTGCCGCTGCCGGACAGCGCAGCCGCTGCCTTGAGGCGTTTCCGGGACTACCGGGCGACTACACCCCAAGATTATGTTTTTTCGTTTGGCGGGCGATGGGTCAACACATCGGGCTGGATAAAAGCGGACTTGAAGGCGGCGGGGCTGCCGGGCCGCGACCGGGAAGGCAACGAAATCGTGTTTCATTCCCTGCGAAACAGTTTTATCTCGTTTCTGGCAAACACCCAAACGCCGATGAAAGTGGTTCAAACACTGGCCCGGCATTCAGACCCCCGATTAACCTATAACACCTACGCGCGGACGTTTGCCGAGAGTGAACAAGAGGCGATAAAAGGGCTGCCGAATTTCAGCGGTTTTTGCGCTGCCACCAGCGCTGCCAAAATTTATGAACAAGGGCAAACAAACGTAAACAACGATGAAGACAAAACCGCAATTTTGCCGCCAAAAACCGCGTTTTCAAGCAGATATAACATACCCCCAAGGGGACTCGAACCCCTTGAAGGTAGTTCGCAAACCTTTGAAAACAGGGAACTTATCGATTTCCTGAAAAGGTGCGCTGCCACTGGTGATGCCAAAAAAATCGAAAATGAAGCGAATTTTGACCGCCTGGCCGATGTCTGGAACACCCTGGGGCAGCGGGTTCAAAATCAGATTTTGGCCCTGGCCGGAATTGACCTTGAAAAACCGACCGGAAAACAATAGAATATAAGCGCGGATAGGGTCGCACCCGAAAAGCGGCAATCCGTTCACCGCCTGCCGCGCATTTTTTGAACGGGGCAAGGAGAACGGATTGCCGATGGGTTCAAAAAAACAGCAAACCAAAGAATTCGCCCGCAATATTCTGCTGTATTTGATTTATCATTTCCAGGAAGAATGGAAGGGCATTGCTGCAGATGCCGAAGTACAAGAATTCAACAAACAAACCCATAATTTTCTTGCTGCATTCCAGAAACTGACGGGCATTCAGATAGACC
>JAKPDO010000048.1 GCA_029552545.1 Planctomycetota bacterium
CCTCTATTGTCACTCAGCCGGCATATAATCCGGTTTCCGGGCGCTGGCTGCAAACGCCCGGAAACCGTTCACACCTATCCTAAAAATCCCTATTGACTAATCGGGGTAAATCCGATAGCTGTCCAGCCATGTTGCTGCAAACGCAGCAAAATCGGAAATATCTACGATGCAGTCATTGTTGAAGTCGTACGGCAGATTATACAATTCCCTGTTGCAGATCCACTCGCCCCGGACGGCCAGATAATCCTGCGCAATCTGCTCGGTCGTGCGGGCATAGTTGTAAATCTTCAACTCATCAATCATCCCATTGAAGTAGCCGTCGCCGGCGCCCCACTGACTTCGCCCGAGCCAATTTTGTGTGCTCGGACCATAGCTGACAGGATCAAACGTAAAGTTGGTATTGGTAGCGACCAGCTCGCCATTGATATAAAGACGGGCGGTGTTGCCGCTCAATACGGCGGTTACATAGGTCCACACATTGTCCGGAACCGCTCCTGCAGCAGAAGTTACACTCTGCTCGGTGCCGCCGGCCACTTTCACCGCAAACCGCACGGCACGGTTGACGCTGCCCGGATTGATGCACAGGAACATATAATTGTTGGTGTCATTGCCGAAATCGAGGATTCTGTTCCAGTTAGAACCGCCGCTTGAATAGACCCATGCGGAAATCGTAATATCCTTATACCCGCCGGCCCAGCCATAGCTGATTTGGGCATATTGTGCATCGGCGGTATTGGGATCGGTACCTCTGGGATTATTAAACTTCAAACTGGAACCTCCTAACTCCGGCACTCCGGCATCCAGAACCGGCACATCCGTCCCGATATCATTGCTCAGCACGGTCAAATTGTAACCGCTGACAACATCCGGACTGACACCATCCGTTAAAGTCTCAAACGGATAATGGTTCACCAGACGCGGATACCAAAGCCATGCTGTCGGCGAACTGACCGACGGAACACCCGGCGTCGCCGGATCACCGTTGTACGCAACGGCATAATATTGCCCATCATCCGAACCGTTGGAGGCAGCGCCGGTGATAACCAGCGTGGGAGTGGTCGTTCCGGAATAAATGCCGGAATCCGTCAGCATAATATCATCCGTCTCGCCGCCGGCGGCATCCTTCACCCCGACTACCTTGAACCAGCGGAAGTTG
>JAKPDO010000009.1 GCA_029552545.1 Planctomycetota bacterium
CACCTTCACGGATGGGCTTGGGCGGGATGCACCGAGCCCCGCCGAATGCCGCAAGGATTGCGTCAAGGACCGACGATTTGCCTTCTCCGTTCCTTTTGCTGCTGATGATAACCGCATTGCTGTTTGGGCAGATTTCAACGGCCACCAGCCGCATGAAGTTCTCAGCAGTAAGTCGGACAATCTTCATTTTTGTGTCAGACATGGGAATACTCCTTTCTTAGATAAAATGGTTGTCAATGTCTTCATCTCCGGTAAGAGAACATTCCGGTCTTTGGGCATCTATCCTCCGCAATTCCACGGTGAATCGGTTCGAGGGAGGTTTTTTGTCAAACACCATTTTCGTGCCCGCCAGCGGGCCGTGGGCACGAACCCATTCGTTGACGGCCTTCTGGCGGCGCTGAACCGACGCGGCATCTACGATAAGTTTGTCCACAAATCCTTTTGGGTCTTCCGCAATCTCGGCGGCCTCCGACGCGGCAAGGTTGCAGTAGCGGACATAGTCGCACTGAAGACACTTCGAATCCTCCGGCCAGCATTCCTTGTTGTTCTCCAGATAGAGACGAACGGACGACTCGATGCGTCCCTTGATGGCGGCTTCCGTAGTCAGATGCGGAAGTCGCGGATGCTCTTCGTCCCGAATAAAACGGGCATAGGCAACCGTCCCCCAACGGACTTCCTGATACCAGAAATGAACTGTATTGATGGATTCGTATTCGGGCTGCTGCCAAAGCAGAAACGCAATAAACTGGGCCTGGAACGACGCGGCGGCCTCCGAATTGCTCCGCTTCTTATACCCGCATTTCCAATCCCATACATGCAGTCCGGATTTGCCGGACGAAAGCACATCCAATCGAGTCGTCAGATACACCGGCCCCCGACTCTTCAGCGGCGGCAGAAACTCGTGTTCTATCTGGACCTCCACACCAATCAAATTTGTGTGGAAATCCGCCAGACAATCGGCTACATATCGAGCCGCTCGGATAGCATCCGGATGAACATCCGGACGGATAGAAGGAAGCCGTTCGGAAAACCAGTCCGGCACCCCCGAAATGTCATTTCGACATTCTTGAAAGGCACGCTCTATCAATTCGTGAACAAGGGCGCCTGTCGTTCGGAGTTTGTCGGTTTTTTCCGCCGTGGCCTCCTGCTCCATCCGCTTCCGCAAATCGGAATCCATTTCCGCCAGCAGGGCCTTCTCCTCTTCGGTAATTTTCTGTCCCCTGTTCTGGGCGACCAGTGCGTCATAGATTCGTCCCAAATAACCGCTTTGCGGGCATGACGCGTACCGTTCCAGCGTGCTGCGGTCAAGAATGATTCGTTCCATTGGAGACCTCCTTGTCTAACTCGGCGATGGCTTCGTCTAACTTCGCAAGCATTTCCGCCGTGTACTTTTCGGGGGAAGATACGTCCTCTTCGCTGCACAGAAGCGTATTGGCCGCAAATTGAGTAAACATTGTCTTGGATTCCTCTTCATTCGGAAGAGCCCCCAAAACCTTTTCCATACGAGACCGAAACCGCTCCAAACAAGACTCGTAGGTAATTTCTTGTGAGGAAACACGCCGTCTGTTCCGCGGCGGGATCGTGCTGGACGGGGCTGGAATCTCATTGTACGCGGCCAGTTCCTCATCGGTATTGAGGTTCCCCATCACATCAGCATAGGCAAATTTGTGAGCCTGATCGCGAAGAACCTTCTGCATCATCAGGATAGGAGACCTTGCCCACGAAGACTTTTCCGAATCGGACCGTTTGACTTCGCTCAACCACACCTCATGGTAGAAAGGTTTCCTTCCCTTTCGATAGACGCGACCCCACAGTCCGATGACCTTATCCGTACAGACGGGCGAGGAGACTTCATTGCGGACGTAGTCGTCCGTAATATAGCCCCATTCAAACCCTTCATAGTCGGGCTGGGAAAGGGCCTTCCGCATCCTCACTTGGGCGGCCACCCAGACCTCGTAATGAAATCCGCCGGAGAAGACGGGGAGAAGACCGCATTCACCGGCATACGGGTCGGCTCCATGCCCCAACGCAACATCAATGAGTTTTAGACATTCCATTACGTCCGGTCCTCGCTGACCAGACGGCGGCCTGACCAGATTCATAATCGCCTTGATATTCAGCGGTACGATCGTATTTGTCCGCGTCTTCAGAAGAAACGTATGTTCACGATTCTCCGCAATGACCGACAAATCATAGGCCTGTTTTTCTTCCATGAGATGCTCCTTTCCGACTTAAAAAAATGAACAGTTCTTCTTCCGGCATTTTTCCAGTTCCGCCAGAAGGTTCGTCAGACTGTATTTTACGCGTTTTCCAAGCCGTACTGGCGTGAGTCGTTTCATCCGCACAAGAGACGGTTCAATTTCGTAGAATCGCCTCTCCGAGATCCCGAGTATCCGCGCCGTCTCGCGTTTTGTGAGCAGTTTTTCCATGGCCGTCCTTTTATAACGGAACAGGAAAGGGTGTCAAGACAATTTATGACAATTTCTGACAATTTATGACAATTTCTGACAATTTATGACAATTTCTTACAATTTCTTACAATTTCTTCCCGCTTTCGCCCAGTATCATCTTCCGGTACCGGCTCAGTTGAATGAGCACTCGTGTGCGGCCGTCATCGCTTAAATCTGCTTCCTGCAAGGAGATACGTCTGATTTCACTCTCAGGAATACCCACGTTCTGGAACCATTCAAAGCCCTCGTTTAACTCCTCAAAGAAGAATTTTCGTTCCGCCGGTTTGACGGGTACCGGTCTGGCCATCAGCCGGATATAGTACAGAATGACCGGCTTGGCATAATCGGAGATGGGGAAGAATGCCCCCTCTGTGTTCTTGATTTTCTCGATAATTTTCTTTTTGGCGGAAATGGACGGGGCCGCTTGGATTTGCCGAGTCCACGCATCGCTGCGGCGGGACTGCTCGGTCTTCAGATAACTTTGGACATATTCGTTGTTTCGCTTGAGCATTTCGTTTTCCTCGTCTGTTAGGGTTTCCCCGTTTAGAATTTTGACGGACAGTTTTCGCAGTTCAAGAATCTCACGTGCCCGCTCTCGTTCCGCCTCCTGAATGGATTCTCTGGCCTTTTCCGATTTGCCGTAGTCAGACACTTTGATCCACCGCTGGACGATGGGCATTCCGAGATACCGTTCCAGACGTGTTTGAATCGTTGTCTTATCCTCGGGGAGCATTACCGAAAACAGCCCCAATCCAAGATTCCGCATCAGATATCGGGCAAAGTACTTATGGGTGTCCCAGGTTTTCGCCTTGAAGAGTGTGTCCGGAATCACCTGTTCCCCTCGGAAGGCATCGTAGGGATTCTGTCCGCCGAGATATTCCCACGTCGCAATGGCCGCCGTGATGACTGGGTTCAGATTCGGCAATTGAGAGGCACCATAATGAAGCGCTTGGAGTGGAGCATTCAAATCCCCTTCCAAACCGCGAAGGAATTTGTAGGCGATTCCGCCAATGGATCGGCCCGTTTCATCCTGCGGAATACGCAGATAGACCGTCTTTCCCTGCTCGGTCGTCCCAATTGGAATCACGAAATAGTTTGTCATATCGTACTCGGAAACGCCCGAGTAAACGGACCGTATTTTCTCGGCCAACTGCACGGCCTCGTCCTCGTCATCGGCGCCAAGGGCTTTAAAGAGCAGGACCAGGGCCCCAGACCGAAGCGTCCACATCAGAATCTTTGGCAGCAGGACCGTCTCCGTCAGTTTCCACCAGAAATCCGCCCCTCGTTCTTTCATCACTTCTAAATCCGAACGAATGCCCTGGATGGCGGGGTTGCTGAACAGAAACAGGTTGTTCGTTATCGGCGTAAGAACGCCTTTGGCGAGGAAGTCCGGCGAGCCGGATTGTGTGCGGATTCGATGGGCAAGTTCATCCTGACTCATATTCGGGAACTTCTCTTTGTAATAGAGATACTGGGCGATATGCGGGATGCGTTCGAACGCCTCGCTAATTCTCAGGAACGGATACCAGACATACTTCTGAAGCAGGGAAATAAACTTTCGAAGCGGGTCTTTGGCGCGGATAGACTGGCCGGTGTACATGGTCAAAAGGCGTTCTGCCAGCACGTCCTCCTCGGTCAAGCCGGCGTAATCCGCGACCGAAATCAGCATATTTGCCCGCAGCATTTCCGAAACGGTTTCCGTAGGAATTCCCCACGCCGACAGAAAGGCAGGTTTCACGGAACGCAGCCAGTATCGGAGGAACTCCATTACAGACGCCTTTTCCGCATTGCGGAATGCACGGCCAAAGTCTCGCTTGATATTAAACGTCCAGAACCCTGGATTGATGCCGGTGAATATCATCCGCATGGGCGCCCCAATTCCGCGTAGAATCATCGCAAATACTCGGAGTGCCTTTGGGTCTTTGTGATTGAACGCGTCGCCGATATATCGGTCTACATAGTAAGAAAAGACCTTCCCCTCCTTCATAAAAGACAGAACGGTTTTCGTTTTGTCGGACGGTTTTTTGACTATCTGGCGGCCTTCCACATAGACGGTTTCGGCCTTTTCTGCCTCTCCCGTGTGCAAAAGCAACCGGATTGTCTCTTCTTTCGCCTTGTTCCAGTTGAGCGTCGTAATCAGAGAGATGTCTTTCAGCAGGGTCGCACTAAACGGCCCTGCAATGTCTTCAAACGTCCCGATTTGCCGATAGAAGCCGCTGCTGATGTTTGCCCCAGAACCAGATTCCTTGGCCTGGATATACTTGGCAACATAGAAGGTGGCATAAAATTCGTTCTTCAGCAGTTTCTCATTCAGGGAATCGCTCAACATTCCGGACTCGACAATCGGGTAGATAATCAGTTCTTTCCGGATTTGCCAGAACTCTTTTCTGGCCTGTTCCAGGGCATCATATTGTTCCCCATAAATGGATTTCATCTCCTTCAGACGCTGTTTACTGTTTTCCACCGTCCAGCCCTGCGGATTGAAGACGGTCGAACGTTCGTTAATGATTCGCTGGTGCGTCAGGTACTCATCGAAATCTTCCCACGTGAACCCGTTTTCTATCAGAATTTTCTCCACCCGCATCTTGATTAGGTCAAAGTAATACTCGAACGTGGATTGTGAGTAGACGGCCTGCTCAATCTTGGCCTCCGGATTGATTCGATACCGTTCGAGGATATCTTTATGAAGCCGAGAAATCCGTTTGATTTCGCCGAACCGGTCCACAAACAACTGGACAATCGACTTCAGCCATTCCTGGCGTCGTATCATCCGAGAGTCGTTGATGGCTTTTATGATTTTCCGGTTCGCCTCCCGCTGGGAGGTACGCAATCGGTGAACGGCGTCTCGGTCCGTGGTCCCGCTGCTGATGGCGTCCTGAATCGCATAATAGGCGCTTTCGACTTCCGGCTTCTTGGGAAGATACGCAAAAAACATATTGTAGAACCTGGGGGCGCGGGCGGCCAATGCCTGCGGGTTATTGAGCAGGACGGAGAGTGCATCCGCATACAACTCAGTCGGACGCTTGCGATACTCGTCATATTTCGGGTCTTGGCCCTCCTGAAACGGCCTCCACCATTTGCTCAATTCGAAGAGTTCCGTCATCAACTCCTGGCGGCTTATAATGCCGCGTTTTTGAAGGGCTTCCTTCACCAGTCTCTTGTATTCTTGGTTGACAAGACGCTCTCGTTCATTTCCAGCAAGCCGTTCCGGATAGAGTGCTCGGATATTCTTGCGTGCTTTTTCCATCAGAAACTTCTTATCATGCTCGTCCAGGTCGAGGTTCTGAATCTCCGGAGCAACCGCTATCGTCTTCCCGATGAAATTCTTCAGAACGGCAACGTGGCCAAGGATATTCCCCCTGGATAACGTCTCGTCAGGAAGGTAATCCACCAAATGGCCGATTTCGTGGGCCAGGATCTTGGCCGCATACTCAGGGTCTTCCTTGATAAACTCTATCCGCACTTTGTTGCCGCGATTCCATTTGATGACGTGGATTTTATCGCGTGGAATGCCTTCTTCCTCCAGATGGCTCAGCACAGACTCGATAGCCCGCTGTGCAGAGGCAATCGGGACAGTTATGGCCGGTGTCGCAGCCGGCCCAATCGCCAAAGAAGAGCGCAGTTTTATGCCGGATTTCGGGTAAAACATGCCCTCTATTTCGTATCTCCGGAAGAACCGCGTTATCTGAGGAGTTCCGCGGAGCATCTTGGCCAGTTGGACCAATTCCCGCAGTTGGACCAGTTTCACGTTCGCCGTATTATCCGACAGCAACGGCGGCGGATGGGGGACCTGCGCAGAACGGCTTTCGAATAGTTTCAGTTGATCCTCTACATCCTGCACACGCAAATAGTCTTCAGGATCAAACAACATTTTCTGCTTGCCGCTGGCCCCGCCTATCAGTTCAGGACGGCCAAACAGATCCTTGTCTCGGACCGGACTTTGCAGGTCTATCTTCTGGGGAATATATTTCTTTTTCTTCGGCCTGCGGCTTTCCGGCAAATAGTCTTCCGGCTCGATGGGCTCTTCCACATCGGTTTCCTGTACGATGCCAGGACGCTTCTTTTCTTCCTCCGGCGGAGTAAATCCGAAGGCCTCGTCTGCGTCCACGCCCTTCTGAATGGCCCGCAAGGCGGACATCTTCTTCATAATCAGCGACCGGACACGGCGATCGGACGGAGACTCAAAGAACACAACGTGAACATCCGTAGGCGATTTGGTGTTGCGACGGCTGAACCGGCCCATCAACTGCTCGAATTTCTCTCCCGAATAGCCGACCGCCGATGGGTCAATGTAAACCGTTCGAGGTTCCGAGCCCAGAACATCATCCAGGTCAATTCCGGTCCCGCCGCTCAGGGCGGTCATCAGGACAACCTTCACATCCCCTTTTTGGAACCGGCTTATCTCTTCTATCCGCTTCTGCTCAGGCAGTTCGAATATTTTCGCATAGGGAACTCCCATCTCTTGGAGTTTTTCCTCCCACTTTCTCAACGGCGGATCCGCAATAAATGGGCCGGTCTGGGTCCGCAATCCTTTCAATTCGCTCGGGTTGTAGCGTCCCCCTACGATGACGACATGCCTGCCTTCTTCAATGTCCTTTTTCGCCATCGACCAAAGTTGCCGCCATTTGTAGTGCTCGACCAGGCGAACCATTTCGTTCGCCCGCATCCCGCCAAGGTTCTTTCGCCGGCTGATGCTGGCCGTGCGGCGGATAAGCCGGTCATAATAGTTCCAAATGTTCTCCTCGTCCTCCAGAAGGGAAATAGGCGGATTGATATAATGGACCTGAAGTTTGCCGTAGAAGGGATATTCCCGACGAATCATGAGCCCCTGACGGATGGCTTCATTGCGGAGTTCAAGGATATTCTGGTGAACCTTGCTCCAGGTATATCCCTTGTCCAGGACGGCGGTCGGCTCCATCTCGCCGGTGTCCGGATTTATCCGGTTGATAACAGAATAACCCAAGCGTTCCCTGATTTTCTCGGCAGGAATTCCGGTAATCTCAGACAGGAAATACTCCGCGCCCCATACTCTATCGAACGGGGTAGCCGTGGCGTATACTTTCTGACTGGCCTTCAGGCGGAGAAGCCCAGCGATTGATTTCTTGCTGTGCGGGTTCTTGAAATTGTGGGCCTCGTCAAAAACAGCAAGCCCAAATTCTCCTTTCGGGACGTTCCCCTTCGACAATTGATGATAGGTTGTAATGACAAATTCGGAAAGGTCAATGCCCAGTTTTTCGGCGTCCGATTTGAATCGGGTCTCTGCTACGGATTTGCTCTGCGTGATGATGACGACTGGCTTTCCAGTTCGCTTCTTATAGCCGTGAGCGATGGTCAGAAGTTCCATCGTCTTTCCGACGCCCGTCCCGTCCGCCAGAAGAAAGTTTTTCCCGTTGAACAGGGCCTTCAAGGCCAGGGCCACCCCAAGTTTCTGGTGCTCATCCAGGATGCTGAAATCAGGCTTTTTCTTCTCGCGGAACAGCGGGGCAGAACGGGGCGCCATGGAGAAAGGAATGTCATCGTCCGGTTTTGGCGGGAGTGTTTCCGGTTCGTCGGCCAGTTCGCGTTGTCCGGAGCCTTCTTCTAAATCCTCCAGGATTTCCTCTAATCCTTCGGTCGGGATTTCGTCTTCCAATACGGTTTGTATTTTTGGACGTACTCGTCCAGACTCTTCAACTCTCCCTTGTCCAGTTTGTTCCGCAGGACCCTCGCGATGACGTTCCCGTTCTTCGCCAGCACGTTCAGTTGTTCCAACGTCAGATTCTCCGCGTTCGGTATGGGGTTGTCCCTCAACAGCCGTTCGGTCAACTCCCTCAGCCGCTTCAGTTCCGGTACCTCGGCCTTCATTCAGAAACCTCCTTTCCAGCGCTTCGATGCTGTAGTATTTGTTGAATTCTTCCGTGGACTCCTCACCCTTATAGTTCAGGAACTCCCGTATCTTTTTGTTCATGTCCTCCACGCTGTCATGGGAGGACAGGACCTTGTGCAGGATGTAATCGAGGATGTAGAATTCTTCGGAAGACTTCTTGGCATTTTCATAGGCCTTTTTGTTGAATCCGTCTTTCTTTTTTCGCAAACGGACCGCCTCATCAATGACTTCGAGAATTTCTATAATTCCAGAGGAGGCATTGATGAGCCCAAAACCGTTCGTCTTCTCAAGGTACTGCATCAACTGCTCGTCCCAACCTGTTTTTATCGAACCAGGTTCGACCACAGCGATGTATTTGTTAAGCCAAAATCGCTTGTCGATGTATTCCGCGGCTTCCTTGTACTCGGATGGTCTCAGATGAAGCGGAACAAAATACCGCATCACTTCGTCATAATATTCGCTGTACGCCTCCTCGTATGCTTTATACTCAGGGGCATTCAGCAGTTCATTCTTTAGTGCACGGATGAGACGTCCTCGTTTTTTGGCATCCCATTTTTCATGCCTGGACGCCTCTTCGGCGGCTATCTTTCGGGAAAGTTTCCGCTGGTATCGTCGGTCAATCCTCTGCTTCAACTTCTTTTCTGATTTCGTCTGCGGAGGACGCATCTTTTCATCGGATTGGAAGATGACCTTGTTTCCGGTCGAAATGTATCGGGTCCCCTGCCATTCGAAGACGACTCTCCCCTGTTCATATTTTTTGCCGCGTTTCTTTTCAGAAACGGTCCCTGTATAGTCTCTCTCAGGGACTACCTCGACGGCCTCCAGCCACTTCCCACGTACTCCGCCCGTAATCGCCCATTGCTTATTGTCGTGGTACTCCAGCGATTTCGGCTTCCGTTTCGTCCAATCAAACCGTTCGCTCAAATGGTACGTGTGATAGAAAGCCGGAATCTTGACGATGGGATACCCTTTTGGCGGCTCGGGTTCGGCGGCTTCTTCTTCTATGGCTTCTTCTTTTTCTGGAACTTGCCCAATCTCTTGTCCGCCTTCAGGAACTCCTCCGCCACCTTCTTCGGGACCGGCTTCTTCCCGTGTTTCCGGAGAAATTCCCGCCCCTGCTCCGACATCGACAGGAGCATAAACTGGTGTTGTTTCCTGCTTTTGCTTGGCACGGTCGAGTCTCCTTTGAATCAACCCATCCTTCAGGGCCTGACGTTCATACGGATGCAGGGCCCGCTTGGCTGCCGCCTTCACATCTTCAAGGGTTCCGGTCAGTCCAGTCTTGTAATAGTCGTCAATCCCCAGAACCCGATACACGCGGAGCCGGAGGTCCTTGTCTTTCGGCTTCTCGATGCCCAGTTTCTTGGCAATATACCCAGGGTCCACACCAACAGATTTCGCCAAAAGACCTTCCAGTCTTGTGATTTCAGTTTCGGCCCATTCTAATTCTTTCCCGATGTTTTCCCATTCCCGCATTCCTGCGTAGGTCTTGCTGATATCCGCAAGCCGGCTTCCATACTCTATCAAGGTCCGGATACGCGGGATAATTCCGAGCCCCTCTATTGACGGACGCTCAAAAAGGGGCTTCTTTGGTTCGGCTTGTTCGCGAACAGTCGGCTCCGTCTCTTCGGCAGGGGCAGGTTCCTGCTTTTTTGACTCTTGCAATTCCGGCTGCAAGTCCTCATACCGGATACGTTCCAAATAATTGATAAAGTCCTCTTCCTCCTGGAGTCGCTTCAGGGCATTCGCAAGGCCTTCTGCAAACGCTTTACGCTCGGAAGCGGACAATTTGATGCCCACACCAACCAGCCGCTCAAAATCCTTTCGCGACGGTGTTTCCAATTTGGACAGGGCTTCGGCTTCTTTCGGGTGCGATTTTGCAAAATACATGAACATGTCTTCGGTCAGAAGACGGGATTTCATCTCTTTCCGATAGCGGGCCAACTCTCGGGCGAACCGTATCTTTTCCCGTCCAGCCGTATAGAGATAGGAGGACATCCCAAGCCCAAAGGCCGAGGTCATCGGAGTTGCCAAAACCAGCAGTTCAGGGACCAGGTTCTCCTTCTTCAGGTCGTCCGCCAAATCTTTCTTTACGCGGTCGAGCAAGCCGGCTTGCTGGGAATCGATATTGAACAAAGACCTCAGAAACGTCCCGACTCGTTCTTCCAGAGATTCGTAAGGCAGACCATGATACCCTGCCGCTCGAATCGCTTTCCGGACAGGTTCACCCGCCGCACCGCCGGTCAGGGCCTGCACGCTTTTCTTGACGAATGACAGAAGGCCTTTGCCCAGTCTTGTCCGATTCAATACGGTTGAAACAAGCGTTCCAAAAGCATCCCCTGTTTCTTCCGAGAAAGCCTCAATGGCCATATCCCCGAAACTCTTGGCGTAGGATTCGGCGATGCTTTCGGCAGGACGGATGCCCAAATCTGCATCTAACTGGCGTTTCTCCGCTCCGGTGATGACTTTTGGAACCAACGGACCGCCGGCTCTGGCGACGGCACCGGCAGCAATCTTGGCCGTTCCAACAGCCGCTCGACCCGCAAGCGTCCCTGCGGCTTTGCCGAGCAGTTTTTTCATCGCCAATTTTGCCGGCTCACTGAGCACTTTGGCAGCCCCCCCGCTCATGGCAAATTCCGTCATCCACGTAGGCAACGCCGACAACCCCGCCACGACTTTCGCACCCATCGTCGTGCCGCGAACAGACGCTTCATACTGGCGGAGCAGATAATCCTCTACGATCTTGCGGTCCTCCTCTTCGCTGAATTGCCGCATAAACCTGGTCGGGTCAACGGTTCCAAAGGCGCGGCCTCCCGTCATCATTCCCACATACATCCCATAGGATTCCAGGGCCGTCCTATCCAATTGCGGCTTGCTGTAATCGCCCTTCTGAAGCCGCTCCACCGCTTCCCTGACCATCCGCTCCTCTAACCCTAAATCCCCTGTAAAGGGGACTTTTTTCAGAATGGCTTGCGGGCTTCCAAACTCCACGCCGGCCTGTTCTTTGGCCGTTATCGGGCCCAGAACGTGCTTTCGTGCGTACAAACTGAAAAGCCAGTCCATCCCAAGTTGCGGCTTTTCTTTCGTATGCTGCTCAGCCGCTTGTCTGAAAATGTCTCTGCTAATCATTGCACATCCCAGCCGTCTATTTTAGCCAGTCGAATTGCTTCTCTTGCCACATCATCAGGGCGGGCGTTTTTCCCGAGATTCTCATAGGCCAGTTTTGTATAAATGTCTGCGATAACTTCCGGTGTGGCCTCCTCCGGACGCTGGAGAACGGCCATCCGCCTGACATAAGCAGGGGCTTTCTCTTCGTAAATCGGGTCAATGGCCATGGTGGGGGATTGGAGTTCTTGGCGGGTCTCTACGGGCTTCTCTAACTCCGTTCGTTCGCCGTAGGTCTCGCCAACAACATCCTTCCAAATCGCATCCACCTCTTCTCGGGTAAACGGCTCGCCGGTGGACGGGTTCACGCTGGTGAGCATTTCTTTATAGAACGTCAAGCGGTATCGGAGCAGGTCGCTGGCCGCACTCCGCTTCAACTCCAATTCCTCTAATGCCCGCTTCTTGCGTTCTTCGTCAATATTCTTCCACGCACGACCATCCCAGAGATACCGGTCTCCCGTATCTTTATCCACAACAAGATTTTTGTAAAACTGCACTTCCGGAGACAGGTCTTCAGGCTTTTCCGGCGGCTGAATTCCAAAGCGGGACATAAACAACTGGTCCATCGCCTTTTTCCCCTCTTCCTCAGACCATTCGCCGCTCAGAACTTTCTGCCGAACCCAGTCTTCCCCTGCCTGCAATTCCTCCATCATGCGACGCTGGGCTGGTGTATATTCCGGTTCATTCGCCTTGCGGAGTTTTTCACGAAATGCTATCTGGTCAAGAAACCCTTTATTCCGAAGCAACTGCTCCTGCAAACGGGCCTCTTGGTTCATGACGGCCATCTCTCTGGCCTGCTGCAATTGCGCCAGAAACTGCGCATTCTGGTTCATCATCTCCTGCCAGCGTATGGACATCAGGTCCTGGCGATACCGCTCTTCGCTCGATAGACGCTGCTTCTCTAAGGCGTACTGTTTGGCGCTCTCCAGAGACCGCTGACGCATCTGGGCATTAAATTTGTCCAAGTCGTCCTGGCGGAGTTTTTCTCGTTCATATTTGGCGCCTCGACCTATTTGGTACGCGGCAGAAGCGACCACTTCAGGACTCATGTCATGTCGAACGGAGATAGGCATATTCAATCCTTTCTATCTCTACTACGTCCTGTAATATGCAAGTTGCATGTTATAGGACGTGTACTATCCATTATGCGTTGCCAAGTCCTCTGGCCAACTCAAGAAGCATCTGAACATCTGGGTAAACGTCCTCCCTTCGTTCCATAAAGGCCAACCGGTCAGAGGTTATCCCTGTCATATACTGGAGCATCTCTCTCCGGATTTGCTCATTGAGGGATTCGAGTGTCTTGGTTTCCGCCGCTCGAATCTGGCTCAAAACGCTCGGTGCAACGGTGGAGGACAACAGTCCACTCCGTGCAAGGTTCTGCAGACTGGCCGCTTGGGCCTTCCCGTACGAATCGGAAATCTCTTTCTTGGCAGCCGCCCCCATCCCACGCAGTTTGTCCATGGCGTCTCGGTATTCCTTCTCGTAGCCAGACAGGATTTCCTGATACCGCTTTTCATTGGCTTCCTTGGCCTCTTGCCATTTCTGCTTAAACTCCTCTTCCAGGGCCTTCTTCTCAAGCCAGGATGCCCGCGTATAGTCTTCTTCTGTTAGGTAGCCGCCGTGCCACGGAATATAATTCTCCAGCCGCTCCCAGGGCGCCTTGCCCATCACGCCGTAATACGTACCTGGCTGCTTGATAAATCGGGATTCCAAATCCGATTGAGCATACTTTTCCCAATCCTGAAGCGTCCAATTTTCTGACCCCGCTCGGGCCGACTGGGCAGCCTTATTGTGGGCGGCATATTGATTCCATAACTCTTGCTGCAAGGCAGGGTTCTTTATGTAGGTCTTCAGGGCATCAGGAATTGCGGCGCTGGAGACTTTGCGGACGGGATTCGGCGTTGAACGGTTTGCATACAGGGAATTGCGAAGGTTCTGCTGCATGGCTTGATTGTAGGCAGACCCATAGGAAAGCGCCTGAAGAAGAGCATCTCCATAGGCCTGGCCCATCAATTGATTCCTCGATTTTTGGAGAATCGACCGTTTTATGTACCAAGGAGTCGCCATTTTTATTCCTTCCATTTTAACGTACTTGTACTGCTGTCAATATAAACCTGCCCGTTTTCTGCGGAGGATATATCCCTCGGCAAATTCGGCAAATAGCCACGCTGAATCCATTTTAGCCGGTTTGTCAAAGTCTGGATGTCCTTTATCTCTCGCTGGACGGATTTCAGAAGACGCTCCAATCCATCAATCCGCTTCTCCAAAGAATCAATTCGGTCTTCAGCCTTCATACCTTCTCCGGTCTGCAGGAACGGATTCGGCCAGAATCTCCTCAAACGACCACGTTTGATTATTTTCAGCATTTCCGATTTTTAGACAAGCGAATATCCCACGCATGCGGGTTCTCAGGTGGATGCTTCGTCCAGGATTCTGGATTATTCCGGCCAGAAACGGCGTTCCTGCCGAAACAGACTCCATGGCCTCCTCGGCGCTTCTGCCGACATGCACCTCATAGAGAATGGCGCCAGAGTCCGGCTGACTGCCCCCCAACCCGCCGCCGGCGGAGACAATCACAAGGTCCGTCAGAATATAATCGCGTACCCTGTTCTCCGAAAACTGAAGCGGGCCGCAAACGATATAACTCTCAATCGCACTGTACGAGATGGATGCAGAGACAGGAGAGGACACAATATCCGCCTTGTTGCTCGGCTCATGGATTCTCAAAATCCCGTCCGCACAGCCCAGAACCAACTTCCTGTAGTGCACATTCTCCGACTCATAAAACGCCATCGAGTACGGCGCAATCTTCTGAGGATATTCTTCCAAAAAGAGTCCGCCCGTGCGGAGGTCAAACCATATCGAATTATTCTCGTTCGTGTATCGGTCTGTTATGGAGAATAGAATCCCATTATTGACCTTGTCATACCAGCAGGCGACCCGCTTGCTTTCCTCGTCCAAGTTCAGTTCACGGATATAATTCGGCAGAACATCTCTTGTTAGGTTTTCAAGCGTCCGTCCAAAATCAGAAATTCGGATTAACGAACCAGTGCCGAGAATGTACAACCTGCCGCTGTCATCCAGACACCAACTATCCGAAGAGAAGCAGTTTTCAATCCGTGTTAGTTCTTGCATCTGCCCTCCGGACGCTGGGTCTCCGGTGATGATCCAAATGCTCTGAGAACAGCCAAGAACCGCGTAATCTTCGGCGTAAGGAATCACGGATTTGATGCTGTCGCCGAGTTTTCCGTAATGCGTTCCCGTTCCGGCTATCGGGCTCTGCTCATCATCGGCAGCATAGGCAAAATCAAAGAGGTTCCCCTGCCGGCTCATATAGAATGCGCCAGGATTGGAGGTATCACCGCCAAGAAATCCGCGGCCACGATACAGACAGCCGGAGGAAGCGAATTTCGGCATATTCTCTTCCGTCCCTCCAAATTCCATCCACGGATAGAACAAAGGCGGGTCCGGCGCTGTCTGGCAATTCGACGCCGCCGTCTTTATCCACGACACCCCATCCAGAATCAATATCGTATCGTCGATAAAGTCTTCCTCCGTAAACTTGTACCCGTATAACGTCTTGTCCCCATCCCAATATTCGATAATCATCCCCGCCGTGCCTGAACCTGTTTCTTGTACAAGAAGGCAGGAAGGTTTCGGCTCGACAGTCGGTTTCGCCTCCAAAACCAGTTTTGTGTTGCTGAAATCCACAACCCATTTTTTATCGTAGTTCACAATGAAGACCTTCTGGAACGCCTCAAACGCCTGAATCGGCTTTGTGGTATCCAACACAAGGCCATACAGATGAACCATCTTTGACGGACTGTCATCGTTCTCGTAGTAGAACCTGTTTCCAGCAATCGCCCAGAACCGCTTTTTGTATCGAACACTGGCAGGAAAGATTTCCCCTACCGTGAAGACCTGGAAGGTATAGACGGCAGAAACCGCCGTGCCGGCAGGATTTACGGCCTCCACCTTCCAATAATACGTTTTGCCCTGCTCAAGCGGATAAGGAATCTTGTAGGACGTCGTCGTTATATTCGTCGCCAGAAGCGTGGAAACATTCTCCGTTTCATCCAAATAAAAATTGAAGGAAACGGCTGCCGATGGGCCTGACCCGCTATCGTGCCAACCCAAGGTCGGTTGTAATTCATAAGCCGTTTCATTATTGGCCACGTAAGTTTCATCTATCACGGGCGGACTTGGATAGTCGTAGGTTTCAACCTGATAGACGCTTGACCAAGGCCCATTCCCATTCAGATTGACGGCCCGAACCCTCCATTTTAAAACAGCGCCAACCGGAACATTCTGGAATGTATATGAGGTGCCCGTCAGCCCAGTAATGTCCGCCGTTGTGTCTGGGTCTGTGCCATCCGTGGTATAACTGATTTGATAGGTCTGTGCATACTGGACGCTGGACCAATTGACAGAAACCGCTGAAGACTGATAGCCGGCAGGCGTTTCGTCGGAAGGCGCCGAGGAAGGAACCGGCGTGCACACAAAAGTATAAGGCCCCCAAAGAACAGTATTATTTCCATACAGTTCTATCGTGTAGGCTCTGCCCGCAACCAAATTCAGAGACGCCTGACCGGAAAGCGGGCTTCTATATTTGTCAATACCCCATTCTTTCAGAGTTTTCCAAGAACCGGAATTGACTTTATATAAAAACCAGATAAATTTACTGTCTGTTTCATCCGAAGTAAGAGAAACATTGAACGTATAATTTCCGCTTGGAATCCAATCTCCGCTCGGCGGATTTAGGATTTGTCCTGATATGGAGAATGGATTCCAATTAGCCATGATAATCAGACTCCTACGCTCGAAACCTGACCACACGCTACGACAGGAGAACCAATGTTTTCATACAGGGAAGCAATCTCTGCTTCCAATAACTGTCTCTTGAACAGCATAACATGACAAAGATTCCCTGAGTAAACGTGCAGGACGCCCCCCCCATATCGCCCAATATATGCGGGTACGCTGCCGGCGGATATCGTTCCGCCAAACGACAAGGACGCTCTCCGTATCCCGTTGTGGAACAACCAGATTTGACCTCCATTTTTCACCGAAGCACAAACAAAATTCCACTTGTTGACAGGGAGAACCGTCGTATAGGTCAAAGATGTATTGTTGATAAAAGCAGTCAGTTTACCGGATACGGTCGATAAGGAAAATCCATTGGAATCGGTCCCCCACGAAAAGAGGTCCCTTCTGATTCCCTGCTCAACCGACGAAAACAGCATCCAAGCGCAGACCGTAAAGTCCGTCGTGATGCCGTACTGGTCCGCATTCGGAAGAGTGATATAGGTTGTGGAACCGTCGAAAACACCCGCTCGTCCAAGCGGTCCTACCACGGAGGTCATATCCACGGAAGCCGCCCCGTCCAGTCCGAGAGCACCGCTGTCTTTGATAGCGCCTGCTTTCGATTTTGGATTCGGTTCGTCCAGCCGCCAGAAGGCAGACGTGTCTGAATAGGTCTGCGGAAGAAACGCGTAAGCGCCAAGAATCTGTTCCCAAAGTCGGGAAAGACCAGGACGCTGTCCGCCCCGCGCCCGGTTCTCAAGAACGTCATAGGGACGTACGTTCTTCATGTCCGGACAAGTAAACTGCGGCTGCGTCGTCGCCGCGTAATTCCGGTTGACTCCCAGCATTGGAAAGTCAAACTTCTTTCTCATTGTTCAGGCACCAAGACTAACGATGTCCCGTTGAAATCAAAAAAGACCCGCTTCAGCAGGGGGTCCGTCTGCGATGGGGATGCCCCAGCCCGCGAATAGAACGCCATTTCGAGCCGCCCAGGCGGAACAAACCGCATCAAATTTAAGTCAACAGGGTAGCCGTTATGATACGTGTTCTTCGTCAGCAGGAGCGCGGCATCCTCCCAATCGGCTTCCGCCGACATTGTATTCGACGAAAAATCGGCAATCTTTTCATCTGGAAGATGGGTAAGAACCAGGTACGGCGTCGTTTCCGTTGTCCGTAAAATGTACCATGTATTTTTCATTTTGTTCTCCTACCATGTGGTCTTTCGGTTTACAGCGCCTGAAATATCCTCGCTGGTAAGCGGTTCAGCGCCGGCTACGTATTCGGTATTCTCTTCAATGACGGCGACAAAGGCCTTGATGCCTACAGCCGTCCCGCAGTTTGTTCCAGTAAGCAGGCAACTAAACCGGTCTGTTCCGGCCAGAAAACTCGGCACAAACATTGTGCAGATATCGCTCACCACCACCGCATCGGACACGTCAGAGGGGATAGTCTTCTCGGTCTGGTGCAGGTAAAGGGCCGATGTGCCCGATTCATTCGTGATTCGCGGCAGCAGGGTAATGGTCTTCTCCTGACCCGTGGCAAGACCGGACAATTCAACGATGACCCGAACGGCCAGGTTCTGAAGCGGAATATAGGTATTGTCCGCATTAAGTTTCAGAGGAATTGGTGTCGCAAGCGACTGATTGGTGAGGGCATTTCCGCTATAATGGATTCTCATTTTGCAAAGACTCCTGCTCGTTTTGGTTTTTCGACAATGAGAGTTCTCGTGAGACTGTCATCCTTCTCTACGACAACCTCGTGGACGCCTTTTCTCCCGTGAAACCGCTTATAAATCTCCGTGGCTTCAAGACGGCCAAGTTTGACAGACGTATCTTTTTCTTCGACCGAGATCCCGCCGTTTTCGTGCCGGAAGACCAAATCATTGTGATGACAGACGAGCCCATCTGTTTTCGGGAAAGAAAATTTTTCCGTAGTCCTGTAGAAAGCAGGATTCATCCATAGGCATCGGTTTGGGCTTCCGTCGTCATCGCTCGGCCAGCCGTCTGCCCAGTTGGCGGGGTTTTCAATATCTTCCGTTGACTTAGGAGGGAATGGGCCGATGTAATGCTTCTCAGGCGTCCAAGGCCGCGTATAATTCTCCAAGAACCACTGTTTGAATTCGTCTACCTGCTGCCCGTTCGTGAAAATATCAGCCTCCAATGCTTCCAATGCACAGCATATAACGCCAGCCGTATAGGGACTCGAAAAGGATGTTCCGGATGCGGAAGCATAGATATTCTTATAGTAATCGTAATTGCTTCCCCACAGATTATTATCAACAATATCAGAATACGGATGAGGCATCGCAGATGTCAGGACGCGCTGTCCTGGAGCAAAGAGGTCAACCCCGCTGCCGTAGTTGGAGAAATAAGCCAGATTATCATTTATGTCAAGTGCTCCTACTGTTATGACACGTTCATATGAACCAGGAAAGTGATTCCCGTTTCGGACAATCTTTGCCCTATCGTTTCCCGCGGCTGCCACAAGGATTATCCCGCAATCAATCATCGCATCAAAATATTCCCAAAAAAATTCCAGGATTTCCTGATAATCTGTTGTCCCGCCCCAAGACATATTTACTACGGTTGGTCGGTTTATCCCAAGTTCGATTTTCTTTTTATGAAATGAAATACATGCTTGAAAGCAAGCAGCAATCGAATCTGCTGTTAAAATAGTGTTTACTGCAATACAATGCGCATCTTTTGCTATACCTACGTGTAATCCTGCCGCACAGCCGCTAACCATCGTTCCATGAATAATAGAACTAAAGCCGCTTCTTTCTATACAGACTATCGCAGGAATAGCTGTTGTATAAATACTCGGGCATAGACAATCAAACCTGTTATGTCCGGTCCAGGTACCTCTGTATCTGGGTGGTTTCATAATGTAAGCATTGAGCATGACATCGCGATAACCCATGTCTATAATGTTTTCATTAGAAATACCTGTTCTACAGAGAAAGGAATAGTCTCCGGACCGGCCAATCACACGGCACAGAATTAGATAATTAAAAACGGTTATGAGGATGCTCCTTTTTATTCTCGTGAAAATAAAATCTAAGAAACATTTGCTCTCTGCGGTTTTCTCCAGGTGCACCTCGGCGAAATCTCGCCCCTTCTCCTGTTTAATCAATATAGATTTCTGATAATTCTTGCGGCCGAAGAAGGTTCGGTCAATATCAAAATGTGAGATATAGTTTATCCACCCATTCGAAATATACTCTGGAAGTCTGTATTTTTTTGGAACGAGATAAAACGTATAATCCTCTAAACCGGAAAGATTTACACGATTAAAAACGAGGTCTTTCGTAAACGGCTCAGATTCAGAATGCACAGGATTTATCCCTTTGTCAATGACAAGAATATCGCATCCTTTCCCAGTAGTCGGAAAAACATATTCTGTCCGACTCGGCTGATTTGAGATATGCCCTAACGGCCAAATATCGTTTTCGGCATAGTTGACCGGTTGCGTATAATACAATCGGATATTCAAATTATCTGGTAAAACATGCTTCACTCCAGGAAATTGACGGAGTTCCTCCTCACGCTCCTTTGGGCATTCTATAATACAGGTATTCAGGTCTTCCAGGTAGCAGCATACTTGGAATCGCTTTTTCAGCGACTCCAAGCATGCCGCATCCTGGAGTTTGACTGTGTATTTGCTCATGCACATTAGGAGGTAAAGTCGGCCTGGTTTGCCATTATCTTCGAGGTCCCGTAGGTAGAGAGTTCGGCGGCCTGGACGTTTATCGCAGCCACTCGCCCAGAGACAGGGTATTGCGCCCCTGCAGCAGAATACAATGCCACATTATGGAGAACAGCGTATCCGGACATTGTTGGTCCATTGATGCATTTCCCTGTAGCATTTTCATTTGAGCATTGGCAATCCTTGAAATACGCTTTATCAGTAAACGATGCCCCACAGGAAATGCACGCGGTGGTGTAGGAACCCATAATGACTGTGTTTTTGACGATACTCGAACCACCCTTCGACAAAAGAATTCCTGCTGCACCAGTTGTGGTAATGACCAGGGAATCTAATATCATCATCGAAGAATTTGTGGGTGCATTGAAAGCGTAGCCGAATCCTCCGGATATATCTATCCCATATAATAGACAGTCAATCGGATAGCTCAATAAAAAGGCGTCGCCGGATGTCGTTCCTGAATGCTTTATACGGAAATTCGCAAATACAGCATTCGAAAGCACGCTGCCATAATAAAAAGCGTGGCCGATTCCGCTTGTGAACGTGAAAGTAGGTTTCCTGTTCGCAAAAGGAACACCGATGATTCCAAAGCCGTTTTTTTCCCCAAGATTCCTAAAATCAAACGTGCTGGTAAAGGTCTCCTCGTGGAACGGGGACAAGAAGATAATATCCCCTCTTCCATCTTCAACCTTTGCATAGGCAGCAGCAAGGGTCTTCAGCGCCGTTGACCAGGATTTCCCGTCCCGAGTGTCAGAACCGGTTGTGGAATCCACGAAATACCGATTCCCGTAAAGAGGAATCGTCCCGCCGCCGATGCCTATCGGGGAGGTCGGCGTTCCATCCAGCAGACCGGCTTCCTTCAGATACATGAATGTGTTCAACTTGTTCATACATTCCTCTTTCTGCCCCTTTAACACCCGCAGGGCAAAGCGGCTTTTCAAATAGGCAAACCTTACTCCGTTTCGGGTTTGCGTTCGTTTTTCATTTCCGTCAGCAGGATTTGAATATCGCGGGCATATAAGACGAGGTCCTCCCGTCCGGCTTCTTTCATTTCCGCGATAACAACATCCAGCAGACTCAAAACAGGGTCCTCCTCAAAGTTTTCACTGTTCAGATAGACCAGGAACCGATTCCCGTATTCTATCCATTTTTCGATTTGCTTGGCTTCCGGACAGTCTGCATCACCGGCTTCCAGGCATTCCTGCCGCTGGAGTTTGGCCGCATAGCCGGCATGATTCAACGCTATCTTTGTAGCCGTATTCAGCCGTGATTTCAGGGAATTGGTGCACCCAGCAAAAAACAGACAAGCCGCCGCACAGACAAGAATGTATTTTCGTTTCATTCCCATGGGAGGACTCCATTCAAAGAAACATAGTTCACGCGGTCATTTTCTGGCAGGAAGGGCCCGTATCCTGGTCCGTTGTAGCCGAAATAATGGACCCGTCCAAGTTTATAGTCAAATTCAATCGATGCCGTCAGACGCTCAAGGAAGGTATTCCACAAGGCCCCTTTGTTCCCGTTCATCCGCAGGTCGGCCTCGGCCAGGCAACTGGCCAGTATCGTCGAACTATGGGCCATGCCTCCATAGGGATAGACTCGGTTCAGGTCCTCCAGCATCGACGGGAGAATCGAATAGCGGTAATAGAGCACATAGGCATCATCGGGGTTCCTGTCAAAGACAAGTTCCCACCGCTGTCCGATATTCCCATATTCCATCTTCTTGGGACGAATGGCCGCCCTGGTGGGTCTTCCGTCGTAGATTCCGGTCTGCAGCAGTTGACGCAGTTGTCCCTCGCCTATTACGAGGATGCTGCTGCCCAGATAGTTTTCGTTGTAGTAAAGTTTGGAACCGACCAGATGCCCGAAGTCATCCGGCAAGTCTATCTGGGCTTGTCCGATAACCAGTTGAAGGGACGCCGTCGGCGACAGGAAGGACCACGTATGCGGGCTGCTGTTGGCGGAAATCGCAGGCGGATAATAAAACTGACGCAGTCCGCTTTTGATATACGAGTCAATCCGTGCGGAATTATCCGGTCCCCACTTCGTCTTGTCTCGCCCAAGTCCGAGATAGTCCGCCACCTCGATGCGGAGTTCGTCAAAGGTTATCGAAAGCGATGATTCGGCCATCGCTTATTCCTCCCGTCTCATTTTGTCCTGTTCGACCATAACCACTTCTCCATCATCAAACTTCACCTGATACTTGCCGGCATCCGGTCCGGTTCCCTTTTTCATGACCCGTCCCTGGGAAATTCTGTCTCCGAGGAAGACCGATACACGCATTCCGCGTTTGTATCCGGCCTCATCCGGCTGCTCCGTCTCCGCTGGGACGGGTTCTTCTTCCTGTCTGAACCCGTCCACGTTAGTCAGTTCCAGCATTAAAGCAATCACATCCATACTCAACGGACGGCCCCCCGATACACGAGAATATATCCGCTGGACGCGCTCGTACATCTCCACAAAGGCCTTCGGAATCGGTTCTTTCGGTCCGACCATCGTTCGGACGGCTTCCAAAATCGTTTCTTTCATCATGGCATTGTCTCCTTTGAGGGTCTTGGTTCAGTTCCCTTCGAGGTTGGGCAGAACGGTGGAGGTGTCCGTTCTGCCCTTACCTCAAAGGACGCACTATGCAATACAGGCGGAATACTGGCCCGTCAGCATCACTTTCATATTGGCCGCGGAACCGGTGGGGTAGGCCTCCAGGGCTATCGCGGCAATTCCAGTCGCAGCGCCGGCAAAATTGACGGCCTTCAGGCCGGCTTCACTAACATCCGGAATCAACTGGTCGCCGACGACAACCGCTTGCGAGGAAGCAGACACCTTCGCGTTGCAGATAACGCCGGCGCCTCGATAGACCTTCACCAAACCGGTTCGGGCCACATCATCCACCGTATAACTCTCTGCCGCCACGCCGCCAAACGGAAGATTCGCCGTCAGGACACAGACCTCGTCGTCAGCACCATTGGCAAGGTACTGGCTTAAAATCTGGCCCTGGCTGATGGCGACAGGGGTCCCCACAAAACGGACCACGACAACATTTTCAGTCGGTCCTAAGCTTTGAACTCGTACAACTGTATCACGCATGGTTATTCTCCTTGCTTGGGTTATGCCTGATAAAGAACCGCATTCGCTCGGCGGTTCACGCACAACGTGTTGTAGGACAGGTCCACATGAACGACAAAGACGTTGTGCTGGAACGGGGCCACTCGTGCGTCTGACTCACGCAGATAGTCGCCTTCCAGTACAAACAGCATAAACGTCGCAAGGTCAATCATATAGACCGGATTGGACGTGTCATCATCCAGTTTCGGGACATAGCGAATCGGATGACGCTTGAACGTCGTTTCTCCGTCATAGGGGGCCAGGTCGATGCCAAGGTTGTCGTTCTGGGACTCGGCGATGCTTTCCAGGGCCGAAATGGTTTCTTCATTGACGAACAGACGACGGCGTTCTCCGTAAACGGAGCGGAATTCTTTCAGAGAAATCGGGGACTTCCACGCCGTTTTCCGGTGGGCCTTCCGGAGTTTTCGGACCAAATCTTCCTTGGTGAAGGCGCTGTAGGTGTCGGTGTAGTTCTTGAAGGTGGGATACTGTTCCGGATTGACGTTTCCGACGGTCGTCACCCCCGCTGCCGCCAGCGCCGGATGAACCCCGCCGTTGAATCCCGTCGTCGAATTCTTCACAATCCAGTAGGGAAGACCCCACGGGATTTTCGATTCGCCAGGAATCGGGTCCGCAAAGAAGGCGTTCTCCAGGTTCTGGGCAACTCGAAGCATCATGGCAACACGGCGCGGGATAATCACGTTGTTCAAACGGGATTCTCCTCGGTTTTCGAGGATCTCCCGCCGTTCCCAAGCCATGTTATCCGTCCCGCGGCACCACTCCACTTTCATTTCCGTCAGGTGGTCGGTAATGTCAATGTTGTCCTTTTCGAATAGCCCGACCCACCGGAAGGAATCGCCGTACTTTACCATCAGGTACTCTTTGATTCCGAGTCCGTCGGAAATGACGTTGACTCCGCCGAATTCTCCGTTCTTCTTGAGCAGCCAACTCATCACCTCGTACTCGGTCAACTGCTGGGCAATTTGATGAAAACGACCACGCCCCAACTTGTGAAGGGTTGTCGTTATCAGGTCTGCAATATCCACATCACGAATCATAGGGTTATCTCCTTGCTATGGCTACAACTCCGTCTGAAGACGAGAATCAAACTCGTGCTGGAGGTCCAAGGCGGACTCATAGCCGGTTAGTTTACCGGTGTTTTTACTCGACGGCCTTGAAAGAATCCGACGCTCCTGATTCCGAAGTTTCTTCTGAAACTTGCTTTCCTTCATCGCTTCCAGTTCCTTGTAGAATTCGCTGTGAAGGGCGCGTTCGAAGGCCTCCGAATAAGGAAGCGGGTCCTTCCCAAGCCGTTCACGGCCGCGCTGGATGGTGCGAATCGCCATATCCAGACGCTTGCGGTTTTCATACGCAGGACTCCGCGGGTCCAGGTCGTCTTTCGTCCCTTTCCCGAACAAGTCCTCGTATTCGGGGCCAAGCGACGCGATTTTGGCATCAAAACGGGCCGTGTTCAGTTCTTCGCGGATGCTGAGGATCTCGCTGATAACGTTGTTGAACAGGGTCCCGTAATGCTCATCACGCTGCTGAAGGTCCCGTTTCAGTTCCTCGTCCCAGTCAGGAGAATCTGCCAGAATCGTCTTGTAGACAAACGGATTGTCTGGCGCAGGGCTCTCTTCCTGTTTGGCGGTGGAACCTTTGGCTCCTTCATTCGGCGACTCTAAGGAATCCAATATCCGTTTTAGAGTCTGTGGGTTTTTGAACAGCATCACTTCATCGTCGTCCATTCCAAGACGGCGGGCACGCTGAATCAGGTCTTCCGGAAGGCGAGAGGAGCGCGTTGACTTTTTCGGCTCCTCTTCCTCCTCGGGGGTCTGGTCTTCCTCGTCCTCCGGTTCTTCATCTGACGAAGCCCGAGACTTCGCTCGGGGGGCTTTCAGGTCGGGCTTCTGAATGGATTGGGGCCCTTCTTTTTTCTCCGACTCGTCCGGTTCTTCCCCGCTGTAGTAGGTTTCGTCCAGAAGCAGGTCAAACTCATCCTGTACGTCTAATGCTTCCTGAGGAAGCCCGTCTTCTTTTTCCTCGGGTTCTTCCTGGGGAAAGTCGGCTTCTTCCTCGGCAAATCGGTGGTATCTTTGGGTGTTTCCGAACAGCCAAAACAGGTTGTTTTTCGCTTTCATAATAGGTCTCCTTTGAGGGGTTTAGGGGTCCGAATATCCGCCGTTTTTATCATAGAATCCGAACGCTCGGCAGAATGCTTTTCTGTGTTTGGCGCTGCGGAAGATGGCGTCTCCGTTCTCATTGAATTCGGTCGGGACGCCCATTGCCGCCGCCTCCCGCATGGCCTCTTCCCGCTGCGACGGGTGGACGCCGACCGCCACAGACACCATCGGCCAGGTAGCGGTTCGGGTGTTTTTGAAGCGGCCATGCTCAGCCGAATAATCGCGTTTGCCTATCTGGCCGTCTTCGGTCCGGATAGTTTGCGGGGCTTTTCCCATCGGATAGAACCGTTCTTCTATGGTTCCATCGGGCAGTCTGTAGCAATAGGTCGGCATACTAAATAATCCCCTTTGATGACAGCCAATAGACGACTAATCCAACCAGAGCATACTTCAATCCGTCAATGATGCTCGATAGGATCCTGTCCGCAATGGTCTTCTGCATATTCTCGTGTTTCTGAATGTGCTGCCGCATGGCCTCGGCAATCGTTTCCAGTTCGTGGCATGGGCGTCGATTGTGCTCAAGCCGCTCGCGTATCACCGCCACCGTTTCGAGCATGGGGGTCAGGATGTTGTACAGACGATTGATGTCGCCAAGCGTGGCTGGCCGATTGTCGAGCTCTGAACCGTTTGGCATTCCTTCTTTTTCCTTCATGGGTTATCCAACTGGACGAAACAGGGCTTGTTTCTCGGACGGTTGAGAATTTCCTGCAAGCAGTTCACTCATCAGAACCTGGTCGTGGCCCTGTCGTGTAGCACCTGGACGATTTTCTCGGATATACCGGCGGGTGGTCTCGGCAGGTTTTCCGGACGGCTCCACCGGAAGCGTCTCCGGCTCTTTTGGATTGGTAAAAACCAGAATATCCTCCAATTCTGGGACGCGGCTGTATTTCGAATAGAGTTTTGTCAGACGTTCGATGTCGATAAGGATGCCCTGCTGCTGCGCCAGCGGCAGAAGCGGAATCAGGGTGTCTTTGACGAACCGGTCCAGCAGGACCAGACGCTCTTCGGGGGATTTGCGGTTCATCGAGAACGGCTCGATTTGGATATTATAATCCAGGAAATCGCCTTCATTATCTTTCGGCGGACGCCATTCGGTTTGAACCTCGACGCCTTCCACGGGGGTTTTCTTGACCAGCGGGATGCGGAGGGTTGGCGAGTACCACAGATGATAGGCCAAATCCCTGCCGCAATCCTCCACAAAACGCTCCAGTTTCTTGCGCATTGTGCTGATGCGGACATTGGAATTGACCGACAGCATTTGTTCCTGTCCAAGCGTATCGGCCTGGACGCCAAGACCGCCCATCGTTTCCAGGTTTCCCTGCATATACGAGAACAAATCCCGCATCCAAATCAGGAAGGCCATGGACTCCCGATTGACGCCGCCGAATGTGTATTCTTGTGCGTTTTTCGGGTCGTCCAGGGCGATGGCCTGTCCGTCCTCGGCCTCTAATATCCGTTCTCCGTCTGTATCTCCGCCTTTGCGAACGCCCAAGATTGTTTTCTGACGATAGGCCTGACGTCCGATTTTCTTGAACAATTCGTTGGCCAATTCGGCCATGTCTTTGCACAGAGAAATCGGCGGAAGCGGCATGATATTGTTCGGGACTGTGTTAAAGGACAGATGGCGGTAGGGCCCGTTTTCGGGTCCGGTCCAGTCGATTTCTCGCAGGACAGTTCCGGAGAACTCCTCCGATTTCTCGCTGGTTTGTTGGAGAGTGAGAACCCTGTTTTCGTGGGGCAGCCATATGTCCCATAACCGGATGGTTGGGAGGAAGGTATCTCGTTCGCGTATGCCGCTTCCGCCGTGGGCTAATGTTGTGTCTCGGTCCTCGTCCTGAACGCCTTCAGAAGGGGGGGAAATTTTGTCTTTTTTGGGGCCGAACAGGCCGCTGTCCATGGCCAATTCATAGGGGATTTCGTAGGCATTTCCGAAATAATGGGACTGGTCCCACCGTTTGGCCTGGACATCGTGAACCCAATCATCGAGGGAGACGGCATCGCAATAGGGCTGTCCGTCGTCATGCAGGTAGCCGTTCAGTTCCAATTGGGTGGTTTCGGCGATGGCGATTTTCACCAGACCTATCGAAATCAGGGCCTCCAGACAGACGGTTTCGATGGTTTCCGTGAAGCGAATTTCCCGCAGCAGATGGTTGAGGGCCATTTCCAGCAGGCCGGCGCGGTGTTTGAGGACGCGATAGGGCGTCGAAACGATAAAATTCGGTTCGCCGACGATGCGGTGGAGGTAGATATTGATGGTCAATTCGGTCAGATTCAGCGGGGCCGCGGTCCCATGTTCCTGTCCGTAATGGCTTCCGACATACAAACGCATCAGGTCCATTCGGACCTTCCGAAAGGGACGGAGCACTCTCAAACTGTGCGAAATGGATTCATACAGTTTTTTCTCTTTTTGGGCCTTCCAAGAAGCCATTTTACGACCCCGTATTGTTCTCCATTTACTATAGGCATCGCAGGACGGAATTGTCAAGCGGAGAATCAAACCAGAATTGTTTTTTCCGGTTCTGTTCCCACAATTTTCGCCGCCACGCGAACGTGCAGAGACGCTCCTGTTCCGTGTCTTCTTTGCGGGAGGGGCATTCCGTATCGAACCCTTTCAGGAGCAGGGCATCGGCGATGACGCGGTCGCCATGATTATCGCGGGCGCCAGACGGGTCAATGCTGTAGCGAGAGGCAGAATGCTCCACCGTATTGGCCGTCGTGAAGACGTATTGTAGGCATTCCTGATTGGCTTCGTGCGAACGCTGGATAAACGTCCCGTCCTTCAGCGCCTTTCGATAGGCCCCAAGAATCGACAGTTTCTCTTTCGGCGTCAGAAAAACCCCAGGTATCATCGAGACGGTTTTGGAGATGGACTCTTCCCGCCGCCGATAATAGACATTCCGATATCGGCGGATGACCGTATCCCCAAATACACGGCCATGTCCGGCACCATCCCATATCAAAAACGCATTGTGAAACCAACGCGCCAGGGCAATGCAAAATTCCCCAAAGGCTTCCGGTTTTATATCTGGACTGACAAACTCCGCTATCTTTTCTTTGGTCAGGGCATTGCCGACAGAGGCGGCAGAATTCGATGCGCCCGTCCCCGCAGAAATATCGCACCCTATCACGTACCGGCCTTCTTGCGGGACGGAGCCGTTCGGCCCATCCGGATTGAACCACAACCGAAGCGGACCGTTTGGATTTTCCACAAAGCGAATCGGAACAAGCGTTTGCTGGTCGTATTCGAGCATCCCGCAGACGACCGGCGGACAGACATCGCGGCTTTCAATTTCGGTAATGACCGACGGCTCAAAAAACTGATAATCGCTCGTGAACGGGTCAATATCCAATTCCTGGGCAATTTCCATCGGGTGAGCCGCACGATCGCATTGCTCATCATACCACGGAGACCGCAAACGCCCGTCTTTGCGGAACGGGTAGGAATCGGGAAACAGATACGTCCGGCCATCCACCGAACGGACCGGCCCGCGATAATCGTCCAGAAGACGAACCTGACCTCGCTCATACCGATACAGACCTTTCCGCTTCTCCGGATGGTCCGACCAATGCACCCGCCATTTCCGAATTTTCGTGAACGATAACCGGTAAAAGGCCGTCCCCGTCCCGCAATGCGTCGATACAAAAATGCGGCAATTGCTCACATCCCGCGTCGAACTCAACACGCGGTCCCCTTCCTGGACCGCCGCAAACTCATCCAAAAACAAAACCCCGCACCGACCCCCACGCGCCACATCCCCCGTCGTCGAATAGCCGTCTATCGTCGATTCCGTCTCGTCATTCTTCAGATGAAGATGCGTCCGATGAACCGAACGCGGACGAAGCCATATCGGCTGGTGCTTGATCGCAAAATCTATCTTCCAAAATAAACTGTCTGGATCCTCCGTCTTGTCCACTAAATCCTCCACACGGCTGACCAAACGAGCCGCTTGATGCCGACGAAACTGCCAATACCATAACAACACCATCAAAACAATCCACGATACCCCCATGTCCCGACTCTTCTCCACCATCAAATCATAACCATGCTCAATGCAGTACTGGATCTCCTTTATCAGCAAATCCTGGTACGGATACGTCAAAAACGGCACGATCCGACTGCTACGCTGAAGACGTGGATTGTACGTATAAATAAACGTGTTTATCCAAAATAAAATGTCACGACTGCATAATATCCACAACTCCTTCGCATACTCCTCACTCGAATACCCTAACTCCAACACAATCCGACGGTACCGCAAATTCAAAAATACGTCCTTCGGAACGACCTGATACGTTATTTCATCGCCCATCCGACGAAACCCCACCAACAAATGGAGAGACCCCTTGCATCGACTCGATTATCCGATCCAATACCTCAAACCGCTCCCGACGATCATCCTCCCTGCTCACATCCATTAAATTCTTCTCCCTCGCTACCTTCGGATATACACTCTTGTAAAAGTCTAACCGAGCATCCGGATCCGCTAACAGCATCTGATAATATCCCCACGTCCCAGAATCCGGACACTCACTCGGTTGAACATCCTTTATCTCTAAATGCTGGTAGATCCACTCCATCGACTCCGAATACGAAACCGGACCTTTACTCCGAAACGAATCCCGACACAATACCCCACTCCCAACAGGACGATAGTCCAAATACCCACTCTCTATCATCTCCTTCGACGGGATCTCTACCGCCTTCCCTTTCGACTTCCGCAAAAGTAAACTGTCCACTACCAGACAACTTACTCGATTCACTAACATCTCATCTACATACCCACGATGATCTACAAACTCCTCCCTGTACCGACGCTTCAGCCACTCATAATACTCATATACACCAAACTCCTTGTACCCACGACGCTTCTTCTCAAAACTGCCACTAACTCCCTCATATACCTCATACCGGCCTATGTAATACTCCCGCAACCGATCTTCACAAATCTCTTCCATCTAAAACACTCCAGATACGTAAAAACACTATAATAAACTTAACACAAACATCAAAATATTTCAATTTATTCTATTCCAGATGAACCAACTCCATTAACATGCAACTTGCATGATTGTAGATAAAACACGTCCAGTTCACGAAAACTATACACGCGGGAGAAGGGGTAATTACCCACGCAGCACAGGATGCCTGCGGGGGTCTGGCAAAAACCTGCCGCCGACTCAGGCCACCGCTGGACCCTCCCCCACGCCCCCCCACACCTCTGGCCGTCTCGGGCCGCAGAAACCCGCGAAATCAGCCGAAAAACCGCGTCCCAACGCGCAACATACCGCACAGGTACTCGCTCGGCTGAACTGCCGGAGCGACGGTCACCCCCCAGACCGGCTCCCGTCTTGGAACGGCAGACGCCCGCAGCAGATGGGTCGGTGCGCCCACACTGCTCCCCCACACTGCTCCCCCCTAAACTGGACCTATGGCGTCCTGTATGTCTTGGCTTGCGCTGCCATGACCTGCCTTGCCCTGTCTTGACCTGACTTGGCTTGCCTTACACTGCACTGACCTGGTCTGGCTGGTCCGTATCTGACCTGGCTTGACTTATCTGGTATCTGACTTGACCTGGTCTGACCTGACTTGCCTTGCACTGACCTTGAGCAAGTCGAGAAAAATTATGCGATGCTAACTTACTGTCGAGTCTGGACTTGCGGCCACAAAAGAAAAAAAACGAAAAAATGTTAAAGAAAATAGTTGACATCGCCGATATAACTTATATCATAAGATAAGTCCTACCGGCGGTCGGCGGGACTTGGCTGGAACCATCAAAGAAAGGAGTAAAAGCTATGAAGGTCTACATTTACGAGGACAACGCAGGGGGCATCCACATCATCGTAAACAGTTTAGCTTACCGCATTGGCGGGCTTGACCTGCCTGCCGGAGCAGGTCTAAGAGACCTTCGCTTCGTGGATGAATGGTTTTTCCCCAGCGAGGAGGAGGAGATTACCCCAGCTGAGAATCTTGAAATTACCGGCTGGGGAAAAGTTGTGGCCGCGAAGACCGGTGGCGAAATAACCATCTATACAGACAATATGGGCTACTCTGCCAAGCAGTATTTTGGTCTGCTGGAGGAGCAAGACAAGTAGTCAGTAGTCAGCTGAACCCCCCGCCGCCCGTGTGGGACGGCAGCCTGTCCGAGTCAGGCCGGCGGATTTAATACGGCGGCGCGGGGCCGTCGGCTGGCCCGCCTAATCAAGAAGAAAGGAGATAAGCCATGGAACACGGTCGCAAAAAGGTAGTCGTCTACCTGACCACCCCGCGTCTAGAGCAAATTCGGCAATAATTTTGCCCGCCGACGGTCGGCGGGCGGAAAGGAGAAAAAACAATGACAAAGACAATCTGTTTAGACGGACAGCAGGTGGAGATAAAATTTCGTTCCGTCCGCGACGATGAAGGGACTCCGATGAGTTGGGGGGCT
>JAKPDO010000005.1 GCA_029552545.1 Planctomycetota bacterium
ACAGCCCGACCAGAAATTGCCGGACGCCTTGATGCTGCCGATAGGTCATTGACCCCCACGGCACCCCCCGCACATCGGCGCTAAACCGGTTGACGGAGAGCCGCTGCATCTGGCCACTGGCCCGGCCCACGCACACCACGCCATCGCTATCAATCCAGACCGCTGTCGGCTGCGGCGGATTGCCGCTGAACACATCAGGCGGGCATCGATTGGTCGCTGCGCCAGAAACGACGCCAAAAGCACTCACCGTCCGCTGCTGAAACTCGTCCGGCGACGCCCCGGCCAGAAAAAGGGTCTGCGTCGCTGTGGCGACGTAGATGCCGTCCATGACGGGTTTCAGCAGAGTGATAGCAGAATCGAACTGGATGAAGTTGCTGGCGGGAAACAGCCAGTGCGGTGATTCGGCAGCGGTCCACCACAACGCCGATCCCGCTGCAATCCAGATGCGTCCGTGGTAGCTGCATAGCAGTTTTCCGGCAAGCGGGCGAATGGCATAAAGCGATTGAAGTTGTTTGCTGCGGGTATTGAGACTCAGCGCAACCACTGTACTGGCCGCTGCGGTCGCTACCTGTCGTAGCGTTGTCCCATTGGGGCGCGTTGCGTAGATTACGAAGTCCACACCAGCGGGCGCAGCAGGCGTAGTCACGGTTACAGAGGGACCGGCAACAACCACCGGTTCAGGCGCACCGGACTCCACCCCCTGATAACGCGCTGTCATGGTCACTCGCACCAGCGCATCGCCGGACCCGCTGCACAGTGGCGCGGGTGGAACTGATAGCCCCCAGAATGACGCCGCGCCCGTCGCCGTAATCCGGCCCCCCGTCGCGCCATCACTCCAGTAAATCTCGCTGTTGTGTTCGGTGTACGCCAGCCGCCCGCCTGATACCGCCGCCAGCGGCGTGACTTCCCCCGCTGCGGAAATGCGCGACAGATAACCGCCCACACAGGCCAATCCGAATTGGCCGCTAATCGGCGCGTACAACGAATGAAAGTTGCCGGCACTCAATAACCGCAACCCATCCCGCACTCGCAGTCCGCCGCTGCGGGTTACATCCAAATTGACACATTCGCGCAGCGCCGTGTCTGGCACCTCGTATTCACGCGACTGGTTATCAATTCCGGCAGGGAATTTCCAGGTAAAGGCGGGCGCAGCCTGATCATCCATGCAGCCCCCGATAATGAGCGCACATCAACGGAAACTCCGCTTCATGTCGTTCACACCACGCATACCGATGGTTATTACTGATCTGCATTTCACGGCAGCGGTAACACGCCAGCCGTTCGCATGGAGTCAGCAGATCAATCTGGTTATGTTCTTCTTTCATTTCACAAGCTCGCAGGGCTGCGGATTCTGTTCCAGCTTCGCTACTCGTTCACAAAGGGCTTGTCCATCTTGCGCGGTGAATCGTGGGCCTTTGTTTGCAAACTGGCTAACCTGATTGACAAAATCCAGGTAATGAATAATCTGAAAGGCAAACATTCCAAACAGTAGCGAAAATAATAATAGGATCGTTTTCATTTCATTGCTGGCCCGTGTTCAAGATACTGCTGCACAATCCACCACAACAGAATCCCGCCGCAGGTAATGCCAATCCATGCCGCTTTACGAACGCCGCCAATAAATTCGGTTAGATTCTGATTCTGTGAGCGCAGTTCGATAAAAGACTTTTCGAGCATTTGCAGACGGACATCCTGATCCGTCACCATTTCCCATACCCGTTTCGCTTCTTCGAGATGGGAAGCAATACGCTCGTTAGCTTCGGCGTTACGGATTGCGGATTGCTGAGACGCTTCATTGTTCTTAACAATGAGTTCGCAAAACTGATTAAGCTTGGCTTCGATTTGTGCAAACCTCACAGGATCAATCTGACTGGCCTCCAATCGCGCAATCCGGCCCGGCCAATCTACTAGATTGAGCTTGGTAAGGCTTTCTTGCGTGATCTCATTACTCACAGCAATATCCGATGAATCAGAACAGCCGCCGCAAGCGGAGTCCCGATGATAAAGACAAAGATGATCGCGGAGAGTCCAGCAACAGCCACTAGATCAATGAGCGTTCTCATGGTTTTATCGACTAGTTCCGAAAATTAGCAATCGTTTGACGAATCTCATTCAGCGCCCGGACATTATCGGTATCCTCTACGCCGCAGAACTGCTGATCCATGCAAGCAAGATTTCCATTATTTTTATCTTGCTTCCTCGAATGAAAACGGAGTTTTACAGTCATTAATCGCTTCCGTCT
>JAKPDO010000015.1 GCA_029552545.1 Planctomycetota bacterium
AACAGGCTTACAAGTCGGCAATATCACCGGCATTAACAAAAAGGGCTGGGAATACCTTTGGGTGCGCTACGATGACGAGGTGGACAATTCAGCGAGAACATTGGTCAAGCGACCTGCCGCTGTGTATGTGGAACAGGTTTATCAATACGCCGATTTTTCCTTGCTAGGAATCGGGACGTAACAATGCCCGGCGATTCATTCAAGAAAGTCCAATCTGGCGACAAGCTAGAAATACCCGCCGCCGCATGGAATGCCCTGATGGAATTGGCACAGAAAGCCAAGACGGCGGATATATCCAGGGCGGACTTGGCGCGGTTGGCTGCCCGGATACCCTGCCTGACAGCCCTGGTACGAAACGACTCCGGAGCGGATCGGGACGTTTTTGATTATGTTACGATCCGAGCGGTAATGGGGATGAACCATATTAGCAGCCCCCATGAGTATGTCAGGGGGCCGCTCTTTCGAGGCGAGGCCCCGAATCAGAACGATTACGGCAGACCCATCGCCATTTATATTGAACCTTGCAAAACAGGACAGCTTGGCTTGGCAATTATCGGCGGGATCGCACTGGCGAAGGTTAACGGGCTCACCAATTATGGTGAGGAAAAAAGCGTCGATATAACCCCAGGCGATTGCACTCAATTGACCGCCGTTTTAGGTCGAACGGGCGTTGCCACACCGCTTGACTACTTCTCTTATGGCAACGTTGGGGGAAGAACTCTGCATGTTCTCTGGGTTCACCCGTGGCCGATGACCATTGTTTTGGGGTTTTTAGCGGAACCCCTAGGCGGACAGCTGCGAATGAAATTGAAGCAGGACGATACCATCTATAAGAGCTGCAAAAATATCGCAGATGAAAACTTTTGGGGCCAGCTTAACCAGCTACAGGCATTATGGCCGCCTGTCAACACGCAGTTGCCCTTTTTCCGATTCGGAGACGAGGGGGTTTGGAGCTTTTTTTGCCCGCCGGAGCTGGCTGGCATCGACCAGACGGTTTCGATTGACACGCCAGGCACTTTGTATACCTTGACTTTTGAAAAGGGGCATCTTGTTTCAACACAAGCGACCCCGAAAATGTCCGGCGTGATTGAAGTCGGCGGCGATATGGTACCGGGCGACGCCGCTGGCCGCTTCTTTCCCGTGCCGGGCCTCTGGAACGGAATGCCCCAGTGGCAAAACGCCCAAAACCCCAATTGGTGGATTCGATGGGTGGGTCAACCGGGCAATGGCCGATGGGTAATCGGCCAATGGCCCCAAAACGCCCAACAGGGCGATCCGCCCCAGCAGGGGTGGGCCAAGCCGCAGCAGCAAGCCGGACAGCCGCCGAACCAAAACCCAGTCGGCGAGTTTCCCGATAATATTGGCGACGTGGACGGCGTCGCCCAGACGACTTCCGCAGATTACTTTCTTCAGGAATGCAACGACCAGTCGGGCCAGGCGTTCTATCGATGCACTTGGTGCGGGCGGCGTTTATGACCGAGGAGTGGCCTTTCCAGCCTCGGACGCACAAGAAGGGAGAGCCGCTCGTCGTGGGCCGAATTAGCCGACCGGCGCCGGACAAGTTCCACCCGCAGACCTGGCGGATTTACGAACGGATTCCGCATCCGGTCCGCGCCCGGGTAATGGCCTGGGGGCCGGACGTGGAAAGGAAGGTCG
>JAKPDO010000033.1 GCA_029552545.1 Planctomycetota bacterium
CCAGCAATTGCAGCGTTCCGCTGCTGGGACCTACGTAAATGTAATGGCCCAGAATGTCCGGATTAACCGGATAGTTGCGAGCCATATTCGGGTCGCTGCCGGCCTTGAAGGCCAGAGTGACTTCGGCCTGCGTCTGGGACAGCAAAGTGCCCACTGAACCGTCCGGATTCTGCGGTGTGACCAGCGGATCATAGGGAGCATTCGGATTTAAGAAATACCGGAATGCGTCAATTAGGGCCTTTTGTCCCGCCGGGGTATTGGGCAGGTCCGCCGGATTGCCGCTGCCCTGATCGGGCACATTGAACAGCAGTCGGTCCGAGCCGAACGTCACTCCCGTGCCGGACTTCCGGCCCGCCTTCCAGTAGGCCACGACAATCTCGCCGGTCGGTGAGGTGGCCCAGATTTCTCCGTCTCCGACCGAACCGGTTCCCGGAGCTGAAAAGCCCCACGTGGCGTCATTCCACCAATCGGCTGCACCTGTGGTACCGAACACTTTGGCTCCGGCATCCGTCACGACGGTTTCATTGCCGGACAAACTGTGAAAGGCCCCGATGCCGCCGCTGTGCCAGCCCCAGCGTCCGCCGTCCGGACGGGCGACATAACTGGTAAAACAGGCCACCGGAATGGTCAGCGAATTGAAAACAGCCGAATTGGTCGCATTGGCATAGGCCCCGCTGTAAAGAACGCGTCCCACCACGAAAACATCCGTGCCGGCCGGAATGTTGGCCGGATTGCTGAAATCACCGAACGTAACTGTTGCATTAAAGTTTTGCACAAAAAAGTCAATGATGGCCTGATTGCCCGTCTGACTGGTGCCGGATACGGCAATATTCAGACCTTGACTGGTTCCGATGAATATTCCCCCAAACAGCAGAACAAGCAGAATTACTCGTTTCATCTTGAGTCTCCTTGATTTTTGCTGCAAAGGTATTTTTTCCGTTTCTGATTTTCAGCCGGGCTGCTGATGGTTCGGAGGCGCCGCCCCATCAGCAGTTACCGGCCGAAGAAGAGAAGAGAACTTTTCAGCGTTTTCGTCTGAACGCAAGCACCCCTAGACCCAACAGGGTCATGCTCGCCGGTTCGGGAATCATCGTGATTTTCAGGTTGTCAAACAGCCAGATTTGTTCCCAAGCCGGTGTGCCGGCAGCTACCGCCCAGCCCGGCCAGCCCGGACCGCCGATTTCGATCTGCCAGGTGGAATCCGTCAGATTCCAGGCGCTTCCGTTCCACCAGTTCACGGTCAGCTCCGAGAGTTTCTTTTCCACATGCACCCAGCCGGCGGCCTGCGTGAAGTTCATAATGCCCGAACCTTTGCCGACGCCGTTGCCGGTTCCGGTGAGTACAAAGAACTCGAGGGCGATGGGGTCCCAGTTACCCGAAACGCTCTTGAGGTCAAACGAAACAGTGTAGTCTACCGGATTGGTGCTGGTGTTTCCGGACACCGTAATCGTCCACTTGGAACCGAAGCGGGTGTTCACGGAGGTGGTGCCTTGAGAATTGTCAATCAGGCCGGTATGTTTGACAACCGTATTGTAGGGTGCCGCTTCGCTTGCATAAACAGCCGTATGACTCTTGACGAAACCGTTTGCCGTGTCACCGTCAATCCAGTTCCAGGCCGGAAATCCGCCGCCGATGGTTTCGCTGTTGTAATCATTGGAATAGACCGTCACCAAGGCGAAAGCCGGACCGGGAACACACAGAATCAAAGCCAACAACAAAATGCCTGTACTTTTCATCGTCTTTCCTCCAAAAAATAGTGGTTTGTTCTTCCTCAATCCCTTTTACATTCTTCCTCACACACCTCACACACTTTCTCTGCCGACTCGGGATAAAAGTCGGAAGAGCCCCTTTTTGAGATTTGATAGATTTTTGTTTTTCATCACCTCAGTTTTTCCTGTTTGTTTTTTACCACCAGAAATATTGGCCGAACTGAATCTGCGTCCGAAGCTCCTGCCGGCGCTTCCATTCCACGTGTCCGTCGGCAAAGACTGTATTGGCGCCGGCGACGTCCTTGCGGCTGGAGGCCGGTTCGGATTGACGGGCCAGATGGTTGGCTCTGTCATACAGTCCATAGGAGCTGTACAGTCCGCCGGCCACCTCCGTAAAATTGCACCCGCCGGGCGGGGCCTGCACGTAGCCGGAGGCGGACGTGCCGCTGGATTGGCTGATGACATTGTCCACAATCATCAGTGTTGCACTGCTGTTGGTCAGCGTAGTCAGTTTGCGAATCCAGACGGCCCGCATTCCGTTCAGCAGCCGATCGGGATAACGGGATGTCGGAGGATTGGTGGTGTAGTTGAGTCGATCAAAAAGATAGTTGTAGGACATCACCCGAAATTCCTGACGCTGACGGGCTTCCGACAGCCGGCTTTCATCCCGCAAAGGCAGCGGCCCGGTTACCGTTCCGGGCACCGGCGGCTGATAGTCTGAATCGCCGACCCAGGAAAACTGCCAGAACCGCCCGTCGTCGGAGTTTTTGAACCGGTTGGCCGGGCAATAAAAGGATTTGTAATCCACCCCGGCACACTGTGTGATTTGATTGGTGCACCAAAACGTCAGGTCCTGAAGCCAGTTGCCGCCTTCATTGAGGGGCACAGCTCCGTCGTTTTGTTCGGCATAAATCCGCACCCCCTGGGCTTGAGAGCGGATGTTATTGCTGCAGACAACTTTATAGGAGTATTCCTTTGCCCGGCCCAGTGCCGGAATCATAATCGACAGCAGAAGGGCGATAATGGCAATCACCACCAGCAGTTCAATCAGGGTGAAACCGTTTGCTCTTTTCATATCTTTTCTCATTCTCCTTTCCGTTTATTCGTTGAGTGATTCCAGAATCAGAACCGGTTCGGCGAACAGGCACCAGTCGCTGTCAATCGTGGTCAGTTTCTGACCGCTGAAAGTTCGTTCAGGAGAGTCGCCTCCGTCGGTGGTCATCAGGGTCAGGAAGCGGTCCTGTTCCGACAGATTTATTTCCGCGGAATCGAATTGACCGGCCTTAACCTGGGCTTTTCGGAAGCGAATCTTCCCATCCACCAACACCCAGAAGTCGGCATTGGATGCCTCCGGTCGAATCGCATTTCCCTCAATTCCGAAATACGAGCGGAATCGGACAATCCGGACGCCCGACAGGTCTTTCCGGAGGGCCTGAAGGTCGTATGTAATTCCCATATTCGCATGCATGACAAGGCAGTTCACAAACGGCGGAACCGCCGGGGAGGAATTTTCCGGTACAGGCCAAGGGAAGGGCCGCAGGGAAGAAACAATGCTGGTGTACCACCAGCCGCTGGTTGAAGGACAGTCTTCAAAGACATGGCCTTTGGAGCTGACGACTTGAAGAGTACGCCCATCCGGAATAAAAACGCCGTCCACATACGGCGAGAATGGGCACGGGTGAAACTCGTTGGAGGAGGCGCGGTTGTAGAACAGGATAGCGGACGGTTTGCCGGTAAGCGGGTCGATGCCCATCTCGTTTTTGCCTGTTCCCAGCCCGTTGCCGCCGCCGGCCATATCCGCCAGATTCAACTGCGCCTGCCCGCGCCAGACGATACCGGTCTGCGAGCGGATATGGCGGACGAACGATTCTTTTTTGAGCGGGATATCCTGAACCGTTCCGTTTCCGGCGATGGCCTTAGCCTGGCCGCGGGTGATTTCATATTGATTTTTCGGATTGCTGCCTGTGCCGGAAATCAGCAGAGTTTTGCCCGCAAGCACATGAACCTCCGTCTGCCCGTCGGGCTCTGCTTTCACGCCGAATTCCGTGCCCAAATCGATGATTTTCGAGTTGGCGGTGCTGACGATAAAGCCGACCGCGTGAGAAGGAACGATGGCATACAGCCGTCCGAAATTCAGGTGTACCTGGTCTTCGGTGAGAATCTCAAATTTGGCCGGCCCTTCCAAAACGAGTGTGCTGCCGTTGTCAAAGGACAGCTTTACGATCCCTTCGTACAGCAGCAGCGGTTCCGATTTGGTCACCAGACGGCTGCCGTGCTGAATCAGCTGCTTGGTGCCCCATTTGGCGTTGTAGGTGTCGGAAACCGTTGCCACTTCCATTCCGCTTCCGGGCGGCGAGAAAAAGGCATACACAAGCACAAAGAAAAGGGCCGCGGAGGAGAGGATCAGCGAATAAAGCGAAAGTTTGCTGACGCGCGGCACTGTTTTGGTCTGAACCTTGGGCTTTTCTTCCTGAGTCGGTTCTTTGGGGGCTGCGGGCACTTCAACCGCCGGCGCCGATTTTTCCTCGTGAGCCAGCTCGCCCCAGAACCGCTCGTCGATGGAGCTGTCGGCCAGCAGCGAGGCGGCCGCAGAAGGAAGCTCGCTCTGAAACTTTGTCCGAACGGTATTGTAGTGAATGACAAACTCGCAGTAATGCCTGACCAGCTCCGGATGAGCCGCAAACAGCTCATCCAGCTGCTGAACCTCTGCATCGCTGATGGTATTTTCCAGCAGCTTGAGAATCAGGGTATCGACTTGTCGTCTGTTTGGATACGAATTCATTCGAACCTCTGAATGGGTTGAGCGGTTAAAGTCTTTTTGATACAGAACCGCAGCCAGTCCAGCGCCTGGGCAATATGGTTGTAAAGCGTGCTGACGGGCTGACCGAACTGGACGGATAATTCCTTGACGGGGATATTGTCCGAAAAGTGCAGTTTCAGCAGGGAGCGCCGCCTGGTGTCCAATTTTTCACAGCAGATATCCAGGGCCTTCAGGTGAGTGGACAGCTCCTCCGACGATTCGACCGCCAAATCGGCGGCCTGTTTGTAAAACTCATTTCGGAAAAGTTTTTTGGTTTTTTCATTCCGCCGCAGGTATTCAAAGCATTTGTTTTTGGCGATTCGAATGGCCCAGGCGGAAAAGTTGGTTCCTTCCTCGAACTGGTCGAATTTCTCCCACAGCGTTGCGGCGGTTTCCTGAAGCAAATCATCGGCGGCACTGGGATTGTGAACAATCACCAGGATAATCGAGTGCAGCCGGTTCTGGATGCTCGTGTACAAGCGGAAAAATTTTGCACTCTTTTTGTCCATATTTGCCCGTTCAATTCGCCCCTTATGTTGAAAACGGCATTCCGCAACCGTTCCTTAAGGGATAATGAACAAGCCCCCAAAAATTCTAAAAAATGAAAAGAGGACAATATGGACAGATAGAGTTGCCGAAATGGCTGGTTTTTAAACTGTGCGAAAGTTTGGTTATTTGTGTGGAAGGCTGGCTTGCTTATCGATAGAGTTCAACTTCCAAATCCGAATAGACTTGAAGTAGGCCTGGCCATTATTTGAAAAAAGACAGACATAATCCGAATCTTGTTCAGGGCAAGGCGCCAAAACCCGACTGATGCATTGACGGCCGTTATTTATAAAGATTTCGACGACACTATTATCTAAAAATAGATGGAGTTCAACGGGTTCATTGTCCGGCAAAGGTACCTCCCGTCCCCCCACAGTCAGACGGTCTGCCTGTCGGGTAATCGCTAATCCGCCGGTGCCGTCTTGCTTACAGCGGACAATCAATCCGCATTCGCCGGCTCCGGCAGGGGCAATTTTCATTTTGATTTCGAGCTGTTTTCCGCGGATGTCGAGAGGAATCCGCTGGTTTTCGAGAAGGATTTGCTTTCGCTGCCAAAGCGGGCCGCGGAGGGATTTCAATTCCGGCGCCGGCGTCTGGAGCAGTTCTCCTTTGTCTGTAAGGGTCAGAATCCGCGGCAGGGACATACAGCCGTTCCAGCCCTTTGTGTTCTGAAACCCCCGCAGCCACCCCAGCAGGATACGCCGACCGCGACGGTCAATCAGTACGTTTGTCCCGTAAAAGTCCTCGCCGTAATCCGCCAGGCCCCGACGGTGTGCCCTAAACGTTCCCTGCTTTGCATCGAAATCGCCGACAAAGTACTCCACCGGACCATAGGGTGAAATCAGCAACACAAAACGTCCGTCCAAAGGAAAAAAGTTCGGGCATTCGATGCTGTGCAGTTTCGGGTCCGGATGGCGAAAGAGAATCCCCCTGTATGCCCACGTCAGCAGGTCGTCCTGCCGGGCCTCATAGAGGAAGGCCGCCGCCGGGCTGCCTTCGCCGGCAGGCAGTCGTCCGCCGAGAACCAGATAGGTTTTCCCGTGTGCACGAAACACAAACGGGTCCCGCCATTCTTCAATCGAAAGGCCGCCGTGGTTGTCCATTTTCAGGATGGGATTGCCGGCGTATTTTTCCCAAACGAGCAGGTCCTCGGAACCCAGCGCCGCCCACTGCTCGGGCAATGGATGCCCGATGCTCGTATAGAAAATAATCGGCTGGTTGGCGGCGTTCAGCGTCAGGCAGCCGGAGAAGACATGTTCTTCGCCTTTTTCGCGGGAGGGCCACAGGGCAATCGGCAGATGCTCCCAATGCACCAAGTCCCGGCTTCGGGCGTGTCCCCAGTGCATCGTGCCCCACTGGTCGCTGTAAGGGTTGAACTGATAAAAGATGTGATAGAACCCCTTGTAATGAAGTACACCGTTAATGTCGTTCATCCATTGAGCGGGTGCGGAAAAGTGATATGCCGGACGTGTCGGGTCGGCGGCGGCCTCGGGCACCCGAGCCAGCATCGATTCCATTGCCCGGATGACAGCCGGATTTGGACGATACGGCTCCCCGCCGGCCGGACGGTCGAACAACCTTGCGCAGCCGGCCGGAAGAAAGGCAGCGGCGATGGCAAATACGATGGGTCGAAAACGCTCCGGCCGTTTCATTGATGCACTCCTTGCGCAATTATCCGATGGCCAGTTTTTTCTGGATCTGCTCGAGCGGAACGCCTTTGGTCTCGGGCATCACGAACAGCACCCAAAGGAGCTGGCCGACCATGCACAGTCCGTACAGGGCGAATATCCGCCAGCCGAGCTGTTCGGCAAACATCGGAAACGTTTGAGAAATCAGGGCCGCCATAATCCAGTGGGTAAAACTGCCCAGGGCCTGCCCGCGGGCGCGAAGGGCGTTGGGGAAAATCTCGCTGATGAAGACCCAGATGACAGCCCCCTGTCCGAAGGCGTGGGCGGCAATAAAAAGGATAAAGCCCGCCAGAACCATTACCCCGCCGGCGCCGGAATAAAAGGCCCAGGCGACGATGCTCAAACTGAGGATGTAGCCGATGGAGCCGGCCAGCATCAGCTTTTTGCGTCCGAAATGGTCAATGACCGCCAGGGCCGCCATCGTAAAGACCAGATTGGTCAGCCCGATAATGACCGACTGGGCCAGGGCCGAGGTGCCTTCTGCTCCGGCCATCTCGAAAATCCGCCGCGTGTAGTAAATCAGGGCATTGATGCCGGACAGCTGGTTAAAGACGGCAATCATCACCGCCAGCAGGATGGGTTTAAGATACTTGCGGCGGAAGAACGGCTCCTTCAGACTGGCGGCATCGTCCGTAAGGGATTTCTGAATTGCCTGCAGCTCCTCCTCCACATTGCCGCTGTCGGTGCCGACCCGGTTGAGCACGTCTTTGGCCTCTTCGAGGCGGCCCTGGGCCACCAGCCACCGCGGGCTTCGGGGCACACCGAACAAAAGAAGGAAGAATGCCGCCGCCGGAAAGGCCTCCACGCCGAACATCCAGCGCCATTCCCACGCCCCCAGATTCATCAGACTGATAATCCAGTTGGACAAGTAGGCCAGCAGAATCCCCAAAACGATGTTAAACTGGGTAATGGCGACGAGCCGGCCCCGCAGACGTGCTGGGGAAATTTCGGCAATGTACATCGGGGAAATTACGGAGGCCCCGCCGACCGCCAGCCCGCCGATAAATCGAAAGACACTGAAGGAAATCATCCCCCAGGCCAAAGCACTGCCGACAGCCGAGACGAAATAGAGGATGCCGAGCACTTTGAGAATCGTCCGCCGTCCGTAGCGGTCGGCGGGTCTTCCGAACAATATCGAACCGATTACGGTGCCGATCAGGGCGCTGGCAACCACCGTCCCGTGCCAGAAAGAGGTCTTTTGCAGAATGGGGAGGGCCTCTTCGCTTTGACCGGCGGGAAGGTTTGGACGTCCGAACCATTGTGCCGCGGAAAGATACTGGCTGTGATAGAGCCGCTCGAGGGTCTTTTCCGCACCGGAAATGACGGCTGTATCAAAACCGAACAACAAGCCGCCCAAAGCCGCCACAATTGCACTTTTCAGCAAAACACCCTGCGTTTTCATTCCAAAGTTCCTTTTCTTGCGAGGTTGAAAGAGAGATACTCTATATAGATTGATTCGAAAGGGGAAAATTGGAAGCAGGACATCTCGAAAAATAGAAAACAGGGCGTTTTTTTCACCCTTCGGGTTTTTTGCCGGGTTTTTTCGAGTTAATCGCAGTGGAAGACTTCTTCCATCGAGGCCCACCATTCTCCTTCCTTGCGGTCGGGGAAGGGGAGGTGGCAGGGTTTGCAGACCGCCCACCATTTTTGCGTAGTGGGGTCGGCGGCCATTTTGGCCATATCTGCGTCAAAATCCCGGCCGACATATTCAAAATAGCTGAACAAATAATATTTTCCGTCCGGCAGTTTCCGCAGAAAAATCGAGTAGTTGCGAATGTTGCACGCTTGAATCATTTTCAGCACGCCCGGCCAGACATTTGCGTGCAGTTTTACGTATTCGTCCAGTTTTTCTTTCCGGACTTCGATTACGCTTCCAAACCGTTTCATTGTCCTTCCTTTCGCGGTCTTCTCAGAGGGTTTCTATCGCCTCATCGAACTCTCCCAGACGAAGCGGATACTGACCGTATTGACGCACGAGGTTCACGATGAAATCGTAGGTTTTTCCGGATACGGCGCCCGACACTGAATGGTCCGACTGGAAGATATACCCGCCGCCTTTGGCGGCATTCAGTTTTCGCAGCACCTCCCGGCGAATCTGCTGCCGGTCGCCGGATTCCCAAATCTGAATATCGCTGTTGCCGCAGATTCCCAGCCGATGCCCGTACTGTCGGCGGAGCTGGACGGCATCCAGCCCGGCCTTGGCTTCCAGAGGATTTAAGGCATCGATGCCGATTTCAATAAAATCAGCCAGAATGGAATTGATGTTGCCGCACCCGTGATAAATCACCATCAGATTGTTTTGGTGTGCATAATCAGCTATCGCCTTGACCCAGGGCTTGAAATACCGCCGCCAATACTCAGGAGAGAAAAACAGATTGCGGCGGTAGGCCACATCGCCCCAGATGACAAAGCCGTCCAGCAGCCCTTTGGCGGCGGCGATTTGCGCCTTTGCACAGTCCAGATAAAACTGTCCGATTCGGTTGATGATATTCCCCATCCGTTCCGGGTACAACCCAATCCAGAGCATGCTGTTTTCTACGCCGATCAGCCGCGTCAGACATTCATTGCATTCAATGATGCTTCCAAAGACGGGGAAATCCGGCCACAGCGAACGGACGGTTTCTATCCAGGGCGGGCTGTTGCGCTCGAATCCATCCCCGACGCCGGCGATTTGATTGTCTCCGGCCGAAAAATAACGTTTTTTGTCATACGGGTCATCGAACTGAGCCGCCTCCAGTTTTTCGATGGTGTCGGTTTCAAAATCAATAAATTCCGGCATCGGGGCATCAAATTTCTTCCGAAGAATCGCGCCGAATCCCGTTTTTACAACCACTTCCTTTTCGGTTTCCTTCAGCGTTTCAAACGGCCGGATCCACGGGTCCATATTCGGCGTGGTGACAATCCGGTCCAGGTCATAATAAAAATAGGGATTGGCATCGTCCGGCAGTTTGAGTTCCTCCCGCCATCGTCGAATAAAACTTCCCCAGAAGAAATCACTGATGGGGACGCGGTCCGGTTCTTCGTGCCGCAGCGTCTTCCGCATCCGTTCCAGTTTTCGCAGCGTATCGGCCTTGCGGCCTTCCGTGTGTTTGGCCCGTCCTGTCGTGTCAAACATTCCCATGACCCGCTCCTGCAGCTCCGTATCCGATTAAGACAATTGCAATCAGCAGACAAACTACGCCGAGCACAATCAGCCCGATGGGTTTGCCGCGAATGCCCCGCCACTCTCCCGCGGCAAACCCCCACAGCGTCGAGACCAGAATTACGATGCCCATGTACAGCCCCCAGCCCGCCGAACTTCCCAGCCGGCCCATCATTACAGCCGCCCGGCCGTACAGGGCGATGGACGGCATCCAGATAGCCCCCATCAGCGCCGCCAGAACCCAGTGCGACGCCGTGCCGGCTTTTTTGTAATCCGCCCATGTTCGGTTTCGCGAAAGCAGAAACGAGCAGCAGATGACGTTTGTGGTCAAGCCGCCCAGCAGGGTGACCGCCCAAACCGGGTCCGATGCGCTGGCGGCGGAGGCACCGACCGAAACGGCCGCTTTTGTAATGCTGCCGCTGAAGTTGAAGGCAAAGTTCAGCATCGAACTGAAGATTCCGCCGAGGGTGGCCAGTAGCAGTCCGAGCATCATTCGGCCGGCGGAGGATGCGGCTCCTGCAGCGGCTTGCTGCATTTGTTTTTCTTTCTGTCGGCCGGCGACGGCACAGAGGACAATCCCGACGGCCATCACGAGGATGCCTGCGACGGACCACAGCCCCGGAGCGGTTCCGAAAATCTGTGGGTTTTTCAGCATCGGGATTAGGGTGCCCAGGGCCGTCGCAAAACCGATGCACAGGGCGAAAGCCAGACTGATTCCGATCATGGCGATGCTCTGGCCGAAGAAGACCGCCCCCAGTCCCCACCCAAGACCGAACGCATACACCAGACCGATGTCGCGGAGATTGGATTGACGAAGAACAGCCCCAACGTCAGGGATTGTGAAAAAGGTGATTGTCCAGGGGATAATGAGCAGGGCGCAGACAGACCATACCAGCCAGACGGCTTCCCAGGACCATCGGACGGTTTTCTTCATCGGCAGCGAAAAACTGCCGGTCATCACCCCGCTTACCAGTCCCAGCAGCAGACCCCAAACCGTTTCCATAAACTCCCTTTCCTCTCCTGTTGGGGCATTTTATCAAACGTTCATCCTGGCATTTAATGCTTTTTTGGGTCCGGAGTCAAACGGAAAAGCCGGAACTGTCCAGCCGCCGAAGTTGCCAATCCGCCGATGGAAGGTCTATTCGGAGGAAAACATTCCCGAACGGCTGTCGGTTCCGGATGCGGGCCGGGCCGACCGATGCTGGTCGCGCCAGCCGTAGAACGTCAATTCTCGAATATCCCGCTCCGACTTGAAAAAGAAGCTGGCCAGATATCCAACGACAAACAGGACGATGTGGCTGTAAACCCCCACCATATACGGATGATGGGGGAAGTTGAATTTCCCCAGGTCGACAATCAGCTGTTTTTGGGGGCCGCCCAGGTCAAATTTCGTGGAGGTCAGGACGGCGTAGGCCGTAAACAGAATGCAGGCGGCAATACCCGTATTCAGCCCTTTTCGATTGGTGCGTACGGTAAAAAAAGCCAGCAGAAAAATGCCGGCAATTCCGCCGGAAAAAACAGCATACAATCCGAACAGCGTGCCGAGGATGGCTTCCCCTCCCCATCGGACATACAGACAGGCAATGCCTACCGAAACAAGGCCGCAGACCAGAATAATCATTTTTCCCAGCCGCAGACAGTCTTGGTCGGCTGCATTGGGTCGGAAGCGCCGGTAAAAATCTTCGATGCCGACCGCCGCCAGACAATTCAAATCCGAATCGAGCGTGGACATGGCTGCCGAAAACAAAGCGGCGACAATCAGCCCCGTCAAACCGGCCGGAATCTGCGTCATAATAAAATACGGGAAGACCTGGTCCCCGGCAATGCCGGCCGGCAGCAGACCCGGCGCCGTGCGGTAGAAGGCCCACAGCAGGGTCCCGATAAAAATGAATAAGGTCCAGACCGGTACGCACAGGAGGGTTCCCATCAGAGCGGCCTTGATGGCTTTTCGGTCTGTTTTGGCCACCAGGAAGCGCTGCACGATGGTCTGGTCGGTGCCGTATTTCTGAACGGCGTAGAATACTCCGTTGATGAACATCACCCAAAAGGTCAGCCGCGTGAAGTCCCAGCTGAACGGCCCCATGCTCATCTTGCCGTTTTCCCAGGCGGTCTGAAGCAGGGCGGCCGGACCCTGGGGGGCTTTGGCCAGCAGGAGGACGCAGGAGACAATCCCGCCGGCAATGAGAATCAATCCCTGAATGACATCCATCCAGATGACTCCTTCTATGCCTCCCGCCCAGGTATAAAGAATCGTCACGATTCCGACCAGCAGAACAATCAGATAGGTGTTTTGGCCGGTCATCGAAGCCAGGGCCAGCGCCAGCAGATAAAAGACGGTTCCCATCTTCGTAAAATGCATCATCAGAAAGCCCAGAGAACTGTACAGTCGGGCGAAGAAGCCGAACCGCTTTTCAAAATATTCATAGGCGCTCAAGCCGATAAATTGCCGATACAGAGGAACAATAACCCAGATGAACGTCAATAAAGTGACAGGGACGGCCAGCCCCTGCACCAGAAGAATCCAGTTGCCGCTGAATCCCTGCCCGGGGTAGGCCAGGAACGTTACACTGCTGATCAGGGTGGCCAAAACAGACATTCCGATTGCCCAGGCCGGAATGGACCGGCTCCCCACGAAATACCCGTCCGTCGATTTTCCTTTTTCTGCAAACCGTTTTCCGAGGTAAGCAATCAATCCGATGTAGACGGCAATGATGGTCCAATCAATCCAGTGAAGGGTTTCCGTTTGCACAGGAGATGCCTTTCAAAAAGAGATTCAGGATGGGTTCGGGCCACGAATAACTGCCCGGCTTTACGGTCAGAAAGCAGTCTTCTTTTTCCGCGATGCGCATCTGTACGACGCCGGGAGCCGGCCGTGCGGATATGTCAAAGCGGCTCCATCCCAGCCGGCGGATTACGGCCGAGGCCGTCGCGCCGCCTTCCAGATAGAAATCTTTGATGCGAATGCGCGCGGATACCTCCTGCACCATCAGCGCCGTTACAGCCGCCAGCGTGCGGGCGAATAGAGGGTCCGGTACAACGGGTCTGTCAATGGCGGCGGCGACGCAGTTCTCTTTCTCAAAGGCCGCCGCAATCTGCTCGGCCCATCTTTGTACAGGCAGATCTGATTTGCCGAATCGGTCTCTGCAGGAAAAGAGCTCATCCGGCATTCGATACACGGTACGGCCGAGCCGCCGTGCTTTCTGCAGGATTGTGCGGCTGTATGCAGAGCCGCTGCCGAACACGAACAGGGCTGGCGGTCGGGCCCGGAAAGGCGTCCGGCTCATCGCGGCATCGAAGCGAAATCCTTTGGCTTGGAGAATGGCGGTGAAGAAATCCGCTGCTCCGGCCGCAAGGGTTTGCGGCTCAAGGCATTCGGCCCAGACCTGAAGGTCCCGGCTGGTTTCCGCCTGGCCGAGCCGGATTCCCCTTTCGGGAAGCTTCTGTCCGGGTGTCAGCACACCGGCATCCGGGGAGGAAGACAAGCCCAATAATTCGAGCACATCGGAGGAGAAGGCCGGATATTCCGGGTCTTTGGCAAAATCCGTCCGGTCCAGGGGCTGCTGATTTACGAAATACCGGCCGTCTCGGACAATCCGGCCCTGAGAAGGATTAGCGGGCACCAGAAGCACCCTCGGGATGTTCAGAGTTTTCATCAATTCAGCCAGTTCGGCAGCGATCGGCCCTCGCAAGACCGAGTCGGTCTTTTTGTAGAGCCAGTCGATGGGGATGCCGGCCTCCTTGATTTGCCGGACGGCCTTTCGAACGCGGGAAGCCGCTTCCGACGGCGGACAAGACCTCGAGTTGGTGTCCAGAACCAGAAGCCCGGCCTGCGTATCCGGGGAAAAATCCGTTTGGACCTGCGTGCGGAGGCCGGCACAAAATCCGATACCGGCAAGTTCCGCCGCCCCCGAAAAGTCGTCTGCTATCACCACAATCATCCCGTGTCCCCGCTGCGTTCTTTCAGGAAGCCAGTTTGACGGCATATTCGATCGCGTGAATCAGACTTTCCTGGACGGCGGTTCCTTTGCCAGCCTGGTCGAATGCGGTCCCGTGATCGACGGATGTTCGAATAATCGGCAGCCCCAGTGTAATATTGACTCCCCGAACCGATTCCCACTTGCGGGTCTGAGGATTGAAAAAGAAGCCGGTTACCTTCACGGGAATATGCCCCTGGTCGTGATACATAGCCACGGCGATATCATACTGTCCGCCTTTTACTTTGGAAAATAATGTATCCGCCGGAATGGGCCCCTCCGCCGAAATACCCATTGCTCGGGCCGCCTGGACGGCCGGGATAATTTCCTTTTGTTCTTCGTCCCCGAACAATCCTCCTTCGCCGGCATGCGGATTTAAGCTCGCCACTCCAATGGCCGGCTTTGCGATGCCCAGTCTTCTGCATGCGGCGTCCGCCAGCTGGATGACCTTCAGAACCCTTTCCTTTTTGACAAGGTCGCAGGCGCGTCTCAGAGAAACATGCGTGGACACATGCACCACCCGCATCGCCCCCTCGACCAAAAGCATGGCGTAATCTTTGGTCTTGGTATATTCGGCGAAGATTTCCGTGTGGCCGGAATACGGGTATCCTGCCAGATGCAGGGCCTCCTTGCTGATAGGGCCGGTTACGGCGGCATCGATTTGCCGGTTCATCGCCAGTTCAATCGCCTTCACGACGGCCTCGAAGGCGGCTTTGCCGGCCGCCGCCGAGACTTGCCCAATCTGAAAGGAGCGGGGGTCTGCATTTTTCAGGTCCAGAACCTCGATTGTCCCGTGTTCAAATCGGGCCTCGGACACCTCCGAAACGGCCCGCACCTTTACCTCGGCACGGACAATCTGAACTCCCCGTTCGATTACCCGCGCGTCCCCGATTACCAGCGGCCTGGCCGTTTCGTAGATTTCTTTTGCGGCCAGTGCTTTGGCGGCTATTTCCGGCCCAATCCCCGCCGGGTCTCCCATTGTAATGCCGACAATCGGTCGAACAGAACGTTCCATTTAGAGTCCCTTTTTCTTCTCGAGTAAGGTTTTCAAGGCAGATATTTTCATCATCCGGTTTTCCAGCTCGGTTTTCGAGGCGGCGTCCGCTGTTTGAAGAGGTTTGAGCATTTCCGGACTGCAAAGGCCCGCCAGCGACATCATCATTTTCAAGGCGGACAGGGACTGCCCCAGAGAGCGGTTTTCCTGATAGAGCGACGAAATCCGGTTCGTCTGCTCCTGCAGCTCGAAAGCAGCGGTTTGATTCCCGCACCGCGCGCTTTCGAACAAGTCCCGGTACAGGTGCGGAACCAGATTGGCGGAACTGGGCACGATGCCGTCGGCTCCGAGCAGCACGGCTTTGGCGCTCCATTTGGCACAGCCGAGGACATAGCAGAAATCCTCGCGATGGGCGAAGGTTTTTATCATCTGTTCCGTCCGCGTCGGGTCATCCGCCGAATCTTTGATTCCCACGATATGGGGATGGCGGCTTAACCGTTCAATCCCTTCGATCGGAATCGACATATGAGTTGTTTTCGGGATATTGTACAGCATCAGCGGCCCGTCGATTTCATCGGCCAGCGATTGAAAATACCCCTGAATTTCTGCATCATTCAGGGAGTAGTACCACGGCAGGTGGGCGACGACCGCATCGACCCCGAGGGCGAAGTACGTCCGGGCTGCTCGGACGGAGTTTTCAAAACAATTGTCGGAGATTCCCGCATAAGTCCGGGCACGGCCGTTTGTATGGCGAACGGTAATCTCGACCAGCTCCTTTTTTTGCTCCGGGCTGATGGAGGGGGCCTCGCCGGTAGTTCCGAGGACAAAAATGCCCGCCGCTCCGCCGTCGGTCAGGTGGTCAATAATCCGGCAGACCGCCTCTCGGTCAATCCGCCCCGAGGCAAAGGGGGTCACCATCGGGACAATCAGGCCGCCGTATTGTTTCCCTGTATTCATTTACCAGGCCTTTCGATAAATGGAAACCGCATCTTCATAGGTTACTTCCCTCAGGTTGTTCTTCAGAAGCCGGGTGACGGTCATGGCGGATTCCGCCATTTTCTCCAGCGCCGTCTTCGGCAGACCCAGTTCAGACAGTCGGAGAGGAATCCTGCACCCCGCACACAGCTGACGAATCGCCTCCGCGCCCCGCCGGGCCGTTTCCTCCTCCGTCGCAGCGGGCCGGACGCCGAGGGCTTCTGCAATTTGTGCATACCGAGCCGGAGCGGCCGACAGGGTAAAATCCATCACATACGGCAGCAGTACGGCGTTGGAAAGGCCGTGGGAGATGTGAAATTCGCCGCCCAGCGGATAGGCCAGCGCATGAACGGCGGCGGTATTGACAGGCCCCAGACACAAACCGCCGTACAGACTCCCCAGGGAAAGGGCCGAGCGGGCTTGGAGGTCCTGGCCGTTCTCCACGGCCGTTTTCAGGTTGCCCGCAATCAGCCGGATGCCCTCCAGCGCGTAAAGGTCCGTCATCGGATGGGCCCCTCGGTTGGCATAGGCCTCGATGCAGTGAACCAGTGCATCCATTCCAGTTGCCGCCGTCACCGGCGGAGGAACCGTCCGCGTCAGCAGCGGATCGACATACGCGGCATCGGGCACAAGGAATTCGCTGATGACGCCTTTTTTCTTTTTGTCCCGGTCCACTAGAATGGCGTTCGGGGAGACCTCACTGCCGGTGCCGGAGGTCGTGGGCAGACAGACCAGCCGGATGGTTCGCCCCGTCAGTTTGCCGATGCCGAAAACTTCATCCGGCTTCTGCCGGCTCCGGGCCAGGGCTGCTATCAGTTTGGCCGTGTCCAGCACACTGCCTCCGCCCAGACCGATGACCGCCTCAAAATCCATCGTTCGGCTGCGCTCCAGAGAGGATTCGAGCATCTCGATTGTCGGTTCCTGATTGATGGTGTCATCCACCGCGGCCGAAATTCCTCTGTCCTGAAGAGCCGCCGTGATGGAGGCCGTAAGGGGCTGAAGCGGCCGAGCCGTCACAAGCAGGACACGGCGGAGATTCTGACCCCGCAGGTCTTCAATAAACTGCTCAGTACAGTTGGGACCCCAGACCAGGGTTCGCGGAAACTGCATTTTCAAAGGGCGGGCGGGCAGACTGTTCATTGGGGCTTCTTTCCTGCTGCAGGAAGGGCGGCACCGGAGCGGATTCCAGCTTGCTTCCGATTTGTGTTTCTTTCGGTTCGAGACATTTTTTGTACTCTCTGTTTGGGCAAACAGTGTAGTATAAAGAAGGGCCCGATGCAACAACGGCAAAACCAAACACTCGGTTTCCTCTGTATAGTCAAATCTCCGGCGGGAAAAATAAAAGAGCTAATCTTTGGGGTTTTTAGAGAGATTTCCTATCAGAAGTGAAACTGGGCAGGGGCGGACTCGAACCGCCGACACACGGATTTTCAGTCCGTTGCTCTACCACCTGAGCTACCTACCCGTCGGCAACCAAGTAAAGAAAAAATAAAAGATACTCGACGACGGGGTTGAATGCAAGGCCTTTGCTTGTTTTTTCCGTGATTTTGGGCCATTGCAAAGAAGAGCTCGTTTTATCTCTTTTCGTCTGCGCTACTTACGGTTTTTCGCAGGTAAATGGCCAGCACGTCGATGTCCGCAGGGGTAATGCCGCCGATTCGGGAGGCCTGCCCGAGCGTGTACGGGCGAAAGGCCGTCAGTTTCTCTTTGGCCTCATACCGCAGGTGCGGGACCTGGAAATAATCCAGCCCCTCCGGCAGGCGGACGTTTTCGAGTCGGCGGAACCGCTCGATTTGCCGCTGCTGGCGCTGGAGATAGCCCTCATATTTGGCGGCAATCGAGACCGCCTCGAGGACCTGTCGGGGCAGATTCATCTGCCGAACCGGTTCATTGCTGTTGAGGTCTTCGGAAAGCGGATGGTCGGGCTGCTGAAGCCATTCCCAGAGCGTCTTGCCAGAGACCCGAACCGAACGCAGATAAGCCGTCAGCTCCTCCATCTGCTTTTGTTTGTCTTGAAAGGCCTGCCAGCGGGCGTCATCCACCAGCCCCAGCCGCCGGCCGAGGGGCGTCAGCCGCACATCGGCATTGTCCGAACGGAGCGTGAGCCGATATTCGGCACGGGAGGTAAACATCCGATAGGGTTCATCGATTTCGCGGGTCAGCAGGTCATCGAGCATCACGCCGATATAGGCCTGATCGCGTCCGAGAACAAAGGGCTCCTGCCCGCGGACAGACAGGACGGCGTTGATGCCCGCCGTCAGCCCCAGCGCGGCGGCCTCTTCATAACCGGTGGTGCCGTTGATTTGACCCGCCATAAAAAGCCCGGGGATTCGGCGGCTTTCGAGATTGATTTTCAGCTGGGTGGCCGGACAGTAGTCGTATTCGATGGCGTAGGCATAGTGAACAATCCGGGCCTTTTCGGTGCCGGGTATCAGCCGCAGCATTTCCTCCTGCACATCTTTGGGCACGGAGGTGCTGATGCCGTTGCAGTAAATCGTCGTTACGGCGCGGTCTTCGGGCTCCAGAAAAATCTGATGACGGCTCTTGTCGGCAAACCGGACGATTTTGGTTTCGATGCTCGGACAGTATCGTGGGCCGACCGACTCAATCTGGCCGGTAAACATCGGCGCCCGGTGGAGGTTGTCGCGCAGAAGTTTGTGGACGGCCTCGTTGGTATAGGTAATCCAGCAGGGCACCTGCGGCTGCTGAATCGAATCGGTCAGAAACGAAAACGGCATCGGGGGTTCATCACCCGGCTGGACCTCCAGTTTGTCCAAATCCACGGTGCGGGCGTCCAGCCGCACGGGTGTGCCGGTTTTGAGCCGCCGCACAGTCAGCCCCAGCCGTCGCAGGCAGTCGGACAGTTCATTGCAGGCCGGCTCGCCCAGCCGCCCGCCGGGCCATTTCTCCGGGCCGCAGTGCAGGATGCCGCCCAAAAAAGTGCCCGTAGTCAAAATCACCGCCGGTGCACGAAAGACCCGGCCGTCGGTACAGGCCAGACCCGAAACGCGTCCGTCGGCCAGAAGAATCTCTGCGGCCATTCCCTCTGCAATATCCAGATTGTCCGCCCGTTCGAGGGCGGCGCGAATCCAGTCTTTGTAGGCGTATTTGTCGGCCTGTGCGCGGGGACTTTGCACCGCCGGGCCTTTCGAGCGGTTCAGGACGCGAAACTGAATGCCCGTTGCGTCGATGGCCCGACCCATCAGGCCGCCGAGCGCATCGATTTCACGAACCAGCTGGCCCTTGCCGATGCCGCCGATGGCCGGATTGCAGCTCATCTTGGCGATGGTGTCGCGCGACAGCGTCAGCAGCAGCGTCCGGGCCCCCATCTGCGAGGCCGCCCAGGCCGCTTCCGCTCCTGCATGTCCGCCCCCGACAACCACAATGTCATAGTCCCTTCTCATAGGCCCTTTAGAATAGCAGGAAACTAAGAAAAAACCAGCGGCCGGGGGAAATTAACCCTCTGAGAATTCTAAAGCAGAACTGCTGGAAAAAGACAGGGAAATGAAAGGCCGCTTTTCACAAGCGGCCCTTCGAAATTTTCAGAAATGATATTTCAGAGAAAACAGCACGGAGGGGGCGGTGGAACGATAGTCGTTGCAGTTGCCCTGCACACGCAGGCGCCGGTTGTATTTCTTGTCAATAAATCCGAGCAGGTTGGTGCCGTCTAATCCCATGCTGATTTTTTCTTTCTGATACCGCAGCCCCATATTCAGGAAAACGGCGGCGTCATATGCATCTGAAAAGCCATCGTCGATTGTATCATGGGCCTCGGCATAGTCCTCCGCACCCGGGAAGCCCCAATAGATGCGGGCGGATGTCAGCAGAGACCAGTTGGGATTGAATTGATAGCCGGCCTGCACCTTGGTGATGTGGTCGCTCCAGCTGGTCAGCCGGTCGCCGGAGACCAGGTAGGTGCTCATTCCCTCCCGAAGGTCAAAGTCGGTCAAGGTCACATAACTGTGAGAGGCGCTGAGATTCCAGCTGTCTTTTTTGTACGTAAACTCACCCTCCAGTCCCCAGGATTTCTGAAGGCCGACGTTGGTTGTGGAGACCGAAGCGACATCCCATGCAATTACATCGAGTTTGCTGGTAAAGCCGCTGAAGGCGAACCAGAGATTGTCATTGTGCTGCCGCTCCCATCGAATCTCCAGGTTGTCCAGTTCTTCGGCATCGCTGGTGTCTTTGGTTTCCAGCCAGCGCAGGCGGGATTCTTCGGCGTTCTGCATGCGCACGGACTGTGCAGTTATGAATTTGAGGGTATCCTGCGGAGTCAGAGAATACACCACGGCGGCGCGGGGGGAATAGAGCGTATCGGTATAACTGTTTTTGTCCACTCGGCCGCCCAGAAAGAGCGTCACGGTGTCCGTCAGAGTCCACTGCCATTCGCCGAGGCCGGAATACGTGGCCGTGGACCAGGCCTCTTGATCCCAGTCATAGGTGCTGATGCGCCAGGCGTTGAAGTTTCCGCCGGACATTGAGTTGAAGCTTTCCAGAGACAGTTCTGCGCCGAGGGCGACGGAATGCCGCTCGTTGGGTGTCCAGCGGGCCAGGGCCTTGGCGAAGATTTCATCTTCATCGTGGCGGTTGTAGTTGTTCGAAAAATCGCGGCGCATATATCGGAAGGTGTCATAACTGAGGATATATTCGATATTGAAGGTGTCGCTGAGCTCGTGCAGGTATTTGGCAAACACTGTAAACTGCTGATAGCCGGTGCCCGACGGGGCCTGCTGTCCGGCGGGCTGCCACCATTCCGGACCCCACGTCCAGCCGGCGGCGGCCGGGTTGTTATAGGCCTCCAGCGGATTGATGTAGTCCAGCCCGCCCCGCGACAAACGGGCCTAGAAGTCAAAATTGCCGTTGGTATATTGCGTGTGAAACTTCAGCCGGGGGCTTTGGGCCCACGCCTGATTGTCGTTGACCACCGAAAACGGAACCGGCCGGCCCGGTCGGACGGTATAGCCGTCGCCCCACGACGTAAACCACTTGCCGGATACATACGGCGCCCAGTCCTGAGAGGCGCCCTCGTATTTGTCCAGTCCGAAATAGAAATAAGCCCCGCTGTCTTTGCTGAATTTTCGTCCGTGCTTGATTTCAATAGAGCCGAAATTTTCAATGGCTCCGGCCTTGGCCGTTACTTCCGTCCCCCGGAAGGTCAGGCCGTTTTCGGTGACGATATTGATGACGCCGGAGATGGCGCCGGGACCGTAAATCGCCGAACCGGGCCCGCGAATCACATCGATATGATGAATATCGGCCAGAAGCGGCAGGTCTCGTTCGCTGAGGGCGCCGTAGTGCCCCCGCTCATTGAGCACACGTCCGTTGACCAGCAGCAGATATTTATCGTCGCGGTCGCCGGTGATGCCGCGGATTCCCAAGTGCGGAAACTCCCATTCCTGAATGCTGTATTGGAGTCCGGGGATATAGATTTCCAGCAGTTCGTTGAGACTGTGGGCGCCGGACTGCCAGATTTGCTCCTGGGTGATGGTGGTGATGGCCGCCGGCGAGATGCGCCGGGCGGATTTGGTCAGGGTTCCGACCGGCAGCACATCCAAGTTCATTAGGTCCACGATGGACATTTCGAATAAGTCCTGCGGTTCGGTGTATTCTTCGGTTTCCTTTTCTTCCTGCGGAACGCTGCCCCACAGCTGGATTTGAAGCTGTTCTTTTTCCTGCAGCAGTTTTTCCCGCTGGGCGTTCAGTTCATTGAGTGCGGCGGACACTTCTTCGAGTTTTTTCCGAAGGGTTTCGTCATCGGTTCCTGAGGAGGATGCCGGCAGTTTCGTCGGAGCTAAAACCATCACAGCGGCCGCCAAAAGCACAGACAGCCTGGCCGGGAGGGATAGGAAATTGCTGGACATTGGTCTTCTCCTTTCGCAACAGATTTCAGCCGGTACGCCTGCTTGTTTTCCATTCTCGGCTTCGGAAAATGTCAGAATGGGCTTTACAAGGAAGGGCCGCTTCGGATAAAATCACAATTTTTGAAGTTTTTCGTGGGGGAGAAGGGGGGCGAGGCGTCCTATAAGTCGAGCATAGCAAACGATTGCTAACTTTTTTTGAACCTGTAGGGAAAAGAGTTGACATCGGCTGTGAAAAGTGATAGTATTCAGAGGTACAAACGATTGTGCTGTATAAAGGGAACAGAGATGGATACCAAAGGACATCCAAAAAGAGCGTTTACGCTTTTGGAGCTGCTGGTTGTGATGGCTGTGATGGCCATGCTGGTTGCGATTATCGTGCCTTCGCTCAAGAAGGCCCGGGCGAAATCCCAGGAGGTCATCTGCCGCTCCAACCAGCGCCAATGGGGACTTGTCTTTTTGTCTTATACGCAGGACAACAACGGGCGTTTCTGGATTGAATACAACTCCAATCAAAATCCGGAACTCCAGCAGGGGCAGTGGATGCCGATTTTATCGCCTTATTACGGCGAAATTGACAAAATCCGCCTCTGTCCTTCGGCTGCACAGCCCCATCCGGACCCGGCAGCGCGGGGCTATGGGGCCACCTTTGCTTATTGGGGCGATACCGGCGACGGCGGAGCTTTGATGCGGGGGCATCGGCTGACCAATTCCACAGATAAGAACTACGGCAGTTACGGCATCAACTGGTGGATTAATGATGTCAATCCGCCCAAACACATCGGGTGGCGCTACAAACCTCAGCTGCACTGGAGGGGCCCGGCTATGGCCTCGTCCGCGACGGCCCTGATTCCGATGATTATGGATTGTGTCTGGTTTGGAACGAACCCGGAGAATACGGATGCAGACCCGACCGAAAACGTCAGTATTGTTACGGCAACATACTGGGAGGATATCCGTTCGTTCAGCGGCGAAATCTGGCAGAATGATATTTCCCGTCTGCTGATTAACCGGCACAACAAGGGCATTAATGTCGGTTTTATGGACGGCTCTGCCAAGAAGGTCTATCTGTGGGACCTGCTGCAGCTGAAATGGCACAAACAGTCTCATCCGGAACAGCTCAATATTTCCTGGCTGAGCCGCTAAAGCAAAAAAAGCCGCAGGACACACCTCTGCGGCTTTTTTGTTTGTCAGTTTGAGCGGTTTTATGCCGTCAAATCAAACGGGCTGATGAACGGGCCGTACTGTCTGCGGGCCGCCCGCAGCCGCTGCCGGACGTTTTCGAAGGTGTCATAAACAATCTGCGGCGTATCCGGCACTTTGTCCCGATAGATTTTCTCCACGCGGTCAAACTTTTCAATCAGTTTGTCCACCCGGATGGTGAACTGTTTTTGATACGCTTCTTTGGTGTAGGTTTTGCCGAGCTTTTCCCGGAAGAGCGGCACCAGGTCCTCATACCGGGGAATCCAGCCGGTCGGGGTTTTGATGGCATCCAGTTCGTTGTGGGCCCGCCGCTCCGCCCAAAGCAGCCAGACCATTTTGTCCAGTTTTCCCGTGAGAAACTCATTTTTTTCGTCCCGCAGGAAATAATTGACGGAGAAAATCGGAGGCGGATTGCTTACGCCGTCGGCAAAATCGAGGTTGTTCTGGATATAGCGGCCCAGAGGAATCGACACAAAATCCTGATTGGCCATGATGTTGAACTTCCGAACGCCGGCCTGACCGAGTGTGGCGGCCGTCGTCTCCGATTCGATGGATGCGCCTTTGGTGATAATCCCTTCGGTCCAGTTGAATGCCTGCTCGATGGGCACGAGGGTGTCGCTGTCGCGTCCGCCGTAAATCACCGCGCCGATGGGAACGCCTTCCGGGTTATCCGCCTGCGGGTCCAGATTATCCAGGGCCGACAGCCGAATGGTGTAGCGGGCGTTTTTGTGTGAGGGCGGTATCTCCTTGCCCTCTGCATCTTTTTTGCCTTTGTACCATTCCCCCTGAAAATTGATGCCGCGTTCAGGAATCTCGCAGCCCATTCCTTCCCAATAAGGTTTTCCGTCGGCGATGAGGACGTTGCCGAAAATGACCTCGCCCGGCGTGACGAGTGCTTTGTAAATAACCGGATCGTCGTCCGGATTGACATCACAGATAATGCCGAAAATGCCCTGCTCGACATTAGCACAGTACATCCGGCCGTTCCGTTTGCGGAAATAGGCAATGTCGTCTCCGATGATGGTCTGTCCCGGCAGCATCGCCGTGGAGGTCTTTCCGCAGGCCGAGGGGAAAGCCCCGACAAAATATGTGGTTCGGTTCCGGGGGCCGCGGACGCCCATGATGAACATATGCTCCGCCAGCCAGCCCTCTTTGCTGGCTTTCTGAATAGCCAGCCGCAGGGCCAGTTTTTTCAGCCCCACGGTGTTGCCGGCATACTGCGTGTTGACGGAATAGACGGTGTCGGCAATCAGATCGATATAGACCCGCCGCTTCTGCCAGTGAATCGAGCAGCCGTTTTCATCCGTTTCGCCTTCGGAATGAAGGAAGCGGAAGAACTCCCCATCGGGCGGCAGTTTTTTGAACTGTTCGTAGCCCGGCCGATACAGAATACTTTCGCTGTGAGCAACATAGGGAGAATCTGTAATCTGGACGCAGGAAATCGAGAAGTCGGAGTTGGTCGGGCACAGGCACCAGAAGCAGATAAGCATTGTTTTGCCCTTCATTGAGCCCTTTAGGAACCCGCGGACCTCCTCCAGACCCTCCGTGCGGTCGATGGAGTTTAAGCTGGCCCCCAGCTCCATATCTTTCGGCAGCAGATAGCGGGTGCTGAATGTATCCCGTCCCTGGTCATTGGGGCCGTCGAAATGATAGGTATGCCCGGGAGTCTTGAGGGGATGTTCCCCGCCGCCGTTGAGGGCCATTTGACGGATCAGAGCTATGTCTTCCGCACTGTCGCTGAAGACACGAATTGTATCCGGTTCCGTTAGTCTGACAGCGTCTTCAATAAAGGCATGGAGAGAGGGGTTGTTGACAGCTTCCAGAAGACGAAGACTCTTTGCGTCCAGTTTTTCTCTGATGAACTTATTAATTTGGGTCATTTTTTCCTCAACCTATTTGCTCGTGTTTCCGTGTGGACACAAAATCTGCGAGATTGTAGAAATGACTTTAAAAAAGTCAATCACAAATCATCATTCTTAATCGCCGTTTTAATCGCCGTTTTATGTCGATTATCTGGATAGAGTTTCAGCTGGTTCTCTTTTTTCCCTGTCAGGGTGGCAGGTCTCTCTGAAGGTACAGAACAGGTCCCCTGTAATTTTGTCAGGGATTGTCCGGCGGATAAGGATATTCTAACTAACGGACCTGGAAAGAGATAGAATCGTTTTTCTGAAGGAAGATTTCCGGCTGGTACATATTTTGCTCAACGGTTCCCATCGTACATGGGTTTTTGCGGTGACCCGAAAGAGTGAAATGGTCAAGTAGGATTTTTTTGGGAAAAGGAGTCGAGAACTATGAAGATTCGGCCCTTAGCAGACAAGGTGCTTATCCAGAGAGTAGAAGCGGAAAACAAAACAGCCGGAGGGATTGTGCTGCCGGATACGGCCAAGGAAAAACCCCGAAGGGGCAAAGTGATTGCTGTCGGAGAGGGCAAGCTTCTGGAGGACGGCAAGAGGGCGGAGATGACCGTCAAGAAAGGCCAGGAAGTTCTGTTTGCCAGTTATGCGGGAACCGAAATCAAAATTGACGGCAAAGAGTATCTGATTATGGACGAATCGGATATCATGGCCATCATTGAATCGTAAAGCGGGATAAACAATCCAGTTTTTTCGGACAGGAGAAAGGAACGTATGGCAGCCAAAAAGATTGCATACAATACGGAAGCCCGAGCGGCCATTCGCGAGGGAATTCGCAAACTGGCCCGTGCTGTAAAGATTACGCTGGGGCCGTGCGGCCGCAACGTCATCATTGAAAAATCCTTCGGCTCTCCGACCGTAACCAAAGACGGTGTCACGGTCGCCAAAGAAATCGAACTCGAAGACGCCTATGAAAACATGGGCGCCCAGATGGTTAAGGAAGTGGCCTCCAAGACATCCAACGTCGCCGGCGACGGAACCACCACAGCGACGATTCTGGCCGAGGCCATCTTTGAGGAGGGGCTCAAGAATATTACCGCCGGCGCCAATCCCATTCAGGTCAAGCGCGGCATCGACAAAGCCGTCGAGGCGATTGTCGAAGAACTCAAGAAGATGTCGATTCCCGTCGAGTCCAGCAAGCAGATTGAGCAGGTGGCCACGTGTTCGGCCAACCATGATGCGCAAATCGGCAAGACCCTGGCGGAAGCGATGGAAAAGGTCGGTAAGGACGGCGTGATTACCGTCGAGGAAGGCCAGTCGCTGGAGACGACGGTGGAACTGCTCGAAGGGATGCAGTTTGACAAGGGGTATCTGAGTCCGCACTTTATCACCAATCCGGAAGAGCGGACCTGTGTGCTCGAAAAGCCCTATATCCTGATTCACGAAAAGAAAATCAGCTCCGTCAAGTCGCTGGTTCCGATTCTCGAAAAAGTGGCCAAGCAGGGTCGGCCGCTGCTGATTATCGCCGAGGATGTCGAGGGCGAGGCCCTGGCGACGCTGGTGGTCAATAAGCTCCGCGGCGTCCTGCAGGTCTGTGCGGTCAAGGCGCCCGGCTTCGGCGATCGGCGCAAGGCCATGCTCCAGGATATCGCCATTCTCACCGGTGCCACAGCCCTGTTTGAGGATTTGGGCATCCAGCTGGAGAACGTCGAGCTCAGCCAGCTCGGTCAGGCCAAGCGCGTCACGGTGGACAAGGACACCACGACGATTGTCGAGGGTGCCGGCAAGACCGAGGACATCAAGGGCCGCATCGAGCAGATTAAGAAGGAAATCGAGGCCTCAACCAGCGAGTATGATATTGAAAAGCTTCAGGAACGGCTGGCCAAGCTGGCCGGCGGCGTCGCCCAGATTAACGTCGGGGCGGCCACGGAGGCCGAGATGAAGGAAAAGAAGGCCCGCGTGGAAGATGCGCTCCATGCCTGCCGGGCGGCGGTCGAGGAAGGCATTCTGCCGGGCGGCGGGGTGGCGATGCTGCGGTGCCTGCCGGCGCTGGACAAGATTCAGTGCGTCGGCGATGAGTCAATCGGCGTCGATATTGTCCGCCGGGCGGTCTTTGCTCCGATTAAGCAGATTGCCTGCAACGCCGGACTGGACGGCTCCATCGTGGCCCAGAAGGTTCTCGAATCCAAAGACAAGAACTTCGGCTATGATGCCGTCCGCAAGGAGTACGGCGATATGATTAAATTCGGCGTGATTGTGCCGACCAAAGTCGAGCGCACGGCGCTGCAGAACGGGGCGTCAATTGCGTCGCTGCTGCTGACGACGGATGCGGTTGTCAGCGAGATACCCGAAAAGAAAGAAACCCATTCGCACGGCGGCGGATATTAATTGCGGACAATCGGCGGGCCCCTCTTTCGGGGCCCGCTTTTTTGTTCATTTCTTGACGGGAAGACCCCGGACCAATAGGATTGAAGGCATGATTGCCTTGATTGAACAAAATCGAACCCGCATAGAACAATTATGCAGACAATTCAGGGTCAAACGGCTCGAATTGTTTGGGTCGGCAGCGGCCGGCGGGTTTGAAGAAGGCAGAAGTGATTTGGATTTTCTGGTAGAGTTCTTTCCGTCGGACCCCAAGCAGCATGCACATTCCTATCTGAATCTGCTGGTGGAGCTGGAGAATTTATTTGGCCGGCGGATAGACCTGCTGGAAGTGAAGGCCGTTCAAAACCCTTATCTGATGGAATCCATCAATCAGAATCGGATTGAGCTCTATGCCGCCTAAGGCAAAAGCGTTTTTGTATGATATTGTTCAGGCCTGTGATGCGGTCCGGTCTTTTCTGTCCGGCAGAACCTTTACGGATTATCAGCAGGATGAACTCCTTCGGGCTGCTGTAGAACGAAAGTTGATGATTATCGGAGAAGCCGTTTATCAGATTTTGCGGATTGCTCCGGAGCTGGAATCGTCAATTTCTCAGGCGCGTCAGATTGTCGGATTTCGCAACGTTTTGGTTCACGGTTATTTTGCGGTTGAGGATGAAACGGTCTGGGGCATAGCCAGTCATGATATTCCGGTGCTTGCGCAGGAGGCGGCACGCTTGCTGCGGGAAAATGAGTAGGGGGTGAAATGTTTCGGTTTTTCTTCATACGAGAGCCGTTTCGTCAGGCCGGACGGTCGCTGGCCGTCGGGGCCTTTCTGACCGGGCTGTTCCTCATCGGCTTCGGTCTGCTGGTGTTTATTCTGCGCGATTTGTTTGCATTTCTGGCGGCGGCGATCTTCTTTGCGGCCGGCTTTTCGGCCATCGGCTATGCCGTCCGGGTATACTGGCTGACCCGGCAGATGGACCGAGAACACCGGGCCTATCGCGAAAACGTCGAAATCCATTTCCCCGACCTCTGGCAGTAACGATCCGCTTTTTTCATTCTCAATTCTTCATTCTTCTTTTTCATTTGCTATTGCTTTCCGGTTTTTTAATTCTTCGTTTGTTCTTGCAAAGAAAATGGCCCCGGGCGATAAGCCCGGGGAAAAGAAAAGGCGCGCCCCCTTTCTGCTCTTTTTCCCCGCCCTTGCGGGCGGGGCTATCTTCCGGCGGCCAGCTTCCAGTCGCCAGTGACCAGTTATCAGTGAGCAGTTATCAGTCATCCTGTAAATTCGTTTATTTTTTTGAATCTGTGAAATCCGTGTAATCTGTGGTTAATTATTTCGGATTTCGAGCTTCGGATTTCGGATTTAGCATTTAGGATTTTCTAATTCTTCATTTGCTTTCTTCTCTTCTTTAATCCCAAAAAATCCTTGCCCCCCGGGCCGGTTTTCCCGAAAATAGTCCCTTTACTCAATAAAAAGGCGTTCTTTCAGGCAGGAGTGTGCTATGACGGACAAGCGGTTGGAAAAGTTTTCGATGGGCATCGGTGATCGGTTCGGGCATCAGGGCAGGGCACAGCTTCGGGCGATGCAGGCGGCCCGGGCGGAGGGTATCGAGATTGTGCCGGTCTGGAACAAGTCCTTTCGCGAGCATTCCATCATCGGCACGCGGCCGGCGGATGTCCGCGCCGAGGCGGATGCGGCCGTTTCGGCCATGGGCTGGAAGCATTCCTACTATGTGGATGCCGACCATATCAATTTCAAGAACGTGGAATCATTTATCGACTGCAGCGATTTCTTTACGCTCGATGTGGCCGAGGAAATCGGACACCCCGCCGAATCGAAGGAGATGGAGGCCTTTGTCCGCTCCTGCCGGGATTTTCTGGGAACGCTGACGATTCCGGGCATCGAGCGTCCGTTTGTCATCAGCGAAAAGACGCTCGAGGCCGCCGCGGCCAAGTATCTGTTTGCCGTTCAACAGGCGGGCCGCATCTATCGGCATCTGGCGGGAAAAAAGGGCACCGGCACCTTTATTACGGAGGTGTCGATGGATGAGACGGACAGCCCGCAGACGCCGGTGGAGCTGTTGCTGATTTTGTCGGCGATTGCCCGCGAGGGCATTCCCGCCCAGACGATTGCCCCCAAGTTTACCGGCCGATTCAATAAAGGGGTCGATTATGTCGGCAATCTGGAGCAGTTCGAAAAGGAATTCAACGAGGATTTGGCGGTGATTGCCTTTGCCGTCAAAGAGTTCGGGCTGCCGGGCAATCTGAAGCTGTCGGTCCATTCCGGCAGCGACAAGTTTTCGATTTACGGCCCCATCCGCCGGGCGATTCATCGATTCGGAGCCGGGCTGCACCTGAAGACGGCCGGCACTACCTGGCTGGAAGAGCTTATCGGTCTGGCCGAAGCGGGCGGCGAAGGGCTGGCCATCGCCAAAGAGGTCTATGCCAAGGCCCTCGAAAACCGCCAGGCCCTGTGTGCGCCGTATGCGACGGTGATTGATATCGATGCCGCCCAGCTGCCGGCGCCGAAGGTGGTGGACCAGTGGGATGGAAAGCGGTTTGCGGCGGCCCTGCGGCACAACCCCCGCTGCCCCGACTACAATCCCCATTTCCGGCAGCTGCTGCACGTGGGCTACAAGGTCGCTGCTCAGATGGGCAGGCGGTTTACAGACGCACTGGAGCGCTTCGAGGAGGAGATTGCCAAACACGTCTCGGCCAACCTCCTCGAGCGGCACATTCGTCCGGTCTTCGGCAAAGGGGCTTAAGAGGTTTCCGGCAGAAACTCAAAGGGTTTTTGGGCGACGGAGAAGGGCCGATATTGCCCGATGCTGTTCAGCAGCCCCAGCGCAATATAGTTGGTCAGGAGACTGGAGCCGCCGTAGCTGATAAACGGCAGCGTCAGGCCGGTAATGGGCATCAGCCCCAGCGTCATTCCGATATTGACGAAGACCTGCACGGCAAACATCGTCGTGATGCCGACGGCTACCAGCCGTCCGAACGGGTCGGTATTCCGCCAGGCGATTTCCATCCCCGCCGCGAAAATTACCCCATACAGCAGAAGGATAAAGAGACACCCAACCAGCCCAAACTGGTGAGCCACAATAGCAAAGACAAAGTCGTTGTGCTTGTCCGGCAGGAAGAAAAAGTCGTCCTGCACATAGGGCCCGCGAGCAAAGCCGTATCCGAACAGCCCGCCGGAGGCGATGGCCTGCTTGGCCTGCAGCAGCTGATAACCCCCGCCTTCCTTCCAATTGTAGAGCCGTTCAGGTCTGCCGACCAGAATCCGGGCAAAAGTCGGGTGCTCGCGGGCCAACGCCCGCACTTTGGGGCTCTGCAGAACGAGACTGGCGATTCGCATCCGCTGGTAATCCCGCATCGACATCCACAGGATTGGGCTCGTCAGCAGAGCCAGGCCGATCACCAGCAGCAGATGCCAGCCCTTGGCCCCGGCTGCAAACAGCATCGCAAACAGAATCGGCATCATCAGGATCACCGTCCCCAAATCCGGCTCCAGCAGAATCAGCACCATTGCCAAAAACGTCAGGGCAAAGGGTCCGATAAGTCCCAGCAGCCGGCGGTAGTTTTTGCGGTAGCGCAGGTAATACGCCAGGGCGAGAATAAAGGCAATCTTGCAGAACTCCGACGGCTGGATCTGGAAGAAGGTATGGCTGCCGATGGAAAACTCAATCCAGCGGCGGGCCCGGCCCTCCCGGTAAGGCACGAACGGGATATCGACAACCATATCAACCAGCAAAATTGCCAGCAAAACCAGCACAGCCGCATAGAGACCGTAAGAAACGGGTCCAAGCCGGCGATAACCGATGATGTTGACGGTTATCATTCCGACAAGGCCAATAAGGACATAAAATATCTGTTTTTTCCATAAAGAAGCCAATTTGGCGGCCCACTCCGACGAAGTCGTCGAAGTTTCGGTTTCAGCCGGCTGTGTGTCCGCCTCATCGGGAGTTTCAGTGTTAAGATAGGGGGTTTGCGGCTCTAACGGGGCTGGGTGGCCGGCAGCATAAATGACGGCAACGCCGACAGCCGTCAGCAAAAACCCAGCTGTCAGCATAAATATTCGCGTAAAAAGCAGCCGGCCTAATAACAGGTCTTTCAGCATCATCAATCTTTATAATATCAAAATTCGGATTTCGAATTTAGGATTTCGGATTTTGTATTTCGATTATTCCTTTTGGTTTAGGATTTAGAGTTTAGAATTTCGAATTTTCTTTATTGTATCGTCTTTTGAGGCGTCGGAAAAAGAAACTTTTTGTCCAAAATGGAGGAGTTAACAAAACAGGACAAAGCATATCCGAATACGCTTTTCAATATAGGTAAGCCGCCCCTTATCGGATTTTTTTGACTTTTTCAAAATTTTTCTTGATTCGGCGGCGGCTTTATTGTATTATCAGCGTTGTGATTGAGGAGTCCAAAATCAATGGTTGAGTGAAAAGAGGATGGGTGATGGAAAGGCATTTCGTTTCATCATTCCAAAAAGCATGGGGGAAGTAAGCAAAAAAGAGACCTTTGAGGCGCGTGGCCTCTTAGGGTGATGAATAGGGAAAAAGAAAAAGAGAAAGGAAGGTGTAGCAATGAGAAAAGTACTCCCGATTTTGTTGGCGATTGCGATCGCTGCGCCGGCACTGGCGGATGTGACCGTGTCGGTTTCGGATGCGGGCAGCGAAACCGCCCAGATTGCTTTGGCGATTGACGGCGGAGCGGTGGTCCGCGGCGTGGCCCTGAAGGTGACCATTACGGGGGCCGAACTGGCCGCCATTGCGGATGTCACGGATGTGATGGCCGCGTTCAATGCCTACATTGATTACTACTACAGCAACCCCGGCTTCCTCGGCGGACTGGCCGATGAGACAGCCCTGCCCGGCACGGGTGCCCATGCCCTGGCCGATCCGGATGCCGCGGGCGTTCTGGCGACCCTGCCTGCCACCACGTTCGTCATCAGCCTGGGTGCGCTGGACAACAGCGGCAGCCAGGGCGGTGTGGCGGCCGGCGGTGTTCTGGCCAACATCAAACTGAGCAACTTCGGCGGCAGCACAGCTCAGGTCTGTATTGAGCCCGATGCCCTCCGCGGCGGAATCGTCGGCGACAACCTCGGCACCGTCTCCGCAACCGCTTGTGCAGATATCGCCTCCGCACCCCAGGAATGCGTTAAGTCTACAGCCCCCTTCTATGCGGCGTGGGTCCAGTTCGGCAAGCCCAATTGCTGGTGCTACCAGTACAATTGTCGTGGCGATGCAAATGGAACAATGGAAGGCAACGCTATCACTGGTTTCCGCCGAGTATTCAATCAGGATTTGAATATTTTGCTATCTGCTTACGATGTCAAAGAACCCCCGAAAGGTCCTGGCATCGCGACGATAACAAATGGGATATGTGCAGATTTTGACCATCTTCAAGAAGGCAATGCGATTACAGGTTTTCGGAGAGTGTTTAACCAAGATTTGAATATTTTGCTTGCGTCTTATGATGTGAAAGAGCCTCCGAAGGGCCCGGGATTGACCCCGTGCGATTCTGCAAATTATAATTTCTGGGTAACGCCTTAATTTGTTGACACACACTTCACACGCGGGAAGTTAACGTCAAGAAACAACGATTGTTCGAACAATTGAAAGGAGAACGATGATGAAGAAGTTGTTAAGTCTGATTCTGGTTCTGGGAATGGTCTCGCTGGCGGGTGCAGGGTTAAGAAGCCTCCAGCGTGAAGGAGAAAATGCGGTCAGTGTTGTATCGGATGATAGTGGTGCGTACAATGTTCTGCTTGCATATTCTCCGTCTCTGGTAGCTACTCTTGAATTAACACCAATGGCTGCTGCAGGTGATAAAAGCTACATAAAAGATTATGATCTCCAGAATATGGGAGATTATGATTTACCCGAACTCGGTGTTGCTCATGTCTGGGAGATTAACATAGCCTCTTCACAGGCTGGCGTCCTTCAGCCGGGTGCGGGCTGTGTAGCAACTTTTGATGGAGTTAAGTTGGGTGATGTCGACATGGGATTGGGTCGTATAGATCTCCTTGACAGCAACGCGCTTGACGACGGCACGTTAGAGATTCTTGGTTCTGCTTTTGTCATTCCTGAGCCGGCCTCGATGCTGCTGCTGGGCCTGGGCGGCCTGTTCCTTCGCCGCAAATAAGAACTGTTTCCAAAGGACCAGAATCGGCAAAAGCGTTTAACCAACGCGTTGTGAAACACACGAAAAGCCCTCTCAAACCGAGAGGGCTTTTTTTGTCCACAGATTTTAACCACGGATTACACGGATTACACAGAGGGGAAATAAATCAAGGATGAACGCCTGCTGCTTTTAGGAAAGAAGCAGGGTGTTTACGGCCTCTTTGAGCGCAGGAAGGTCTCGTTCAATGACATTCCACACTTCATTCAAATCAACACCCATATATCCGTGGATGAGCACATCCCGAAAAGAGGCGATCTGACGCCAGGGAATATGGGGTTGACGCTCCAGCGTGTCGTCAGAGATATTCTTGACGGCCTCTCCGATGATTTCAAAATTGCGTATCACGGCATCCTGCACAAGAGAAGAGTTCACAAACTCTTCTTTTCCGCATCGGGTATAATCCTCGATTCGGCGGATGCACTCGGCAATGTGAGTCAGATAAAGAGAATCTCGCTTCACAGAGGAATGCTCTCCTGCAGGATGGTTTGACGAAGTGAAGGATGAAGGGCGTTTTCATTGACGGCATCAACTTTGATCCCCAGCAGGGCTTCCAGCTCCTGCATCAGAGCAATCCGGTCCAGCAGAGACGCATCCGGACGCATCCGCACCAGAAGGTCCAGGTCGCTGGATGCGTTTGTTCTGCCGGCAGCCACAGAGCCGAAAATCCAGACCTTCTCCGCGCCGTGAGCGGAGGCAATACGCCGAATCTCCTCCCTGTGCTGCTGGATGTGATGCAGAGAAACCATAAAAACCAGTTTAATCATGGTCAGTCTCTTTTTCAACAGGGAAACGCTTTTCCGGGTTCTGTGTTTCTATGTCTTTATAATAGAATTAGTTACAGCGGTCTGGATTGCAATTAACCGCAGATTAACACGGATTTCACAGATTATGGTTATAGGACAAAACGTCTGATTTTCAGAGAGGGTTCACCGAAATTCAAAAGAAGTCCTACCTTTAAATTGCCGGCTTTGAGATAATTTAATACCTGGGCCTCCTCTGCAGCGGACATCGTTTTCAAGGCCTTCAGTTCCAGAAGAACTTTCTGATCAACCAAAAAGTCGCAGACAAAATCTTTCAGTTTTTTCCCTTTGTAAAAGACAGGGAGCGGCTTCTGCTGCTCATAGGGGATTTTTCGCAGGTCCAGTTCGACGGCCATCGCGGCTTCATAAATACTTTCGAGAAATCCGTGTCCGAGTTTTGTATGAACCTCCATAGCAGCCGCTATGAGCGATTCCGTCAGCTGTTTATGCAGAAAAATTCCTTCAGTCATTAAAAGCCCTTTCGTCCAATTCACTGCTTTATCCCATGCCGTAATAAATATATCTTCTGATTTTACAGATGTTTATAATATATACAATCATCCTCTTTTTTTCTGCATTATTTTTAATCTGTGTAATCTGAGAAATCCGTGGTTAAAAAAATTTTTTTCTCTTGACACAGCTCGGCCGTTCCTGTATATTACCGGTATCATGCCTGGAGAAGAAGGAAAGAGTGCACGTCATACTGCTGTTGAGAATGTGGTTTTGTTTGTATTGTTGGTTTTTTGCGTTTGAAGACCGTGGATGAATCCGTGTAAATCTGTGGTCATCCGTGGTTAAAAAAATCTGAGTAATCTGTGAAATCTGTGGTTCCGTTCGACTGGGGGTTGAGGAAAGATT
>JAKPDO010000034.1 GCA_029552545.1 Planctomycetota bacterium
CCAGCAATTGCAGCGTTCCGCTGCTGGGACCTACGTAAATGTAATGGCCCAGAATGTCCGGATTAACCGGATAGTTGCGAGCCATATTCGGGTCGCTGCCGGCCTTGAAGGCCAGAGTGACTTCGGCCTGCGTCTGGGACAACAGTGTGCCGACGGTGCCGTCGCCGTTATCCGGCAGAACCACGGGGTCATAGGCCTCTATCGGATTGCCCATTGTAATTTTGATGTTGTCAATCAGAAAAATCTGTGTCCATCCTTGGGCAGCTGTCTGGCCCGGCCAAGGCATTCCCACTTCCAGGGACCATTGCGGCCGGGTCATGTCCCAGTTGGCACCCTGCCACCAGGTCCGGGTCAGCTCTGCCAGATTGAATTTTACGTGGACCCAGCCGTCCGCCTGAGAAATGTTCAGGGTCGGTGTGCCATAGCCCTGGTCATCGCCGGAGGCCGGCTTGGTGAGCACCCAGATTTCCAGCGGGATAGGGTCCCAGCCGCCGGAGACATTCCGCAAATCCATTTCAATCGTATAGTCCGCCGGATTAGCGCTGGTGTTGCCGTTCATCGTAATGTCCCACTTAGAGCCGAATCGAAGGTTGGAACCGCCGGCGGTGGGGAGTACACCCTGCTGGTGCCGGACAATGCTTCCTTCAAACATCTGGAAGGTCGCCGTATGCGTTGTACCGTTGTCTCCCCAGTTCCATCCTCCGGCGCCTGCTCCGACTGTGCGGTCTTCAAATGTGTCGAGGAACACCACGGCTGCTCGGCCTGAGACCGCAAGCAAAATCAAACCTGCGATAAAAACTGCCTTTCTCATTTTCATTGGTTTTTCTCCTTTCTTTTCTTTTTTTTCTTTCTTTTCCAACGGCCCCCCGCCGACCGGCGGGCGGGGCAATAAAAAAACCGGCGCTGAACGATTTGTTGGCTAACAGTAGCCATTTTTGTTCAGCGCCGGCAATTATGACCGGCATTTTGCCGGCCGCCTACTTATTCCACCGCCGGCGGCTGGCGGCTATGTTAATCCAGCAGGTGAGCCCTGCTGCGCTTCCGGATCGGATCTTTTGGATCCGGCACCGCATCCCGCAGAGCGTCTGTTAACTCTGCGGCTGCTGTCCTTACACGCCATTGCAAGTACCGGCGGACGCTTCGGCCGCCGATACCAATGATGAGTTTTTTATCTTCATCGGCATCATCGCTATCATGATACTCCTCAAGCAGGATTATCATCGCTGGGCGTGTAATGCCCAGTTTTTCGACCTGCTCGCCGATCGGGGGAGCAGTCGACTCATACTGTTCCCCGCGTGCGTTAGACCAGTCCACAGATATATCGAGGGCGGTCCAACGCCCACGACCAAGCGCGGCCGCGAAAACGCAGCCGCTTCTTTGACTGGATAACCCACCGTTCCACTCGTAAGTTGAGCAGGTTGGGATTGTCCCAAAAAGACTCTCAGCCGCTACTATGCTCACCACCGTATTTGG
>JAKPDO010000037.1 GCA_029552545.1 Planctomycetota bacterium
GCCGACCAGAAGCCCTTTGTATTCGTTGGCGTAGGTCAGCCAGGCCGTCCCCAGGTTCTTCAGATTGGTCAGACACACCGAACCGCTGGCAATCTCCTTGGCCGCCCGCAGCGACGGAATCAGAATCGACAGCAGAAGGGCAATAATCGCTATCACCACCAGCAGCTCAATCAGGGTGAACGCTTTTCGTCTTATCTTTTTTTGATTCATTTCCATACCCCTTTGTCAAAGAGTAACGGCCCCCTTTTCTTTTTCAGAAATATAATATCTAAAGCAACCGGTTGCTATTATCGTACATTCTTTCCTTTTTGTCAAGAGGTACTCAAAAAAATTCTTTTATTTTTTCGATTTTCCTGTTCCCTTCATCCGGAACATCTTTCTAACCTCCTTCTTTTCAAAGACTTATTGAACATAATGAATAGAGGAACCGCCGCTGTTTTTTTTTAAGAAACCGCGTCCATATTGAACTGGATTCCCCCAAAGTCCCCCAATTCCAAAGTCGGCCGATTAAAAGAACTCCTCCTCCGGCCTTTTTTGTCCTATCCTTTGACGAATACCCAATAACGGACAACTTGGCTGCTTTTTCTTGATTCTTCTTTCTCCTTCTTTTAATCCATGTTCATCCGTGTAAATCCGCGGTTATCCCCCCGCAATCCGCATTTCCAGCCCCAAAATCGAACAATTTTACAAGTCCATTCGCCCTTCAGACTGGAACTTTTTCTTTCCGCCGGTATAGTACAAGGCCTATGAACGAACTGCTCAAACAACTGATTCAGGCCGCACCGACGGTCGACAACGGGGAACGCAGGGCCGCCGAGGTGCTCGTCCAGTATTTTCGCACCCACGGTATTCAGGCCGACGCAGACATCTGGAACGAAAACCGGGCCAATGTCATCGCCCGCCTGCCCTCTTCCAGACAAAAACCCGGTCTGCTTCTGGCCGCCCACCTGGATGTGGTGCCGGCTGACCGGTCCCAATGGCATTTCGAACCCTTTACGGGCATTGAACAAAACGGACACATTTTAGGCCGCGGCGCCGTCGATATGCTCGGCGGTCTGGCCGCTGCCGCCGCGGCACTCGTTGAAATCGCCTCCACAGGGCTCCCTTTACAGGGCGATGTCGTCCTGGCCGCAACCGCCGGCGAAGAAACCGACAGCTGCGGCGCAAATCGCCTTGTCCAATCCGCCGCACAAACAATCAGCCCGCTGGCTGGCATCATCCTGCCCGAACCGACCAATCTGAAAATCCTCACCGCTCATCGCGGCCTGCTCTGGCTGCAAATCACCACATACGGCCGCAGCGCCCACGGCTCAATGCCCAAACAAGGCATCAACGCCATCGAAAAAATGCTTCCGCTGCTTAATCGGCTTTTCGGCTGGTCAATCCCCCAACCCCCGCATCCTCGTCTGGGCCCCTGCACGATGAGCATCAATCAGCTCCACGCCGGAACAGCCCCCAACATTGTCCCCGACACCTGCCGGCTGCATTTGGACATCCGCACCCTGCCGGGCCAGCCGCAGCCGTCTGTCATCGAGCAAATCCAAACCTTCCTCGAGGAGCAAAAAGCCCGAGACCCCAACTTCCGGGCCGAGATTTCCATCCTCCGTCAATGTGAGGCACTGGAGACTCCGCCGAACAGCCCCTTTGTCCAAACCGTCTGCCGTGCCGTTCAAACCAACCAGACCGACGTCGCTGTCTTCACAACCGACGGCCCGCATTTCCTCCCGCTGTGCCCCGACATCATCATCTTAGGCCCCGGCAACCCAACCGCCTGCCATAAACCCGACGAAGCCGTCAAAATAGACGACTTGGCCGCCGCCCGGCAGATGTATGTCCAAATCATCCGGGCTTTGGCGCAATAAAAAAGGCAAGAGTCAAATCGCTCTTACCTTTCAATTTCTCTGTACTTGCACGGCTTTATTCTGCTGTTGCCGTCTTTTCCGCCGGTTTGTATTTGCGCTTCAGCGGCTTGACAACCAGCCCCTGACGAATCGCCTTGGCCGATACCGTAATCCGGCAGACCTTGCCGTTCACCACCGCCCGAACCTTCTGTGTATTCGGTTTGAATTTCCGCTTGGTAATGCCGGTGATTTTCCGACCGACACCGCCCAGATATTTGGCCTTACCGCGACGGGCAATGCTTTGTCCGGTACGGGTCTTCTTGCCCAGAAAGAAACATTCTCTACCCATATAGCTGCTCCCGAAAATCGTTTGTCCGGCTGGTCCGGACGGTTATTCTTTTCTTCTATCTTGCCGGTAAAGCCCTACAAATATAGGATTTTCCGGAGTTTTTGCAAGTGTTTTTCACCGTTTTTTTGAAAACAAATCACAGTTTCTTGCCCAATCGTCTTTTTTCTTGATTTCCGCATCGGAATCCTTACCTTTCCCGGATATGCAGAACGAAGCAATGGAAAGGCCCAAAAGAGTCCTGATAACCGGTTGCTCGAGCGGTTTCGGCCTGCTGACCGCTGTCGAAGCCGCCCGAGAGGGGTTCGATGTTGTTGCTACGATGCGCAATCTCGAGAAAGCAGGCCCGCTTCGGCAAGCCCTTGAAAAAGCGAATCTTACAGCCAGAATCGAACGGCTGGACATCACAGACCCTGCTTCCATTGAAACGATTGTTGAGCAATTCTCACCCATAGATATCCTAATTAACAATGCTGGGATTCTGATTGCCGGCTCATTTCTGGACCTCACCGAGCAGGAATGCGATAAAATCTTTCAAACCAACTACTTCGGACCGGTTCGCCTGACTCGCGCCATCGTCCCCCAGATGATTCAGCGAAAAAGCGGCCGCATCGTCAACATCGCCTCTCTGGCAGGCCTCATCGGTCATCCCTTTAACTCCGCCTACGCCGCCAGCAAACACGCCCTCATCGGCTTTACCCAGTCTATCCGCGTGGAACTGGCCCCCTTCGGCATTGATGTCGTCTCCGTCGAACCCGGCTATCACAAAACCGAAATTATCGGAGCCAACGCCAATCAGGCCGAGCATTTCTATGACCGAACCAGCCCGATGTTTGAATGGAACCGCGGCTTCCTGAAGGCAATGTTTGAGGAGATTCTCCCCCGTGCCGGCGACCCGCAGCAGGTAGCGGACCTGATTGTCCGCATCATCTCCTGCGAAAAACCCAAAGCCCATTACATCATCGGAAAAGATGCCGCCTTTGCGTTGACCTTCAAATCGCTGGGGCTCTGGGGATGGCTTGAAAAACAAATCATTCGGAAAATCCGAAAATACCGCCGGCTTGAAAACCAGCGCGAAGAGGAAAAAAGGAACCGACGGAAACAATCCGCTTTCAATCGTAAATAAGGATTTTCATTATGTCCTACCAGCCCGCTGACAATCGGTATGCGAAAATGGAATACAGGCCCTCCGGCACAAGCGGTCTGCGTCTGCCGGCGCTGTCCCTGGGACTGTGGCACAATTTCGGCGATGTGGACGATTTCCAAACCGCACGCCGAATGATTCTGACGGCCTTTGACAACGGCATCACCCACTTTGACCTGGCCAACAACTACGGCCCGCCGCCCGGCTCTGCCGAACGAAACTTCGGAAAAATCCTCAAAGAAGACCTGGCCGCCTGGCGGGATGAACTAATCATATCCACCAAAGCGGGCTACTATATGTGGCCGGGGCCCTACGGCGACGGCGGCTCCCGGAAATATCTGATTGCCAGCTTAGACCAGTCTCTGAAGCGAATGGGGCTGGACTATGTGGATATCTTCTACTCCCATCGCCCCGACCCCAAAACTCCTCTGGAAGAAACCTGCGCCGCCCTCGACCACATCCTCCAACGGGGAAAGGCCCTGTACGTCGGATTATCCAATTATCCCGCCGACCAGACCCGCAGGGCCTTTGAATGGCTGCAATCCTGCGGCCACCGACTCCTGATTCATCAGCCCAAATACTCCATGCTTGTACGGGATATTGAAACCAACGGCCTGCTCGAAACCCTCGGCACTCTGGGCGTCGGCTGCATCGCATTCTGTCCTTTGGCTCAGGGGCTTTTGACCGACAAATACCTCAAAGACATCCCCGCCGACTCCCGCGCCGCCAAACCGCACGGCTTCCTGAAAAAAGAACAGATTACCGAGGCCCTTCGTGCCAAACTGGTAAGTCTGAATGAACTGGCCCGCCGGCGCGGACAATCGCTGGCCCAAATGTCGCTTTCCTGGGTCCTCCGCGACAGCCGCATTACCTCCGCCCTCATCGGAGCCAGCCGGCCCGAACAGATTCTCGAAAATCTTAAAGCCCTCACAGCCCCGCCCCTGACCCAAACTGAATTGGCCGACATTGATGCCGTGTTGAAAACCCCCTGACCGTTTCCGTCAGGACTGAATCAGCTTTTCCTCTTTGGCCCCGGCCGCTCCGACACTCTCCAGAAACCGCTTAAGAACCCTGCGTTCCAGCCGGCGAATCTGCCTCGGCTCGTCAGATTCCAGAGGAATCTGACCGCCCGCATAACTCGGATGCCCCCCGCCGCTCCCCTTTCGGCCGATCATATGACGAATGACCTTATCCGCTCGAGGCGGCTCTGCACTGGTCCGGATGGAAATCAAAAGTTGCCCCTCAAAGAAACCGTAACAAACCGCCCAATCCGTCGCTTCATCCCGCAAAAGCAAATCTGCCATCTCCCCAATCATATCCGGATTCTCTACCTTCCCCAATCCTGTCACAATTGCGGGGCCGCATACCCGGGCATTGCGAAGCCCGTCACTGAGCGTCTGAAAATAGTTCCGTTCCACTCGGCCTCGCTGAATCTGTCCGAGAATCCGCTTGTTGGCCAGCGGATAGACCGCCATCACCGCATCCAAATCCGCCTGCGTGGTATCTCGTCCGAAGTCCTGAGTATCGGAGCGTATGGCATACAAAATCGCCGTCGCCAGCATGCTGTCGATTTCAATCCCCGCCGCCTGGAGATACTCATAAAGAATTGTAACCGTCGCCCCATAGCGGCTGCGAATATCCGTAAAGCGGCACTGCCGTGTACTGCGCCGGCATTTATGGTGGTCGATAACAATATCCGGCTCCATTTCCGCCGGAAGGCAGTTATTCCCCGCCCAGGGCTGGGTATCCACCATTGCAATCAAATCATACCCATGAAAATCAATTTCCGAGGCCTCCCGCAAATTGACAGACAAATAATGAATCAGGGCCCGATTTTCCGCTCGTCCGATGCGACCCCCATAAACCAGCGAACACTGAATATCCGCCAGCGAATTGGCCAGCTTCCGCAGCGCCATCGCAGATGCAATCGAGTCGGGGTCCGGAGAGTTCTGAAGCACAATCAAAAGGGTCTGATTGCCCTTGAAAATATCCCGAAGAGTAGCAAGTTTTTTCCGAGTTTTCCGAACAGAGGATGAACAGGTGCCCATGAACCGGAAGTCTCCTTACACAAAGCACGGAATCTGCCGAGATTTTTTTCGCGGCTCCACCGGCTGATTGTCCTTCCAGACCCACAGCCGAACGGTCCCGTCCGGCTCAATCCGAAGAAAATTGTTTCGAAGTCCCACCCAGCAGCCGCTGTTGCAGTACCAGCCGTTGATTAACACCGCATGATGAGTATGCCCGGCCACCAGCACATCGTACCCGCTTTCAAGCCGGTCCCGCTGGTATAAAGCCAAAATCCCCTTTTCTCGTGCCGGGTCCTGCGCCGGAGTCAAAGACTCCGTCAAACGATGCCGCGGCTGACGAACACGGCTGCGCTCCAGCAGATTAACCGAATTATTCCACATCCACAGAAAACTTCGCCCCATCCGCAGCAAAGCCCTTTCACTCAGCCCCCCCCGCCGAAAGCAGCGGCGACCCCTTCCGGTCTTCTATCATCCCGCACAGGATGGCCAGCACACGTCCCCACCGGGGAGTCCCATCTCGATTAAACGGGTCCAGTTCATGCCCATGCATAAACTTAAAGCGGCGAGACCCAATCGTCCGCTCAAACGGACGCGTCATCCGCTCAAAGAACGGATGGGCCAGAAGCCCCGTTCCGATTAAATCCTCCAAATCTGCATCGTGATTGCCGACAACATAGATCGCCCCCATCCGAGCAAACCGCTCCAGAAAATCCATCCGACGGACAATCACACGCCCCACATTGGCCTGCCAGAACTCAAACAAATCCCCCAAAATGAACAATTCTCCACCCTCTTGCTCCACATAATCCAAAAACCGACTGAACTGCTCGGCTTTATGGTCCGCCGCAAAGTTATCCCGCGGCCCCCCATCCCCCATATGCAAATCACTCACAACAAAAATAGGTCTCTCTTGGCCCATATCTTTCTCATCTGCCTTCCAACTAACCTGCCGGCCGACGGAGTAAAGTCCGCTTGCGCTTCTCCGGCTATAACGGCTTGTCGGCTCGTCTATAATATGGTTTAATCAAAAAAATGACAGCAAAACAACAAGAATTCTCTGTTCTTCTCTACGGTGCCGGTGCCGTTGGGTTGGGAATTGCTTCTTGTCTGCTGAAAGCCGGTACTCCAACCACCCTGCTGGCTCGCCCACACACCGCCGGGCCGCTTCGGCAGGAAGGCCTGGTTCGAAAAGGCATCTTCGGAGAGGCCTTTTTCCCGCCGTCCGCCTTTAGGGTTTATGAATCCCCGGAAGAAATTTCGGACATTCGGTATGATTTTATTCTCGTGTGCACCAAATCCAGCGACACCCTCTCGGCGGCGAAAAATTTGTCCGTCCATTCAAAGCTTCTCACCCCCAGCGGCCTGATTGTCCTTTTCCAAAACGGCTGGGGAAACGCAGAAATTTTTTCCGACTTTTTCCCAAAGGAAACGATTTACAATGCCCGTGTAATTACCGGTTTCATTCGTCCCAAACCGAACGTGGTCGAAATTACCGTTCATGCCGATGCCGTTCATATCGGCTCGCTGTTCGGCGAATCGGCCGAACCGCCGACCCCTCTTTGCCGGGCGATTTCCGCCGGAGGCATCCCCTGTCAAACAACAACCCAAATCGGCAAAGACCTCTGGGCCAAAATGCTTTACAATTGCGCTCTCAATCCGCTGGGGGCTGTCCTCGATGTTCCTTACGGAAAATTAGCCGAACATCCTTCCACTCGGCACATTATGGACCGGCTGATTGAAGAGACGTTTGACGTAATGCTGGCAGACGGATACAGCACGCATTGGGAGAACGCTGAAAAGTTCAAGTCCGCTTTCTACAATCAGATGGTCCCATCCACCGCGGCCCATCGCTCCTCGACTCTTCAGGACCTCAAAGCCGGAAAAAAAACGGAAATTGAAGCCCTGACCGGTGCCGTCCTCCGACTCGCTCAAAAACACCGACGCGCCGTTCCCTGCAGCGCTTTTCTGTATCATCTGATTGCCTTTATCGAATCCCGGAACAATCAGAATCCGCGGAATGATTAATCCAGCCGAATTCCCCGCTGGTGCAGCCAGTTCTTTAAATCACTCAGTTCCGTATCAAAAATTTCATTGTCGTAGATTTCTTCCAGCTGCTGAATCCGGGCAGCCAGCTCCGGCTGCTGCTGAACCAGTTCTCCGACTTTCCGCTCAAACTCATCGCTGAGCGTTCGTAAATCATCACACGTCAGATGCAGTTCAAGCAGTCCGGAAATGCATCGGACCGCCGCCTCCACCGCCCGCGGGTTATACCCCTGCAGGTAAGCCGGAATCTCCGCCACAAGGACATACATATCCACATCCGCCTTGGCGGCCCGTGTAGTCAAATAAGTCGCAAAACCGGCCGGTCCCTCATACCGGCTCAACCGAATGCCGATTCGCTCCATCCTCGCACGCAGAGACGGCTGCGATACACTGGCCGTAAATTTCGGCTCCCGGCTGTGAGGGGTCAATCCCGCCACACTTCCGACAAAGAAAATCTGTTTGACATCAAACCGTTCACACAGATGAAAAATACAGTCCGCAAAACATTCCCAGCGCAAATTCGGCTCTTTGCCGGAAAATAAAATCAGATTGTGCCGGGGCTCGGCAAAAAACGTATTGTCCCCGAACGAAAACTCCTCAATCACTCCGTCATGAATCTTGACATGGGGACGAAAGACGCTGGCCAGCTCCATAGTCCCCGGCATTTGAAACACGTAAAACGGCTCCGGGTCGATAGAGGCAAACGGAACCGCCCCGAGGGTTACCCGCAGATAATCCACCAACCCTGTGGAAACCCCCCCCCGTCCATCCAGCCGTCAAAGCCGAGAATCAGGGTCGGAGTTGTCAAGTCCGGATTATGATAGATGCGAAGCCGCTCTACGCTCATTCCGTCTCCTCGCTGTTTTTGGCCGTTATTGTAAAGACTTTCCCGAAAATCTCCAGCGGAAAATCTGCACCTTACCGATTCAGATAAAGCCGAAGGAAATGCCGAACGGAATCGAAAGCAAACCGTTCCAAATCGATCTCCTCCCGCTTCAGGCGTAAAACATCCCGGATTTCCTCCCGCGCCTTTAGACCGGACCAGTCGGAAACCCGGCAGACAAACGCCAGGTCTTCCGTAGCGTAATGAACCCCCTTGTACAAATACCGATTCGGAGCGGACCCGAAATACTCCAGCTGTTCTGCCTTCAGCCCGACTTCTTCTTCTATCTCGCGCCGAACCGCCTCTTCCGCCGTCTCGCCCGGGTCCACAAAACCGCCCGGCAAATCCAGCATTCCCTCTTTGGGCTTGTGGTCACGAACCGTCACCAGCAGCCGGCCCTCTTCGTCTTCAATCAGGGCTACCACAGCCGCCGCCGTATTCAGATAAAACTCCAGCCCGCATTCCGTACACACATACGCGCTCTTTTTATGCACCTTCAGCGCCCGGGCGCTGCAAAGCGGACAGTACAAAAAGACATTCCGATTCTCATAAGCAATCATCCAGTCCATAGGAGAAACTTTCCCAAAGAGAACTCAAAGCCCAAAACCCGCAATCACCGCCCCGCACTGCGGGCAGGTCCCGTCTTCAATAATATTGCTTTTCACCGTAAAACCCTCTCGGTCAATCAGAAGCACCCCGCAGCTGTAGCAATAGGTCGATTCCGCTCGAATCCCCGGAATATTGCCGATATAAACATACCGCAGCCCCGCCTGACGCCCGATGTCATACGCCCGCTCCAGCGTCTTCTGCGGCGTGGCCGCACGGTCTTCCATTCGGTACTGCGGATAAAAGCGGCTCACATGCCAGGGGACATCTATCGAGGCCTCACGAGCAATAAACTCCGCAATCGCCCGCAGCTCCTCTTCCGAATCATTCTTACCCGGAATCACCAGAGTCGTAATCTCCATCCAGATATCCGTTTGACGGGCAATCGTCCGAATCGTCTCCTTGACCGGCTCCAGCCGCGCCTTGCACAAATCCCGATAAAACTCTTCCGTAAACGCCTTCAGGTCAATGTTGATTCCATCCAGCCACGGACGGACAAACTCAATCGCCTCCGGACTCAGGAAACCATTGCTCACAAAGACATTCGCCAGCCCCATCTGTTTGGCCAGCTGGGCGGTTTCCGCACACAGTTCCATAAACACCGTCGGTTCCGTATAGGTGTAGGCAATGCTCGAACAATGGCTTCGAACCGCCGCATCCACAATCGCCTTCGGAGAATAATAAGACCCCTCAATCGTTCCAAGTTGCGGCATCTGGCTGATTTGCCAGTTCTGACAAAACACACATTGAAAATTGCATCCGGGAGCTGCGATCGAAAAACTTTTTGAGCCCGGCTGAAAATGAAAGAGCGGCTTCTTCTCAATTGGGTCCGGATTGGCGGCGCAGAGTTTGTCATAATTGAGGGACACCAGCACCCCATTGATATTTTTCCGAACTCGGCAGCGGCCTGTCTGGCCAACCGGAATCCGACAACGCCATGCACAAAGTCGGCACTGAACCGCCCCGCCGGTTTCCCCCTGCCACAGGACCGCACGCTTATACTGCTCCTGATGCTGCTCCATAATTTGCCCCTTTCCGGGGTTCCTTATTGTCCCCCCTTTCATTTTAGGGATTTTTCCGGATAGTGCAAAGCGTTTTTTCATCGAAACGACTTAGTCTTTCCATCCGTATTCCCAAAGAAGTTTGATGGGGTGCAGCGTTTTGCGTCCTGTTAGATATTCAATCTGCATCGCACAAGCAGCACATTCTGTTAGAACAACATCTGGATTGACCTGGTCAATTTTCTTTTTTAAGGATTCGCCGATGGCCTCGGACAGCTTTGCTTTTTTGCTTTGCATCCCCGCCGTTCCCGCCAGCCCGCAGCAGCCCCCATTCAGATTGACGACTTTCAAGTCCAAACGGTCCAGCAAATCCACTGTATCCGACGGCTGGCGCAGGGCCTGCAGATGACAGGGTGCATGGTAAGCAAATCGAGTCGTCCGGCAGGCATCCGACAGCCGAATCAGCCCCCACCCGCGATGCTCCAGAATCCAGCAAAGATATCCCATCAGCTCCCATGTATGGTCAGCCACCAGCGCAGATTCCCGCGACTGGATAAGATATTTCATCTCCTCTTTCAGACACAGGGCCGCACTGGGCTCCGAACAAACAACCTCATAACCCCTTTGAACCAGCGGGACAAACTGTTTCAGATTGTATTCCAAATCCCGGCGGGCGGCGTGGAGATTTCCGTACACATACGCCGGCAGCGGCGCAGGCCTTTGCAAAGGAACCTCCACCTGCACGCCCAGTTTCTCCAAAACCCCTACAACCGCAAACCCGAGGGAATGGTCATTCCAGTTGGCAAAGCTGTCCACAAAATAGGCCGCTTTCTGCGTGCCCCCATCCGAAGCATTCGGTTTTCGGAACCGCCGCACCTTTCGAAGAAAACTGCCTCTTTCAAACGCTGGAAACGGCCGATGACGGTCCAATCCGAGCGTCTTTTCCATCAGCAGACGGCTCAGCGGAATTCGAAGAATCCAATTGCTCAGCGGAGCGAACGCGGCCGCCAGCATGCTCACAAGACGATTGTGTGAAAGCACGGTCTGGGCCGTCGAAAAACCGCTCTTGTGGGCAAGCTGCGCTCTGGCTTCGATTACCAGTTTAGACACATCCACCCCGGCCGGACACTGAACCGAACACATCTTGCAGTTCACGCAAAGGGATAAAGCCTCTTGCAGCCCCCGTGCGTCATAGGTCCCGACTTCAGAGGGAAGCGACGCCGCCGACCGCAGCAGGTTGGCCTTGGCTCGGCTGGAAGCCAGCTCTTCATTGACAGCCCGAAAGATCGGACACATTCTCGCCCCTTCTGTGCGGGCCAGACAAACCCCGCATCCGCTGCATTGTTCTGCCTCAAACCGAAACTCCTCCGGCCCCAGCAGCAGAGCGGTCTTCCCTTCCAAATTGCCACCCGGAAGCCGCAAATGCCGAACCATCACATCCGGGTCTTCATTCAGAATCTTGCCGGGGTTCAGCAGACCTTCCGGGTCAAAAATCCGCTTGATACCCTTGAGCAGTTCATAATAGGCCTCCCCGTATTGCCGCCGAATAAAGGCCGCCCGCACCAGGCCGTCGGCATGCTCTCCGCTGACAGACCCGCCCAGGGACCAGGCCAGCTCGAAAACCTCCTGAGCCATCGTGCGCATCTGCTGAACCCCCTCTTCCCTCGACAAATCGATGTACGGGCGAATATGCAGTCCGCCGTCGCCGGCATGCCCGTAATAGGCCATCGTAATCCCGTATTTGCGCCCGATTTTCTCCAGTCCGGCAATGTACGCATCCAGCCGCACGGGGTCCACAGACACATCTTCAATAAACGGAATCGGATGAGCCGGCCCTTTCTGACGATTCAGCAAAGGAACGGCATCCTTCCGGGCCTTCCAGAGACGCTGCTGTCTGTTCTCTTCCAGAACATCCTCCGCCCGAACGGCCAAATCCGTCGCCGCCAGACGCACACGCCCAAGCTTTTCCCGCACTTCGTTTTCGTCCGAACCGGTCATCTCCACCAGCAGCGAGGCACTGCACCCCTCCGGCAGCACATCACGGTATTTCGGATAGGCCTGTCGCGCCATCGTCATCAGCGTCTGGTCCATCAACTCACAGGCCGCCGGACTGCACCGCAAAATCAAAGGAATTGCACGGGCCATCGTTTCAAATGACGGAAATTCCAGCTGAATCAGCCCCTTGCAGCGGGGAATAGGGACTGTCCGGAGCGTAATTTCCGTAAAAACAGCCAACGTTCCTTCCGAACCGGCCATCAGCCGGGCCAAATCCACAACGCCGTCGTGAACAATTCCGTCGATGGCATACCCGCTTCGGTTCCTCTGCGTTTTGGGCCGAGCCGCTCGAATCACCGACTCTTTCCCCGAAAGCAGCTCAAAACACTGCCCGGCAATTTTCGTTTCCGGCCTGCCGTCTTCCGCCGGGGGCATTCCGTTGCTCAGTTCAACCACAGTCCCATCGGCCAAGACAGCCCGAACCCGCTGGACCCAGTTGTCAAAATGGCCGTAAACCAAGGAATGAGCCCCCGTGGCATTATTCGCCAGACACCCTCCGACAACGGCACGGTTTGAGCTGGAAGGGTCCGGCCCAATCATCCGCCCATAAGGCGCCAAAAAGCGATTCAGGTCATCCAGAACAACCCCCGGCTGCACCGTAACCAGTTCTCCGTCCGGCGTCACAGACAGAATACGGTCCATATACCGGCGAACATCAATCACAATCCCGTCTGTCAGCGATTCACCCGCCACACCGCTGCCGGCCCCTCGTGCCGCCACAGGGAACCCGTTTTCCCGAGCATACTGGATAACGCGGCGGACATCCTCCTCATCCCGAACGGATACCACACATTGCGGAAAGATTTGGTAAATACTTGCATCCGTGCTGAAAGCGACCCGGCTGTAGATGTCAACGCAAACAGTCCCCTTTACAAGACCCGCCAAGTCCGAACCGATTTTTTCCGGCTGACCTTTCAAGTGAATCTCCAATCAAAGATTTCATTATTATGGACACAAGAATACCTTTTCTGCGACCTTTTGCAAACTTTTTGCGAAGAACCGTTCGTTCCTTGAGTCCATTTTTTTCACATTCATAGGAAATTTTTTCTGCTTTTTTAACCATATCTTCCAACAACCAATCCGATTGGTTATTTTCTATCTCTCGCTTTTATAGTATCTTACGAGTAGAAGTCTTTTCCATTCCTATTCTGGCACACAAATTGCGACACTCTCCCGAAAAGATTGCCTTTAATTAAAGGAGAACTTGTCTTTATGACTCAAACAGCCGGTATTGGAAATATACTAACTACAACCGTTGAGCCGTCTTTGCGGCCGGTCGGTTCAGAAACCGCATTGAATGAAACAGCCGCAAAGAAAAAAAACCATCAAATCCAAGAATCAGATGGAAACAAAGCCGAGTTTGGAGAGGCGGAAACTCTGTCGAGTCCATTCCTAACCGTCTTAAACAAAAAGATGGTCAGCGGACAAGAAGATCAAACAGATGCGAAAAAAAAACCTTCCGGGCAGAAACAAGAAAACATACCCGCAACAGCTGGTGCTGAAATAATCCTCTTATCCAAACCGCTCGACAATACCACCACTTTAGACAAAATCTTAAAACATCCAAAAGCAACTGCACCCAAAGAACAATCCTCCCCAGAAATATTGCCTAAATTGCCCACACTGCCGAATCTTACCCAAAAGAATCCTGCAACTGAGTCAACAACCAGTGACCGGGTTAAACTAACCCAGGATGAAAATCCAAAATCAAAAAGTTCTTTCTCTTCTCTAACCTTTCAAGAAACCAGCAAAACAATAAAGACTGAAGGTGTCCAGATTAAGCAGCCGTTTGAACCCCAAATAACCCTCCCTGACAAAACAGCCAAAACACCCGATGTCATTCAAAACCTTCCCAAGGTCGCTTCCCAACAAATACAATTCCCCCAGATCCCCTTAACAACAACAACCGTTCAGCGAGCCATTCCTCTCAACAACCAGGAAAAGGCGGTTTCACATAAAAAACCAGAATCTGTTGAACCTTTGACCGAACCTCTATCAAAACCTCAAAAAATCAAAAGTTCTCTGAAATCATCGAACTCTTCCGATTCCTCCCAGAAAAAGGACTTCTTGAATCCCGAAACGCCTGGTCCTACTCCTGCTCTGATACGAACACAATCTGGAATCGAGCAAAGTTCGCTCCACTCGGCCGCCCCCATCACCTATCCTGCCAAAGCATCGGAAGCCGTTGCGGAATTAGCCCCACCGCTCTCTGCCTCTCAGCAAGTGCTGAGAAATATCCAAAATGCCGTTCAAAACGATATTCAATCCATCCAAATTTCCCTCACCCCCGAAGGATTAGGATTGGTCCGAATTAAATTTGACAAGATTGGAGATGAGATATCCGGTATTCTTGAAATCCAAAAAGAGCAAACCCGCCAAGAAATCGAAAAATCGCTGCCGAATATCCTCGCATCTCTCGAGAATCAGGGGATTCAGATACGCAAAATCGAAATCAGTCCAATCCCCAACCAGGAACAGAAACATACAAATTCCGAAAGTACTTCCGATTGGAACCTGCGATATGAAATGCAGGAGGAACGTCAGCGCCGAACTCCAAATGCCGATTCAGCTTCCTCTCCGGAAGAACATTCGAATAAACCCGCATTAACCCCCGAAACAGAAAGAAGTTATCAAACACATCCGGATTCAAAAGTCCTGAACTTGTTTATATAGAAAGAAAGACATTATCGTCAAAAAAGTATCCTTCTTTAACTTTTTTTCAGTTTTTTTCTTAAGTTTTTCAGATTCCTTCCGACAATAAAAGAAACTATGGTACCGATCGACCCATTACAATTTGACACGAGTCAGCCGGTTCATCCGACTTCAGAACAGAAGCTCGGCAGCTCTGACAAAACGGGAAAATCCCATATTCGACAAACCATTCGTCTCGATTTAGGGACCGATTATCAGCCCTATATTCAAAAAGCCCTTAACGAATCTCCCGAGGCAAAAGATTCAACTGCTGTTCTTGAAGCCCGAAAAGCCCTCGAACAGGGAGAATTAGACGGTCCTCAAGCCGCCCTCCAGGCTGCCGAAGCAATCCTGCGCTTCGGTATATAATCGATAAACGTCCGCTTCTTCCAGTTTCCCCTGTTTCTTTCTGTTTTCTCATCTTTTTTGCCAAAAAAATCATCCTCGCAACTATTGGTTTTTCACTTCGTCCGATAAAAAACGCAAAAGCCTTTTCTTTTCCCCGAAATAAAAGTTTTTTTCGGAACTTATTTTATAGGTCTAAAGAAGCCCAAAAAGTCTCCGATAATACCTTTGTCGTAAGCCGAAAAATGAACTCTTTATAGGAGATTGTCAGAGCACAACTCAAAAATCTGGTAAGGAGAAGTACCCATGTTAGCAATTAAAAACAACTTGATGGCGGAAAGCGCGGCAAGACACCTCGGCAAAAGCTACGATGCCCTCGCCCGGTCCGTCGAACGTCTCTCCTCCGGCCTGCGGATCAACAGTGCCAAGGACGATGCGGCGGGATTGGCTGTCCGAGAATTGATGCGGGCGGACATCGCCGTCATCAAACAGGGGTCCCGAAACGCAATGGACGCCATCAGTATGCTCCAGACGATGGAAGGAGCCATGGGCTCGATTGATGCCGTCCTGATCCGTATGAAAGAGCTGGCGGAACAGGCCGCCACAGGCTCCTATTCGGAGCAGCAGCGGAATATTATGAACAATGAGTTCCAGCAGATGATTGCCGAAATCCAGCGAATCGCCACCACCACCGAATTTAACAGCATCAACATGCTCAACAGTGCCACCGGCACCAACAGCATCCACTTCGGCGTCAACTCCTACATTCAGGTCACCTCCGTCGATGTCCGCCCGTCAAACCTCATTGACAGCGCCACAATTACCATTGCCGGAGCCGACGGAACAAATGCCCAGCAGGCCCTGGTTCTGGTCAACGAAGCCATCCAGCGAAAAGACAGCGCCCGAGCCAGCTTCGGTTATATGATGAACCGACTCGAAAGCACCAATGAAGTGCTCAACATTCAGGCCGAAAACCTGATGGCCGCTGAATCGCGAATCTCGGATGTGGACGTGGCCACGGAAATGGCGGCCCTCACTCGCAACCAGGTGCTGGCACAGGCCGGTGTGGCGATGCTGGCCCAGGCGAACACGATGCCTCAAATGGCGCTGACACTGCTGCGCGGATAATATGGGAGCTTCTTACCATGATGAGCGGCCGACAGGGTTTTGATCCGGACCCTGTCGGCCGGCATGGTAGAAAGCACTAACCGCAAAAACAAGCTGCAGAAACAACTGAGGAGATTCCTATGAGCATCACCGAAATCTATCAGGAAACCGCCGTAACAACTCAGAACAAAGGACGATTGATTGTTCTGCTCTACGAAGGAGCCATTCGATTCCTCCACCAGGCGCGAACAGCCATTCAAAACGGAAACTTCACTCAAAAAGCCGCCTCGCTGGCCAAAGCGCGTGACATCATTTTTGAATTGAACCAGTCTCTCAACCTCGAGCAAGGGGGCTCTCTGGCTCAAAATCTCCGCGGCCTGTACAACTTCCTTTGGCGGTATATCGGCCAGGCCGGAATCCAGAACAACACAGAAATGCTCGACAAAAGCATTCACATACTTGAAGACCTCGCCTCGGCATGGCGAAAAGTCTGCTCCTGACAATCTCTCACAACCCCGAGACATTTCCAACAAAAAACCGGATGGTTTCCTGTCCGGTTTTTTTCATGCGCCATTGTCAGGACAATTGTCAACTTGACCGACTGAATAAAATCGGATATAAGCGGACAGACTGATATCCATCGGAAGGATAGAAAATGAAAAAGAGAATCATATGGTTCGCCCTGCTTGCCATCGGATTGGCAGCCGGATTATCCTCCTGCCGCCTTGCTTTCTTTGGAAAGCAGTCTGCACCTTCCGCCGGCCGTCTTTTCGATTTTCGGGAAATCACGCTTTCCAATGGACTGAAAGTCATCACACTCGAAGACTTCTCCACCCCGATAGTAACCGTTCAGGTCTGGTACCACGTCGGCTCCAAAGACGAAGACCCCGCGCGTCAGGGATTTGCCCACATGTTTGAACATATGATGTTCAAGGGAACAGACCGAGTCGGCCCCTCCGACCACTTCGAACTCCTGCGGAAAGTCGGAGCCCATACCAACGGCTACACAAGCTTCGACAAAACCGTGTATCTGCAGACTCTGCCTGCTGACCAGATTGAACTGGCTCTCTGGCTGGAAGCCGAACGGATGGCTTTTCTCAAAATTGACCAGAATGCCGTGGACACCGAACGCAAAGTGGTCGAAGAAGAATTGCGGATGCACGAGAACGAACCCTACGGCAATGTCTATAAAAAAGTAGCCGCCGCTCTTTTTACCGAACATCCCTACCGCTGGGTTCCCATCGGCAACATCGCCCATTTGCGGGCCGCCAGCGCCGCAGAAATGCGGCAGTTTTGGAGTCGCTACTACACCCCCAATAACGCCGTCCTGCTGATTGTTGGAGCTGTCGAACACAAAAAAGCTCAAACGCTGGCAGAACGCTATTTCGGCTGGATTCAGCCCCGGCCCCAGCCGCCCAAAGTAACCGTTCAGGAACCCATGCCCCAAGGCCCCCGAGAACTGACAATTGACGATGAAATCGCCCCCGCCCCGCTGGCCGGAATCGTCTGGCGCACGGTTCCGCACGGACATCCGGATGAACTGCCGCTGGATTTTCTGGCCTCCATTCTCGGTGAAGGCAGCAGCAGCCGGCTCTATCGACAGCTTGTGGCGGAAACCCAGACAGCTGTTCAAACGACGGCCTGGACCTACAATCTCGAACAAGACGGAGTTTTTGTCGCCGGCGGCATGCTCAATGAAAACCGTGAGCCCAATCAGGTTCTTGCGTGCATCCGTTCCGAACTTGAGCGAATCATCTCCGAAGGCATCCGCCCGGAAGAACTCGAAAAAGCCCGAAACAACACCCTCAAAAAAATAGTGGCTGAAAATTTAACCGTCGAAAGCAAGGCCGAACTCCTCGGAACAGCATCCATGATCCTCGGCGATACGTCCAGGGCCAATGACACCCTGCGCCGGATTCAGGCCGTAACAGCCGAGGATATCCGCCGCGTTGCCGAAACCTATTTGACAGAATCGCGTCAATTAACGGTCCGTGTTCTTCAGAACCAACTCGGCAAAAAAGATGATGAACTGGCTCCCTTGACGGCCTTGCGGGAAGAAACATCTCCGCCCCCCGGACGCCCCGGAGAAAAACGACCGGCATATTTCCCCCAAACACCCCCGCTCAAGCCCATCCAGCCGGCACGGCTCACACCTCACTACGAGGAGCGCATTCTCGACAACGGCCTAAAAATCCTGGTGGTGCCGAATCACGAAGTGCCTTTTGTGACCATTATGCTCGGCCTTCCATTCGGCTCCTGGTGTGAAAGCAAGCCGGCCTCGGCTTCCATGGCTTTTGCCATGCTCACCAAGGGCACCCTCCATTATCCCGAAGCCGACCTGGCCGAAGAGCTCGAACGCCGCGCCATCACCCTGTCCGGACAGGCCTCCCTGGACGACGGCATTGTGTCCCTGAACTGTCTTTCTCAGCATATAGAAGATGCCGTCCGGCTGCTGGCCGAGGTTGTTCAATACCCGTCTTTTGACCCAAACGAATTTGAAAAACTCCGCCGCCGGCAAATCGCCTCCATATCGGTTCGTGAACAATCCCCTGAGTACATAGCCGACCGGCAGCTCCAAAAAGAATTATTTGGAAACCATCCGTATGCCCGAACACCGGAAGGACAAACCGAAGATTTGAACCGTCTGAATCCGCAGGATCTGTCCGGCTTTTGGAAACAATACGCTCGTCCCGAAAAAGCCGTTCTTATTTTTGCCGGAGACATCCGTCCGGAAAAGGCCTTCGCCCTCGCTCAAACCCATTTGGGAAGATGGAAAAATCCTTCTCCTCTTCCGGACATCACCCTGCCCCCCATCCGGCCGAACTCTCCGCAGCACCTGTATCTGGTTCATCTGCCGGGGAGCTCTCAGGCACAAATTCGCATCGGCCAGCTCGGCATTACCCGGCATGACCAGCCCGACTACTTCATCAGCCGGATTGTCGGCAGCTATTTCGGCGGCTCTTTTAACAGCCGTCTGAATCAGGTTGTGCGGGTTGAAAAAGGATTGACTTACAGCATCTGGAGTACGTACCTCGCTTACAATCAGGCAGGAATGTTTACGATCCAAACCTTTACCAAAAACGATGCTGTCCAGCAGACAATCCAAACCATTTTTGACCTGATTGAGGACCTTCGAACCCGCCCGCCGACCTCCAGTGAACTGCAGGATACCAAAACCTATATTGCCGGAACCTTCCTGCTTCGAAGAGAAACCCCTCAGCAGATTGCCGAAGACCTTTGGCTGATGGAGTCTCAAAATCTCGGTCGTGACTACCTGGATCGGCTCTTTGAAACCATCCGGACGGCCTCTGCAGAGGATTGTCTGGCATTGGCGAGAAAAACGATTAGACCTGAGCAGATGATTCTTGTTGTCGTCGGGGACGCAGGGGCTCTTAAGCCGTCCCTCGAATCCCTCGCCCCCATGACCTGCATCGGTCTGCCGGCAGTCCCCCCTTTACCTTGACCGAGCGGAGAAAAACCGCTTACTCAAATTCTTCATCCAGTTCCTCCGGCTCTTCGGCATCCTCCAGGGGTTCCATCTCCACATCTTCATCAAAGGCCTCCACCTCCTCTTCCTGAACATCCTCATCCTCAAATTCACTGTCTCGTTCAATGTCAATCGGTCGGCGTTTGATGAAACCGGGACCATTTTCCTTCTCTTTCTGGCGGGCGTATTCCAGACTGTACCGAGTCCAGGGAATCGCATCCAGCCGTTCCTTCTCAATCGGAATTCCCAATCCTTCACAAATGCCGAAAGTGCCTTCTTCGATTCGATTGAGAGCCAGTTGAATCTCATGCAGAGTTCGTTTGGCTTCCTCCATCAGCTCCAAACTGAACTCCTGTTCAAAGTTATCCGTTCCGATGTCCGCCAGATGAACCGGCATACTCGAAATCTCCCCCCCGTCCTGGAACATATTCTGTTCAATACTTTGCAGGTCCGCCAATACTTCCTTCTGCTTCTCCAGCAGTAGCTGCTTATATCGTTCCAGTTCGCGCTCGCTTAATTTTTTCGCCTTTTTCTTTCCCATAGATTCCTTCCTCATATCGCTAAACGGCAGGTCTGCTCCTGCTAATTCCCATCTTTTCGGTCTTTCAGGGTCTTTCTCTTCAGAAAGAAACGGCGTGAAATTATAGAATGTTCTTTGTAAATCGCAACGGGTATTCTAAAAAACTTCTCTATCTCAACATCCGGTCTTTTTTTCGGCTTATTGTCTCCTGAATAAGTCCGCTTTCTGGGTTTCTGGATGAATTTTTCAAATTTTTTCTTGCCCCCCTCCTGAAGGGGGATAAAATTTCTCCGTTACCATAAGAATACGACAAATAAGAAGAACCTCTTTTCCAGGAGAGTACGGGAATGCTCAATCTTGTACCGACGCGGATGTTTTTAACGAAAGGGGTCGGCCGGCATAAATACCGCCTAAAATCTTTTGAGGAAGCCCTCCGAGACGCCGGGGTAGCCCAGCAGAATCTCGTGCAGGTCTCCTCCATTTTGCCTCCCTATTGCCGGATTATCAGCCGAAATGAAGGGCTCAAACTCCTTGTCCCGGGAGCCATCAGCTTCTGCGTCCTGGCTCGGTGTGATACCAACGAACACGGCCGACTGATTGCTTCTTCCGTCGGCGTTGCTGTCCCCAAACAAAAGAGCAACTGGGGCTACTTAAGCGAAGTGCACGGCCACGGAATGAACAAACGAGAAGCGGAAGATATGGCCGAAGACCTGGCAGCCGGCATGCTCGGAACAACCCTCGGATACGAAGTAGATCCCGACAAGGCCTGGTCAGAAAAAGAGCAGGCCTACAAATCCAGCGGCTTGTTCATTAAAACAACCAATATCACCCAGACCGCTCGCGGTGTCAAAGGCCTTTGGACGACTACGGTCGCCATCGCCGTCTTTCTATTTGATTAAAAAAGGAACAGTTTTGTCAAAAATCAGGGATTTTTGGGCAGCCGTCCAAAAATCCCTTTTTCCTTGTCGGGAGATCTGCAATGAGAAAGAGTTCCTCTTTTGGGGATTTCGAACCGCACTACACCGATTTCCGGACGGCTCAAATCGTCATCCTGCCGGTTCCGTATGACCAAACCAGCACGTGGATAAAAGGAGCTGACAAGGGACCTGAAGCGATTTTGAAAGCGTCAAAAAATCTGGAGTTTTACGATATTCTTACCGACTCGGAGGTCTTCCGTAAAGGGATTGCCACAGATGCGCCTGTTCTGGATTGTCCAACCCCCGATGAAATGGTCAAACAAGTTCGCCAAAGAATGCTCGGCTATTTTCAAAAAGGCAAATTTCCGGTTCTCTTAGGCGGGGAACATTCTGTTTCCATCGGCGCATTTCAGGCCGCCGCTCAATCGTTCTCCAACCTGACCGTTCTGCAGCTGGATGCCCACGCCGACACCCGGGAAGAATATGAAGGGTCCATCTACAATCACGCCTGTGTGATGGCTCGAGCCAGGCAGCTTTGTCCTATCGTTCAGGCAGGCATCCGGAGCATGGACTCCTGCGAAAAGCCGGCTTTGGACAAGACCAGAGTCTTCTTTGCCCATCAAATCGCCGCCGACCCGCAGCGCCGCTGGATTGACACTCTGCTTTCTTTGCTGACGGACAATGTCTATCTGACCATCGACCTGGATGTTTTTGACCCGTCCCTGATGCCCGCCACCGGCACTCCCGAACCGGGCGGTCTGGGATGGTACGAGGTGATTTCATTAATCGAACAGGTCTGCAGACATCGGAATGTAATCGGGATGGATGTTGTTGAGCTCTGTCCGCGGGAACATCTGTGGGCCAGCGATTTTCTGGCCGCCAAGCTGATTTATCAAACCCTCAGCTTTCGCTTCAGGGATTAGACGGCAGCAGCGCTTCCTCTGCGGCGGACCATAAACTCCAATACGAACGCCAATCCGCCCACCGTTGTCTGAGCAGTTCGATTCGGTCCGGGCTGAGCCCAAGGGCCTCTGACAAAGAGGGGTCTCCGAAAATCTCAGACTGTTCCTTCTCAAAAATCTGATAGATGACCTTGTCTGTCTGGTCAATCCGGCCGTCTTCGTTCAAATCATACCACCACGGATTGTCCCGGGTGCGGTCCGGTCCAACAGACCACGCCAAACCGACGAAACGTCCTGCACTTATCCGGGCCGCCTGCGGCTGACTGAACCGCACCACCAATTCATACGACGCCGCTTCCTCCGGAAGCCGGACATAGAGATGCTCAACCGTATCCACGGGACTGTCGCCGGCGTCCACCAAAATCTTTTCCGTCTGATTGGGGTCAATCCTCCACAATTCCAGCCGCAAATCTCCATCTTCTTCCGGCAAAGGCCGAAACGGAAATCGCTCCTCAAAAGCACGATTCCAAACCGCCGTAGCAGTCAAATAGAGTTCCTGTCCTGCCGGAACCGAAATGGAATAAACCGCCTCCGGATGGTCTCCATTCAAAATCGGATTGTCCCAGCCCTTCAAGCCGCCCTCTTCCGGACGAGCGCCTTCCGTCAAAAGCGTGTAGGCCTCTTTGGCATCCAGAAGACCGGCCCCCTGCAGCCAATCCAGCGGCACAAAGGCATCATCTTCCCGTTCGGGGCGTCCCTTATGCCACCACGGCAGCTTCCGAGCCGAAGTCAGTAAAAGGGCCCGCAGAACACAGTTTCTGGTTTCGGGATGAACTCGCTCGGCCAGCGCCGGCGTCTGATAAATCTTCTGAAACAGCAGAGCCGCCGTCCCGGAAACCAGGGGGGTAGCCAGACTGGAGTAGTCACCGGCGATTTCATAGGTTGAGGCATCATACGCCGACGGCACGAGAGCACGTCCCGGTGCCACAAGGTCCGGCTTGCTGCGGCCGTCCGCCGTGGGGCCGAAACTGGAAATCCGCCGATGCGGCGCCGAGAAAAACCTCAAACTCGGTGTTCCATCCGGTTCTACCTGTGATTGAACAACTCCCACCGCCAAAACATTGGCCCCGCCGGCCGGATACAATACACGGTCTGAAACTCGAAGGCCGTTTCCCGCTGAAGCCACCACCAGAACCCCCGTCTTATGGGCCAGACGCTCAATCCCCCGCGTCCACCAATCTTCGTAAAAATCCCCCAAACTGAGCGTGAGCACATCGGCCGAAAACGGTTTGCCGCCGAAGACCGTTAAGCTCACAAACCGCCAAAACTCAAAAACCTCCACCGTCGCATCCGGACAAACGCCTTTGTAAACAAAAGGCCCCGTCAAAGGGTGATTTCCCTGAAAATCCAGACCGATTAAAAGCCCGCCGACAGCCGTTTCATGAGGCGAAAGACCGTACAATCCATTCGAGCCGTCTTCAAAAAAGACGCGGCCCCCGCGAAGACTGCTGTGAGCCATATTGAAACGATAATCATCCTGCGGCAGTCCGTTCACATACATCATTGAACGGCAGACAGCCGCAACGGCAACGTCGGAACCCGTTAAATTCGGTTCGTTTTCCTGCAAATCCCGAATCCCGCAATAGGCAAAGGAAGCGGGCTGGATAGGCACCCTCCGTAAGGATTCTTCAGACGCAAAAGCCGAAAAAACCCACCCCGCCAAAAGCAGGAAACTCAAACGGATAGATTGTTGAATCTTTCCGGACATCCTTTTTCCGAAACTTTTCTAAAACAAAACCCCTCTATCAATAATAATTCAATAATACATTGTACCACAATCGGCGATACCCCTGCAACAGATTCATTCTTTCTATCTTCGATAAAAAACATCCGATAATATTCCGCTTCCATCCCAAATTCCGAGAACTTCTTGCTTTGCAAACGACAGTCTGATATACTCACGTCCGATAGAAAGCAGAAATCAAGGCATTTGACCCTACTCTGTGAAAAGGGGTGCAATGAGAGTACTGCTCAACGAAGCCCAAATAAGCGAAATACTGGACTCTATCAGTCAAGATATCGCCTCTGACCTTGGTTCAAACAATAACCTTGTGATTATCGGGATTCGGAGCCGCGGCGAAATTCTTGCTCAGCGTCTCCAGAAGCGGCTCAGCGAACGGCTCGGCAAGGAAATCCCCTGCGGGACGCTGGATATCACCCTTTACAGAGATGACATCCACGATCCTCAAAACGCCGTTCCGTCCCAGGTGCGGACAACTGAAATTGATTTCGACATCCACCAAACCACCGTTCTGCTGGTGGATGATGTGCTTCACACCGGACGCTCCGTCCGGGCGGCATTGGATGCGCTGACGGATTTAGGCAGACCCAAAGCCATTCGGCTGGCGGTCCTGGTCGATCGCGGCAGCCGGGAATTGCCGATTCGCGCAGATTATGTCGGCATTCGTGTTGACGTTAACCCTGAAGAGCGTGTTCAGGTGCTTTTGAAGGAAACAGACCAAATCGAGCAGGTTTTAGTCGAGTAATTCTGTGAACCAGACAACGAAAACGGATTTTCAATGGCGGCGAAAACACCTCCTCGGTCTGCGAGACCTCAGCCGAAAAGAAATCGAATTTATTTTGGACACCGCCCGCGGTTTTGAAGAATTCAGCACCCGCTCCATCAAAAAAGCCCCGGCTTTGCGCGGCAAAGTGGTGGTCAATATGTTCTTTGAAGACAGCACACGCACGCGAAACAGCTTTACGCTCGCCGCCAGCCGGCTCAGTGCCGATGTCATCGAATTCACCAAAACCTCCAGTTCCGTCAACAAGGGAGAAACCCTGATTGACACGGCTCGCAATCTCGAAGCCATGGGGGTTGACATTGTCGTAATTCGGCACAATGCAGGCGGAGCACCTCATCTGCTCAGCCGGTCCATCAAGGCCTGTGTCATCAATGCCGGCGACGGTTTCCATGAACATCCGACCCAGGCCCTGCTGGATGCCTATACCATCCGCCAAATCAAAGGGTCTCTGGAAGGTCTGAAAATCGGGATTGTCGGCGACATTGCACATTCCCGGGTCGCCCGCAGCAATATCCATGCTCTGACAAAACTGGGAGCAGAAGTGATTTTGGTCGGTCCTCCGACCCTGATGCCCGCTCAGGTGCAGAACCTGCCCGTTCAGGTCTCCTACAGTCTGGATGCCGTCATCGACAAGCTCGATGTCATCAACATGCTTCGCATCCAATTCGAACGACTCGGCGGAAATCTCTTCCCCTCCGTACGAGAATATTCTCACTTCTACGGCCTGACCGTCGAGCGGCTCAAAAAAGCCAAACCGGATATTCTGGTTATGCACCCCGGCCCGCTGAACCGCGGGCTGGAAATTGAATCCGAAGTCGCTGACGGTCCCAACAGCGTCATTCTGCGTCAGGTCTCCAACGGGCTGGCCATCCGGATGGCCGTGCTGTTTCTGGTCAATCAAGCCGCTGTTCTTGAAGCCAAGGACTCACATCCATGAAAGAAACCGCCGCACCTTCCATTTTGATTCGAAACGGACGACTCATTGACCCGGCCAACGGCGTGGACCGGATTGCCGATCTGCTCGTCGCCGATGGGAAAGTCAGCCAAATCGGACGCCTTCCCGCCAAAGCCGACATCCTCATTGATGCCTCCGGCAAAATTGTCTCCCCCGGTCTGATTGACCTGCACGTGCATTTTCGCGAACCGGGCGACGAGGAAGAAGAAACCATCGCCTCCGGCTCCGCCGCCGCCGTAGCAGGCGGATTTACCTCTGTTGTCTGTATGCCCAACACCAATCCGCCTATTGACAACGCCACCAGTGTCGAGTATGTCCATCGAATGGGGCGGCAAGCCCGAAAAACCTTCATCTATGTGATGGGCACACTCACCAAAGGACGAGCCGGAGAAGAATTATCCGAAATGGGGCTGATGGCCCAGGCCGGCGCCATCGGCTTCACCGACGACGGCAGCGGAGTTCAGAACGCCGCTGTGATGCTCCGGGCTCTCAAGTATGCCTCGATGTTCAACCGGGTGGTCGCCCAGCATTGTCAGGATGATTCGCTGGCCCGCGGCGGTGTGATGAACGCCGGCTACAACGCCACCCTTCTCGGACTTCCGGGGATGGACCCCCTCGCTGAGGAAATGATGCTCTGGCGAGACATCCAACTGGTTAAAAAAACCAAAACTCGCTATCACGCCCAGCACATTTCCACCGCCGGCTCGGTACAGCTGATTCGCCAGGCCAAACAGGAAGGCCTGCCTGTCACCTGCGAGGTGACTCCGCATCATCTTCTGCTGACGGAAGAACACCTGAAAGACTACGATACAAACTACAAAGTCAATCCGCCGCTGAGAACCCTGGCCGACGTGGAAGCTCTGCGCAGAGCCATTCAGGAGGGGCTCGTTGACGCGCTGGCTACAGACCATGCCCCCCATCTGAAAAGCGAAAAAGAACTCGAATTCCTGGCGGCGCCCTTCGGCATCGCCTCGCTCGAATGCGCCCTGCCTCTGTACCGCAAAGCCCTGATTGACCCGGGTGTCATTGACTGGCCGCAGCTGCTCGCCATGCTTACGTATCGACCCGCCCGCGTTCTGAACATCAGCAAAGGCACCCTCGGACTCGGTGACCGGGCGGACATTGCCGTCATCGACCCGGATGCCGAATGGACGATTGACCCCAATCGCTTCTTCTCCAAAAGCCACAACTGTCCCTATGCCGGCTGGACAGTAAAAGGCAAAGTTCTCTATACCATCGTAGCCGGAGAAATCCGCTATTGTGCCGAAGGGTATGCCCCTTGCCCCTGCTGATTGACGGCTACAATCTGCTGCGGGTCATTCAGCGACAGGAGGCGATGGCCGGCCTGGATGAGGCCGGTCTGATTCGGATCCTGACCGAATACCTTCGCCGCACACGCAATCGCGGCCAGATTATCTTTGACGGCATCGGCCCGCCGGACAAAACCGGTCTGGCCGGATTCAGCAACATTGAAGTCTTCTTCTCCGGCTCTTTTCGCGATGCCGATACCCTCATTGAAGAAAAAATACAGGCCTGCAGCGCCCCCCGCTCTCTGGTTGTCATCAGCAGCGACCTTCGTCTGGTTGCAGCGGCAAAACGCCGAAAAGCCGCCGCGGTCCGCTCGGAAACATTTTGGGACATGGTCGCCAAACTTCTCGAAAAAGAACCGCCCCGCCCCGAACCCAAAGAAAAAAGACAGGGCATCAGCCGGGCTGAAACCCAGCAGTGGCTTGATTTGTTCGACCTGGATTCGTAGGTGTTTTTTCAGCTGAAATAGGCCTTCAGGACATACTGCTGCATCATCCGCTGGGTATTAAAGAACGAACCATTCAGGGCGATAGCGTGCAACATCACCTTGCGGAACTGAAGCGGCGTTTTGTAATAAACATACAAGACTTTCTCCAGTTTTTCATAGAGCGATTCGGCATCTTTTTGGCGGTCTTGCGGCATTTCCGCCTGCCGGTGATTCTCCCCGATTGCCCAGCCCGTCACCCCTTCGATACACCCCTCAATCCACCAGCCGTCCAGCACACTCAAAGAAGGCACTCCGTTTAAGGCGGCCTTCATCCCGCTGGTGCCAGAGGCCTCCAGCGGCGGCTGCGGCGTATTCAGCCAGACATCCACTCCTGCCGTAATCAGCCGCCCCATCGCCATATCATAATTGGGCAGATAGGCCGTCCGCACCTCCGGCATCAGCTCCCCGCGAGCGGAAAAAATCCGGCGAATCAGCTCCTTGCCCTCGAAATCATTCGGATGGGCCTTGCCGGCAAAAATGATTTGCAGCCGCCCGCCCTTGCGGCACAGCGATTTCAGCCGGCGGCGGTCGCTGAATATCAAATCCGCACGCTTATAACTGGTCGCCCGCCGCGCAAACCCCAGCGTCAGCGTTTCCGCATCCATTCCGGCATTGGTTTCCCGATTTACGAAAGACACCAGCCGCCGTTTGTTTTGAAGGTGCGCTTCCCACGCCTCTTCTGAAGGAACGCTCAACGCATACCGGAGACTAAAATTGTCTTCCCGCCAGCCCGGAATATATTTATCAAACAACTCCGCAAACGGCTCCGAAGTCCACCGAGCCGCGTGAACCCCGTTGGTAATCGCATCAATCTCATACCCCCCGAACATATGCCGGGAGACCTCTCCATGCTTTTTGGCCACGCCGTTGACATAATGGCTCAGATTCAGAGCCAAATACGTCATATTCAGCATATCCCCGCAGCAGAAGACATTGTTCAGCGAAAACGCTTCCTGCTGGCCGAGCACCTGCCGAACCAAATCCATCGGAAACTGGTCGTGACCGGCCGCCACGGGCGTATGGGTCGTAAACACACACTGTCGACGCACGGCGGCAATATCTTCCTCGCTGATGGTCTGTCCGTTCCGTTTCCGCTTCTGCTCCTCCAGCAGCTCCAGCGTCAGAAGACTGGCGTGCCCTTCATTCATATGGAAACGCTCGAGCTGCTCATAGCCGAGAGCCCGCAGCATCCGCACCCCTCCGATGCCCAGCACAACCTCCTGACAAAGCCGATACCGCTTGTCTTTCCCGTACAGATAATCCGTCAGCTCACGGTCCTGCGGTGCGTTGACTTCCAAATCGGTATCCAGAAAATAAATCGGCACAATATACCCGCCGATTCCCCTGGCTTCATATTTCCAGCAGCGAATCTGAACCGTCCGCCCTTCAATCACGACACTGACTCGCGGCGGCATTTCCTCCAGAAAATCCTCGACGGTCCAGATGACCGGTTCCTCAATCTGCCGGCCGTCCTCCGTCAATTTCTGGAAAAAATAGCCCTTTCGGTGAACCAGCGAAACCGCCGCCATCGGTACTTCGGCATCCGCCGCTGCCAGGATGGTATCTCCGGCCAGTACCCCCAATCCGCCGCTGTAGGTCGGCATCGCTTCTTCAATCCCGATTTCCATCGAAAAATAGGCAATCTTCCGGTCCTGAATCAAGGGAACCTCCTTATTCTGCCTTGGCATTTCGGGTATTTACTTGCCTACAATCTATAATCATCCTACTCCCCTCCGGAGCTCTCGTCAAATGACAAGAAAGATTTTCTCTCAAAGAACTGAAAGCCCTTGACGTCCGCATCGACAGATTTTATATTGAGAAGAAAGTTTATCGGATCAGGTTGAATAGGTCCTTTGTCCTATACCAGCAAAAAGGACAAAAATTGTTTTTCAGGAAAAGCGAGGGAACGTATGCAGGATAAAATCGGTTCTGCTGCCGGACAAATCTGGAAAATGCTCGCTGCCGCGAAAGCCCCTGTCAATATCACAGATATCCCCAAACGGACGAATCTGCCTGCTCAGATCGCCTTCCAGGGACTCGGCTGGCTGGCCCGAGAAGGAAAACTCGAATACCAGCAAAAAGGACGGTCTATTTACGTAGCGCTTTGCTCTGCAGAATACGTCAGCTGACCTTCCAAAAAGGAACAATCTTTTAACGTTCAAAAATCCTTTTCGAGGTGTTTCAGAAGGCACAGAAAAACAGAGTGCCGTGTTCTGTCATCTCGTTCGAAAACGTTCTTTCTCCGATTCATCCGGTCTTCATCTTGGTAAAAGAAAACTTGACTTCTTAAGCATCCTCAGTACACTGCTCCTTTTTTCAACCCAGAGAAAATAGGAAAAATATGTGGTCTCCTGAACAAATACGAAATGTTGCCATTATTGCCCACGTGGACCATGGGAAAACGACGCTGGTGGACCAGCTGCTCTACCAGTCCGGGATGTTCCGCGAAAGCGAACTGGACAAACTGGCCGGCGGCCAGCATGGTCTGATTATGGACTCCAATCCGCTCGAGCGGGAGCGGGGCATTGCCATCTTCAGCAAAAACTGCGCCATCGAATATACAGACCCGGAAGGCCGGGAATACAAAATCAACATTATGGATACCCCCGGGCACGCCGATTTCGGCGGGGAAGTGGAGCGGGTGCTGAAAATGGCCGATGGCGTTCTGCTGCTGGTGGACGCCTTCGACGGCCCTATGCCGCAGACCCGTTTCGTTCTTTCCAAAGCCCTGGCCCATAAGCTCAAACCCATCGTCGTCATCAACAAGGTGGACCGTCCCGATGCCCGGCCGAACGATGTTCTCAATGAGGTGTTTGACTTGTTTGTCTCCCTCAATGCAGACAACGAGGCCCTCGACTTTCCCGTCCTGTACGCCTCTGCCCGATACGGCTGGGCTGTCAGAGAACTCGACCAGCCCAGGCAGAACATGGAGCCGATTTTTCGAACCATCATCGAAGAGGTTCCTGCTCCCAAGGCCAACACCGAAGCTCCCCTGCAAATGCTTGTGACGGCCGTCGATTATTCGGACTACGTGGGACGCATCGCCATCGGACGTCTTTTTGCCGGACGGGCGGTACAGGCCGGTATGGTCACAGTCATTGATAACGAAGGCAAACATACCCAGCAGAAAATCGTCCAGCTTTATACATTCAGCGGCCTGGGCAAAAAACCGTGCCTGGAAGTCAGTGCGGGGGATATCTGCGCCATCGCCGGGCTTGACCCGGTCGAAATCGGCAACACCATCGCCTGTCCGGACCGCCCCTCCGCCCTGCCGGTCATCGCGGTGGATGAACCCACGATGCATATGACCTTCCGCATCAACGACGGCCCATTTGCCGGACGCGAAGGCAAATACGTGACAACACGTCACCTCAAGGAGCGGCTGGAAAAGGAACTGCAGACCAATGTCGCTCTGCGCGTTGAACCCGGCGAAACCCCCGATGAATTTAAAGTCTCCGGGCGCGGGCTGATGCATCTGGGTATCCTTCTCGAAAATATGCGACGGGAAGGGTATGAACTGTGCGTCGGAAAACCCGAAGTCATCATCCGCGTCATCGACGGCATCCATCAGGAACCGATGGAGCAGCTGTTTATCGACTGCCCGATCGACTGCCAGAATGCCGTGATGGCCCTGCTGGGCGAACGCCGGGCCGAACTGCTCACGGTGGAAGGGAAAACCGGCACCAGCGATTACATTCAGATGCGTTTTAAGATTCCTTCCCGCGGGCTCTTCGGACTCCATCCGCGTTTGATGACCGCCACACAGGGACGGGCATCCATCCATCATAGTTTCGACGGCTACGAACCGATGCGGGGCTCCATTCCGCAGCGGCAGGCCGGCGTAATGATTGCCACCGAGCCCGGCACAGTAACCGCCTATGCGCTGGATGCCCTCTTTGACCGCGGCACCTTTTTTGTCAAACCCGGCGATCAGGTCTATGAAGGCCAGATTGTCGGAGAGCACTGCAAAGACAACGACATCCCGGTCAATCCGACCAAGACCAAAAACCTGACCAACATCCGCGCTTCCTCCAAGGACGACGCCGCACGGGTCAAACCCCCGCGAATTCTGTCCCTCGAGGCCGCCCTCGAATACATTCAGGATGATGAACTCGTGGAAATCACTCCCGCCGCCATCCGCCTGCGCAAACGTCTCCTGAAAGAGGCCGACCGCCGACGCCACGCCCGAAAAAAATAATCGAAATTCCTCCGCCTTCCGGCTGAACCTCGATTTGGCTGAACCAACAAAAAAAGCCCTGTCGAAACCGACAGGGCTTTGAAAGACCAACAGTTGATACCGTAAGCAGCGAGGATCGCCTGACTTATTCACGGTCGTTGAAAAGGCAGGATTGCCCCGACCGAGTCTAAGTTATCCCTTAGAAAGGAGGTGATCCAGCCGCAGGTTCCCCTACGGCTACCTTGTTACGACTTAGTGCCAGTCACCGAGCTTACCGTCGGCAGACGCCTCCCTTGCGGGTTAGCAATCCGACTTCGGGTACTCCCGGCTCCCATCACTTGACGGGCGGTGTGTACAAGGCTCAGGAACACATTCACCGCGTCATGGCTGATACGCGATTACTAGCGATTCCGCCTTCATGTAGGCGAGTTGCCAGCCTACAATCTGAACTGGGGCGACTTTTTTGCGATTTGCTCCACCTCACGGTTTTGCGTCGCTTTGTAGTCGCCATTGTAGCACGTGTGAGGCCCTGGGCATAAAGGCCATGAGGACTTGACGTCGTCCCCACCTTCCTCCGGTTTGACACCGGCAGTCCCGTTAGAGTGCCCGGCATGACCCGATGGCAACTAACGGCAGGGGTTTCGCTCGTTAAAGGACTTAACCCGACATCTCACGACACGAGCTGACGACAGCCATGCAGCACCTGTGTACGTTTCACCCGAAGGCAGCCAACCCTGTTTCCAGAGCGGCATCCGTACATGTCAAACCCAGGTAAGGTTCTGCGCGTTGCTTCGAATTAATCCACATGCTCCACCGCTTGTGTGAGCCCCCGTCAATTCCTTTGAGTTTTAGCCTTGCGACCGTACTCCCCAGGCGGCCTACTTAACACTTTTGCTTCGACTGTAAGGGCGTCAGAACCCCTACAACCTAGTAGGCATCGTTTAGGGCGTGGACTACCAGGGTATCTAATCCTGTTTGCTCCCCACGCTTTCGTGCCTCAGCGTCAGGGCAAGCCCAGTGCGCTGTCTTCACCTTCGGCGTTCCTCTTGATATCTACGCATTCCACCGCTCCACCAAGAGTTCCACGCACCCCTGCTTGCCTCAAGACCCGCAGTTTGCCGAGCAATTCCCCGGTTAAGCCGGGGGATTTCACAAGACACTTGCAGGTCCGCCTACGCACCCTTTAAGCCCAGTGATTTCGAACAACGCTTGCCACCTTCGTCTTACCGCGGCTGCTGGCACGAAGTTAGCCGTGACTTCCTCTGGGGCTGATCAACCTTTCGGCTTTCTAACCCCTGACAGCAGTTTACACCCCGAGGGGCTTCCTCCTGCACGCGGCGTCGCTGGGTCAGGCTTTCGCCCATTGCCCAAGATTCGTTACTGCAGCCCTCCGTGGAGGTCCGGGCAGTGTCTCAGTCCCGATGTGGCGGGTCAACCTCTCAGTCCCGCTACCCGTCGTCGCCTTGGTGAGCCGTTACCTCACCAACTAGCTGATAGGAGATAGGCCGCTCCCGAACCGATAAATCTTTGGTCAACTGTCTTGTGACAGCCGACATTATTCGGTATTACTGCCCCTTTCGGTAGTCTTGATTGCTCAAGACGACACTATCCCGAAGTTCGGGGTACGTTACCTATCTATTCCTCACCCTTGCGCCACTGACCGCTCTCTCGGTTACCCAATTGAACGGCCCGTTCGACTTGCATGTCTTAGCCACGCCGCCAGCGTTCGTTCTGAGCCAGGATCAAACTCTTCAATTTGTATCGCTGACTCCCGTCTCCGAAGAGACGGTTATCTTCAGCTAAACTCAACTCAAAACTCGCTCACGCAACGAGAACCGGTTGATTCCCGCAGGGTCTTTCGACCCCGCAAAGGTTTTTCAACACACCAATTTTGGAGGGCCTCGAACCGGATTCGTGAGGGTCCGAGGTCCTGCGGTCTCGCTGCTTAGGATGGTATCAACTGTTCACTTGCCAAAGAGCTTCTCAGTTTTGTTTCGATTTCTTCCAGCCGAAACAATAAGCGGCCAAGCAATTCTCATTAAGAACTTACTTGTCCGCTCGTTCATCTGAGATGAGTTAATATAACTCCAAAAGTTTTCCCGTCAATAGCATTTTTAAAAAATTTTTTATTTTTTTCGTCGTTCGCCGGAAAGGACTTTATTGCAATAATAGGATATGTCCCATCTGTTATCTGAACAAGTTTTTTCTCTTGTCAAAACCGCCGTTCTTTACGTATTGTTTTCCAGAAAGGTTCTTCTCGATGACGCCGAACGAAAAATATCAACACCTTCAAACAAAGCTTCGGGCCCTGCAGAAGCTTGCCGTGGCTTTTTCCGGCGGTGTGGACAGCACTTTCCTTCTGGCCGCCGCCGCCCAAACGCTCGGCCCTCAAAATGTCCTGGCCTGCATAGGCGTAAGCCCTTCTCTTCCGCAATCGCAGCTGAACCAAGCCCGACGGATTGCGGAACAATTACAAGTTCGTCTGCTGGAAATCCTCTTGACCGAACTGAACGACCCTAATTACACCGCCAACAGGCAGGACCGCTGTTTTCACTGCAAAAGCCATCAAATGCTCACCATTCGCCGCCGCGCCGAACAGGAAGGTTTTTCCCATTTGGCCTGCGGCAGCAACTGGGATGACCAAAACGACTACAGGCCGGGCTCGCGGGCTGTTGCGGCTCTGAATATTTTAACTCCGCTGATGGATGCACAATTGACCAAAGAAGACATCCGAACCCTAAGCCGTCAAATGAATCTGCCGACCGCAGACCTGCCTGCCTCGCCCTGTCTGGCTTCGCGGATTGCCTATGGGGTTGAAATCACCGAACAAAAACTTCACCAGGTCGAACAGGCGGAAGAGTTTCTCCGCTCTCTGGGGCTTTCGGAGCTGCGAGTCCGACATCACGGCCTTCTGGCTCGAATCGAGGTCCCTTCCAATCAAATCCGGATGCTCACCGAGGAATCCTGCCGAAACAAAATTGTCGAAAAACTCAAATCCCTCGGTTTTCAATACATCACCCTCGACCTGCAGGGCTTCCGCTCCGGCTCGTTGAACGAAATGCTCGGCCGGCCGAATCAGCACTGAAAAAACTTCCTTTTACAAAATTTGAATTATCGGACGCTTTTATCAGCTCCCATCTCTGCAATTCCCTCTTCAGAAACAAATTAAGTAGTTTTCCCTATTTGCCGACAAATCCCCCTATGAATACATAAGAAATATCCCTGAAAAAAGAAAAGGACGCTTTTTGTTTCAAAACACATAAAACATGCAGCCTTTTCAAGATAAGTTGTTTGTTTTCCGCAAAGGGAAGGAGTTCCTTTTTCAAAACCAGTACGAAAATCCCCCAAAACACATCAGACGGAAACTTTTCCGTTTGAGAGCATTTTTTTCAGCACTTCTTTGTTTTTTGCCGTTCGCCGTCCAAGCAGACACGCTGCCAAATAAAGAACTATTCGAGATGTCCCTCGAAGAATTAATGAATGTCTCCGTTTCAGCATCCCGAACAGAACAGAAACTGGATGAGACCGCAGTTCCTGTTACGGTGATTACCGCGGAAGAGATTCGTGCCAGCGGCCTGACCAATATCCCGGAAATCCTGCAGTTTTATACCGGCATGGATGTCGCAAGACTGGACCGCACACGCTGGATTGTCGGCGTCCACGGCATGCACAGTGAATTTTCCGACCGTACTCTCGTCCTGCTTGACGGCCGGAGCATTATGAATCCGGTTTTTGGGGCTCCAAACTGGCTGAATCTGCCGATTTTCCTCGAAGACATAGAACGAATCGAAATCGTTCGGGGGCCGGCCGGAGCCGTCTGGGGAGCCAACGCCTTTACAGGTGTCATTAACATCATTACGAAAAAACCTGACAATACAAGCAACTTGTTGAGTACGGCAATTACAGAATACGGAGACAATTTCTCCCATCTTCGTCTGGCCGATTCCAAAGACAAATGGGCATGGAAAATCTCCGCCGGATTCGAAACAATCCAAGATTCCGATGCAGCCGGCGCCGGAGACTATCAGCTCGGCTATCCGGCTATGGCCCCGCTGATTCCGGTACAAACCTATCCCGCACGCGATTTTCTGCGCATCTGGAAAACAGACTCCGTCGTTTCCTATCAGATAGACCCTTCCACAAAATGGACCTTCGGGGCAGCCGCTTCCGCCAACGAATCCGGTGACCGGGAAATGTGCGGCCGTTTTCCCCAAAAAGACGTTCACATTGAAATGCTCCGTTTGTTTTCCCGCGCCGAGTTCGGCATCGATGAAGATGTCAGCGGGCATCTGCAATGGTACGGAAATTACGCCGCCTATCAGACCCCCTTTGTGATAGACCGATATGACTACTTTGAGAACGACTTCGAAGGCCAAATAACCCTGACCCCCAACGAAAAGCATACCATCACGATGGGCGGCAGCGCCCGTTGGACGCAAATCAGAAACCGAAATCAAACCGTCTTTGGGGAAATCCTGTTCAGCCAAAGACGCTTCGAAGAATACTGGACGGGCTTTTTCCTGATGGACCAATTCAAACTGACCGACCGGCTGACCCTCGAAGCACAGGGCCGTATCGACCGGTACAGCGAAAGCGGAACAGACGGTTCCCTTCGCCTGTCTTCCTTATATGCCCTCGATGAAGTCCACAATCATATCTTACGGGCCGGTGTTGCCAGGGCTTTCCGAGCCCCCTCTATTATGCTGCGGGAAACCACACTGAACGGACTGATGGGGCTGGTGAATATCGTTCCAACTCCTGAACGACTCAAAAACGAATCCGTCTCGTCCATCGAAGCCGGATACAGCGGCCGGCTGACCGAACATCTTCTGCTCCGTGCCGATGTGTATTATCAGCGAATGGACAACCTGATTGGAAGCGCTGTCGTCAGCGAATTCGGCCCCGTTCAAAACAGCGCCTTTTTCAATATAGACGGGGCTGACGCCTGGGGAACGGACTGTGAACTGACCTTCCGATACCACTCTTTCACAGCCGCCGCCTTTTACAGTTTCAATCATTTGAGAACAGATTTCAGCAACCAGAATATCCGCGCTTTCTTTCCCTCCGAGCACAAAACAGGACTGCGTGTCCGCTGGAAACTGGATGAGAAATGGGCGATGAACCTCAACTATGTGTATAACAACCTGATTCCAACGACCCCCACCGGCAGCCCGCCGGATGATATAGAAGTAAAAAATCGGATGGATATCACCATCAGCCGTCAAATCTTTCAGGGCAAAGGGGAATGGATGCTCGGTGTGACAGATATTTTCAATCAAACCGTGCCGCCGGTTCACGATATCAGCTATTTTACGGCGCATGAAACCCCCGGCCGCACCTTCTTTACTCGTCTTCAGCTTTCCTTCTGAAATCCAAAAAAAAGGCCGAACCAAGTTCGGCCTTTGCAATTCAGCTCCCAAAAAATCTACCCGTTTATTTCTCTCGGGTCTTTCCCTTCCTCAATGGCCTGGATTTTTCGAACCCGCCTCAGATGACGCCCCCCCTCGAAATCGGTCGTCAGCCAGACTTCAACCATCTTGCGAAGCATCGTCGGCCCCAGCAAATCTCCGGACAGACACAGCACATTGGCATCATTATGCTGTCGGGAAACCTTTGCAGCCAACTCATCATAACAAAGAGCCGCACGAATCCCTTTGACCTTATTGGCGGCAATGCACATCCCTATGCCGGTCCCGCAAACCAAAATAGCACGCTGCGCTTTTCCAGTCGCCACTGCCATAGCGGCTTCATAAGCATAATCCGGATAATCCACCGCCTGATCATCCTTATGGGTTAAATCCAGACATTCATGCCCTAATTGAGCAACAATCGCCCGAATCTGTTCACCGGAGCGTACCCCACGATGGTCATTGGACACAGCAACAATCATAAGATTTCATTAATCCTTTCCCGCAGGGCCCTCTCAATCTGCTCTGCGCACTTTCTGTAAGCGGCCACATCCTGTCCTACCGGATCCGGAACTTCTCCATTTTTATCTAAAAGGCAAATCTCATTCTTTGCCGTCGTCATTCTTTTCAAGTCATCCAAATGACTTTGAGCCATAGCAAAAATGACGTCGCTTTCCTCAAGCAACTGCTTCGTCAAAAGCCGGCTCTTGTGGTTTTCCAAAGATGCCCCATACTCCCGACAAATAATGTCGGCTTCTTTGCTCGCGCTAATACCTTCTGCAGCAAAGACTCCGGCCGATTCAACCTTATAACCAAACCGCTCCAGAGAGTCAATAGAACAACCTAATTTATCCGAAAGAATCTTTTTACAGATGGATTCAGCCATTGGACTTCGGCATGTATTTCCTGTGCAGACAAACAATATCTTGAATATGGCATTTTTTGTTATCAAATCACTTGCCAAAACCCCTTCTCTCAGAATCTCTATCCCATTTGCTCCATATTTCACAACCGATGAACTCTTCTTATATCGACATTCTTGAGAATCTGCATCAACAACCAACTCTATTTGTCCATCATAATACTCCAAAACTTCCCGAATAGATATTGCCGGTTTGCAAGAAGTGGGATTCGCACTCGGAATCATTATAGGGAGAATCGAAGTAGATAAAATCTCTCTACATATAATCGAATCCGGGCAGCGAATTCCTATAGAACCATCTAAGTACAAGACTTCATAAATCTCTTTTGAGAATATAGATTGCGGCGTTTGAAGACTCGTCTGGTCCAGTTCAAACACAATTGTCAGAGGACCGGGCCAGAATCGATTTGCAAGCTTCATCATCGGAGGCGGTACTTTGGGAACATACTTCGTCAACTCTTCTTTCATGCCGATGTGAAGGGTATAGCGTTTATCTGAGGTCCGTCCCTTCAAGACATCCAGACGCTTTATGGTGTCCGGCAAAGCACGACCAGCCAAGCCATAGACGGTTTCCGTAGGGACAGCCGCAATCCCCCCCTTTTCAATCACACGAACGATTTTTCTGACCTGTTCCCTGTCTAAAGGAGTATCCAGTTTGACGACTTCTGTTTTCATTCCTTTCCTTGAACCAATTGCCTCCGTTCCGGCTAAAGAATATAATTTTTCCCCAAAAGAAAAGCAAACCGAAAAGGATTGACTTTTCTCAACAACCTGCATATAGTATTCCCCCAATTATCAGCAATGTCAGTAAAACTGATTTAAGGAAGAAACTTATGCCCATTCTGGTTCAAAAATTCGGCGGTACATCCGTAGCCAATGCCGAAAAAATCCATCGAGCCGCCAAACGGGCCATCGAAGCCCACAAAAACGGCTATCAGGTCGTTGTAGTCGCTTCCGCTCGCGGAAAACAGACCGACGAGCTGATTGCGGATGCGATGGAAATCAATCCCAATCCTCCCAAACGCGAAATGGACATGCTGCTGAGCACCGGCGAACAGCAAACGGTTTCACTGTTTGCAATGGCCTGCTATGCGATGGGGCAAAAGGCTATCAGCTTTACCGGCTCCCAAATCAGCATGCTCACCGATGATACCCACACCAAAGCCCGCATTCAAAGCATCGGCACGGAAAAGATTCGAAAAAAACTGGATGAAGGATATATCGTTGTCGTTGCCGGCTTTCAGGGCGTCGATGCGGAAGGCAACATTACCACGCTCGGACGAGGCGGCTCTGATACCAGCGCCGTCGCTTTGGCCGCCGCACTCGGTGCCAGTTTTTGCGAAATTTACACCGATGTCGATGGAATCTACACCACCGACCCCAGAATCTACCCCAAAGCCGTTAAGATGGAACAAATCAGCTATGATGAAATGCTCGAACTGGCCAGTTTAGGCGCCGGTGTCATGCACAGCCGTTCCATTGAATTCGGCAAAAAATACAACGTGACCATTCACGTCCGAAGCAGTATGAACAATAACCCCGGAACATTAATCACTCACGAGGTCCCGAAAATGGAAGGTATATTGGTTTCTGGTGCAACCATTCAGAAAGAACTGGCCAAAATCAGTCTGATCGGTGTCGACAACAAACCCGGCAATGCCGCAAAAATCTTTTCTCATCTGGCCAAGGCACGCGTCAGCGTCAATGACATCATCCAGACCGAAGTGAGCCCCGAAAAGGCCAACATCCTCTTTACGGTCAACAAATCCGACCTGGATGCCGCCCGCCAGGCCATCGAAGAAATCCGAGAGTCCGTTCACTGCCAGAATGTCTTCGTTCGGGAGGACGTCGCGGAGGTCTCGATTGTCGGTGTGGGAATGCGGTCCCATTACGGCGTAGCCGACCGGATGTTCCAGGCCCTGGCCGATGCGAAAATCAATATCGACTCCATCACAACCAGCGAAATCCGCATCAGCTGTCTGGTCAATGTGGAAGACGGCGACAAGGCCCTGATTGCCGTGTGCGACGCGTTCCAGCTGGACAGACCCGCCAATCAGCGGAAATAATCAAGGTTTTGAATAACTCCTCAAAATAAACGTGTCGGCGGTCTCCGGTCAGGAAGACCGCCGACACGGGTCATCGGCCTCGCATTCAGGCACAGCATACAAGGCACACGGACGATACCGAAAACAGGCAAATACGCTGTTTCGGTTCTGCGGCAGCGGGTTAGATTCCGCTCTCGGCTTGTTTTTTGGCCGCTTCCTGCCGCATATATTCAGCCAGTTGAGCAGACTTTTCCTCGGCGAAACTAATCAGTTGATTCATCCCCAGACGTATCTTGCACGACAACGCAAGTAAATCCTCTCGCATCTGCTGTCTTTCCCGCAGTCGTTCCGTCATCGCCTGCTCACACATCGCCTGGCTGTCATCGACAGGGGCTACCAAATACAAAGCCGTAGCAAATCCTGCCCCAAATACCATCAAGAGAAATAACAATCGACCCATCTTGAGTTTTCTCCCGCGGAAAACATCTTTTCCGGTTTTCCATTTGCCTTACCATTCGGCCTCGTCTATTAAAACCTAAAAAATAGAAGCAGACGGGTCAACCGGAATGAAGGGAAAAAGAAAGGTTTTAGGACACGTTAACAAATTGAAATACAAGGACTTACAAAAACCCGACCCTCGCGGATTCCGCACAATAAAGTCCCTTTTTATCAGACAAAGATCTCGTTCGCCGGTCAGCCCAACGTATCCAAAATATCCTGCAATTCTGAACAGACCAGCTCGACCTCCTGCCGGCTCAGATTGTTATGGAACGGCAGGGCTATGGTGCGGGCACTGACATGATCCGTTACGGGGAAATCCCCGCTCTTGTGCCCGAGGGCTTTGGCAAGAAACGGCTGCAAATACACCGGCGGAAAATAATTGCTCACCTGAATTCCCCGCTCCATCAGACGGTTCAGCACTTCGTTGCGCTGCTCAGGTCGGTAGGAATCCGCCAGACGAATCACAAAAACAAACCAGCTCATCCGAGCTTCCTTCGGCACCTGCGGAAGGATAATCCGTTTCTCACCAGCCAGCCGCTTTAGGTACATGTCCGCCACCTGTTGTCGCTTGCGGACAAACTCCTCAACCCGTCTGAACTGAGAGATGCCTAAAGCACAATTAATATCGCTGAGGCGGTAATTGTACCCGAGCCGTTCGTGAGCCAGCCAGCCGCCTCCGCTTCCCCGACCCTGATTGCGAAGCGAAATGCACAAGCGGGCGACTTCTTCATCATCCGTTACAATCATCCCCCCCTCTCCGGTAGTCATCTGTTTATTGGGATAAAACGCAAAGACCCCCACTCGCCCGAAGGTCCCTGCCTTCCGGCCGTTCAATTCCGAGCCGAGGGCCTCGCAGCAGTCCTCCACAACTTCGAGTCGATACGATTTTGCCAATTCGCAAATCTTATCCATCCCCGCCGGATTGCCGAAAACCTCCACCGGAACAACGGCCTTGGTTCGTTTGGTTATCTTCTTTTCAACCTCCTTTATATCCAGATTCAGGGTGACCGGGTCAATATCGGCAAAGACCGGCGTTGCACCGGTCATCAGAATCGTCGTCACTGTGGCGATAAAGGTAAATGGCGTGGTAATCACCTCATCCCCCGGCCCTAATCCCATCGCCTTCATACCCAAAAATAAACCGCTGGTGCCGCTGTTAACCGCCACCGCATACCGCCGCCCGATATACCGCTCAAAACACGCCTCGAACTCACGCACCTTCGGCCCCAGCGACAAAAAAGGGCTGCGTAAAACATCCACAACCGCTTGAATATCCGTTTCGTTGACATCCGGACGCGAAAGAGGAACCCGAAACTCCATATTGCATATCCTTTATCTAAAATTAGCAAATGAAAGAAATAATATAACAGATTCTTTCCTGATTTTCAATTGATTTCCAAAAGCCCTCCTGAGGGCGATTCCCGAATTTGCCGTTGACGCCGACCCTATTCTTCGGTAAGGTAGAATCATAGATGTTGACTCCAGTCTTCCAATCTGAGGTTCTATGACTCAAATAAAAGAAGAATGCGGGATATTCGGTATTTTCGGAGATCCCGAGGCCGTTCAAAAAACGTATTTCGGATTACACAGTCTTCAGCATCGAGGCCAGGAATCCGCAGGGATTGCCTCCAGCAATGGAGAGTTTATCCACTGTTATACAGGAATGGGGCATGTCAGTCGGGTCTTCCGGTCCGGACGAGGTATTCTCGAGCGGCTGAACAATCCAATGGCGATTGGGCATGTCCGCTATTCAACCACCGGCTCAACAACTCCGATGAACTCCCAACCCTTCCTCAGCGAATATTCCCGCGGACAAGTGGCCGTAGCCCACAACGGCAATCTGATTAATGCTTCTCTGCTTCGGGATGAATATGAGGCCTACGGTCATATCTTCAAATCCTCCAACGATACCGAAATTATCGTCCATCTGATGGCCAAACCATCCCATATCACCAAACCGGACCCGCTCGGACATGTCCTCAATCATCTGCAGGGGTCTTATTCGCTGCTGTTTCTCTTTCCGGACCGCATCGAAGCCGCCCGCGACCCCTACGGGATCCGTCCGCTGTGCCTCGGAAAAACCAAAAACGGCGCCTACTGTGTAGCCAGTGAAACCTGTGCTTTTGACGCCATTGAGGCCGATTACATCCGTGAAATTGAACCCGGGGAAATCGTCACCCTCGATGCCGAGGGCATCCACAGCCGCTTCTTCGTCACCCCCGGAACCGTCACGCCGGCCCACTGCATCTTCGAGCACGTCTACTTCGCCAAGCAAAGCAGCATTGTCTTCGGGGAAAATGTCCACGAAGTTCGCAAACGGTGCGGGCGGCGATTGGCCCAGGAACACCCCGTTGCCGCCGATGTCGTCATTCCCGTTCCGGACTCCGGGACCTCCGCCGCCATCGGCTACTCCCTCGAGAGCGGCATCCCCTTCGATATGGGATTTGTCCGCAGCCACTATGTTGGACGCACCTTTATCTCGCCCAGCCAGGCCCTCCGGGATTTGGAAGTAAAACTCAAGCTGACGGTTGTCAAAGAAGCTGTGCGCGGCAAACGGGTCATTGTGATTGACGATTCCGTTGTCCGCGGCACCACCACCAAAGGGAAAATCCGTTCGCTTCGGCAGGCCGGCGCCAAAGAAATCCATCTGCGAGTGGCCTGTCCGCCGGTTCGGTTCCCCTGCTTTTACGGGGTGGATTTCCCGACACGAGAAGAACTGCTGGCCAACCAGGTCCCCCTCTCTGAAATCAGCCGTGCGCTCGAAGCGGACAGCGTGGAATATTTGTCTCTCGAAGGGCTGCTGAGCAGCGTTTCTCTTCCCGCAGACCATTACTGCACGGCCTGCTGGAGCGGGCAGTACCGAATCCCCGTCAGCACACAAGTCAACAAGTTTTCTCTGGAACGTCACCAAATGCAATTGTTTGATGAGACGGAACTCTAAATGAATCCATCCAAAAAAATCACTTACCAGGAGGCAGGTGTCAGCATTGATGCCAACGACGAAATGGTCCGAAGAATCAGCCGTTCCCTGGCCTCCACGTTCGGCCCGCGTGTTATCCCGCTCGAAAACGGCTTTGCAGGACTCGTTCGGCTCGACTACGATGAAAAACTGTTCAAGAAAAACTACAAAAACCCGGTCCTGGTTGCCTGTACAGACGGCGTAGGAACCAAAATCCTCATTGCCCGCCAGATGAACCGGATGGATTCCATCGGAATCGACCTGGTGGCTATGAATGTCAATGATATGCTTGTCCAGGGCGCTGAACCCCTCTTTTTCCTCGATTATCTGGCCGTCCATAAACTTATCCCGGAACAGATTGCCGAGATGGTCGAAGGAATCGCCGCCGGCTGCCGGATGGCCGACTGTGCTCTCATCGGCGGAGAAACCGCGGAAATGCCCGACTTATATGCGGAAGACGAATGCGATATGGCCGGTTTTGCCGTCGGCGTCGTGGAACGAAACCGCATCATCACCGGCCGAAATGTTGCCCCGGGTGATGTCGTTCTCGGTCTGGCCTCCACCGGCCTGCACAGCAACGGATACACCCTCGTCCGCCATATCTGCTTCAAACAGGAAAAACTCCAGCTCGAAGACCGGCTGGACGAATTAGACGGCGCCCCGTTAGGTCAAATCCTCCTGACTCCCACACGGATTTACGTCCGTTCCGTCATCTCCGTCCTGTCCTCCTACAAGACCAAAAAGGTCATTCACGGAATGGCCCATATCACCGGCGGCGGACTGGTCGGAAATATCCCGCGAGTCCTTCCCCCCAGCTGCAATGCCGTCCTGAAAAAGAAATCCTGGCCGATTCCCCCTATTTTCCACTTCCTCCAGAAACGAGGCCCTGTCGAGGAGCAGGAAATGTACCGCGTCTTTAATATGGGAATCGGATATGTCCTGATTGTCGCCCCGGATTTTGCAGATGCGGTGAAAACCAAACTGGAAAAAGCCGGTGAAGAAGTCTATAAAATAGGGATGATCACACCCGGAACAGGAAAAGTCGTCCTCAAGTAGGAAAAACAAAAATGTGTCCCGAAAAGAGGCAAGCAGGCCTTCTTATGCAGTTTTTGTATCCCGGCCTGCCGGCAGGAATTTTTTTCCTGGCACTGTCTGCATTTCTCTTTTGGCCTCTTCCGACTCGCTGGAATCTCTGGAAATCCCTTTTGTTGGCCAACAGTTTCATCGGAGCGTTGGGGTGCTTCACCCTGAGCCGACGATGGCTCGTTTCGTTCTGGGCATCCGCCCTGGCCGGAACGGCCTACGGTTTCGGCCCGTTCCTGCTGAGTTTCCGGCTTTATCATCCATTAGCCGGCTTCAGTGCGGCTGTTTTGCCCTGGCTTTTCTGCCCAGCTGCCTTCTGGAACCGTTATGCCAAACCCTCCTGGTCCCTCTCCCTGCGACGCCTTCCTCTTTTGGCAATTCCCTTTATCTTTCTGTTCCTTTTTTACTGGCTGATTTCCCACCCCTGGCTGGGCCCTTATAATCTGATGCCCGCTACACAGCAGCTCAGCAAAAAAGATATTTTCTCCATCCTCGAATTTCCTTCCGCTCACGCAGGCAAAATCATCATCGGTTTCTATGCCAACACCTTCATTCTGGCTGTAATGGGATTGTTTGTATACTCCTTCCTGCTTCGAGTCCTTGTCCTGCTGCCGCCCTTGCTGGGAATCGTTTTGGCTTTTTCTCAGCCGATTCTGAATGTTCCCCCCATTATTTGGATAGCTCTGCCGATGCTGTTTTTGTCTGTTCTGGCCGGATTGGGAGCCCAAGCGATGGCGGTGGCCGGCCCCGCCGACCGAAAATGGATTCTGGCTTGTTTGCTGTTAGCTGCTTCCCTGGCCGTCTTCTGTCTCTTTTCCGCCCTCATTCGACCGGAAGCACAAGGATATTGGGCCCCTGCTGTTATGTATGGGCTTTCTTTCGCAAGCACAGGCGCTGTGTACGCGCTCTGCACAAGACAAATTCGCCTGCATTCTCTTCGATGGCTCCTGCTCGGAGCAGCCCTCGGAGCAGACCTCGTTTATACAAGCCGAATCCTTCTTTCCGCTCTGTAAAAACTCAAGACGGCTCCGGCTGTCTTGAGCCCTTCGGCAGCTGCAGCCCGAGAGCATCTGCAACTTTCTGCAAATCCTCCCACACCCGCTGGCGATTTTCGTATGAATAGTTCCGAAGCAGGTACGCCGGATGATACGTCGGCATCACTTTTGCCGGACGGTCTGCATCAGAAAATCGGTATTCGTGAAAATGTCCTCGCAGTTTGCCGATGGCCGTATCGGTCTCCAGCAGCGTGCGAGCGGCATGCGAACCCAGCGCCACAATCACTTCCGGCCGCAGAATCGCCAGCTGCCGCTTCAGATAAGGAAGACAATTCCAGATTTCGTCAGGCCGCGGGTCGCGGTTTTCCGGCGGACGACACTTGAGCGTGTTGCAGATAAACACATCCTCACGGCGAAGTCCGATAGCGGCAATCATCCGGGTCAGCAGTTGCCCGGCTCGCCCCACAAAAGGCCGGCCCTGCTGGTCTTCGTCGGCCCCCGGTGCCTCTCCTACAAAAACCAGCCGCGCCTTCGGATTGCCCTCCCCGGGCACAGCGTTCAGTCGTGTGCTTCCGATTTCACACTTGCGGCAGGCCCGAACTTCTTCGGCAATTTCCTCCAAAAGCCGCTGAGGTTCCCCCGACGGTTCGACTTTCGCCGAAACCGGACGGCTTCGCAGGGTGAAATCACCCGCAAAAAAAGACTCCATCTCTTTGTGCTGCCGCAGCAGTCTGGATACATCTCGTGGTTCAGCCATGCCGGACAATATATAAAATCAGCTGAAATCTTCCAATAAAAAAGGGCCCGCCCCTTTCAGACGGACCCTTTCAAGTACTCATAAGATGCTTTTTCCAGGATACTTACACAAGACCCTGATCAATCATCGCATCGGCCACTTTGACAAACCCGGCAATGTTGGCGCCAACAACGTAGTTGCCCGGCATTCCATACTCTTCCGCCGTTGTCTTCACCTGAGTATGAATGGCATCCATAATCTCTTTCAGACGCCGCTCGACTTCCTCACGGGTCCAGTTGGTGTGCTGGGCGTTCTGAGCCATTTCCAGACCCGAAACCGCCACACCGCCTGCGTTGGCCGCCTTGCCCGGTCCGTACAGAATCTTGCTCTGCAGGAAGACTTCGACTCCGCCCGGTTCGGTCGGCATATTGGCGCCTTCGCTGACCAGCTTGCAGCCGTTCTTGACCAGCGTCTTGGCATCTTCTTCAGAAATTTCATTCTGGGTCGCAGACGGAAATGCACAATCGCACTTGATGCCCCACGGACGCTTGCCGTCCAGATACTGGGAACCCTTGAACTTATCGGCGTATTCCCGAATCCGACCGCGGCGGACATTCTTCAGTTCCATCACCCACGCCAGTTTTTCAGCATCGATTCCGGCCGGGTCATAAATCGTTCCGGACGAATCGGACAGGGTCACACACTTGCCGCCCAGCTGATTGATTTTTTCCACGGTATATTGTGCCACGTTTCCGGAACCGGACACCGTGCAGATTTTGCCTTTGATGCTGTCGCCGCGGGTGGCCAGCATATTCTGTGCAAAGAACACACAGCCGTAACCGGTGGCTTCCGGCCGAATCAGAGAGCCGCCCCACTTGACCGCCTTGCCAGTCAGAACACCGGTAAACTCATTGATAATCCGCTTGTACTGGCCGAACAGATAGCCGATTTCCCGTCCGCCCACACCAATATCGCCGGCCGGCACATCCGTGTTGGCTCCAATGTGCTTGCACAACTCCGTCATAAACGACTGACAGAACCGCATCACTTCGTTGTCCGATTTGCCCTTCGGGTCAAAATCGGAACCGCCTTTGCCGCCGCCCATCGGCAGAGTCGTCAGAGAGTTTTTGAACACTTGTTCGAACGCCAGGAACTTCAAAATCCCTACGTTCACGCTCGGATGAAACCGCAGACCGCCCTTGTAGGGCCCAATCGCACTGTTCATCTGAACACGAAAACCGCGGTTGATCTGAATCTGCCCCTTATCATCCAGCCACGGCACACGGAACATAATCACCCGTTCCGGCTCCGTAATCCGCTCAAGAATCTTCTGGTCCTGATATTTCGGATGACGTTCGAGCACCGGCTCCAAAGACTCCAGCACTTCCTGCACCGCCTGGAAAAATTCCTTCTCTCCGGGGTTTCGGCTCTTGACAATGTCCAGAACCGATTGGATGTAAGTTTTTACTTTTGACATGTCCTAATTCCTTAAAAAGTGTTTGATTTCATTTCATTCTATCTTCTTCCTGGACCCGTCCAGGAATGTTTTTCAAAAAAACCTGAAAATATGCTTTACATAAAATAAAGTTGCCTTATAGTAATATTAATAAAACCAAATAACAAATAAACTTTTTGAATACCTATAATAAGCAGGATTGATACATCCAATGAACATTGAGACGGCCAAAATCTTTTGCGACCTAGTAGAAATGAAGAATTTCTCGCGGACCGCTGAGGTACACGGCATCAGCCAATCCGCCGTTTCTCAGCAGCTGGCCCAGCTGGAAATGGACCACAAAGTCCAACTGATTAACCGCAAAAAAAGGCCGATTGAATTAACCGCAGCCGGACAAATCTTCTACCAGGCCTGCAAAGACATCCTTGAACGCTACGATCGGCTCAACAGCGAATTGGCCGCCCTCAAGCAGTCCACATGCAAAATCCACTTGGCGGCCATTTTCAGCATCGGAATGCACACCCTCCAGCCCTATATCCAGAAATTTATGTCTGTCTATCCGGATGTAAATCTGGCCGTAGAGTACAACAGTGCCAAGGATATCTACGAAAAACTCCTTCGCGGAGTGATTGACATCGGGGTCGTTGCCATTCCCCGTCGAGACCGCAATCTCGAAATCTTTCCGTTCGAAAACGAACCTCTCGTGCTGGCTTGCGCCCCTTCTCATCCATTGGCCAACCGAAAAACGGTGGATATCCATGAAATTCAGGGCGAAAAGTTTATCGCCTTTTCCGAAGGCGTTCCTACCCGCCGCTTTATTGACGACATCCTCAATCGCTATCATATTACAGTCCGCTATGTTATGGAGTTTGACAATACGGAAACCATCAAAAGGGCCGTCGAAATCAACGCGGGTATCAGCATTCTGCCCTCCCCCACCCTTCGAAATGAATTAGCCAATGGAACCCTGCGGGCTCTCGAATTCTCCAACGAACCCCTCTTTCGACCGACAGGGATTATCGTTCGCAAAGACAAAAGCCGTTCCAAGGCCGCCCAATACCTCATCGAACTGCTTCGAAAAGAATAAATATGTCAGTGCAGTCGGTCCTGTTTGATTTAGACGGCACGCTCACGGTGCCGCTGCTGGATTTTGATTTGATTCGACGCCAAATCGGCCTTCCGCCGGACTGCCCTTCTATTCTCGCAGCCATTGAAAATCTGCCGGAAACTCAGCGTCGGCAGGCATGGGAAATCCTCTGCCGACACGAAGAAGTTGCCGCCCTGCATTCCACACTTCAGCCGTCCGCCAAATCCCTGCTGGACTACCTTCGGCAAAAAAATATCAAAACAGGTATTTTGACCCGCAATTCCCGAGCATCCGCACAAACCGTCCTCACCAAACACCGGATAACCGTCGATGGAATGATCACCCGGGAAGACGGACCGCCGAAACCGGACCCCTTCGGGGTTCTGGCTCTGTGCCGTCTATTCCAGACTATCCCATCCAGAACCCTCGTCGTCGGGGATTTTCTTCACGACCTTCAATCCGCCAAAAACGCCGGCGCCGTCGCTGTCCTCTTCAAAAGCCACCACCGAGCCGATGAATTTGTTCCTTGGGCGGATTTTGTCATTCATTCCCTTGACGAAATCCGGCTCATCATAGACAATCTCTCCGGATAACTCAAAGGAATCCTTTCATGAAAAACCTGTGCTTTCAGCTATGGATATTCGGAATTCTCCTGCCGATTGGGACGGTTCTTGCCGCCGCAGGAACCGATTGTCCCTCCTCTGCAGACCCGAACAATGCATCTTTCCGCACCGTTGAGAAAATCCTCAGCCAAATGCATCAAACCGCCCAAACCATCCAAACCCTTCGGGCGGATCTGACCTACCTGTTCGTTCAGGACCCTGAATTGCTCGATTCCAAAACTCTTCGACGCGGCACCCTGTTTTACACCAAAGGAACCGGCAGCTCTCGCTCCCGTCTGAGACTGTCTTTTGACACCCTTCAGCAGGATGAAGAACCCCCTCAGCCCCGTCCCGAACATTATCTGTTTGACGGAGTCTGGCTGACCAAAATTGATTGGGCTCTCGAAACCATCGACCGCTACCAAAAGGCCCCGGCCGACAAACCGGTCGGCGTTTTCGAATTCATCAGCCATAATTTCCCCATGGTCGGCTTCACGGACCCCAGGGACCTTGAAAATGAATTCGAAATCACAGCGTCTCCGGCTCCGGAAGACCCCAATCAGCCGCAGCACTTAGCGCTCAAAGTCCGAAACACCTCCCGCTACAAAGAAGACTACACCCAGATGGAGGTCTGGATTGACCGAAAAAACTGGCTTCCAATCCGATTGACCGCCGTGTCGGTCCAGGGTGATTTCTACGATTTAAAGTGGAACAATCTCCGTATTAACGAAACTATCGCAGACACCGTTTTTCAGATTGAAACCCCGCCCAACTTCCGTCAAAATACCCATCCGTTAGAGCAAAAATCAAATTAGCAAAGGAGATCTGTATGGCCACTGGATTGGTAATTTATTACTCGCGAAGCGGCAATACCAAAATCATGGCAAAAACCATCGCGGATGCTATGACCGCCGCAGGTGTTCCAACCGCCTGCAAAAGCGTGAGCGAAGTAAAACCGGATGACCTTCTGAAAGTCGATGCGATTGTCGTCGGCTCACCGACGTACTACGGCCGGGCCGCCGCCCCCATCGCCCAGCTGTTTGATGAAACCGTCAGCAAACATGGAAAACTGGACGGCAAGGTCGGCGGGGCCTTCAGCAGCTCGGCCAACATCGGCGGCGGAAACGAAACAACAATCTGTGAAATCAACAACATGATGCTCATTCACGGAATGATTATTCAGGGCGACCATTATGGACCGGTCTCCATCGGAAAACCCGACAACAGGGTGCTCGAACAGTGCGCAAGAAGGGGGCAGCGGATTGCCGCTCTTACAAAACGGTTATTCGGTTAACTCAGAGAAAACCCTTTTTTTCGCAAAAAACTTTGACAGCCAAAGATTCCATTGATAGACTTTGGAATCGAAACAAAAAAGATATTAACTGTCTTCTTAGGAGGTTCGTTAATGCAGGAATATGAAACACTGAAAGCTCTGGTGGCTGAAATTGAGGCCGATATTAACAAAGCCGAAGGGGGAAACAAAGCGGCAGGAACAAGAGTCCGTAAACAAATGCAGGCAATTAAGCAGGCCGCTCAGAGTGTTCGAAATAAAATCCTCGAACTTCGCGTGGAAGAATAACGGAAAGAACCCGCCGTTCGATTGATTCTTTCAAGCTCCAAAAAGGCGGTTGAATAATTCAAGTTTCCTGAAAAAGGAAAAAGGGAAATTATGCCTCCGCAATTTCTGTTTCCATACAAAGAATTGGACTTAAATCACATTGAATTCGACCGTGCCGCTATCGCACAGGTAAACCCGCAATCCTATGAAATGGCCCAACTGGACGCAATTGTATGGTATGATTTGTCCAAAATGATGGCTCTCGGATACAAGGATGTCACCCCGAACGAATTCTGGGTCCGGGGACATATTCCCGGCCGCCCGATTATGCCGGGGGTCATTATGGTCGAAGCCGCCGCTCAGCTTTGCAGTTTCTTTATGAAAAAAATCTACGGACTGGAGGGCTTCATCGGCTTTTCCGGAATCGAACAGACCAAATTCCGAGAAACCGTTGTTCCGGGCAGCCGACTGTATCTGCTCGGCCATATCACACGAGTCCGAAGCCGCCAGTTTGAGGGGATTGTTCAGGGTGTGGTAAACGATAAAATGGTTTTTGATACGGTCATCAGCGGGATGAGAGTATAGGTGGACAACCGTTTTGAACACCTCTTTGAATACAAGCAAATCCTGACCAATGAAACACCCCGTTCTTTGCCCAATGAACGGGGTGTTCTTCTTTTTACAGATTCAAACAATCGGCCCATCCAGCTCCTTTTCACAGCGAGCATCCGACGCACGGTGCTTTCAAAATGGGCCGGGCCTTTTGACGAGACTTCTCGCAAGGCCTCTCTCCGCACGGAGGCAGCGGCGGTCTTCTACACCCTTCTTGCCTGCGAATATCACGGCCATTGGTTTTATAACCGCCTGACTCATCTTCTCTTCCCCCAGAAAGAAAAAGAGATGTTGTCCTTGCCGCCGGCTCATTGTGTCCGCCTCAGCCCCCGGGAGCAATGGGCTGCTTTCACGGTCTCTTCGCAGCCATTCAAGGACGGCGCCGCCCATTACTGGGGACCTTTTCCGACCCGCGAGGCAGCTGATTTTTTCGCACGAACCTGGAACGATATTTTCTGCCTGTGCCGAAACCGCGCCCTGGCTTTAGGAGGAGGCGGCTCCAAATGCACCTATTTCCAAATGAATCTCTGCCCAGCCGACTGCATAAAAAAAGTCTCGGAGAATCCCTATCCGGAACGACTAAAACAGGCCCTCCGTGCTGCTCAATCTTCCCCAAATTCTCTGATGCCGGAACTGACGGAACAAATGAAAACACTGGCCGCTCAATTACAATTTGAGCGAGCCCAGATCATTAAAAAACAGCTCGAATCGCTCGAAAAACTCCAAACCGTCCCCTACCGCTGGACAACGGACCTAAACAGACTCAAAATCCTTCACATTTCACAAGGCCGTTCTATCCGTTTCCAAAAACATCCCGTCCCGATTTATCAGGCGTTCCTGATTACAGGGCGAACCGCGGAGAAACTGCCCCCTTTTACGCTCGACTCTATAGAAAGATTGCTCGAAGCCGTACAAACCCCGCCCGGCCGGTGTTTCCTGGAACCCTCCACTCCATCCGAACACCTTTCCCTCCTCTCTTTGTTTCTTTACAAAACTCGTCCGCCCGGACTTTGGCTGAATCTAAACGAACCCCTCAAACCGCAGCAGCTCAGAAACCAAATTGTCGAATCTTTCGAGAAAACCCCCGCTGAAAACCAATAAAAAAGGACGCCTTTTTCAGGCGTCCTTATCGATTTAGCCCCAAGGGGATTCGAACCCCTGTTGCCGGGTTGAAAACCCGGTGTCCTAGGCCTGCCTAGACGATGGGGCCGCATCATTTTCTTTATTGCATACTAATGGCCTCGACAGGGCATTCACTCACACACAAGCCGCAGTCTACGCACTTTTCCGGATCCACAACGGCCTTGCCCTCTATCATCTCAATCGCTTCGCTCGGGCAGGCATCTACACATGTCCCGCATCCGGTACAAACTTCTTTATCAACTTTTGCCGGCATTGTATTCTCCTTTCCACGTATCCGGTTTTCTTACAGCATTTGCAGGTGCAAAAGAGTACATAAAAAACGTATCCGACTCAAGATTTTTTTCTGATTTTTCAACCAAAAAATTGTTAAACCACTTATTCACCTAATTATATATAGATTTTAACCGATTCAAGGGTTCGTCTGTTCTGTCTGACTTTCGGCAGCCGCATCCGGAACCGATGCACCGAGGGCCTTCGCCATCTGTCGAACATAAGGATTTCTATCATACCGGCCCGCCCAATTCAAAACAGCATCGAAATTCTTCGAATCAAGACTGCTCAGCAGATACAGGGTCATCATCCGAACGGGCCACCGATCATGGGACAAATTTTCTGAAATGGAACTGATCAGCGAAGAATCCAGCGTCAGCGATACATCTGTAAACGTCGAAAGGGTCTGCAGTCGAATAATCCAGTCTTCATCCGCCAGCATCCGGCGGACCGCATCCACCAGCAGCGTAGGTTCCGCCCGCACGAAACGATACCCTACGCGATTCGCCAAAGCTGCCTGCTGTTCCGCCAGAAGGCCTGTAAACAATTCCGCCGACCGAAACTTCTGACCTTCCTTCCCTTTGGCCAGTCCGCTGAGCCGCTGTATCAGAAAATCATAGGTCAAAACGGTTCCCTGCCGGCGTATCGTCTGACGAACCGGCGCCGGATGGAGCAGAAGGTCCTGCCCGCCCATTTCCTCAGCGTCCGTTCCGTCCAGACGCAGAACAAAGTCAATCTCAACAGAGGCCTGCGGATACGTACGGAGCAGCCGACGCAGCGGCCCCGTCATCAGATCGACCGTAACAGCTGCATGCTGTCCGGGCCGTATCGGCAGACTTGGACGCAAAGGAAAACGCACCAGCGAGGGAAAAGACTGAACCAAATCTCCCTTCACCTCGGCATCAATTCGAATGTCCCCTCGGAGCATCCCCATCGGTCCGAGCACCAGCAGCCGCGGACCAATATTGTCAATCACAACCGTTGCCGGCATATCACTTCCATAGGGATACTCCGAACCGCTCATCCGCAGCTTCACCCGCACCATCTTCGAGAGCGGAAGAAACTTCGGAGTCACCTCATCCCCGAACTCGGCCTTCAGATGCTGGAAGATTTCCGCCGGCGAAAATGCCGGCAGATACTCGGAACCGTTTGCCTTCAGGACCTCCTGAGCCCTCCAGGCCACAATGGTTTCCGGTCCCATCTGAACAATCTTTTTCAGAGGAACCAAAGCCGCTTCTTTGTTGTTTTCCTTCAGCAGAAAAACGGCCTGAGTAAATAAAACCACAGGGTCATTTTCGTCCGCCTGTTCCAGATACTGTCGGGCCAGTTCATCCTGTCCGTTTTGAGCCAAGGCATAGGCAAAAAGAACACGCGCCTGCGGACTGTCCGGCCGTCGGGAAATAGCTTCGTGTCCCCACGCCAGGGCCTGCTCCGAGTCCGGCAGCACAAAACTGTAAAACCAGCTCAATTGCTCCGGCTGCACCCCGGCTGATTCACCTCCGGACTGGATTTGTCCGGCGGCCCTGCGGCCGGCAGCTTCCAGCCGCACACGCCCTTTCTCCGTTTGCCCCATCCGCATCAAAGCCAGCCCTGCCGCCGCCTCCAGCATCAAGTCCTCTCGGCCCTCCGTACGGGCCTGTTCCGCCAGCACTACACATTGGTTCGCAGTCTTTTCCGATTGCAGGGCACAGAGCGACCAGGGAAGAAGAAGTTCCCCCGGCAGCAGCTGACCCGGAGACAGGTATCCGTGCAGGTCCGCACAATATTGATAGGCCTGACAGGCCGATTCGTACAGCTGAACCTGCCGCAGAATATCTGCATAAGCCCGCGCTGCCCGAACATCCAGCGGATTCATCTCCAGGGTACGGCGAAGCTGAATCGTCAAAAGCCCCTGAGGCACAGCATCCTGGCTCATTTCGGCCATTTTTGAAAAGGCCAGCATATTATACGGATTCAGACTATAGGCATACTGCAAACGCTGAAAAGCCGTAGCCGTATCCGCCCGCTCCATTTCCAGCAACGCCAAATGGGTGGACAGTTCCGAGACAACCGCCGGATTTTTATTGCCGTATGTCCCGATCAGCCGTCCCAGCAGCATCTCCCGTTCCAGCCGTGTCTGAAGCCGTCCCAGCAAATATTCCACCCCTCCGGTGACAATCGCCAGATTCGCACGTTCATCAATATATTGCCGAAGTGCATCGCGAACTGAACGGGAATAATCGTTCGGATTCGCACCGGCCGAGGCGGCCACCTTCAGCAGCATCTCCTGCGCGGAAGTCAGCTGGGGGTCCAGGGCCGTCGCCGCCTCCAGAAACGTCATCGTAATCTCGATGGTTCGGGAGGAAAACGGGTCACTCGCATAAGCATCCATCGCTGCTTTCGCCAGAATCGCAGCCGCTGCCGGCGATGTAAACGCATCCTCTCCAGACGGAGCCGCTTTCACAAATCCCAAAACGCTGAACAAATATAAAAAAACCAGCCGTTGCTTCATTCCATTCTCCCTTTGGCCGTAGAAAAACAGTTGTCTGCTTCCGTTACCACTTCAGCCGCCCGGATGCATTCGCAGAACTTTTCTTTACACCTCCGCATTATAAAAGAAAGCAATGGAAGCGTCAAACTTTCCCGACATAACTTCCCCTCTATTCTTCTGTTCCGCAAGAATCCCTGGTTTTCTTCCCAAGAACCGCTTTCCTTCCTGACAAGAGCGTAAGCATTTCATTGCCGCTCAGCCATGACCCAACAAGAAAAACCCCTCCGCAAATCCCTACCACCGCTCCGATTCGTATCAATTCATATCCAGTCCCCTTCGGCCAATCCCCCATCAGCCGCAAAACGAGCAATCCTGTCAGCGTCATCAGAATCGTACAGGCAATCGTTTTCCAAAGAGTGCCCATCCATCCTTCAAACACATTTCCGCCCAGTTGTTTTCGAAGCGAAACCAGCAAAATCCCCACCTGAAGATAGGAACACAGTGCGGTAGAAAGCGCCAGCCCCGCCGCCCCCAGCGGCCAAATCAGCAGAAGATTCAAACAAATATTTACCCCCACCGCAGCGGCAGCCGTCATCGCCGGACGCTTGGACTGCCCGATGGCATAGTACACCCGCGTGACAATCTGCTGACAGAAATACCCGCACAGTCCCAGACTGTAGGCGTACAAAATCCACGCCGTCGCCTTTGTATCCGCCGCTGTAAATGCCCCTCGCTCAAATAGAACCGCCACCAACGGCCGTCCAATGAGAATCATCCCCGCTGTGGCCGGCAATGCAATAAAAAAGGCCCCGCAGATTCCCCGGCGAATCGTCTCCAGCAGCTCCGTTTTGTCCTCCCGGGCGGCCGTGCGGCTCAGAACCGGATAAATCGCCGTAGCCAGCGAAACCCCCAGAACTCCCAGCGGAAACTGGTAAAGCCGCTGCGCATAAAACAGCCCCGAAACCGTCCCGGCCCAGACCGGATAACGAATCGTTTGTCCGAAAAGAAGGAAACTGTCCCCTTTCTCCGCCGAACCGGACAGAGACTTGGCGATAATATCATCCGCCAGCGTATTAATCTGCGTGGCGGTCAGTCCCAATATCATCGGCCCCATCAGCATCAGAATCGACCGAACCCCCTCCGAGCGAAACTCCCACGCAGGCCGCAGCTGAACACCGTAGCGTTTCATCGGCGCCGCTACCAGAAGCAGCTGACCGATGCCGACGGCAACGACGGCCCAGGCCGTAAAATAGACCATCTTTTCTTTCGGCCAGCCCAACCCTTTCCCGGAAATCACCAACGCCCCTATCAAAAAGATATTGAGCACCACAGGTGCCAGCGCCGGAGCGGCAAAATGCCGGTGACTGTTGAGAATCCCTCCCATCACCGCCGCCAGACAAATCATCACCATATACGGCATCATAATCGCCGTCAGTTTCAGCATCCTCCGCGTGCCCTCCAGCTCCGCCCCCACCTGCATATACCCCCAAATCCCCGCCCAAACCAGAAGAACAACAGCCGTCAGAATCAGAAAAACCGCCGTCAAAACCGTATTGGCCAGCCGATTGGCCTCTTTGGGGTCTTTTTCCAGATACCGGCTGTACACCGGGATAAAAGAGGTGGTTGCCGCACCCTCGCCGAATATCCGACGCGAGAGATTGGGAATCTTAAACGCAATCGTCCAGGCATCAAATAAGTCGCTGCGGCCGAAAAAATACGCAAACGCCATATCCCGGACCATTCCCAAAATCCGGCTGATGACGGTCAAAAACGCAATCTGTCGAAATCCCTTTACCATCCTAAGTTTATCCGCAAAAAAGAGTTAACAGTCTTTTCGGCCAAAATCCCCTCGCATCCCCAATAAATCCGGACAGGTCAGACAGCCCCCCCCTTGAGTTTCGCGGTCTGTCAATCGAATTCCGCCGTGTCCGCCACAGCGGCCACCAGTGCATAAACCTTTTGTGCACCAGCCCTTTTGAGCACCCGGGCACATTCATTCAGCGTGGCCCGGCTGGTTGTAATATCATCCAGAAGGCAAACAGACGCCCCCTTAAACGGATGCCTTTTTCGGACGGCAAATGCCCCTTTGACATTTCTTCGCCTTTGGGCACTCGTCAGGTTCCACTGCCTTCGGGTGTACCGAACACGAACCAAATCCCGGCAAATAGGAACTTCGAGCCCCTTGAGCGCCTTTGCCAACAAATACGACTGATTGAATCCTCTTTGCAGACGCCGCAGCCAGTGCAGCGGAACCGGTACCAGGTAATCGACTTGCCCCCAGGAACGACTCTCAAATACAGCCTTTAAAAACGGACCGAAAAAGTCCGCCAGCTCTGTTCTTTCCTGAAATTTCAGCCGCAGCAGCATATCACGCAAGACGGAATCATACTGCCCCACCCGCAGAATACCGTCCGTCAAAATCCGCTGCCCCTCGCATCGTCCGCACCCATCCGGCAGATGTCCGTAAGGACCAACCGTCAGACCGCACCGGCGACAGTAATCCTGTCCGGTTGTGCGGGAGAAATCCTGCCAGCAGCGTCTGCATAGAAAGGTCCCCTCCTCCGGAAAGGCCCCGCACAAGAGGCACTGTCGAGGCCAAAGCATCGCCGCCGCCCCCTGCCCCCAGGGCAGCAGCCGCTTTCGAAAAAACAACCCAAGATGCTCAAAAACCTGCATTTCCTCCCGATACCATACCCGCCGAATACAGGCAACTGTTTTTTCGCATCATGGCCTCCCCACATCCACCCCACTCCCATTATGATTGCGCCGCCCCCTGTTATTCTTTTGCCCCTGTCATTCTTTTGGTCTCGCCATTTCCTTGCTGCCCGCGTTCCTTTGTCCCACGCCACCCCCTTCCTTGCCCGCCGTCATTCCCTTGTCCTCCGTCATTCCCGCGCAGGCGGGAATCCAGTCATATCCTTCCCGCGACTTGTTCTCCGAAGCTTCAGCGAAGGAAAAAGGCGGGATTTGAATCGACCGGTGGGGACATTAACCCCGGACGCAAACCCGTGGGAAATGGGATGGGATTTTCGTTTTCTTTTTCCCAGCCCTTACGGGCGGGGCTATCCTCTGTCGCCCAGCAGCCAGCGGAAAAGGTGGGGGCCAGAATCTCCTCTTTGCACAGTTTTGTTTGCTGCTGTTAATTCAAATCATACAGACGATTATCCGGCGACAGAAAGCCCGTTCCTTCCGCAATCATCTTCTTGTCCTCCGGATAAGTCTCCGTGTATCGGTCCGCCAGCGTGTCTGCGTGTCCGTCGCAAAAAGCCACATTGGTTTTTCGGCGATGCCGAAATCCCTGCGTCCCTGCATATCGGCCGCTGAAACTCCAATCCCCCGGATTGGCCCACGGCGCCCGCATAAACTTATTGGCCCCCTCCCCATACTGGCCGTCCCCGAACAAAGCCGTCTGGGCCGGATTGCGAACCTGATAATACTTAGCCGGTTCCGAAATGCTCTCGGCGCTGCCGTGCCCGATATAACTGGTGTTGTAATTGTAGCCCGTAAACGGCTCGCCGCCCGCATTGTCCGGCCCTCGAAAACCGGGGCACTGCTGAATCTCCATCGAATCGCCGCTTTGCCACAAAATCCCGGGCTCATATGTATAAATCCGCCGCCCGTCGACCCAGCTCTGCGTCGTAATATAATCCCACGCAATCGTCCGGATTTGACTCCAGTCGGAAGAGGCCGCCGTTCGATAGGCCATCGGATAGAATCCGTCATAGCAGCCCGTATAAGCCGACGCCGCCAGGACACACTGCCGCAGCTTGCTCAGACACAGCACGGACTGCCCCTGCGCCCGCGCCTGCCGAAGCGCCGGCAGCAAAAGACCGACCAAAAGCACCAGGCAGACCAAAACCGCCAGCACTTCCGCCAGCGTAAAGCCCCGGCTTTTTCTACTCAATGCCACCTTCCGTTCCTTCCAGCCAATCGGCACTCAGCTGAACCAAATCCTCCAAATCGACGCGGCCGTCTTCGGTAATATCCGCCGCCGGAAAGCGTTCTGAACGGCCCCGAACCCGTGCGACCGCATCAATCTCCGGCGTAGCGCCGCTCGTTCGCGGATTGTCAAAGCGAATGTACTGAATCCATTTCCGCCCGGTCTGCGGGTCAACCGGCAGCGGAAACTGCGAAATATCCAGCGCCGTCCCGCCGGCCGACTTTCCGTACATCAAAGCAATCTGAGCCAGCGTGGTGTTGCGAAAATCCGTTTCCAGCACCGCCGGGTCCAGCGGCAGCGTCGGGTCCGTCTCTTGCCCCCACCATCCGGCAAGGCCCGGCTCGTACACCCGTCCGAGCGTCGGGGCAAACGCATCCGCAAAAAAATCCCCCAAAAAACCGTAGCGGCCCGGAAAGTTGGGGTCTGAAAAATCCGGATTGACCCGATACGCCTCATCCATCGTAAAAGTAAACCAGTTCAGTCCATCCTGACTGACACTAATCACCGCCGGCTCCTTCGTGCAGGGTTTATTCAGAGTCGTCAGCAGCACCGGATTCCCCATCAGCCAATACTGGCTGCCGTTGATGTTTTGAAAAGAGTTGCCGAAGACAATCAAATCTTTCCCGAAGGGATTATCCGGTGCATCATAAACCCGTCTGCCGAATCGCAGGACCAGATGCCCTCCAAAGCCGATGCTGACGACCTCACTCGGCAGCCAGGCCGGATACACCGGCACCACCGGTACCGTCTGCCCGGGGGGTGCGGCTGCTCCGTCCCCGACGGTGTCCACCGTCGGCCTGCCCAAAACCGCCTGCGGATTGTTGTACGGCTGGCTCGTCCAGTAATGAATCGGAATCCCTCCGCCCGGCACGTATTCCACCACCTCTACGGCAAAATCATTCGCATCATACCCAGCCGCTTCAGCCAGGGCACCAAGCAGAATCCATCCGACTGCTGCAACTAATTTTTTCTTCATATCTTTTCGAAAAAGGGAGGCCGGACGTGAGAATCCGGCCTCCGCTGGACACTATTGTTGTTTCCTGAACACAAACAAGCTCACCAGACCCAGCATCCCCAAACTGGCCGGTTCCGGAATCGGTGTCCTGGCCGAACCGGTAAAGGCCCAGTCCCAGTCGCTCGGGCCGACCCACACCCAGTCGCCGCTGGCCCAGCCGTCCCAGGCTCCGTCTGAAAGAACCCGGTCCGATGCACCGACCCAGCTGGGCGACCAGTTCACGCCGTCATCGGATGTAAAGAAACTCCACGAGCCACCTCGTTTGGAGGCCCCCAGATAACTCAAATCCGCAATAAACCAGCCGCCGACGCTGTCCACCCAGTATGAGCTCATCGTAAAGTCATCCGAATACGCATCAATTGCCAGCAAAGCATCATAACTGGTCTTTGCACCATCCCACAGATACCCGAAGGCGAAGCTGGTGCTGTCATCGAAATCCACCACAATCATGGCCCGATTGGAGCCCTGACCGGCCCAGTATTCCACATTCACCTGCTCAAAACTGAAGCCCGCTAATGCGGCGGACGACAGACTAACCATTACACAAACACCTGCAAAAAGATAACGTTTCATTCTTTCCTCCGAAAACTACTCTGAAAAATAGTTCTTTGCATTCACGTCAAAACCAACACAACAGAATCCTTCTTTTCAGTTACTTTTTGTTCCACCTCCGTTTCCTGCGTTTCTTTGGCCCTAACCGCGAGGGCCCCGGCGGACAAAACAAAAAAAGCCGCTGCCTCCGCCACGGAAGCAACGGCTTTCAATATCTGATTCCATTGAAGCCCGAACGGTCTATCCGTCAGGACAGACTCCGCATTCTGCGGCTTCAACGTGCACAGCGTTCCATCCGCGGGAAACATCTTATGCGTTCCGAACTGCAGGCAGGTTTTCTGACTTGCATCGATTCTCCGCAGGCACCTTCCCATCTTTTCAGACAGTGGCTTTTGCCCGCAAAACGCCGAACTTCCGTTCAGCCGATGCTCACAGCGGCGCGACCGTCACGGTTTTTCACCGTGTTCCCGTTTGACTATCCGAAAACCCATCTTCGGGCTTTCGGACCTGCAATCCATCTTTCACTGGTAAAGAACAAAAGGAAATATACAACCGTGTTTTTAAAAATCAAGAGAAAAAACAAACTCAAAAATTATTATTCAAAATCCTCCGGCATAAACTGAGTCGGAAATTTCGTTCCGCCCAGCCGCAGTGCCTCCAGTTCCGCCTCGCTCACCTTGCCCTGAATAAACTGCTGGACAATCGCATTGGGATGTGTCCGAATGTGTTCGGCATCTCCGTCCGCAACAATGCGCCCGTGATGGAGCATCACAATCCGGTCTGCTATCTTATAAGCACTTCTCATATCGTGCGTAACCACCACGCTGGTCACCTTCAGTTCCCGCTGAAGTTTCAGAATCAGCTCATTAATCACATCCGAGGTAATCGGGTCCAGACCGGTCGTCGGCTCATCATAAAGAATGATTTCCGGATTGAGTGCAATCGCCCGGGCCAGGGCCACCCGCTTGCGCTGACCGCCGGACAAATTCGCCGGATAATAATGCTGGTAGCCGTCCATCCCAACCAAAGCCAGTTTCTGCTTGACCATTTCATCGACGGCCTTCCAGTCGGTAATCTTGTAGTGCTGACGCAGCGGGAAAATAATATTCTCATAAACCGTAATGCTGTCAAACAAAGCCCCCATCTGAAAACAAAAGCCGAATTTCCGGCGAATCGGAACCAGTTCCCGCTCGCTGAGACGATCAATTCGCCTGCCACGGTAATAGACTTCCCCGGAATCCGGTCGCTCCAGCACAATCAGGTGCTTCATAAAGACGGTCTTGCCGCAGCCGCTCGGCCCGATGATGACCGTCGTCTTGCCCTCTTCAATAGCCATCGAGACGTTATCCAGGACCAGCTTCTGGCCGTACCGTTTTATCAAATCACGGACGACAAGAATTCCATCTTCCGGCTGAATCTGTTTTTGACTCAACGAACCTCCGTCACCATTAAATCAGCGGCCGCAGCGGCCAGAAGGTTTTATACACCGCACTGAGAACAACAGCAAATACATAATTCAGCGCCAGGATCGAAATAAAACACCCGACAAACGCCTCCGTACAGGCCTCCCCGACGCCCCGCGCCCCCTCTCGGCAGGTAAATCCCTTATAACAGCTGATTAGGGCGATCGCCCCACCGAAAAAGAATCCCTTCAGAGCTCCGGTCGATACGTCCCATAATTCCACCCCCATCGCGCTGTAGTTCCAATAAGCACCGGGATTGATGCCCAGCTGTTTGACACTCACAAAAAAGCCGCCCAGAATACCCAGCAAGTCCGCGTAAATAATCAAAAGCGGTGTCAGCAGAAGGCACGCTAAAACCCGCGGAGCCACCAGATACCGGATGGGACTGACTCCAAAACTCTGCACGGCTGCAATCTGCTCGGTTACATTCATCGTGCCCAGCTCCGCCGTCAGGGCCCCTCCGACCCGTCCGGCCAGCATCACCGCCGCCAGAACGGGCCCTAATTCTTTCACAACCGCTATGTTAATTAACACACCCAAGCGCTCTTCCAGGCCCATCGATGCCAGCTGTCCATAGGCCTGAATGGCCAAAATCATTCCGACAAAAGCCCCCGTGGCCATCACGACGGGAACACTTTTCACCCCGATTACATTCATCTGATTCAGAACCAAAGGATAGGAACGGGGATGAAAAAAAGTATGAATCATCGCCCGAAATGACTCGCCCGAAAATCGTCCAAAACGGCCGAATCCTTCTATACAGGCAATCGTTCGCTCTCCGAGAATCTCTATCATTTCAATTTCCTTTCACAATCAATACTTATATTCCAAACTATCGGTCTTTTCTTATCCTCCTTTGCAAAAAACAACCTTCCGAAAAAAATTGCCTCTTTTGTCTATTTTAACACAAAAAATCCTATCTTTTATAGGTCTCAAAGACCGGAAAAAGGACATAACTTCTTGTAATATAAATAGTTATTAACAATCTTAGAAGAACCGAGACTTGCAATATTTTGCCTATTTTAACTAAAGATTTTTCAGGCCGACTTCCGATTAAAACCCCAGATTGACCAGTTTTCCCATTTTAACGCCCAATTAAATGTGAAAGGGAGAGGTTTATGGTTGATGAACACATTCTCGAAAAGTACCTTCGCTCACTTCTTTCCGGGGACCGTATCTCTTGTCGGCTTGTCATTGAGGATGTCCTCAAAAACGGAGTACCGGCCCATCAAGTGTACCTGGACGTTATTTGGCCGATTATGGTCGAAATCGAACGGCTCTACCGAGAAGGACGAATCGACTCCGCCCAGGAGGCCTTCGCCTCCCGAATCAACCGAACTTTAGTCAACCAACTCCAAAACAAACTCCCCAGAAAACCTGAAAAGCAAAAGAAAGTTGTTATATGCACTGCGGATAATGAACAAGCAGAACTCGGCGGTCAAATGCTTACAGACTTGTTCGAAAGCGACGGATGGGAAACCCGCTTCCTTGGGGGGAGTGTTTGTACAGACGATATTCTTGCTTTTATCCATACATATTCTCCTGATATCCTCCTCCTTTATGGAATGAACGGCTCGGACGCACCCGGTATTCGCCGGCTGATCGACAGAATCCGAGAAATTAACGCATGGCCTAACATGCGTATTATGCTTTCCGGGGGCGTATTTGGACGCGCAGAGGGACTCTGGGAGGAAATAGGAGCCGACTTATATGCCCCCGACCCCCAGCAGGCCGTCCAACTGGCCAATATGGATCGGGCGACAGCCCCTGTACCGCAGAAAACCATTAAGCAAAAGATAAAAAACACCGCCAGACAAACCGCCTCTGCGGCAAACCGCTGAGAGGGTTTCGGTTCGTCTGTTGTTCTTTTACCAGAAAAAACATTGCTCTTTTCGGAACAGGGTGGTATAAAGTTGTGCTTGTTTTTCTGAGGAAACGAAATGTTGAATAAGACTCGGTCAACAGGAATCAGGTATGATTTTGACGCAAATTCTGCAGCCGACCTGCATTAAAGCGCCGCTGGAAAGTCGGGATAAAACCAGCGCTATTGAAGAGTTGATAAACCTGCTCGCCAAAGCAGGACAGATTACCGATCCCGTTGGTGCCCTTGAAGCTGTAATGGAACGGGAACAGCAAAGAAGCACAGGCATCGGCTCAGGGATTGCTATTCCTCACGGAAAAACCGCCTCCGCCAAAGAGCTGGTTATGGCCTTCGGAATCGCAAAAAATCCGATTGACTTCGACAGCATTGATAAAAAACCCGTGAAAATCATCGTCCTGCTGTTGTCCCCGCCTGACTGCACCGGGCCCCATATCCAGGCCCTGGCCCGCATCAGCCGGCTGATGCTGGACGAAACCCTCAAGGCCAAACTCGAAAAGGCCTCCTCTCCGGAAGAGGTTTACGAACTCATCAGCAGCAAAGAAACGGAATAATTCCCGACTGACCAGGCACGCAGGGCTGCTCATCCTCGGGATGCTTCCCACAGCACCATTCCCGGCTCATACGGCTCTACCAAATCCTGATGACGAGGAACGATTCGCAAACAGAATCCCTGTTTGCCGGAACTGCGGCATTCTATGTTCCCTTTGAAACGGGCAATCCTGTCTGGATTCAGAGAACCCTCTTCGTACTGCATCTCGGCAATTTTCCCGTCTTCAATGACACCGGAAGAATTGACGTGACCGTAGTAAATCTGTACGGAAATATCGGAAGGATTCAACCGTCCCAATTTCACTTCAGCCGTTATGGCCAGATTTGAGCCGACCTCAAGTTCCGGCACACGGCCGTTCCAGGCCACGTACTGCTCGCCCTTGCCGGACTGGACGGACACATTCAGAATCGCCAAATCGTCCCAGGCCATGCGCGTCCGCACCTTCCATTCTGAAAGCGCCCGCACCCTTGCCTCGCCGTTTTCCGTCAGTTCAGCCCACTTGACCGCCGCCGGTCGGTAATACCGGCGCGTATATTCCGCCACCATTCGGCTGGTATTAAATCGAGGCGCACACCATTTGATGGTATTCTTCATCCGTCGAATCCACTGACGCGGCAGCCGGTCCTTGGTGCGCATATAAAACAGCGGCACAACCTCCTGCTCGAGCAGATTGAAAATCGCCTGCGATTCCACCTGGTCCTGGTAGCTGAGGTCTTCGTACTCCTCGCCGGCTCCGATAATCCACCCGCTTTCCGGCACATACCCTTCGCACCACCAGCCGTCCAGCGTGCTCATATTCAGCACCCCGTTGATGGCTGCCTTCATTCCGCTGGTTCCGCTGGCCTCCATCGGACGCCGCGGGTTGTTCAGCCACACATCCACTCCCTGAACCAGATACCGCGCAATATCCATATCATAATCTTCCAGGAAAATCAGCCGACGCCGAATCTCCGGATTCTGAGAGGCAAAATGCACAATCTGCCGAATCAGTTCCTTGCCGGCCGTATCCCGCGGATGGGCCTTGCCGGCAAAAATAAACTGAACCGGCGTCTGCGTATTCGTCAGCAGTTTCATCAGACGCTGCGGTTCCCGAAGCAGCAAAGTACCTCGTTTATAGGTAGCAAAACGCCGGGCAAAACCGATGGTCAGGGCCTCCGGGTCCAGTACTTCGTCAGCCCATCTTAATTCTGAATGGAAAGTCCCGCGACGCTCCAATTGACGTTTCAGACGCGCGCGAGCAAACGCAATCAGCCGTTCTTTGCATCGCTGATGTGTCCGCCAGAACTCCTCATCCGGAATCTGGTCAATCACCTGCCAGAGCGACTTGTCCACAATCTCATCGGCCCAGCGGACGCCCAGGTACCGCTCATAAAGCTGATTCATCTCGGAGCTGAGCCAGGTTTTGGCATGAATCCCGTTTGTGATGGAACCAATCGGCACCTCATGCACCGGAAGCTCCGGCCACAGATTCCGCCAAATCTGACGAGAAACCTGCCCATGCAGCTCGCTGACACCGTTGCGGAACGCACTGCAGCGCAATGCCAAAACCGGCATCTTGAACGATTCCGAACCATCCTGCGGGCGAATGCGCCCCAGACCGAGGAACCGCTCGCGGTTGATGCCCAGCTTGCCGTAATAATGGCCGAAATATTTATCCATCAGCTCCACCGGAAACTCATCGCTTCCGGCAGCCACCGGCGTATGGACTGTAAACACGTTGCTGGCCTTGGCCGCTTCAAATGCTTCATCAAATGACATATTCCGAAGGCTGCGGAGCTTCGAAATCCGTTCAATCGCCAGAAAGGCCGCATGGCCTTCATTCATATGGCAGACCGTCGGCTCCAGCCCCATCGCATACAGCGCTTTCAAGCCCCCGATGCCCAACACAATTTCCTGACAGATTCGGGTTTCCAAATCTCCGCCGTACAGTGCCTGGGTAATCATCCGATCCTGCGGCGAATTGTCAGGCACATTTGTATCCAGCAGATACAGAGGAGTGCGCCCCACCTGCGCCTTCCAGATTTGAGCCGATACCGTACGTCCCGGAAACTGAATCGTCACCAGCAGCGGATGCCCTCCTTCTTTCCGTACCAGCTCCAAAGGCATCGTGTGAAAATCATTATCAATATAGTGTTCCTGCTGCCATCCGTCCGTATTCAGATATTGACGGAAATAGCCCTTCTGATACAGCAGCCCCACTCCCACCAGCGGAATTCCAAGGTCAGACGCACTCTTCAGATGATCACCCGCCAGGATTCCCAAACCGCCGGAGTAGATCGGGATACTCTCATGCACCCCAAACTCAGCGCAAAAATAAGCAATCAGAGGACGCGGCTGCTGGCCGTATATCTTGTCATACCAGCTCGGCGCATTCAGCGTCTGCTCCAGTTTCAGCTTGGCCTGCTGAAGCTGATACAAGAACCCTTCATTTCTCGCCAAATCCTCCAGACGCGCCTGCGAAATCATCCCGAGCATCCGGACGGGATTGTGCATGCACTGCTTCCACAAATCGTAGTCCGCCCGCCGGAAGATGTCTGTAATCTCATAATTCCAAGACCAATACATGTTGCTTGTAATCAGCTGCAGGTCCTTCAGCGGTTCCGGCAGCGACGGCTTGACGGTAAATGTTCTGACATTTTGCATAGGTCTTCCCTGATTCAGATTTTTTAGCGCACTCTTTTCCGCTCGATGAGAGAGTGCCGCTTTTGTCATCGGTTATACACACTATATCCTTAATCGGAAAACACGCTCCGTTCTCTTTGGCTTTCTTGATTTCTACGATTATCGGACGGAAAAGATAAGAACAAAAAGAAAATGGGGCATTCAGGAGTCCTATTTACCTGTACCTCCGAAATTGCCTGTGCTCCCAGAATCCATTTCCCCCAGAATTCCAAAAGAGGTTAACTCTCCAATATCATAGATTTTGGGACGCATCCTCATCACGGCAAATTGTGGGCTGACCACGAGCAGCAGGTCTCCTTCGCGAAGCAGCACCGGCCGCTGACTTGACGAACCTGACGAGGAAAGAACCAACTCAAGGGCCACTCCAAGAGGGGCTTTCCCCTTTATCTCAAAACCAATCGGGCGTTCAGGGTCAACCGCCAAATTACGGCTCAAATCGTTCCACATCACCAGAAGCGGAAGAGGAGGTTCCACTGAAGTTCGGACAATCTCCAATGCATCTCTCAGCGTCACATCTTCTCGAAGGCCCGATAAATCCGCTTCTTTCTGCAGGATTTTATCAATTTCAATCCCACCAGCTCTTTGTTTATTCTCCTGAACAACCAAAGAAATGCCTTGCAGGTCTCTTTTTTTGAACATCTCGGGGTCCAGGTTTTCAGGAGACGTCTTTCTGTGTTCTCCTTTTTTCTCTTCCTGCAAAAGGTGTATTTGTGCCGAGATAATTTCCGCAAGATTTATTTTGCCTGCATAAACATCCGCCAAAACATAAAAATATCCCTTGTCCTCAATATTCCTGAGGAAAAACTCTTTTTTGCTCTTGAACAATTCTTCAAGGAGTTTTTGGCCCGTTTCGCCCCCCTCTATCTTCTCTAAACCGCGCACTTTTACCCGCAATCTGAGATTTTTCACTTGTTTCCATTCATCAATACGGCAGGTAAATTCACTGGCGGAATGAACTTGCAGAACAGTAAGAATATAAATCCTTTGTCGGTCCATTTCCTCTTCGAGTGAAATGGCATCCCCACAAAGGATTATCAGCCAAATGAGAACCCAAATGTTTTTCTTCATCGAAACCCTGTACCATATTATATGCTGTTTTACTCTAAGGTCAATAAAACCGAAATCCAAGGCAGATTAAAGTCTATTTGGATACACAATAAAAGATATTATCGATTATCGAACGCTCTTTTCCGCATATTTAAGACTTGTAGAAGAAACATTTTCCCTGTACAATCACGATTTTTACGCAAAAGACGAAAAAAGTTTAAGTTTGGAGGTTGACAAGCGTGGCAGCAATCAAAGATTTTCGCAATGTGGTTCTTTTAGGACACGGCGGAGCCGGCAAAACTTCGCTGGCGGAAGCCATTCTTCATAAAGCCGGTGTTATCAACCGCTTAGGGAGTGTTGATGAAAAAAATACCGTGTCCGATTTCGATGAGGAGGAAAAAAACCGCGGCCATTCCATCTACTCATCACTCCTCTACTTCACCCACGCAGGGAAAACCGTCAACCTGATTGACACCCCCGGTTATCCGGATTTTATCGGGGCGGCCTTGATGTCCATCCCTGCCGCCGATACGGCCGTAATCGTCATCAGTGCCTCCGCCGGTATCGAAATCAACACCCGAAAACTGTTTGCAGCAGCTTCCGCCGCCGGCAAGGCACGAATTATCGTCATCAATAAAATCGATGCAGAAAATGCTGACCTGAAAGAATTGCTCGGGCAAATCCAGGAATCTTTTGGACCGCAATGCAGGCCGGCCAACCTGCCTTCTCAGGACAAAAATTCCGTGATTGACTGCATCCGAAACAAATCCGGCCAGTCTCCCGTGATGGATGTCGCCAAAGCCCATACGGAATTACTCGAAAGCATCATTGAGGCCGACGACCAGTTAATGGAAAGTTACTTATCCGGCGAAACCATTTCGGATGAAAAAATTTCGGAAGTCTTCGTCAAGGCCCTTGTGTCCGGAACGGTCATCCCCATCCTGTTTACCAATGCCAAAACCGAAGTGGGCATCCCGGAACTGATGAACATGCTGGCGCTCTATGCTCCCTCTCCCGCGGATGTAAAACCCCCGGTCCTCACAGACGGCGAGAAAAAAATCGAAATCACCCCGGACCCAAACGGTCCGTTCGCCGGACTGGTTTTCCGCGTCGGCTACGAAGCCCGCTCCAATATGAAGTATGCCTCCATCCGGATTTTCAGCGGAAAACTCGATTCCTCCACGCAGCTGTTTGTCGGGGATGCACGAAAACCCATTCGACCGGGCCATCCGCTCAAAATGCTCGGCGGAGAAATCAAAGAGGTCGAAGGAGGAACGTGCGGCGACATCATCACGCTGACCAAAATTGATGAGCTCTCGCACGGCCTCCTTGTACACGACGGCAAATTCTCCGGCAAATTCGAGCTGCCCGCTATTCCCAAACCTATGTTTTCTCTGGCACTCGAGCCGATTTCACGAAACGATGAAAACCGGCTCAGCAGCGCGCTGGAAAAACTGTGCGAGGAAGACGTCTGCTTTAAGGTCAACCGAGACCCGCAGACCAAAGAGCTGGTCATCAGCGGTCTGGGAGACCTGCACCTGCGGATTATGCTGGCCAAAATGGAAAACCGTTACAAAGTTTCCGTGCATACCAAGCCGCCCAAGATTCCCTACCGCGAAACCATCACCGCCAAGGCGGAAGGACACTATCGTCACAAAAAGCAGACCGGCGGTGCCGGCCAGTTCGGCGAAGTGTATCTGCGTGTCGAGCCCGCCCCGCGGGATTCCGACCCGCCGCTGATTTTCAGCTGGGACATTTACGGCGGCACCATTCCCGGCCAGTTCGAGCCGGCCATTCTTAAAGGCATCCAGGATGTGATGGAAAGCGGCATCGTCGCCGGCTTCCCGATGCAGGATATCAAGGTCTCCGTCTATGACGGCAAGCACCATCCGGTCGATTCCAAAGAAGTGGCCTTCCGCACGGCCGGCAAAGGGGCTTTTATTGACGCCCTCGAAAAAGCCAAACCGGTCCTGCTGGAACCCATCGTGAATATGGAAATCACCGTTCCGGCCGAGAATATGGGCGACATCACCGGCGATATGGCCTCCCGACGCGGACGCGTCACCGGCCAGGAAATGCTTCCGGGCGGGATGGTTCTGATTCGGGCCCAGGTGCCGCTGTCCGAAGTAGCCAACTACAACAGCCAGCTCAAAAGCGTCACCGGCGGTCAGGGCAGCTACTCGATGGAGCTGAGCCACTACGAACCGACTCCGCCGAATATCCAGCAGCAGGTAGTCGCCCAATATAAGAAAGAAAAACAAGCGGAATAAAAAAACCAAAACAAACAGAAAGCCCGCTCTTCGAAGCGGGCTTTTTTCTTTTTATCGGGCTGCCCCCTGCGGAGAAAGACTGGACGGCGAAGGACTCAATTTGGTCTTCATTTGTCCCGTCAGGGGGTGGTACTGAATCATCGGAACATTCACCCCGTTCACCTTGCACGGACGTTCCGGACTGCCTTCAATCACTACCCAGCCGTTTTGTTTTTCATAGGTCAGAACATCTCCCTGCAGATACCGTCCGTCCTGTTTTTGCTCCCGGTATTCCACCCCCCCATCCGCCCGCAGAAAGTCCAGTTCATTTTTCCCGCCGCCTTTGTTCGAAAAACCGGCTTGCACCCGTACACACTGAACAATAATCTGATCCGCCAGCTGACCGTTCTCAAACGGCCAGTAATTCAGATAAATCCCCTCCGTACCCTCGCCGGAAAACTCATTGGCGGATACACGCCAGCTGAGCCGGTCAAACCCTTCCATATATGCAAAACAGGGCCGCTGAAGACTGAAGGCCTGCCCGCCGGATTCCGCCGATGCCGGCACCTGCTGGTTATTCAGCTCCATCTTCCCGGGGCCGACCGCCACAATCCTGTTTTCATCCCCCAAATAGTCAAACTGCCGACACGTCAGGCGCAGATGATTGACTTTTTTGCGGTCCGCAAAATGAAGCGATTCAAACAAAACCTGCTTGTCCTGCATCGTCACACGGCGTATCCGCTGACCCGTCTGCGAATTCCGGTCCAGGTCCACTGTCAGACGATCACCGTAAAAACGCCGTATCATCTCTTCCCGTTCCGTCTTGGCCTTCCATTGGGCCGACACTTTGCCCCGAAAAACTACCTGTTCAATCGTCCCCCGTCCATCGGTTAAAAACTCTGCAGAATCCTCTGCGGTAATCTCCACGGGGATCGGCTCCGTCAAAAAGGAAACCGTCGAATCCGCCGGCGTATAGAAGACAAAAAGCACAGGGCCTGCGGCAACGGCTGTACCCCGGAGGTAATCATAATCAATCCGAAGGGCTTCAAACCGTGCCGGCGGAAGAGATTCTCCCGACCGGCTTTGAATCTGGGAACGGCCTTTCAGAAGAACCTGTGCAGGAACAAGCCGGCCCTCCTGCGTCTGCTCAAATGCAATGTCCGCCGAATCGGATTCGACTGTCTGCTCTTCAGAAACCATCCGCACACGCCCGTTCAGACTCGCCGTCTTGACCTGTCCTGATGAATCAAAATGAAAGACCGTCCGATTGGCTTCCACCCGGGAAGACCGCCCGTCCGAACGAGTCTCAAACTGGACATCCCCGCTCAAGTCCAGCACCTGCGGTTTGCTCGTGCGAGGTTCAAAAACCAGAAAGGCCTGACGGGAACGGCTGCGTATCCCTTCCTTTTCCCACACGGCCTCCACACCCCCCGCCAGATTTGCCGTCTTCAGCGACAACAGAGAATCGGAAGGCAGCTGCGCAAACTCCAAATCCATCGGCCCCTGGAAAAGAACCTCCCGGCGTCCCTCGCCGGTCTTCTCCGCATCGCCATCGAGAAAAACCTGGCCGGGCCCGTCCACACGTGCCAGGTGATTCCGGCGGTCCCAGAAAACGCGGCCCAGCGTTCGAATCTTGTCTCCGGAACGGTCCAGATACAGCCAAATCGGCTTTTCTCCTGAATCCGAAAACAACTCCAGAACATCCTCGGCCAGCACATACCGCAAGGCCGAACAAGCCGCCAGCGGAATCCTCGTTTTGGAATCATCACCCAGCCGTTCAATCTGAAGCTGCCCAATCATCTCCACGGTGGACACATGTTTTTCTTTCTCCGCCGACTCTTCCTCCGGAGCAACCTGAATCACAATCCCGCCCCGACAGGTAATCAAAACCTCATTCTCCGCCGGCTTTAACGGCTCTGCCGCTGGTTCGTCGGCCAAGGTACCCTGTTGTTTCCGCTCGGTCGCAGCCGTTGGAGTTTTTACCGGCTGTCCCATTGACTCGGGATTTTCCGAAGCCATCCGTTCCGGTCTATCGGAACCGTTCTGCCAGAGAATCTGTCGGATGTTCACCTGGTCAGCGCCGGCCACCACCAGCCGCGTACCGTACTGAACCACAACATCCTCTCGAAGACTGCATTGATAATAAAGCGGTTCAGAATCCGCCGGCCTGGCCTGAGGTTTATCAACCTGAGGCCCATTGGCAGACGCCGGGGCAGTACCGGATTCCTGATTGTCTGAATTTCCTGCGGTGCTGCCGGTCCCCAGTCCTGCCGCCTCTTTGATCAGCAGATAATCCAGATTCCGCACTTCCAGATATTCCAACCGGCTCAACCGCGGGTTGTAAATGAGCATCAACCCTTTGCCCTTTAAGTCCGCCTCCTGGGAAACCACCCGAACCGGCCCTTCGGTAAAGAACTCTGACCGTTCGCTGTTGTAGGTTAAATCCTCCAGGAAAATCCGGGTTGCGGATTCATCCTCATCGGCCCCCGGCCGGCGAATTTCCAGCGTCACCTGCTCCCGAAGTTCCACATTGGACGGCACCTGACCGCCCGGCTCCATCTGAATCCGGCCGCGCCGGGCGTCAATTCGGCAAACAAAACGGTCTTCGTAACGGATCAGATACGGCGATTCGACAATCCAGTACGAAGCCCCCTCCGGAGGTGTGAGCAGTTTTGAAAAACCGCCGATTTCAATCACCCGTTTGGTTTGAGGGTCCCGACGCACCCAGCGGCTGTTTTCCACCAGCTCCACCGACGTTTCGGCAATCGGCGAGCTCTCGGAAGCGGACCGCTTCGGCAAATCAGGTACCGATACCGGAACCGGTTCCGGGCTGGGAATCGGAGCCGAAGGGCTCAGCCGGCAAAAAAACCAAAACACAAGGGCGGCCGCCGCCCCGCCCGCAGCCGCTAATCCGAATCTTCTGATCCATTTTCGACCGGTCATCTGTTATACCTGATACTGCTTCAAAAGTTCTTCCCAGCGGCCGGTGATGCGCAGCAAATATTCAATCACCTCCGCCACAGCTCCTTTTCCTCCGTCCCGAAGCGTCACATAATCCGCATGCCGCCGTACTTCCTCCGGTGCATTGGCCACCGCCACGGCAAATCCGACCCGCCGCAGAATCGGCAAATCCATCAAATCATCCCCCACATAGGCCACTTCATCCGCTTCCAGCCGCATTTCCGCCAGCATCTGTTCAAACGCAGGCAGTTTTTCCCCGCAGCCCTGCAAAACCAACGAAATCTGAAGCTGCTCGGCCCGGCGGGCTGTCGCCTCCGACTGACGACCGCTCAGCAAACCGCACAGCAGTCCCGCCCGCTGCCACATTCGGATTCGGTGCCCGTCATAGACGTTAAACCATTTGCTCTCGGAGCCGTCCGGATGAATCAGAAGCCCCCCATCCGTCAGGACCCCGTCCACATCCAGAAGCAGCATACGAATTCGATTCAGATTCACTCGGGCTTTGGCCGCCATCTCAATCCTTACTGAACAATTTTCAAACTCACAATATCCTGTACATCTATTAATCCCACCGGCCGCTCCTGCGCATCCACCACCGGCAGCTCGTCAATTCGATATTTATGGAAAATCGCCATTGCCTCCGCCGCCAGCGTCTCTTCCGTCACCCGCTTGCAGGGCGATGTCATCAAATCCGCCGTCCTGCGTGCAAAGACCGCCGCGCCAAACCGCGTCATCGCACGCCGAAGGTCCCCGTCCGTAATAATCCCCTTCAGCTTGCCGTCTCCGTCCACAATCATCACCGCCCCCCGGCGTTTCAGCGAGGCCGTTTTGTTCAGCATTTCTTCCACAGTATCCGTCTCGAGGGCCAGCGGCAGGGTCTCGCCCCGCTTAAACCACATCGACTGGCCCACGGTAATCAGCCGGGCCCCCAGCGCCCCGCCCGGATGAAAGCGTGCATAATCCTCAATCGTAAAATTCCTCGCCTTCATCACCGTCAGGGCCAGGGCATCTCCGAGGGCCAGCATGCAAGTCGTCGAAACACTCGGCGCCAGCCCGTGGGGACAGGCCTCTTCCTGAACGCCCATACACAACACCAAATCGCTGTAGCGGGCCAACGGGGACTGCCCATCTCCCACAATGCTTATCAGGGGAATCTCCCGCTGTTTGAGCGGCTCCACCAGCCGCAGAATTTCATCGCTTCGCCCGCTGTGGCTGAGCGCCAGGACTACATCCTCCGGCCCGACTCGGCCCAGGTCGCCGTGCAGCGCCTCCGTCGGATGCAGAAAATGGCTCGGTGTCCCCGTCGACGCCAGTGTGCCGCTGATTTTCTGACCGATCTGGCCGGCCTTGCCGACCCCCGTCACGATAACCGAACCGCGGCAGTCATAAATCCGCCGCACGGCCTGGGCAAAAGCCGCCGATTCAACCAAACAAACCAAGCCGGCGATTCCGGCCGCTTCCGCTTCAATCACCCGTCTGGCATAGGCCAAATCCGGCTTTATGGATGAACAATCTTTTGATTTTGTACCATTCCGATTCAAATCTTCACCTCATTGCCTCGCGCATCATAGCAGATGATTTTCGGAGTCTGTCCATCTGCTTTCCAGTCTGCATGGACCGCAATTTCCTTTTCGTTTTCGCTTTCCAGACGCACCAGGACCGACCGTTTCTGATTCTGAAGAAAGTCCGCCACCTCCGGCTGGACGCGCAGCTCAATCTTCTGAATCTCTTTGCGGGCCGCCGCGGTCTGCAGCAGACGAATCAGCTCAATCGCCTGCGATTCATAGCTTTTCACCATCCCCCGCCCCTGACAATGCGGACATTTCTGATAGGTACTCAGCTGAAGCGACGGACGAATGCGCTGCCGCGTCAGCTCAATCAGACCGAACTGACTCATCTTCAGGGCACGCGAACGAGCCCGGTCGCTCTTAAGCGCCTCCCGAAAAACCCGTTCCACCTCCCGGCGATTCTTTCCATCCCGCATATCGATAAAATCACAGACAATCAGTCCGCCCAAATCCCGCAGTTTGAGCTGACGGACAATTTCCTTGGCTGCTTCCAGATTAATTTTCAGGGCCGTCTGCTCGGCGTTATCCTGCTTGCGGTACTTGCCGCTGTTGACATCAATCGCCACCAGCGCCTCGGTCTGCTCAATCACCAGCGAACCGCCGCTTTTGAGCGGCACATACGGAGACTGAATCTTTTCAATCTCCTGCTCAATCCGGAATCGGCTGAACAGGGGCACTTTCCCGTCATAATAAACCACACGATTGCACATCCGCGGCTGCACAATGCCCAGAAAATCCTTAATCTTCTGGGTGATGGCCTCACTGTCGCAGTAAATCTTGCTGATGCGGCTGTCGAAAATATCCCGCACCGTCCGGATCACCAAATCCGACTCCTGATAAATCAGCGCCGGCGCCTTTTCCGTTTCGCTGCGTTTGAGAATCGCATTCCACAACCGGGACAGATACGACACGTCGTTCTGCAGCTCCCGCTTGGTCGCCATCTGCGCGGCCGTGCGGATAATCAGTCCCGACTGCTTGGGCAGCTTGAGGGTCGAGGCCAGCTCCCGAAGCCGTTTGCGCTCCGCCTCATCCTCAATCTTCTGCGAAACCCCCACCTGATTCATCCAGGGCATCAAAACAGCATACCGCCCCGGCAGGGAAATATAGGTGCTCAGCGTGGGCCCCTTGGTGTTGATTCCCTCCTTAATCACCTGAACGACAATTTCCATCCCCTTCTTCAGGCATTTCTGAATCAGTGGACGCTGGGTCACTGACTGCCGCCGGCCGATTTTTTCCTCCTCTTTGTCCTGTCCTTCCGGAAAATACCGCGGATGCAGGTCGCTGATGTGCAGAAAGCCGCTCTTGGGCTGCCCAAAATCTACAAATGCCGCCTGAATCCCCGCCTCAATATTGACAATGCGGCCCTTATAAATATTGCCGACCGTGCTGGCTACATTCGCCCGTTCAATATACAGTTCCTCCAGCACACCGTCGTCCACAACAGCGATTCGGCATTCCTCTCCCTCTGAAACATTCACCAGCATTTCACGTGCCATCTTCACAAACCCCGCTGCTTAATTGCTTATCCAGACTACATTGTTCCTTCGCGGCGATCCCGAAAGGTCTTCCCGCTTTAGTCCCAGCCAATCCAGCATTTCCTCAACGCGAAGCGTCCCTTCCGGTGCAATCCGGCAGCTCAGCCGAATCTGCTCGGAATCTCCGCTGATCCCCTCCAGATACGAATGAAAATCCAGCGTCTTGTTTTGCTTTCGGGGCGTCTGCCTTTTCCGCAGAATTGGTTCGCCCGACAAAAGCTGCTGATGAGCTCTGTGCAGCCGCTCGAGCCAGAAATCCGCAGAAATCCCCAGCGCCCGCTCAAAAACATAATCCGCCCGCACCGCCCGCCGAGGACTTGGTCCTGCCGGAACCTCAATCTCCCTGATTGCGCAGCCCGCCGGCAGCATCTGAGCCAGCCCTTCCGCTTCAGACGGAGAGCATACTCTTTCCAATTGAACCCAAAGCACTTCTCCTTCGCCCTCTACCCCCACCGCACGCGGCAGGGGAAGCGACAGACGCGGATGCGGATTAAAACCGGCACTGTAGGAGACCGGAAGTCCCGAGCGGGCCAGAGCTCGAGCCCACATCGTCATTGTTTCACGATGAGAAAGAACACACAAGTCCCCCCGAATGTCAAACACAATCACCATTGCCGTCCGCTGGGTCATTTGAATCCGCCTCCGCAGTCCGCCTCAATATTCCACCGGCAGAATCCGGCCGGCCGCATCTCGAAGCAGATTTTTAATTTGACGCTGCGAATCCAAGGTCGCCACTTTTCGGGCCAGCAGATTGCACTCCTCAATGGTAACCGAACAGACAATCTTTTTGACCTCCGGAATCAGCGGGGGAGCCATCGACAGCGTTCGAACCCCCATCCCCAACAGAAGCATCACAAACTCCGGTTCCGAAGCCATTTCTCCGCAGACACTCAGCCCGATGCCGGCTTTGTTGGCATCGTGAATCACACTGCGAATCAGATACAGCACCGCCGGTTCCGCCGCCGAGTACATTGTGGAAACATGCTCATTGCCCCGGTCCACCGCCAACGTGTACTGAATCAAATCATTGGTGCCGATACTGAAAAAATCACTCTCCGTAGCCAGGAGCCCCGCCGTCAGGGCCGAACTGGGCGTTTCTATCATAATTCCCACCGGCATCTGCGCATTGTACGGAACGCCGTACTCATCCAAATCCTCCATCACATCCCGCAGAATCATCTTCGCCTGGCACAGCTCCTGCATCGTTGTTATCAGCGGAAACATCACCCGCACATCCCCCAGCGTTGAAGCACGAAGAATCGCACGCAGCTGAGTTTTAAACAGGGGCAGGTTCTGCAGACAGTACCGAATCGACCGAAGCCCCAGCACCGGATTGGCCTCCTGCGGATGGCGGTTGGTATGCGGCACCTTGTCCGCCCCCAGATCCATCGTCCGGATGACAATGGGCTTGCCGTTCATCAGTCGAGCCACTTCCGAATACGCATGATAATGGTCATCCTCCGTGGGCTCGGTACCGCCGTACAGATACAAAAATTCCGTCCGATACAGCCCGATGCCCTGACCGCCCTTCTGCAGGACTACCTCCGCTTCATCCGGAAACTCGACATTGCCCAGCAGGGTAATCGGCACACCGTCCCGCGTAACCGCCGGAATATCCCGAAAACCGTCCAGTTCATGCTCAAACTCCGTGAAACGCCGGGCATGGGCTCGATACTCCTCCAGCGTGGCCTCATCCGGGTCAATGACCACCACTCCCCGATTGCCGTCAATAATCACCGTGCTCTGAGCCGTCACGCAGCTCATCAAATCCTCCAGAGCCACCACGGCCGGAATTCCAAGCGAACGAGCGATGATCGCCGTATGACTGGTCCGTCCCCCTCGCTCTGTCGCAAACCCCTTCACAAAAGTTTTGTTGAAACTGGCCGTCTGGGTCGGTGCCAGGTCATGGGCTACAATAACCACCTCTTCCCGCAGATGCTCCACTTCTTCAGCCACCTTGCCCAGCAGATGCGTCAGCAAACGGCGTTCAATATCATAAATATCCGCCGCACGCTCGCTGATGTACACATCGTCAACCTTCTCAAAGTGCGAGGCAATCTCCCGCAGAATCGTCGAAACGGCATACTCCGCCGTCACCAGCTCCTTCTCAATGTAATCCGTAACCCGCTTAAGAAACCGCTTATCCCGAAGGAAACGCATATGCACCGCAAAAATATCCCGAATCGCCCCCTCTTCAATCCGTTTCGCCGTTTCAATCTGGTCCAGCTCCCGAATGGCATCCGCAAACGCACGCCGAACCCGCTTAATTTCCCCGGCTCGCTGAGAGGCCATAATCGAGCGACGGGGAATTCGGTAATCCTTCGAATCAATCACCATCGCCCGGGCAATCGCAATGCCCGGTGAAACGGCTATTCCTTTTCGCAGTTCCATTTCGGCAGGTTATCCTTCCTTCTTGGCTTCCGCTGGTTTGGACGTTGGAGGAAAATTCTTGGCCACCAGTTCTCCCAGAGCCGCAATCACCTCCGAAGCATCCGGTCCGACAGCCCGTATTTTCAGACGACTGCCGCATGCGGCCGCCAAAAGCGTCATTTCCATCACACTTTTGGCATCCGCCTGGACCGAACCGTGAGAAACCGTAATGGCGGAGCGAAACCGGCTGGCTACATCGACAAACTGAACCGCAGGCCGCAAATGCAGACCTTCCTCATTTTGAATCTCCACCTCAATTTCCGCAACCGGTTCACTCACAGCACATTCGCCTCTTTCGGAATATCTTGTCTTCGCTTCGACCAACTGTCTAAATGCTCGGATCAACTTGCATCTCGAATCACTTCCGTAATCTCCTCCACCGTCTGCGCCTGACGAAGAAATCGGCGAAAATCATCCTGGTTCAGATTTCGGAAGAGAATCTCCATCGCCTGAAGATGCTTATCGGGATTGTCCTTGGGACTGACCAGCAGAAGAACTGTATAAACCGGCTGCTTATCCAGCGACCGAAAGTCAATTCCATGACTGCTGCGTCCGACGGCCGCTACCGGTTCCGCAATCCCGTCCGCTTTGATATGCGGAAGAGCCACACCCTTGCCCATACCGGTGCTGGCTTCATTTTCCCGCTGAATAATGGCCCGGGTCAATTTTTCCGGGTCATTGCGCCCCAGACAGCCGCTCTGATGAAGAAGTCCCACAAGTTCCCGGATTGCCCCATTGCGGTCCTTGGCCTCCAACTCCGGGACAATCGCCGAAAAACACACAATGTCTGACAATTTCATATTGACTCCTTAACCAAAAGGCTTCTCCGGCATCCGGACAGGTACTTGATTCTGCCGATCGGCGAACGTTTTACGCCACATCTTCACGCTCCGGCTTGCCAAACGGCTCCGGTTCGGAGATTCCGCTTCGTTTATTATCACGCTGTTTTTCTTTTTTCTTTTTCAGTTGACGAACCATCTTATCAAACGCCGCATCCAGAGCCGTATACAGCTCCGGCCGCATCTCTTTGGCCGCGATCAGGGCCTCATGTTCCACATGGGCAATAACTTCAACTGTATAATTCGGACCTTCTCCCTCCTCAACAAGCACTTCTACACGGGCGATATTGCTGTGAAACCGCGGCAGTTTATCCGCGCGTTTCTTCGCATGCTCTCGAATGGCATCGGTAATTTCAATATGTCGTCCGGTAATCGTAAAAAGCATCGACATCCCCTTATCCATAAAAAGTTTCCATTATGGTACCGCCTGTTTTTCACGTTCTTCCTGCAGGGCCTGCTGAAATGCCCGATGTTCTGTAGGCGTAATCACACCGCCGCTGATCACAAATCGAAGGGCTTCCTCTATCGTCAAATCAATCTCGATTACGTCTTCCCTCGGCACCGTAACTACATATCCGGTGAACGGAGTCGGAGAGGAGGGGACAAACACCGTCAGATACCCTCTCGGATTGTTCCGAGTCAACCCCTGAAGCCCCTGTCCCGTCACAAGCCCCAGCGACCAGATACCCTTGCGAGGATATTCCACAGCAACGACTCGGTTGAAAGACAGCTCTTTGCGAATCAGAAAGAAATCGGTCACCTGTTTGATATACGGATAAACCTGCTTAATCAGAGGGATTTTGAAAAAAATCTTTTCAAAAAAATGCCACAGCGTTCGGCCGGCCATACTGGCAAGAAAGGCCCCGAGAATAACCACCCCAATAATGGTAATAATAAAACCGGAGATTTTGCCCGGGCCGTACACCCAGAAGGATTCCAGGAACTCCCTTTCCCATTCCGGATTCAGATGCAAAAGAACCCATACCAATGCCTTATTGACATAAATACTGATTTTGTCCTGGATAAAGATATAACACTGGACAAAAATCCAAATGGTCAGGATTGTCGGCAGCAAAGCCGCCATCCCCCTGAAAAAATAGGTCCTGAAGTTTCGCAATGCCTGCATGTCCGGTTTCTACCCTAACCATCCCGGGTCGGGCCGAAAAGTTTATAACAATCACGACGGCCGTGACAGTTTTCGTTCTGCTTCCCTGCCCCACTTCGTCCGACAGGGTTTTCCTGAACAACAGGTCCAATGACGCTCGAAGGTCCAAAGGACTCGCAACTCTTTGTCTCGCAATGGGCTGAATGTATCCAAACTATTCCGGTACGTCAATAAAAAATATGTTCTTTCGTCTTAGGCAAATAGTCTGCTTTTAAATGGATAAAAACCCCGGGAATCGACCCGAATAAAAACAGAGCTCTCTGGCAAACGGCCAATGCCGCGGCCGACTCCGCACTGGCCCCTGCGGAGTTCACAAAAAGCAGAACAACCCCTCCTTCCAGAATGCCCAGACCCGCAATGCTCACAGGAATAACCCCGATTACCCATACCAGCGGGAAAAAGACAAAATAATGCTTCAACTGCCCGCTGACTCCTAAATCCATCCCAATCAGCCAAAAACTTACAAAAGTCAGACTTTGAAAAAGAACCGTAATAAAAACCATAAGAGGAAAGAGCCACCACTTTTTGAAATAAACAGAGATAATCTCTCTGGTATAAAGGAATAATTTCCCCCCTATTTTTTTTAGAAACTTGAAAAACTGAGTAAATCGGTCCCTCGTCCTCCGGCTAAATAAAGAAAAAACCAACAAAAGCACCAAAACGGCAAGAAGAACATAAATCCATATTTGATGAGAGCTTACTTTCCATGAAAGTTCTTCTCTTCTCCCACCCAAAAAAGACCGGCCCCTAAAAAAGACAATGAAGGAGACTGCGGCAATCAGAAAAGTGGAAAACAAACCGGTAAATCGGTCTGCAAAAACACTCAGTGCAGACAACCCTCGTTTATCCGTGTGACGGGTGACATACCAGGCCCGGACAAAATCTCCGCCTGTGGAACTCGGCAGAAAACCGCTGAAAAAAAGTCCATGAAAATGAAGCCGCACCGCCGACCGAAGCGGAATCGCAATTCCCAAAGCCCGAAGAAGAATCCACCAACGGAAAGCCATCCCTGCCTCTGTAAGAATCTTAGCGGCTGCCGCAGTACAAATCACCCACCCTCTTAAATGCCTGAAGGATGAAATAAACTGTTGATAATCCAGATTTTTAAAAATCAAAAAACAGGCGACTGCGACCACACAGAGCCGAAGGAATAAATGAAACCGCTTTCGTACCTTTTGTTTCCTTTCTTCCGGCAATGAATCTTCCTGATAAATGCTTGTTTTTGCTTATCATAACCGGTAAAACAAACAACAACAAGACGTTCAGAAAAAACCTTTTGTCTTTAGGAAAGGAATAAACCCCGTGGCAGCAGACATTCAACTGGAAGAAGGTCTCCAATTCATCCCTCGTTTCGATGCAAACGGCCTGATCACAGCGATAGCCCAAGATGCCCGGACCGGCCAGATTTTGATGGTTGCCTACATGAATGAAGAGGCCCTTAAGCTGACTATCAAGACCGGAAATGCCGTTTATTACAGTCGCTCCAGAAAAAAACTCTGGAAAAAAGGAGAAGAAAGCGGTCATGTTCAAAAAGTCGTCCAAATTCTAACTGATTGCGACCAAGATTGTCTTCTATTAAAAGTGGAGGTGAATCAGGGACAATGCCATGTCGGCTATCAATCCTGTTTTTATCGGGCTTTAAAAAAAGGAACCTCTGACCAGCTCGAGTTTGTAGCTCAAAAGGTCTACGACCCGAAAGAAACATACAAAAAGAAATAAGCGCTTTCCAAACAGCTTTCTAACATCTTCTTAATCATAATCCAACAATTTGAAAGAAAATGGGGACATAAAAAAAACCTAATATCGAGGAAACAAAATGGTTCCCAAAAAGATTTTGATTGTAGAAGATGAAGAAGATGTTCAGGAATTGATTCAATACAATCTCCGGAAAAACGGTTTTCTTTGCGAATCTGCATTAGATGGGAAAACTGCGTTAACGAAAGCAGATACATACAAACCGGACCTTGTATTGCTTGATTTAATGCTCCCCCGCATTGATGGACTTCAAGTTTGTCGAAGTCTCAAGAGCAGCAGCACCCTGTCAAAGATTCCCGTCATCATTTTGACCGCAAAAGGAACAGAATCGGACATAGTGGCCGGGTTGGAGGCAGGAGCGGATGACTATATCACCAAGCCGTTTAGCCCGCAAGTTCTCTTGGCCCGCATCAAAGCTGTGCTTCGTCGAGCAGAAGCTCCGCCGCCAGGTGAGAATGCAACAATCAGGATACACAATATTGAGATTGATCCGGGCCGACATCGAACCTTTGTAAACGGCAAAGAAGTGGAGCTGACCTCTACAGAATTTAAGATGCTTCACTTTCTTGCTGCTCGTCCCGGCTGGGTTTTCACACGCTATCAGATTGTCGATGCGGTACACGGCCCAGATTATCCTGTTACAGACCGTTCGGTTGATGTTCAAATTGTCGGCCTTCGAAAAAAACTCGGAAAAGCCGGCGACCTGATTGAGACCGTTCGGGGAGTCGGATACCGCTTTCGTGAGGAAGACTGAGCACTTTTTATGGCCAAACGGCGACCTCTACTTTGGCAAATCTATCCGGCAGTTCTTGTCCTTCTGCTGCTTTTTCTGGTTGTTCTCTACGGGCTGCTCTCGGATATCCTCACCAAAAAACTGCTTGAAGAAAAGAAAAGTGAATTGCTGATTCGGGCGGCTTTTGTGCAGTCCATGCTCGCCCCGTTTGCAAAAGAACCGCTCGATCCGCCTGCCATTGACCGCCTTTGCAAAACACTCGGTCATCAGACCTCAACCCGAATCACCATTATCAGCCCTGACGGCAAAGTTTGGGGAGAATCCGACAAAGACCCCGCCTCTATGGAAAACCACCTTTCCAGGCCGGAAATTCAGCAGGCCCTCCGCGGACAGACCGGATTTGACATCCGTTCAAGCAGCACTCTCCGTGAACGCTTTTTGTATGCAGCCGTTCCCTATGCTCCGAATAACCAACTCGTCTTTTTCATACGGACGGCCGCTTCCATTCACCAAATCGATCAAATGCTTGTCCATCTTCGCCGCAAGATGCTTCTGGCGGGCATTCCGGCCTCTGTACTGCTTGCCGTGCTGCTCTGGTTTGTCTGCTGGCACCTGACCAGACCGCTGAAGAAAATGGAGGCCGCCGCCAAACAGCTGGCCGAAGGAGATTTGAACGTCCGCCTCCCGTTGGCATCAACACGGGAGTTTGCCTCTTTAGCCAAAGCGATGAACAAAATGGCCGAAGAGCTGATTCGGCGTCTGGATCTTATTACGGCCCAGCGAAACGAACAGCAGGCCGTTTTAACCAGCATGAGTGAAGGAGTCCTGGCAATCGATACACAAAACCGCTGTATCAGTATTAACAATGCGGCCTGCCGTCTTCTCCAAATCTCCACTGCAGAGCCGGTCGGACGCACGGTAGCCGAAATCATCCGCCATACACAGTTCCACGACTTTGTCCAAAAGGCCCTTTCCAGTACTGACTCGCTCGAGGAACATCTGACGGTTTATGAAACGGACCAATCCCGTTCCATCCAGGTTCGCAGCAGCGTCCTGAAAGACCGTGCCGGAAAGCGATTTGGAACCCTGTTTGTTCTTAACGATATTACGGACATCTACAAAGCCCAGCGGGTCAAAACCGACTTTGTCGCCAACGTCTCTCACGAGCTGAAAACCCCCGTTACCAGTATTAAGGGCTTCATTGAAACGCTGCTTGACGGGGCCAAAGACAATCCGGAAGACCTTCAGCGTTTTCTTGAAATCATGCGGCGCCAGACAGAACGGCTGAACTCCATCATTGAAGATCTTCTGACGCTTTCTGATATCGAACAGCAGGCGGACAAATCCTCAATTTCTATGCAGATAACCGCGATTTTGCCCCTGCTGAAGGAAGCTGCGGAGTGCTGCCGGCACCAGGCGGAACGCAAAAAAATCGCCCTGCAAATCGACTGCCGGCCGGATTTAACGGCAAATGTAAATACCTCTCTCTTCATCCAGGCCCTTGTCAACCTGATTGATAATGCTGTGAAATACAGCGAAGAGAACTCCTCCGTCTTTATCCGCGCCTTTGCCGAAAAACAAACAATCTGCATCGAAGTGCAGGACCAGGGCTGCGGAATCGCCAAAGAACACCTGCCGCGGCTCTTTGAGCGTTTCTACCGGGCAGATAAAGCCCGCAGCCGCTCCTTAGGCGGAACAGGCCTCGGATTGGCTATTGTCAAACACATTGTCCAGGCACACGGCGGCTCTGTCCGAGTGGAAAGCACGGTAGGCAAAGGAAGCACTTTTTTCATTATACTCCCCTCAACCCAATAATTCTTTTTGGGGTTTTCCGCTGTTCTTGTTTTTGCAGCAGCATCGACGCTTCATCTTTTTTCGGACTCTAAGAAAGAGCTATTCGTTTTCTTACCAAACCCTCCGTATTTTCCCCCCAAGAAAATTCAGAAAAAAAGGAAATTTGCCGATAATTTTTTATCCGAGAACGGCCATCTTTGAAAACGAACCGGACGTTTCTTTCAAAAACTATCAGGCGTGTCTTCAAGCGGTTTGAACACGCAACTATTCCTTTATGTGGAGGTACAGTTATGACAGGAAAATGGAAATGGACATGGACGGCGGTTTTTGCAGTTCTGCTTTTCGGCACCGCCTGGGCCGATGAAATCAGCGAACTGCGAAAAGAACAGGAAAAACTGTACAACCAGCTGGCCGAAATGAACAACCGCCTGCTCAAGATGGAGGCCGCCCAGAAAGAACAGGCCCAAAAGCTTGCCAAAGTAGAGGAAAGCGGCGGCTTTGAAATCCCCGAGACGCTCAGCTGGCTAGAAAAAATCAAACTCTACGGGGATTTCCGCTATCGGTATGAGTGCCGCGACCGGGATTGGAGGTCTGACCCCAAGGACGACCGTCACCGCATTCGCGCCCGCGTCGGCGTGCAGTTCAAAATCAATGAGGAATATCTCTTCGACTTTCGAGTAGCCACTTCTGAATTCCTCAAAGATGAAAATGATGCGATTATCCCTGGTTCCGCTGCAAACGCCGCCAACCAGACCCTCGGCGACTATTGGGCCGGCAAAAACCTCTGGGTTGACCGGGCCTATGTGTCGTATACGCCGAAAGCCGTTGAAGGCCTGACCATCGCCGCCGGTAAAATCTACAATCCTTTCTACGTCGGCAAGAGTGATTTAATCTGGGACGGCGATGTCAATCCGGAAGGTATCGCCCTCCAGTACACCAAGCCCTGGACGGAAAAGGATGAACTGTTTGTCAATGCCTTTGCCGGCTATGTCGAAGAAAACGGCAGCTCCGCCGACAAGCGGATGTTCGGGGGACAAGTCGGCCTGGCCCACACCTTCGAGGATAAATCCAAGGCAACGTTAGGGGTATCCTACTACGACTACTCCAACGTCGAAGGAACCAATCTGCCGGCCATCAATGACCAGGTCATCGATAACGGAGCCGCCGGCAACTCCAATGACGGCACGAACTACCTCTATGATTATAACCTCTTCAATGCTTTTGGGCAGTATGCCTTTAAACTGGGCACCTATCCGTTTGCCGCATTCGGTGACTATGTCGTCAACACGGCCTCCGGCGTAAAAGAGGATACCGGCTGGCTGGCCGGCTTGACCTTTAACAAGGCCAAAGACCCGGGGACATGGGATTTCACCTACAGCTATCGCGACCTCGAAGCCGATGCCGTGCTGGGTGCGTTTGCGGATTCCGACTTTGCAGACGGCGGCACCAATGTCAAAGGGCACAAGTTTAACTGGACCTACATGCTCGCCAAAAACACGTCTTTCGGCGTCAGCTACTATCTGGCCGACAAACTGTCACAAAAGCCCAACGAGGATTACAAGCGAGTCCAGTTTGATTTTATCGTAAAATTCTGATTTTCACTGCTTCCTAACCGTTTCCTAACGAAACGCTAACAAACGTCCTGTAAGGTACTACGTGTGCTTTACAGGACGTTTACTTTTTAAACAATATGGAAAGGGAAAAAAGATGATGGTTCGTCATGGAAAAACAGTTCTGTTCTTCATCGGACTGACCCTATGGGCGGCTCAGCCAGTCTTGGCCGCAGAGGGCAAAACGCTTCAGATTGACGGCTCCACCACCGTAGGTCCGCTCGGAGACGCGTTTGCAGAAGTATTCAAAGAACTCCATCCGGACGTTTCGATCACCGTCAAAAAAACCGGCAGCGGCGACGGGGCGGCTGCTCTGATTGACGGCCGATGTGACATTGCCATGATGAGCCGATTTATGAAGGACAAGGAATTCCAGCAGGCCGTTGAGAAAGGGGTTTTCCCCGTAGCGCATGTCATAGCCATGGACGGAGTCTGCGTTGTCGTTCATCCCTCCAATCCCGTTACAGAACTGCGCACGGAACAGATTCGCGACATCTATATGGGCAAAATCACCAATTGGAAGGAACTGGGCGGTCCGGATATGCCGATTGTTCCCGTCAGCCGCGATACCTCCAGCGGCACCTATGAATCCTTCCACTCTATGGTCATGCACAATGAGAAGATGGCCGCCAACGTCGAGTACGTCAATTCCAATCCGCAGGCCCATGCCCGCGTCCGCAGTACGCCCGGAGCCATCGGCTACGTCGGCATCGGGTTCCTCGATCGCTATGTCAAAGCTTTGAAAGTGGACGGGGTCATGCCGACCCGTTCTACGATTGCCAAGGGGATTTACCCGGTCAGCCGGCCTCTGTTTCTCTTCACCAACGGCTATCCCAAACTCGGTTCCATCATCCACGCATTCTGCACCTTTTATCTGACGGAAAAAGGGCAGGAAATCATTGAAGCCAAGGGCTTTGTCCCGGTAACGGAATACTAACCCTCTCATTTTGATTGTTCGGTTCTCTGAATATGACAACAGCAGGCAGTCAATCCGACGCAGCGGTCCAATTCACACGGCCGCTGCGTCTTACATTTCGAGACGACCTAAGCAGTACCCTGCTGTCGTGGCTTGTGAAATCTTTTCTGTTCGTCGTTACGTTTTGTTCCGTAGCGGCCGTTCTTCTGATATTTGTTTTTGTCATTCGCCAGGCAGCCCCCTTCTTTGCGGAAAGCAGAGTTTCCCCCCTCGAGCGGCTCACAGAATTTTTCACCAGCCGCCGATGGTTTCCGGAACACCAGGCCCATCCGGAATACGGCATTCTGGCCATCATCGCCGGGTCTTTTTATGTCACCATTACCTCCCTGCTGATTGCCGTACCGACCGGTCTTCTGGCCGCTGTGTTTCTCAGCGACATCGCCTCCTTCCGCACCCGTCAAATCTGCAAACCGCTCATTGAGATTTTGGCTGCTATTCCTTCTGTGGCTTACGGCGTTTTTGCCGTCATGGTCGTCGCACCTTGGCTCCAAAAAAATATTGGTTTCCCGACCGGCACCAATGCACTCAATGCATCCCTGATTCTTTCCGTGATGGCCATGCCGACTATCATCAGCGTTGCGGAAGATGCTCTAAGCGCCGTTGGGCGAGAAATTCGCGAGGCCTCCTATGCCCTGGGAGCGACCCGAGCGGAAACGATGCTTCGCATAGTTATTCCTGCCGCTCACAGCGGCATCCTGGCTGCCGTAATCCTCGGAATGATGCGTGCCGTCGGGGAGACAATGGTTGTCTGGATGGCCTCCGGCAACGCCACCCAGATTCCCTCTCCGTGGTGGGATTTGTCGCAATCCGTCCGCACCATGACTGCCACCATAGCCGGCGAACTGGGCGAAGTACCCCAAGGCACAACTCATTTCCATTCCCTTTTCGCCATCGGCCTGGTTCTGCTGATTTTCACATTCTGTCTGAATCTGCTCAGTGAACATTTTATTATGCAAATGAAAAAGCCGAAGCGATGACTCTCTGGCGTCAAATAAAAAATACGCTCTTTACGGCCCTGTGCAGCGGTTCTGTTCTGTTTCTGGCTGCTACTCTGATGATTTTTCTGCTTCCTATGCTCTGGAAAGGCAGCAAAGCAGTCTTCTTCCGAAAGACCGTCGAATTCGACAAAATGCAGAAAGAACTGTTCAAACGGGGACATGCGGAAGACCTGGAAAGGCGAACGGCACAAACAAACCAGGCTCGCCAGGAGGCGCTGGCCCTGCTGGAGCATTTCAGCCGGGGGATCGATACGGCTCTGTTGAGTCGGGAAGTGCGTTCCGCTTATCAGCAGCTCGGCCGCCATCTTCGTTATCTGGAAGTCTCGGATGACGAGTATGCCCGGCTCCGCGAGCAGGCCAAGGATATTCGCGATGCCTTTCTGCAGGCTCTGGAAACAACGGACAAAGCGGAGGCGGAATCGCTGCTGGATACCGTCGATGCCCAGCAGACCAACCCCCGCTTTCAGAACAGCCCATTTGAAGTGGTTTTTTCGCTTTCCAAACAGTACCGGCAGATTCTTCAGGAAATTGACCTGTCCCGACGGCCCGAATACGCCGCGGAACTGGATATTGTCAAAACAGAAATGCGGAACCTGTTCGGTCCACTGCCCGGCGAGTCCATTCCGCCTCTGCCGCAGGACCGTTTCGGAGCCACCCGCTGGGATGTGGCTCAAAGACATCTTCAATATCTAATTTATCAAACGAAATGGGTCCCATCCGGTAAGGATGACAAACGGCTGATTCCCAAACAAATCCGTCGAGATGACCCTGAAGAAGGAATTTTCGGAAAAACAGAGCTGGCTCCTCTGTTTTCGATGGTGGAACAAAATCTTGCCGCGATGCTTCAGCCCCGTCCGACGATTTACTGGCGTTATTTTCTGGACGATAGCACGGCGGGCCACTACTTCGGCGGCGTCGGTCCGGAAGTCCTCGGCACCCTTCTGCTGACCGTCCTTTCGATGTGTTTTGCCGTTCCGCTGGGCGTTCTGTCGGCCGCCTATCTGGTCGAATATGCCGCAGGCGGAATCACAACCCGGATTATTCGAACCTGCATCAACACCCTGGCCGGTGTGCCCAGCATTGTGTACGGCCTGTTCGGTTTGGCCTTTTTCGTGCTGCTGGCCGGAAACCCCAGCATTCTATCCGCCTCAATGACCCTGGCTCTCCTGGTGCTGCCCGTGATAATCCGGGCCTCCGAAGAAGCCATCCGAGCTGTTCCTCAGTCCTACAAAGAGGCCTCGCTGGCCCTGGGAGCGGGCAAATTCAGGACGTTTCTTACGGTTACCCTGCCGGCCGCCGGACCCGGAATTCTCACCGGCATCATCCTCAGTTTAAGCCGCGCCGCCGGTGAAACTGCTCCGATTCTCTTTGCCGGAGCCGTCGCTCTGGGGCCGATCCCCGATATCGGCCTTCATCTCAAATGGCTCTTTCAGCCAACCCGGGCCCTTTCCTACGGCTGCTATGACATTACCGTCGGCGACCGGCTGGCGATGCAGGTACCCCACAATCAATTCGGAATGGTGATGACGCTGATTCTGCTGGTCTTGCTACTGAATTTGGCGGCTGTCCTCCTGCGATGGCGAATGAGCAAAAAACTGCAAGGACTTTAAAATGCTGCTTTCCTCGGATAAAATTCAGAAAAAACAACAACTCCTGAGGCCGAACATGGAACGACTTTCTTCACAAACTGCTGACCGACAGCCGGGTCCTATCCGTCTGGCCGACCCGAACAGGAAACCGGAACTCCAGCAAACCATTCGGCCCGAACGCGTCATTATCCGCTCCAAAGACTTCAGCTTTTACTACGGCTCCAAAATCGGTGTCGAAAAGATTACAATGGATATTGAAGCCGGTTCCGTCACCGCCATCATCGGTCCCAGCGGCTGCGGCAAAAGCACGTTCCTCCGCTGCATTAACCGAATGAACGACCTTATTCCAAACACTCGGGCGGAAGGCCTGCTGGCTGTCGGCGGCCAGAATGTCTATGACAAAAACACCAATTTGGTCAACCTCCGTCAGCAGGTCGGGATGGTTTTCCAGAAACCAAATCCCTTCGCCAAAAGCATCTATGACAACGTTGCCTACGGCCCGCGTCTGCAGGGTATTCGGCGGCGCTCCGAACTGGATGCAATCGTCGAACAATGCCTCCGGGATGCGGCCCTCTGGGAGGAGGTCAAAGACGACTTGTCCAAATCCGCCCTGGCCCTCTCCGGCGGACAGCAGCAGCGGCTGTGCATCGCCCGAACCCTGGCCAACAAACCCAAAATCATCCTGATGGACGAGCCCTGCTCCGCTCTTGACCCGCTGGCGACCGCCCGAATCGAAGACCTGATTGCCGCTCTCAAAGGAACCTATACCATTGTGATTGTCACCCACAACATGCAGCAGGCCGCACGCGTCAGCGACCGCACCGCCTTTTTCTGCCTCGGCAAACTCATCGAATACGGCCGAACCGATGTGCTCTTTACCAACCCCGCCAAAAAAGAAACCGAAGACTACATTACAGGCCGATTCGGATAAACGAAAGGAATCCGGACATGTCCGTTCATCTCAAACGCGAAATCGACCATCTCAAGCAAATGCTCCTGGAGCAGTGCTCACGGGTCGAAGAGCATCTTTGGAAATCGGTCAGGGCCGTTGAAACCTGGGACGGAACACTGGCTCGACAGGTTATCGACCGAGACACAGAGATTGACCGCAAAGAAGTTGATATTGAGGAAGAGTGCCTGAAAATGCTGGCGCTGTATCAGCCCGTCGCTATCGACCTGCGTTATATCATCACAGCCCTGAAAATCAACAACGACCTGGAACGCATCGGCGACTTGGCCGTGAATATCGCCGAACGTGCCGAATACCTGTCAGCCCATGAACAGATTGAAATTCCCTCCGACCTCGAACGGATGGCGGTAAACAGCCAAGCGATGGTCCGTCAAAGCATCGATGCGCTGGTCAATCTCGACTGCAGCACAGCCCATCGCGTCTGCCAAAGCGATGATGAGGTGGATGCCCTTCATAAATCGATGTATGAGCACATTCAGGAACGAATCCGCCGACGCCCGGAACAGATGGAATCGCTGATGCACCTTCTGTCCGTTTCACGGCATTTGGAGCGCATCGCCGACCACGCCACGAACATCGCCGAAGATGTCATCTACCTCGTGGAAGGTCACATTATCCGTCATAAAAAGCAGGACCCTCGTTAAGAGAGCCGCTTACCGAAGCCATTCATCAGAGAATACAGCCCAATCGGCGCCGTCAATCGCACCGTCCCGGTTGAAATCGCCGCTGCTGCTTTCCGGCCCCAATCCCCCTGCAAGCCACTGTCCGCAGAACAGAGCCAAATCCTCCAGCCCGACTTGACAATCCCCTGACAAATCCGCCAAGGGCCGCTCAGACTGAAGCACAAAATGACAGGCCGTCAGGGGCGGAATGCTGTAGGAAAATGTATTATTGACAATCGGCGAAACGGGCGTCCGCTCCGTAATGGAGGCGCTGGAGCCGTCAAAGGCCCACACACGACCGGATGTATAAAGACAGGGGCTGGTAATTGTAAAACTGCCGCTGATGGCTTCCGTCAAATGCTTGTTCAAAACAATCAGGCAAAGCCGGTTGTTGATTCCGGAAAACATTGATGCATAAATGGAACTGTTGACTTTGTCTGACATCGAAGCGGCTACCTTTACATCCCCGAAGGTTGAGCCGTTTCCGTCATAATTTCGGTACAGATTAAAGGCCGCATTCGTATAGACTCCGTTACCGCCCCAGTACGTCGCCAGATAAACGCCGTATTTTCCGAATAGTCCCAGCACATCCGCCTGAGCGATCCCGCCGGAAATATGGTTTTCCCCGCCGTAATTGTATTCCGTGAAGGCCAGTTTTGTTCCCGGATAATACGTCTGAATGGAATTGAAAATCTTCGGAAGCAAAGGCAGATAACTGCTGAACCATTGCCCAATCCAGCTGTTTTCAATATACCCGCTGTCCCACAGCGTCCGCGGCGCCTGCATCCGCGTGATGTAGTTTGTCTCCGTCGCCGCAAAATCGGTAATCCGGACATCATTGTCATCCCGTGCCTCCGGATACCAGTGCACATCCAGCACATCCAGCAGCCGCCGCCCGCCGGCCAGTTCCGCTGCCTTCATCTGAGCCAGATAATAATCGATAAACCAGGAACAGCTTCCTTTGACGCTGTTCCAGTCCGGCGCATCCTGCAAACTCAAAAACGCCGCAAAGCCATACAGAACCGGCCCGGTAATCTGCGCATACGGGTCCACATCCTTGACCGCCGCCGCCAGTGCTATACTCCTGCTGATCAGCTCCGCACAGCCCACCTTGTTCGGATGAATCCGCGGATGCGTATAAGCCCACAGGGCCGGCTCATTGTCCAGCGAGTAAAACTTGACCCCCGTCGGAGTGTTGGCGTTTCCGAAGGTGGTCACCAGATAATTGACAAATTCATCCATATACACATAGTTGTCCGTCGTATTCGGGCTTCCCGCCGGCACACAAAACGGGGCATTTTTCTTATAGACGACCTCTTTCCAGCGGGAGGAGGGGGCCGTTTGGGCTTCCGTAACCGTCCCCCAGTCATCCGCCGACACATAACCGGCCATCTGTAGCGTCAGAACCGATGCACGCCCGGCATTGATATCCGCCTGTCGAAAATCCGCATAGACCTTGCCAGATATCAGCTGCTGATTCCACGGCAGATAGCTGGACATATACCGGTCGCTCGAGTGATTCCAGTCGCTGCCTGCATTGGAAAAATTATTTTCCCAGTTATACCCCGTTGTGCGGTTGCCTCCCATCCGCCGAACCGTCAGATTCCCGCAGGTTACGTGGTCGAAATTGGCCCCGTAAATATAGGGACTGATCATCGCCCGCCCGTTTTCCGTATTGACCGTGTATGTCACACTGATTGCCCCGTTCCCAATGGCTGCCAACCAGCCGACAGCCAAACCAATCCAAGCTGCTTTCCTCATCACCGGATTCTCCCGCTGTTTAATCCCATTCACTCTAACTTACTCATCGCCCCAATATCGGGCAAACTCCGAAAAATCCTGAAAGTCCACCACTCCGTCCCCGCCGGCCGGATAAATATCAGCCGACAGATTCTCCGTCTGCAGCCACTCCCCCGCCAGAATAACCAGGTCGGCAATATCCACATCCCCGTCCGGCTCAAAATCTCCCGGGACGGAATTCGTCTTGTACAACCCATACAAATACGCATAGAGAGCCATTTTGCCCCGCATGGTTTGCTGAGGGGTAAATTCCGAATGAGCCCATACATATCTTGTATTGAAATACCCTTCCGCTCTGGGCCAGTTCGAATAAGCCGGATAACACTTCTCCGTCATCCAGCTGGGTCTTCCCATAATCATCCCGCTGTACCAGTCGTCAGTATTCAAATAGGGAGTATGGCCGGGATGCAGGCCGGGTGTTCCGTCATCCCGACCCGATGTATAAGCGTTTTCGATACTCCGTTTGCCGGCCAGACTGGTCGAAGCGGTTGTCATATAAATGATGTTCAGAGAATTGCGCCCAAGCCCCCAGTCCGCTTCCAATACAAGGGCATTTTCAAACAATTCTTTATCGGAAGAAGTGTCGGCAACTGCATGGGCTGCTATAGACCGCTGCACATTCTGGATTGTCTTGAAATATCCTGAATTGTATCCGCAGTTGTAGTTTTCCGTAGCCCGGCGGGAAGGCCGAGAACTGATGTTGTTGGCTTCTACGTTTTTGGCCTCATTAATCAGAGACGCCTTCATTCGGCTGTAAAGAGCCGGATAGCGAACGGGCTGTCTGGTTTTTAAATAACCGGCCACAGCCCAAAGCTGATTGAAACTCGAGTTGGCGACCGGCGACGTATTCGTCGTCGATTCACTCAAAGCATTCACCACATCTTCATAAGCCGGATCTCCGGTCACATTGTACAGATACACCGCCGCCGTCATCTTCAGGTCCTTGCCCCGGAGAACGGCATACCCTGCATCCACACTGGCATTCAGCATCGGGTCCGGCAGGGCCGAAGCATAATTGTATGCGGTAACGGCCGCCTGGGTATACGTCTCTTTCAGGTCATTCAGTCCGGCAAGCATAAAACAATACGCCAGCATCGAAGCATTGGCAGCGTTCGCCCAGGCGGCAATCGGCGTATTGCCCGCCTGGTACAGAATATTGCTCCCGTTTGGATTGGTCAGTCCGTAACTGTATCCATCTCCGTCACGGAGCCGCAGCCAGAAATCCACTTCATTTCTGGCCTCATCCAGAAGGTCCGGAATCCCGTTGCCGCTTTCCGCTATGCCGAGATTGTCATCATTTAACCGGCCGTCCGTCAGAATATACGGCAGAAGCATATCATAAATAATGGAGATATGTCCCAGATGCCTGTCCCAGTCCAGGGCATCCGAGTGGCCGCCGTAGGCATTGTTGTTCTGGGGGCTGCCCGGTTTGACATAGGCCGCCCAGGCATTGGGATTGTCCCACGGATCCCCGCCGGTAAACGTCCCCCAGTTCGGATGAATAGGCGACATCGTCGTGATATACACCCTCGTACTGGGCGGAGAAACGTTGGGAATATAAAGAGGCCGGCGGGGAACCGGGCTCATGTTGAGATTGTCCTGACCGATGCGCATATAAAAAAAGCCGAGTACACTGACCCGGAACGGCTCAAAATACACATCTTTTTTGATCTGGAAATCCTCGCTGCACCCGACCCCTTCAATCGCAATCCGGTACGTGCCGGGAATCTGAAATCCGGTAAAATCAGCTTTCCAGACATTGGAGGCCGTTAAATTATACCATCCGACATCATTGGTGCTGCTGTTTTTCCAGAAGGCAACAGTCCCGACTTCCTGTGAAGTCCCGCTGTCTACATTATAGATATACACCTTATTTCCGACAAAAGACGAATAATCACGAGCTCCCCCATCTCCCATCCAGATATACAAATCAACCGCTTTGACGCTACTGTCATCCAGATACCCGACCAGGTTTACATGCACGGCCTCCGAACGGCTGCTGAATATATCGAACGTGACCGTCCGGCTGAGCACATCGGAATTTGTATTGGGATTGATTTCAACGGTATAACTGGTTCCCGGCAGCATCGAATACGGCAGCTTCAAATAAATAGTATGTTCCATCGTATATTCATAATTCCAGTCATTGGCTGCGGTGTTCCAGTCCATCTCCGCCATACCGTTCAGTTTTGACTTCCGCCAGCAGCGGGTCGGATTGACCCCGCCAGTCCCGTAACGGGCATCCGCAGCTGACTTGATCACCCAATTGCCTGTGGAGACGGCATTGGCTGTATTCAATGCGGCACCATAAGAAACGACATAATTATTGGCTGTATTATGATCGGAGGTATAGGCCGTGCTTCCAAGCCCGTCATCGACAAACTTTACCTCCCCGTCCATAAAGGACACCATCAGGTAGTCCTTGTCGACAACTTTTACCTCAACAAGTTTGGCTGCAATCGCATTCAGAGAAATGAAGCAGAAAAAGAACCACAATACGGTAAGTTTTGTTCTCATAGGCCGCCTTTTTGAATGGGTTCTCCGTTCAAACTCCAGTTAAAACAACCAGTCGGAAGACAGGTCCGCCGCTTCCGACATCTCATAGGGATTCAGCCATCCCGATGCCAAAACCGCCAAATCCTCCAGATTCACCTGACAATCCAGGTTCAAATCTCCATACGCACAAAGCGTCGGCAAAGTCAGCTCGATATAATCAAAATACATCCACCCCCAGAATTTCTCAATCGCAATCGTATTACTGCCTGCCGACAGCCCGACCTCTACCGTCTTCGTCAGCCAGGTTTGAGTCTGTGCATCATCAAAAACCAGCAGCATCTGCGGACCGCCGTTAATCCGCAGATACTGCGTTTTCGGCGTCCCATAATAAAGATTGTACCGAATGGTCATCGGATACGTTCCTGGAGCAGGCACCTGAACCGTCCAGGTAATCGTCCCATCGTCCGTCATACGAAGATACTGACCGCCGCCGGCCGAGGAGGAATTGCGGACAACAATCGTGCCTGTATAAACAGCCGCCTCGGCCTCATATCGCTGCGGCTGCACCCCGACACTTCCCCCTGCCCGCAGAAGGACCGCTTCCGAAGTCCCTTTGAGATTCTCGCTGTCTGTCGCACGAGCCGTCAGGATATAGGTTCCCTCCGGCACACTGCTCCAGGTAAACTGATACGGGCTTTGGGTATCCTCCCCTAATTTCGTGGCTCCCTCATAGAACTCCACCTTCGCAATCGAGCCGTCGGAATCCTCCGCCTCCGCCTCCAGAGTCAGATTCACATTCGCCGGGATTCGAATCGGCCCCGCGGGCCAGACCATTCGGCACACCGGCGGCAGCGGGTCCCCTTCCAGACGAATCAGAATATCCTCCGGATGGGCCGACGAAACCGCCAGAATATGTTCAAGCATTTGACTTTGAGGAACCGTATCCGTCCACGACCATGCCAGCGCCCCCGCATAGCCGTTTTGATAAAGGGTCTCATAGGACTGATTCGTACAATACGTACAGTTTGGATAGAACTCCGCAATCACCAGCGGCTTATCCAGCCCCCAATACGAAGCCGGATGCAGAAACGGCGAATGAGCCGCTCCCGCCCAGTCATAATAATGAATGCAGTAAAAATCCAGCGTCCCGTCCGCATCCCCGCCGGCGGCAATCAGCCGTGCATCCGTATAATAATTGGTATGCCCGTCCACATCCGTCCCCGCCTGCATATCCCAGCACCCGCTGGTCACCGGCACTCCCGGCGCCGCCCGATGAATCGCCCCCGCACACCGATTGACAAAGGCCTGAATCGCCGACATCGGAACCCGCCGAATCCCCGACCAGCCGAACTCATTGCTCATCCCCTCCGGCTCATTAAAAATCTCCCACGCCAGAATCGCCGGATGCCCCGCCAGAGCCGACACCATCGGAATCAGCGCATTATCAATGTAGGTTTGCCGATATGTCGGGTCCGTCAGAATCGCCATCGACCGGTCCGTAATCGCCGTCCCGTAAGATTCCCGCAGCATATCAAACGACCACAGACACAGCATCAGAGAAATCCGATGCTCCCACGCCAAATCCAGAATCGCTTCCAAATCCGCAATGGTATTCGTGCCGGGTCCCGTCACCGCAAAGCCGTTCCAGGCCGGTGTATTGGCTCCGTTGGTATGCAGCCACAGCCGCATACAGTTTGCCCCGCTGGACTCCAGCTGCGAAAACACACTCTCAAAATGAACCAAATCCGGGGTAGCCGGGTTCGGTCCGATATCGTCGGCAAAATGATGCCACGCCAGATTCAGTCCATTCAGAAACAGATTCTGATTATGAAAAGGAATCCGAGAAAACTCCGCCCCGCTTATAGACTGCAGCGACAAAACAACACCCACAAACCAAGAACCCGCGTACTTCATCACCGGCCCTCCGGGGGCATCTGCGCAGGCAAAAAAGGGCCGCCGGACTGCTTCCTTCGGCGGCCCTTTCGTCCACCCCAATCAACAATTCCTCTTTCCCTTCGGCCTTTATTGCCTCTTGCGAAGCAGCGGCAGGGCTCCCAGACCCAGCAAAGCAATCGTGGTCGGCTCCGGAATCAGCTGAATATTGTCAATATAGAAATTCCCGGCGCCGGCAACAGGATTCTGCTGGAAGGAAATCACAATCTGGAACCAGTCCAGGGCATTGTAGCTGGGAATTTCCAGCCGATACGTCTTGAAGGCGTCACCCGCCCAGGGACCCCAGTCAGTCGAGGTCGGCAGTCCCGTCAGCCGATCCACCGCTGTGGCCGTCGTCCACTCCTGCCACCCGCTGTTGCTGTTAAATGCAATCTTATCGGCAACCTTGGTCCAGTTGCTGCCCGACCACTCATTGGCATACATCGTCACATCGAAGGTCAGAATAACGTTGTTCATCAGTCCCGGGGCCGAGGGCGCATTCCACTGCATCTTCCAATATCCGCCGTCTGAAAGTTTCACAGCCACGCTGTTGTTTCCCCGCGTAACCGTTCCCGGCACTGAACCAATCGTAAACGAAGCTCCGCCTTCCCAGCTCGGACCCCAGTTATCCATCCCGGCTTCAAAATCGCCGATCACCACGGCCTGGCTGACGGAGACGAGCCCCATCGCAAACAACATCAGCAAACATTTCTTCATCTTGTCCTTCTCCTTTCTAAGAATCGTATTGAATTCGAATCATTCTCAACTGCCGTAAACACCCTCACACACTCTCACACGCACACTTTTTTTAAAACTTCCAAACCCAAAAACACAGAAGGCGAGGGCCTTGCCTTTTTATCAGCAAGACCCTCGCACCTTATTCTCCTCAGTTACAGGCCTCAAAGATGTTCGAGCAGCCCAGCCAGTTGACCGCCACTTCGGCCAGGTCATACAAATCCACCCTGCAGTCGCGGTTATTCCCGCCGATGCCGTTCGGCCCGGCAATATCACCGTAGAAATAATAACCGCCCGCTTCAATCGATGCACGGCACGAATCCATATTCAAAGTCACCTGAACCGTATCGGTGGAGGTAAACTGTCCGTCATTCACCGTCAGCCGGAACACATACGGTTCCGCCGAACCTTCTTCGGTCGTATTCGCCAGTTCCGTCAGGGTTACCGTTGTTACGGCTGCATTGGGATTGGCAATCGTCACTGCAGGTCCCGCCGTCTGTTCCCATAGATAACTCAATGGTCCCGGCTGACCGTCATCCGTTGAAGCGCTTCCATTGAGCGTCACCACCACACTCGGCTGGCCGCCCAGCCACCGATACTGATCAGCCCCTGCATTCGCCGTCGGCGGAACATTCGTCGAAGCCGTGAATGTCCAGAACGCAAGAGGAACTGTGTTCGGATCGCTTTCGATAACCCAGGTATACTTGACCCCATTCGTCAAAGAAGGCATCGGACAGCTGCTGGTCGCACCCGGATTCGTTTCTGTATAGATGTTCGTCAGCAGGTTTTTGTATGTGTCCGGTGAAAGGATTGTATTGGGGTCATTCGGGTTTTCCACAGGGGCACCGAACCATACCTTCACCCAGTTCAGCGAATTTGTCGCATTCTCCCACGACAGTTCCGTATCATATCCAATCACCGCCACGCCGTTATTCGCCGGATGGGGATTGCGCGGCTCATCCAAGAAACGCACAGCATCAATGTAGTACGGCCCGGGTGTAGCACAGTTAAAAGACAGGTTAATCTGGAAATAAGTCGCCCCCGTCAAATTATAGTTGGAAATGTCAATGGTCACCGTCCGGAACATATCCCCGTCCCAGGCACCCCAGTCCACCGGAGCCGGCCCGCCCGTCAGACGATTGGTCCAGTTTGCCGTAGTGGTTGTATATTCCACCCATCCGCCGCCGGGCGCATTGCTCTGCAGGGCAATCTTCTCGCAGAACCGCGTCCACGGCTGAGTCGGCCAATCCGCCGCAAAGCAGGTAATATCAATCTGGAGTTTCCCCAACCGAGCCGGAACAGAGGGGGCTACCCAGCGCAGGGGCCAGAAATTCGTCCCGTTATGATACACCCTCAAACATTGAGAACCCGATGTCACTGCACCCGGCTGTGTACTCAAACTGAGAGTCGGAGCAGGAGACCCCGTCGCCACAAAACCATCCAAACCGCTTTCAAAATCCGCCAACATAACCGCATAGCCGGCAGACACCCAGCCCAAAATCATCAACGCCGCCAAACATTTCCTCATAACCACTCTCCTTTCCTAAATTGATGAATAGAACGTTGATTTGGCTAATCTTCGACACCCACGACATGTCAAAGTGATGATGCGCATTTTCGTTCCTTACTATTACCCATCCCGTTTCATTGTACAATTATCCGAAAATCCCCCTTTCAAGTCAACCCAAAAACCTTAAAAAAAGCCAAAAATAATATTTGCGTAAATATTTGTTTGATTTTTAAAAACTCCCCTTGTATAGTCCGATAGTATCTCCGTTTCTCCTCAAGATGCGGGGTAGGACAAAGAACTCTTAAGTCTTTGAATCAAAAAAACTTGTATTCTGGAACAACAATACTATAAATGTCCACAATAAACATAGATTAGAATCCTTATTTCTGGAGGTCAGTCATGAGACAAACTAAAGTCCAGAAATTATTTTTTGCGGTATATTCAATCCTCCTTCTTTTGAATATCGGCTGCCGTCCCACACAAAGGACGTTCCTGCCCCCTTCTCCTTCAGCAGAAGAGTTGGCTGCCGTTAAGCAAGCCCTTCAGCAAACTTTTGAACAGGCCCCCAGAAAGCAGATTCCATCAGAACTGGGGGGGATTCTCGAACGGTCCTATCCCTATCATCCGCCCCAATATGTTCTTGTACTCCCCCACCGAGCCGCCGTTTCCAAAGATGACTTGCGGACCTACTGTCAATTTATTCCGGGTGAATCCTTCATTTTGACCGCCTGTGATAAAATCAGTCCTGACGGCATTCTGTGTATCTTCTCGACCCACGCCGTGTATTTCCTCTCCGGCAAAGCATACGCCTGCCTGATGAACCGGCCTTCTTTGTACAGGGCCTTTCCCGACCCTCCGAAAGCCGCCGTCTTTCTGTATGAACAGCTGGCCGATTTGCCCCGTCAGGACACAGCCGATGAAACCGTCATCACAGCTCCCGATGGGTGGAAAATCCGTCTGTCGAAGCGGTCCGGAATCCCGGATTGCCTCGACGCCGTCCTGTCCTATTTGAAAGCCCCTTCATCTCTCACAAAAACCCAGAAACCGCCCCTGGAGTTTATCAAGGGACACACCCTTATCGTACCTCCGCTGACGAACGACACAGTTGATTCTTTCCAGGAATCCGTGCGAAAAATGGCCCAAACCAACGCCGACTATGTCTGTCTGGCCGTAATGGCTGATATGGAAACCTTCAATACCCCTCAAATCCTCTGGGGGCCATCGATTGGATTCTCGGATGAAATGCTCTGTCAAGCCATCGAAATCGCCCGCCGAAATCGGCTGAAAATCATCCTGAAACCGATGGTCAACTGCCGCGATACCATCTGGCGGGCCTGGATTGACTTTACAAAAGAGGACGGCCGCCAGGACCTGGCCGCCTGGCAGACCTGGTGGGAACAGTATCGGTCTTTCATCCTTCACTATGCCGACATCGCCCAAAAAACCCAATGCGAAATGCTCTGTATCGGCTGTGAGATGAACTCCACGGAAACCTTCGAGCAGCAATGGCGTGAAGTAATCACCCAAATCCGAAAACGCTACAGCGGCCTCCTCACATATAACGTCAATCACGGACGAGGCGATTCCGTCCGTTTCTGGGATGCACTCGATGTAATCGGAATGAGCGGATACTACCCACTCGGTTCTTTTATGCAGCAGGCCGGGATTGAAGGAGTCGAACAGCCCGATTTTCAGCCGACCCTCGAACAGCTCAAGACCGCCTGGCTTCCCGTCCGGAAAGAACTTCAGGAACTCTGCCGAAAATGGCAAAAGCCCCTTTTCTTTATCGAAATCGGAGTCTGCAGTGCCAAAGGTGTTTCACGAACTCCCTGGCAGCATTCGACTCCGGAATTAATCTATGACGGACAGGAGCAGGCAGACTTTTATCAGGCCGCTTTTGAAGTCTTTTGGGATCAGCCCTGGTTTATGGGATTTACCTGGTGGGCCTGGCCTTCGTCTCTTTATCCGTGCGAACATGCTTCGTATCAGGTCAATTTCGAAATCTACTGCAAACCCGCAGAAGACATCGTCAAAGAATGGTACAGCAAAAACAGACCTTTCTCTTTCCAGGTGGAATAATGCAATTGTCCGCTCTTCTTTTTATCCTGTCGGCCGTTATCTGGAATGCCGGCTGCAGCCGCAGTCCGCAATCGCCCGAGGGCACGCCGCCGAGTCATCCGCTCCCTGCCGCATCCGCCTGCCTCTCAGACGGCCCTTCCGACCCCAATGCATCGCCTCAAGCCGCCGCACTGTACCGCAATCTCAAACTCCTCTCCGGCCGTGCCGTTCTCTTCGGTCACCATGAAACGCTCGCTTACGGCATCGGCTGGAGGAATCATAACTGGGACAGCGACATTGCCCGGGTCTGCGGAGACTATCCGGCGGTTTTCGGCTGGGACCTCGGAGAAATCGGACATCCGGCCAACATCGACCATGTCCCCTTCGACCGAATGAAAACCTGGATTCGGCAGGTTTATGAAAAAAACGGCATCAACACCATCAGCTGGCATATGCGAAACCCCGCCACCGGCGGCAGTTCGTGGGATAAAACCCCCGCCGTCTCCCGGCTCCTGCCGGGCGGCGACCTTCACGAGACCTACCGCCGGACACTCGAGCTGGCCGCTGCATTCCTCGATATCCGCGGTCCGAACAACGAACCGATTCCCATCATCATGCGGCTTTTCCACGAACACAACGGAGACTGGTTCTGGTGGGGACGGAAGACCTGCACCCCTGAGGAGTTCATCCGCCTGTGGCGGTTTACGGTCGACTACTTCCGAAACGAAAAGCAGATGCACCAGCTCCTTTACGCGTACAGCCCCGACATCTGCAAAAGTCCGCAGGATTACCTCGAACGTTATCCCGGTGATGAGTACGTCGATATCCTCGGAATGGACAATTATTACCATTTTCGCAACAGAGAGGCCCTCGAACAGGCCGTCTGCGACCTTCAACTGCTTGCCCGAATCGCTGCGGAAAAAAACAAACCCGCCGCCCTCACTGAAACAGGTGTCAACAAAATGCCTGACCCAAACTGGTTCACACAGGTTCTCCTTCGGGCCCTGACCGCTGATGAATCAACCCGCCGAATCGTCTGGGTCTGTCTCTGGAGAAACGAAAGTCCCCGCCACTTCTTCGCCGTTTATCCGGAGCATCCGGCCGCCGAAGACTTTCGGGCCTTCTTTGCCCATCCCTTCACATTGTTTCTAAGCGAGCTGCCTGAAATGTACCGATAAATCCGAGCTTTTAGAGAAGCCTCTCCTTCTGCAGCCAGGTCTGATTTCGCTCAATTAACTCGATCCGCTGCCGCACACACTTGCTTGTTCGTCCGCCGTCTTCCGGCGTATTCAGCGTGTAGTCCACCAGTGCCTCCAGCGGACAGGTTGCCACATGCAGCCGTGTATCCGACGAGCCGTAATAAAGGTAAACAGTCCCTTCCTCATCCAAAATCCAACCGTTGCTGAACAGCACATTGGAAACATCGCCGACCCGCTCCGCCCCCCGCGGGGCCAGCAGATATCCCCCCGGACGATGAGTCACTTTCCACGGACACGTCAAATCCGTCATAAAAACATACAAAACATACCGAAGCCCCGCCGCCGTATTCCGCACGCCGTGGGCCAGATGCAGCCAGCCGTATCGGGTCTTTATCGGCGCCGGCCCCAGCCCGTTTTTGACCTCCTTAATCGTATGGTACCGCTTTTCATCGACAATGATTTCCTCCGTGAGAACGGCTTCTTCGATGCTCCGGCAGGTCCCCCAGCCGATTCCGCCGCCGGAGCCGGTCTGAATAAATCCGTCCTGAGGCCGGGTATAAAACCCATAACAGCCGTTGACAAACTCCGGATGCAGCACCACATTCCGCTGCTGCGGCGAGGGGGTTTTCAAATTCGCCAGCCGCTCCCATTTCTTCAAATCCTTCGTTCGTGCAATCCCCGCCTGAGCCACGGCGGACGAGGTATCCTCCGGCGGAGCCGCAGGGTCCTTCGACTCCACACAAAACAGCCCGTAAATCCAGCCGTCTTCGTGTGCCGTCAGCCGCAAATCATACAAATTCGTCTCGGACTCATCCAGTTCCGGTATCTCCAGAGGCCGTTCCCAGAAGCGAAATCCTTCAATCCCCGACTTGCTTTCCGCAATCGCAAAAAAAGACTTGCGGTCCGCCCCTTCCACACGAGCCGCCAGCAGAAACGAATCCCCTATCCGAATAGCGCCGGCATTAAATACGGAGTTCACGGCCAGCCGTTCCAGCAGAAACGGATTGTGCTGCGGGTCAAATTCATACCGCCACGACGGCGGAATATGGTCCCGCGTAAGCACCGGATGCAAATAGCGCTGAAACAGTCCTTCTTCCTCTGCCGGACGATTTTTCCGCTCAATCAGCTGATTATACTTTTCATAAAGACGGCGAACCGCCTGGGGGTAATTGTCAATTGTCTTCATCGTACTGTCTGTCCGTTCAAAACACGTTCCTTCAAAATCATTTCCAGCCGCTGAATAGTCTCCATACAGGCCCGGCTGTTGTGATACGGGCACTTCCACTCCGAAACCTTCGGCATGGACAAATCGGGCTTTCGCCGTGCATCCAGCTTCCAGAACCACTCGCCGTAGGTCCGGTCAATCTGATAATCTTCAATAAACCGCCACAGTCTCCACGCCGCCTCCAGATACTCCTGTCGGCCGCTCAGCTGACAGGCATTCAGAAAGCCGACCACCGCTTCCGCCTGGCACCAGAAATGCTTTTCCGCATTCGTTCGGCCTTTTTCATCCCGCTCATACAGCACACTGCCGTCCGCATCAAGTCCCTCCCGCAAAACCGCTTCCGCAATCTCCAGCGAAACCGCCGCGGTCTGCGGCCCCCGCTTTTCCTCCCCAAGCACCTGAGCCGCTCGGTACAGCAGCCAGCTGCCTTCAATATCATGCCCAAACGAAACACGTCGGGTCAGCCATTTCCAGTCCCGCTCAAAAAACAGACCAAAATGATGCGTCTGACCGTCGAGAATAAACCGCTGGAAAATCTCGAGAAGCTCCTCCAGCCGCCTGCCGACCTTCCCATCAGGCCGAACCGAATACAATTCCGTAAAGGCCTCCAGCAAATGCAGGTGTGCATTCATCGATTTGGGGGCCACCAAATCCCCCTCACTAAGCTGCTGTTTGGCCGCCAGGGTCCAGTCCCGCTCCATCACCTCCCAATAGCCCCCATACTCCTCATCCAGAGCCTGTTTCTCCAACCGCTCAAAAACCTCCATCGCCATCGCCAAGGCCTTCGAGGTTTGCGTCAAACGATAATACTCCGCAAGTCCGTAAATCAAAAACGCCTGCCCGTAGGTTTTCTTCTGCACCCGGAGCGGGCCTTCCGCTCCAACCTGCCAATAGGCCCCTCCGTACCGTTCATCCCAGAAATCTCTTCGCAAAACCTCAAAGGCATCATGGGCCATCGCCTCACACCGGCTGTCTCCCAGAAAGCGAGCCAGTGCTGAAAAGGTCCACAAAAGCCGCGTATGGAGAATCAGCCCCTTCGGCGCTTTTTCATCCACCACCAAATCATTGCTCATCCAGCCGACAAATCCGCCGTTCTTGCCGTCCCGCAGATGCGTCAGCCAAAACGGCAGAATATTCCCGTTCAGTTCCTTCTCGACTTGCTTTAAAAACTGCCTGATTGTCGCTTCATTCATCGCTTCTCTCTCTTATCCCGCTGCAGACTCAACAGATTCCACTTCGTCTCCCAGACGATCATACCAGTTCCGCTTCAGAAAAATCGACGTTGCCGCCAGCACCGCCCCCGAAATCCAGAATCCCTTCCAGTGCCGCAGCACAAAATAAAACGGCAGCGTGCACAAACTCAGTTGCCAGACAATCCCAACCGCTGCATTCACCATATCCTGCCGAAAACAGCGGTTCGGGACAAATGCAGGATTTTCCTCTCGAACAGCCCGCAAGACGGGACCCCAGAATCCCCACGGACGTGTGCGGACATAAAACCGCTTCAGTACCTCCGGGGCATCCGGCCGGGTCATCAGAGACACCCCGATGGATGCCGCCAGACTGATGCCGAACAGAAGCGGGAACGTATACAAAGACGGACGCCCCGGCAGAATCAGCGGAAAGACCAGCGACGCCGCCAGACCGGCCGCCATTCCGGCAAAATATCCATACCCGTTAAACCGCCACCAGTGCCACTTGAGCACATTCGGCGCGATATACCCGCCATACAGCCCCGCTACAATCCACTCACAGATCTGATGAATCGACTTGGCCGTAAAGCCCACCCCGATTCCGGCCAGAACAATCAGCAGGGAACTGATATAACTCATCCGAACCAGCCGCTTGGACGAAGCATCCGGCCGAATATACCGCTGATAAAGGTCTTTGACCACATAGGAAGCGCCGGCGTTCACCGTGCAGTCAAACGTGCTCATAAACGCCGCCAGCAGACCCGCCAGCACAAACCCCAACAGACCGCTCGGAACAAAATGATTCAGCACATACGGCATCACCTGTTCAAAATCCACCCGCGAGCCCATCTCATTCAGCGTCTGCCGATAAAACACCAGCCCGAGCACTCCAATGGAGGCCACCATCAGATACCGCGGCACAAACAGCGATACACAGGTAAACCAGCTCATCAGCCCGGCCTCCCGCGGGTTCCGCGTCGCCAGAATCCGCTGCATATCATAATTCGGCGCCGGTCCTGCCATGCTGGCCGGAATCCCCTTAAAAAGCATCAGCAGCACAAAAACCGTAAAATACTCCCAGCCGTCCTGGGCAATCTTTGTATTGCCCGCCTCCAGCAGCCCTGACCAGTCCAGATTCAGTTTCCAGCCGAAAAACAAATCCGCCCAGCCGGCCGGAACAGAGGCCGCAATCTGACCGGCTGTCGTTCTCGTCATAGCAATCCAGGCAATACAGACACCCGAGGCGGTCAGAATGGCGTACTGAAGCAAATCCGTCACCACCACGCTGTACATCCCGCCGGCAATCACATACACCGTCGTAATTCCCATCAGGACAATCGCATAAACCGAAGGCGGCCAATCCCAGGGGAAAAAGACCGCGGCAAATTTGCCGATTCCCTGAAACGAATACGCCAGCATACTCACCACGCTCACCAGCGCAAAGACGACTACGCTCAGATGAGATAAAGTCGCCCCCGTTCCCTGACCGAACCGAAAACCAATCCATTCAGCCCCGGTCATCACTCCGGAACGACGCAGCCACCGGGCCAGATAAATCATCAGAAAAACCTGATTGAAAATCGGCCACAGCCACGGAATAAATACGCTTTTCATCCCGTAGATGAAAAAGAAGGTCACCAGCCACATCGTGCCGGTTATATCAAACATCCCCGATGCATTGGCAATCCCCAACAGCGGATACGGAATCCGATTGCCCCCCAGAAAATAGGAATGAATGCTCTGGCCCGCCCGCCGCGAGCACAAAAACCCGATTGCCAGCACGCTCACCAGATACAAAACAATTATGCCGATGTCAATTGCCGTAAACTTCACTTGTTTTCCCGTATTAATGCTTCAAAAAAGCAGAAAACCCCTCTCGCCGAAAACAAACACGGAACTCCCTGCCATGAGGATGGCTTTAACGAATCCTCCCTCGGCACCGGAAAAACCGAATAGAGCCCACGGAGGCAGCCGGTTAAAACGGCCACGAATAAATCAGCGTTTCCTCCGGCAGCACATTCTGAAGATGCCCGTCCACAAACACCGCCTTGGAATACCCCAGATACCCGTCGGCATCCTTAGCACGATGAAAACTGCCCATGCAGTCCACAAACGTCGGCGGCACCTTATATTTTCCGCCTGCATTATCAATCGTGGCCTTCGCCGCCGCCGGATTGATGCTGTACAGCAGACAGTCATTCAGAGGCGTCTGCGAAGAAACCCGTACAGTAAACCCTGTATAAAGCGGACGCGGATTGGAACTGGGAAGCGTATAGGGGTTTTCCTCTCCGTACGCAAAGACCTGAGAAGGAGACTTCACCTGAGTAATCCTTCTGGCAAAGACAGAGGCCCTCAGATACCCCAACGGTCCCAAAAAAGGATTCTGAGAATACGTAAACTGCGGCACAATCGGAATCGCCGGATTGTGCGTGCCCAGCCCGCGGGCACAGTTGCTCTTCTGGAGGGCAATCCGCTTAAAGGCCGGACAGGCACGAACCCGATCATCCGTCAGATACCGGATAATCAGTCCATCCGGAATAATAGCCGCATTGTGCCAGACACAGTCAAAATTCATCAGCGAACTCGAACTGACCGGAAACGGACTGGCCGGGTCATTCCGCACCAGATTCATCAAAAGCCAGTCTTCTGCATCCGGAAATGTCCCGTTATTGTCATTGCAGTACGCAGTCATTCCAATCCCAAACTGCCGCAGGTTGTTCTCACAAAGAACCTCCTGCGCCCGCTCTTTGGCAATTTTCAAAGACGGCATCACAATCGTCAGCAGCAGGGCGATGATGGCAATCACCACCAGCAATTCAATTAAAGTAAATCCATTTTTGCGACTCATAAAAATCTCCTTAAACAGAGCCGTCTTCCGTTTTCCAAAAACCCCTCTTCCTTACCAACTTCACTATAGAAAGGCGAACAAGTAATGTCAATAAAAAATATTTGCGTTAATATTTGCCCTTCCCTTTCTATTTGCTGCTCAGCCCCTTCCGCCGCCGGGGGAAAGCCTGTCTTTCTGACATCATATACTCAAATCTGCCTTGCACGTAAGTAATTGAAAAAGAAAACATTATATATCTTTCCTTCTCAAAAAGAACCGTTGTCAAGACAATACACCTCCTCTATGTCCTGATATGTTGTTTCTACTTTTGCGGTAAAATCCGCAAATTTCCTCAAATAGTTGTTTGCCAAAAAACGATAAATCGATAGGATATTCAAGAGAATCTGAAATCATGTACCCAGGAGGATATCCAAGTACAATGAAACCGAGGACACAAGTCAGCTTAAAACAAATCGCCGCCGAAACCAACCTGTCTATTTCAACGGTCTCCCGCGTCCTGCGCAACAAAGGGGAAATCTCTGAAGAAACCCGACAAAAAGTCCTTGAGTGCGCCAAAAAACTCAATTACCGCCCCAATCTTCTCATCCAGGGAATCCAGACGGGACGAACCGGAAACATCGGCATTATGGTTCCCCCTTTCGATGAACACTGGTCCCGCGTTATCGAAGGCATTCACGATACCCTCGTCGAATACGACTATGCCGGGATTATGCTCTGGGACAGCTGCTTCGGCAAAATCCTCTCTCAGAAAGAAAAAGAAGCTTTTATGCTCAAACAAATGCACCGTCTCATCGACCGCCGGGTGGACGGCGTCATCCTCTGGCCCCGCGTCAGCGAAGTGTACGGAGCGCATTTGGATGAACTCGAATCCAGAAATCTTCCTGTCGTCACCATCGATCACGAACTGGATTTTTCAGACTCCGTCATCACGGATGAACGGCTCGGTGCTGAACTGGTCGCCCAGCACCTTTATCAGCTCGGCCACCGGCGCATTGCTCATCTGTCCGGCCATCAGGAGTGGACCTGGGCCAAACTCCGCCGTCGCTACTTCGAAGAAGCCCTCTCCGCCTACCCTGATGTCACCTACATCCTCCAGGTCGGCTCCGACTTCGTCGAGGAAATTCCCCCGCTTATCCGTCAGATGCTCGAAAAAAGACCTACTGCCGTCTTCTCCTTCTCCGACTGGGCCGCATTCGAAATCTATAAAGTCGCCGCCGAAATGGGGCTGCGCATCCCCGAAGACCTGTCCGTCGTCGGCTACAGCGACTCCAACAAATTTACCCAGCTAATCCCGCCTCCTTTGACTACCGTGCGTCAAAAATCCCGGCAGATCGGCATCGAAGCCGCCCGCATCCTGATGGAGCGGCTCAGCGGCAAAGAAAAATCCGCCAAGCGAGTCCGTACGGTTATTGACTGCGAACTGGTCATACGAAAATCCACTCGTGCCATTTAAAAATCTTTCTTGCTCTCTCCGGCAAAACTCGTTATAAAAACAAATGAAAATATTTGCGTAAGGAGTTTTGCCATGAAAACTGTTCTTCCTGTTTTCTTTGTCTGCGGTTTGCTGTCCATCACGGCGGCTCAGAAATTTGAAGGGCTGGCCCCGACTCCCCCGATGGGCTGGAACACCTGGAATACCTTTGCCGGCAACATCAGCGAATCCCTTATCAAAGAAACCGCTCAGGCCATGATTGATTCCGGAATGCAGAAGGCTGGCTACATCTATATCATCATCGATGACTGCTGGAGCGCCAAAGAACGCGATGCCAACGGAAACCTTATTGCCGACCCCGCCAAATTCCCAAGCGGGATGAAAGCCCTCGGAGACTGGCTCCACGAAAAAGGATTTAAGTTCGGTATTTACGGCTGTGCCGGACGAAAAACCTGCGGCGGCTACCCGGGCGGACGCGGCCATGAATTCCAGGACGCCCGAACCTATGCCTCCTGGGGCGTGGACTATCTCAAATACGATTGGTGTGAAACCGGAACCGCCGATGCCCGCGAAACCTACAAAATTATGCGGGACGCCCTCTATGCCGCCGGACGCCCCATCGTTTTCAGTATGTGCGAATGGGGCCAAAACAAACCTTGGGAATGGGCACAGGAGGTCGCCCACCTCTGGCGAACCACCGGCGACATCGGCCCCTGCTGGGACTGCAAACCCAAAAAAGAATGGGAAAACAGCATCAAAAGCATCCTCGACCGGCAAGTCGGTCTCGAAAAATACGCCGGCCCCGACCACTGGAACGACCCGGACATGCTCCAGGTCGGCTGTGAAGGACTCTCCCTCGAAGAATCCCGCTCCCATTTTACCCTGTGGTGCATCCTGGCCGCCCCTCTCATTGCAGGCAATGACGTCCGGAATATGAACCCGGAAATTCGAGACATTCTCACCTGCCGAGAGGCCATTGCCGTCAATCAGGACCCGCTCGGCAAACAGGGCTTCCGAGTCTTCTGTGCCCCTGAAAAAGAAATCTGGGCCAAAGAATTGTCCAACGGAGACTGGGCGGTCTGCCTGCTTAATCCCGCCATTCAGCCCGCCGAAATGACCCTCCCGTGGAAAGACCTGACGTTCCTCAAAGGCACCTTCCGCGTTCGAAACATCTGGAGCAAAAAAGACCTCGGCACCACCGAAGAGACCTTCCGCGGAAAAATTGCCCCCCACGGGGTGGCCTTCTTCCGACTGAGCCCTATCACCCCGTAAATTCATACGGGCAAAAGATTATTTCGTATTTCTTCCGGGAATATAGCCCCGAACAAGAAACTTAAAATCATCCGAGTTTGTATTCGTATAGGAAAACCACGTCCGTTTGGGATCGGCCGCCGACGCAATAATATCCGGGTCCGTCCAGGTATGAATCTCTCCATGCCCGTCTGCATAGCCGAAGCCGCTGCGTTTGCGATGCCAAATCGCCAGCGTATCACTCTGCGGGGGCGTCCGCTCCATCAAAAAGTTCCAGCTGCCCATCAGCCAGCCCCGGTTGTCCGTGGATTCAATAAAGACAAACTTAGAACCCGGCAGAACAATGTCCGTCATCTTCTTGACAGCCCGCCGGTCATTGGTCGGGTTCCACGCATTCAGCATATCCGAAACGGAATAACTGCAGTAGGAATAATTGTCCGGATACGGATTGGCATCCTGACCGCTCAGCCCGTTCGGCACCAGAATTCGGCTCAAATCCCCCGGACAATGGTAGGCCGCCGGGTCGCCCACATAATCAAAAAGAGCTCCTCGCATAATCCCCAGCTTCTTATGCTCCAGGGTAGGAGGACAAGGGGCCTGCGACGGCTCCCCCATATAATGATAGGTTTCATCCTGCGGACAGTCCACCCAATACGGCTGACGGTTCCCGAGGGTTCTCAAATCCAGCCCCTGCTGACCGGGATAGCGGGGGACATCTCCATTCACCAGCTTGGACTGATTATTGTTCGCATAGGAATGATAGGCCTTCGAAAGTCCATTCAGGTTCGCCAGGCAAACCGCCATATGCGCCTGAATCCTTGCCCCTTTCAATGCCGGAATAATAATCGAAACCAGAAGCGACAGGATGGCAATCACCACCAGCAATTCGATCAGCGTAAATGCTGTCCGAATCTTCATACCTACCCCTTTCCCACTCAGTCGCTTCCTCATCTCCCGCAGGATTCACTTTACACAGACCGAAAGAAAAAATCAATATTAATATTTGCGAAAATACTTGCACTGAAAATTTTTCGCTTTCCTTGCTCCAAATCAAATCCTTCCCTATAATATCTCCAATTCGTACCGGAACCGGAGAAAACTTTTTTCGAGAAAGGATTCACAGATGGCACGCCTAACGGAACAAGTCCAAACCGCCGATTGGAAAAGTGAAAAGCACGTACCCGTAATCGAAGCCCCTGACAAGGTCAAAGCAGACGAAATCTTCCGTGTCACCGTCAGCATCGGAAAAGAAATTGCCCACCCGAACAAAACCGAACACCATATCCGGTGGATTTCCCTCTATTATCAGGAAAACGGAGGCAAATATCCCCGCCAGGCAGCCCATGTTGAGTTTACCTGCCATGGTGAATCGATCGAAGGTCCGGACAAAGGCCCCTTGTTTACCCATCATGAGGCCACAGCCGCATTGAAAATCTCGAAATCCGGCACCTTATACGCTCTGGCTTACTGCAACATTCACGGTCTCTGGCAGTCGGAAAAACCCATAACGGTTGTCTAAAGAACCGCCTTTCCTTTCCAAAAGAGACGCAAGCAGGGATTCTCTGGTTGACAATCAGAGAAAAGGTGGATACTTTTTTCACTTTACGGCCTCTTCAGGCCGTTTCTAAATGCATCCAGACTTACAGAATACGTTTAGAAACGATAGAAAAAGGGAGTTTCGAATGCCGAAAGTAACATTGATTAAAGGGGATGGAACAGGTCCCGAATTGGCCGAAGCAGCACGGCGATGCATCGATGCCCTCGGGGCCCCTATCGAATGGGATATTCAGGAAGCCGGCACGGACATTATGGCAACGGCCGGTACCCCTTTGCCGGAAGCAACGATTGAATCCCTTCGAAAAAACGGCATCGGGCTCAAGGCCCCGATTACCACTCCGGTCGGGACCGGTTTCCGCTCGGTTAATGTCCACCTTCGCCAGCTCTTTGACCTGTATGCCTGCGTTCGTCCCTGCAAATCGTATCCGGGGGTCCGCAGCCGATATGAAAACATTGACCTGGTTGTTATCCGGGAAAATACGGAAGACCTCTATGCCGGCATCGAATTCGAAAAAGGAAACCGGGAAACCCTCGAACTGATTGACTGGCTGAACAAGCACAGCAAAAGAAAAATCGGCCCCAACGCCGGCATCAGCATCAAACCTATTTCCGTAGAAGGAACCCAGCGTATCGTTCGGTTTGCCTTTGAATATGCCCGGAAAATGAACCGAAAAAAGGTTACTTCCGTCCACAAAGCCAACATTATGAAACACACCGACGGTCTGTGGCTGGAAGTAAGCCGGCAGGTCGCCGCCGAGTACCCTGACATCGAATTTGAAGACCGAATCGTGGACAACATGTGCATGCAGCTGGTGCAAAAACCCGAACTGTATGATGTGATTGTCCTGCCGAATCTGTACGGAGACATCATCAGCGACCTGTGCGCCGGACTGGTCGGCGGGCTGGGTGTGGCCCCGGGAGCCAACATCGGTGAAAAGGGAGCAATTTTTGAAGCGACACACGGCAGCGCCCCCAAATACAAAGGACTCAACAAAGTCAATCCCACCGCGCTGATTCTCAGCGGAATGCTGATGCTCCGGCATCTGGGATTCACAAAAGAAGCCGATAAACTCGAACAAGCCGTCGCGGCCGTCATCGCGGAAGGCAAAGAGGTCACGTACGACCTTAAGCCCGACCGGGATGACCCGACTGCCGTCGGTACCCAGCAGATGGCCGACGCCATTATTCGAAAAATCCGCAGAGGATAGTCCGTGGATTTGAGGGAACCGGTTTGAACGAAACGGCATTTCGTCAACTTGTTTCCGGCAAAGTCAAGGGAGCAGGACCGGCCCTCCTCCGAACAGTACTCAGAGCGGCCTCTTGCCCTTACGGCTGGGCGGTTTCCGTTCGAAACCGGCTGTATGACCGGGGACGGCTGGCATCGTATTCCGTACCCTGCACCGTTGTCAGCATCGGGAACCTCACAACCGGCGGCACCGGAAAAACCCCGCTGGTAATCTGGCTGGCCAATCAGCTCCTGGCGAAGGGCCGTTCCTGTGTCATTCTCACACGCGGATATCGAACCGCCCCGGATCGCTTTTCCGATGAACCGGCTCTGCTGGCCAAGGCCTGCGGCGGTGCAGAAGTTCTCGTCAACCCCGACCGAGTCCAGGCGGCTCGAAAGGCCGTCGAAAAATATCATCCGGACATTCTTCTCCTCGACGACGGCTTCCAGCATCGGCGTCTGCGCAGAGACCTTGATATTCTGGCCGTAGACGCCTCCTGTCCGTTTGGGTACGGCAGACTGCTGCCGGCCGGTCTCCTGCGGGAACCTGTTTCCTCCGTCCGCCGCGCGCACATCGCCGTGATCACACGGTTTGACCTGGCCACGGAAAAACAGATTGCCGACATCGAACAAACCCTCCGCCGATTTCAGCCGAACCTGGCTATTTTTCACGCCGTCCATAAGCAGCGGCAGGCCCGCACGTTTCAGGGCCGCTCCATTCCGGTTGAACAGCTGGCGGGAAAAAAGACTTTTGTCTTCTGCGGCATCGGCAACCCGACCGCATTCCTCCGCAGTCTCGAGTCCCTCGGCATTATCGTATCCGGTCGGTTCCTCTTCGAAGATCATCACCCCTATACGCCGGATGATATGGATGTAATTCTTCGCCAGGCGCGCAAAAGCAATGCGGATGCAATTCTGACCACCGAAAAAGACTGGGTCAAAACCGCCCTTCTGATCGGGCAGGAGGAACCCATTCCTTTTTATTATCTTCCGGTTGAACTGGAATTTCTGACAGACCCGGAACCGATTGTTCGTGCCGTTCTCAGACAAATTGAAGCCAAATATCAGGAGCAGAAATGAGTTTTGCACACTTGCTGAAAACCGTAACCCATCTGGGCTCTCCGACGGTGCTGCTGGCCGGCGACTTTATGCTCGACAGTTATATCTACGGCGATGCTCTTCGCATCAGTCCCGAAGCCCCTGTGCAGGTTCTGAAAGTGGTGGACCGGCAGTACTGTCCGGGCGGGGCTGCCTCCGTCGCCGCCGACATTACGACCCTCGAAGCCCGCTGCCTGTGCATTGGAACGGTGGGAGACGACAACGAAGGACGCCGCCTGCTCGAACTGCTCAGCCGCCTCAACGCCGACTGCTCCGGCCTGCTGACCGTCCGCGACCGGCCTACCATCAGCAAACAGCGCATCATCGGGCTGGCGCAGCACCGCCACCGTCAGCAGCTGCTCCGCATCGATGACGAGTGCACCAATCCGTACACCCCAATCCAATACGAACAGCTTTTCGACTTGTTCCGGCGGCAGCTGACATCCTGCGATGTCGTTTGCCTCCAGGACTACAACAAAGGGCTGCTTGTCCCGGACTTTTGCCGTCGGCTGATTGAAGCCGCTCGAAAAGCGGGGAAAAAAGTTCTCGTCGATCCTCCGCTTCAGTCCGACTATTCCAAATTCACCGGCGCCACCGTCATCACCCCCAACCGCAAAGAAACCGCCGCGGCCGTCGGATTTCCCATCGAAACCATTGACGATGCCGCCCGGGCTGCCGCTTTGCTTCACGAGCAGCTTCAGCTCGAAGCCGTCGTCATCACCCTCGACAAAGAAGGGGCCTACCTTCGCACCGATGACATCGACCAGCACATTCCCACCGTGCCGCGCGTTGTCTACGATGTCACCGGAGCCGGCGATATGATGCTGGCCGTTCTGGCCGTCACCCTCGCCGCCGGCTGCGACTGGATTACCGCCCTGCAGATTGCCAACATCGCCGCCGGCCTCGAAGTGGAAAAATTCGGTGTGGCCACCGTCTCCATCGACGAAATCGTCAATGAAATCATTTCCCGCTCCAAAGGCAAGACCGGCAAAATCCGCGACGACTGGTCCGTCCTTCTCAAAGAGCTCCAGCTGCGCCGCCGGCAGAAAGAAACCATCGTCTTTACCAACGGCTGCTTTGACGTGCTCCATCGCGGCCATATCGAGTACCTGAATTTCTGCAGGCAGCAGGGAGATGTTGTAGTCGTCGGCCTGAACTCCGATGCCTCCGTGCGGGCCCTCAAAGGTCCGGACCGACCCATCAACAACCAGCATGACCGAGCCGCCGTCCTGGCCGCTCTTGAATCGGTCGATTATGTAGTCTTTTTCGACGACCTTGACCCCCTGCGGCTCATTCAGCAAATCCGTCCCGATGTCCTGGTCAAGGGCGCCGACTGGGCTCAAAAAGGGGTTGTCGGGCGGGAATTCGTCGAATCCTACGGAGGGGTCGTAAAACTGGCACCTCTGGTTGAAGGCAAAAGCTCCACAAACATCATTCAGCAAATCCGCAGCGGCCAGGCCGGCAGCCGGCAGGAGGCAACCCCTCATGACGCAGAATAAAGCGGTATTTCTCGACCGAGACCAGACCTTGATTGAGGACCCCGGCTACATCAACCATCCCAGCCAGGTGCGGCTCCTTCCCGGTGTCGCACAGGCCCTTATCCAGCTGAAAAAAATGGGGTATCTGCTGGTTGTCGTCTCCAATCAGTCCGGCGTCGCCCGGGGTCTGGTGACCGAAGAAGTCCTCCAGCAGATTCACCATCAGCTCAAAAAACTCCTGGCCGACGAAGGGGCCTATCTGGATGCCATTTATTACTGCCCCTTTCATCCGGAAGGCGTAATCCCCAAGTATCGATGTGAAAGCGACCTGCGCAAACCCAATCCCGGCATGCTCCTGAAGGCCGCTCAGGATTTATCGATTGACCTGTCCCGTTCGTGGATGATTGGGGACTCCTTTCGGGATATCGAAGCCGGCATCCGCGCCGGCTGCAAAACCATCTTAATCGAATCCCCCGTTCGCCGTCTCCAGCCGGGCCCCTCCGACCCTGTTCCCGACCGAAAGGTCGCCAGTCTGCGCGAGGCCGCCAATCTGATTCGAATGCTCGAGCAGTCATCAAAACCAGTTGTCCCTGCCGCCCAAACGACGCCTCAGACCGACCCGACAACGCTTTACACCCCGCCGACTCAAAAACCGGAAAAAGAAAAACCGGCTCCCGCCCCCGAACCGCAGCCGGTCTCTGAACCGCCGCGTGTTCAGCCCCAGCCGGTCCATGCCGCCGTCGAAGAAACTCCCTCTTCCGACAGCCAGACACCCGAGAGGTCCGCCGATGAAGAAAGGGAAGAATCAAATCCGCTTCCCGAACAGGCGCCTTCAGAAGAAGACATTCTGCCCCAGTCCGCTCATCCGGACATCCGTTCTGTCCTTCAGGAAATCCTTCGCCTGGTTCGGCTGCAGCATCGCGAGCGGATGTATGAGGATTTCTCCTTTCCGCAGATGCTGGCGATGATGACCGGTGTTTTGTCCGTTTTTTGCCTGATTCTGAGCATCTGGTTCTGGTTCGACTCCGCCAAGTCACCCCTTCCGGCCCAAATGACCCTCGGGTATGCCGTCGCCCTGCTGCTGCTAACCGTTGTCCTGCTGCTGATTCGCAAATAAAAGCAACCTTTTGCAAGAACGGGTGTTCTGATGGCTGAAGAAAACATTCTCATCTGGCTTCCCTCTCCGTTAGGCGATGCCGTCATGGCCACCCCCGCTCTTCGCGCCTTTCGCACCGGCTTTTCCTCCGCGCCCATTACCTTTCTGGCCTCTCCTGCCGTCCGGCAGGTCTTGAGCCCTTCTCCTTTTTGCAACGACTGGCTCGACCTTCATCCGTCTTTCGTGAAAAACATCCGCTCCATCCGCCGGGGGCAATTTCAAACCTGCATCCTGCTGAAAAACTCCTTCGGCTCGGCTTTGACAGCGGCCCTTGCAGGCATTCCCAACCGCATCGGCTACGCCCGCGACGGACGCACCGGACTTTTGACCCGCCCGGTTCGGCCGCTGAAAGACTCATCGGGACATTTTGTCCCCCTGCCGGCAATCGATTATTATCTGAACATCGCCCGCTTCCTCTGCCTGGAGGCATCCGACCGCACGATGGAACTTTCTCTGGATGACGGCGGCGAAGAACGCCTTCGCCGGAATCTGCCCGCCTTCTTTTCTCACAAAGGCCCCAAAGTCATTTTGGTTCCCGGCGGGGCCTTCGGGCCGAGCAAATGCTGGCCGCCGGAACGCTTCGCCCGAACCGCCGACGTCCTGAAGGAACAGTACGGGGCTCTGGTCATCGTCTCCATCGCTCCCACCCCCGCCGAACAGCAGATTGCACAAACCATTCGTCAGCTGGCCCGCAGCCCAATTCTCTGCACCGCCGATATTCCGCTGAATCTTTCGGACCTGAAGACCCTGATTGCCCGGGCGGATTTGGTGATTACCAACGACACCGGTCCGCGCCATATCGCCGTTGCTTTCAAACGCAAGGTCATCACCCTGTTCGGCCCTAACAATCCCCAATGGACGCAAACGGGCTGGTCCGAAGAAATTCAAATCGTCGGCCAGGGCCCCTGCGTCCCCTGCGACAACCCCATCTGCCGCCAGAAACAGCACTACTGTATGGAATCCATCACCGTCGAACAGGTATTAGAGGCCGTCCGGCGGCTCTGGAAGGAACCCTGCCGATGAACCAGCCGACCCTCACAGAGTTTGCAGAAGACTTCTGGGCCGCTCCTGACTGGCACGAATCCCTTCGGCAGCTCGGCCTGACGACCTTCGATGCCGTCTTTTCTTTCCGGGCCGGGCAATCGCTGACAAAACCCAATCTGTCCGCCTTTCGCAGCCGCGACCGCATTCCCGTGCCCGGACGCAAGGCCCTTTATCTGAAGCGCTACTGCCGGCCGCCGCTTCGGCATCAAATCGCCGGCTGGCTTCAATGGGGCCGACGCGTCTCCTGCGCCGACCTCGACCGTCTTCCTGCAGAGCCCCTGGCACAAATCGGCATCCAGACTCCCAAAATTGTTGCCTACGGAACCCGCTGGGGCCGGCTGTTTGAGAAGCAGAGTTTCATTATCACAGAGGAAATCTCCGGCTCATCTTTGGAAAAACATCTTCCGGACTGCCTGACTGATTTAAATCCCGCGCACAATCCCGCCCCGCGCCGGCAGTTTTTGAACCGGCTGGCGGACTGGGTGGCTGCATTTCACAGCGGGAATTTCTGCCATCGCGACCTGTACCTGTCGCATATTTTTCTGACGGAGGATGACCGGCTGGTTCTCATCGACCTGCATCGAACCTTTCGTCCGCGCCTCTTCCGGCATCGCTGGCGTCTGAAAGACCTCACCCAGCTGTATTACTCCGCACCGGGACAATGGATTAGCCGCACCGACCGGCTTCGCTTTTATCTTCGTTATGTCGGCCGCAGCAAACTGACCGCCGCCGACCGCCGTCTGGTCCGAAAAATCAAACGAAAGGCCTGGCGCATCGCCGACCGCGATATCCGCCGAGGCCGCCCTGTTCCTTTTGCCCAATAGACTATGGAAGCAAAATCCCTCCGCATCACAATCCTGGCTGAACAGGCCGACCCCGCACGCGGCGGCGCCGAACGCAGCGTCCGCGAACTGACGGAAGAACTGAATCGACAGGGCATTGAAACCACCCTGCTGACCATCACCGGAATCCCCGACGGCAGTTCTATCCATTCGCTCTTTCCCGACAGCCGCGCCAGACGAATCCCTCTGTCCCGCATCGAAGCGGCTCTTCAGGAGTATCTCAAAACCCATCCGTGCAGTCTGCTCCACAGTACCCTGCCCGTCCGCGGGGCCGATGTATATCAGCCGCGCGGCGGCAGCTGGAAACAGGCCGTCCTCCAGCACGCCGAAAGTTATCCGGACCCCATCCGCCGCTTTCTGAAAAAACGCCTTCATTTTCTCAATCGCCGACGTACCCAGTATCTCCTTGCTGAACACCGTCTTTTGACAACCGATGAAACGGTTGTCGCGGCCGCCCTGTCCGAGAGCGTCAAAACACACTTCATCCGCCATTACAATCTTCCGCCCCAGCGGATTGCCGTCATTCCCAACGGCATTCGTCTTCCGGAAGCCCCCGCTCCCGAAACCGTCGCGGACTTCCGCCGCCGAATGCTGGCTGCAGCAGGTCTGCCTCCGTCCGCGGACGCTGTTGTTTTCCTTTTTGCCGCCAACAACTTCCGGCTCAAGGGGCTGTACGACTTCATCGCCCCCTTCGCCGACGCCGTTCGAAAAAGCCCCGTTCCACTGCTGCTGGTCATTGCCGGCAGGGACAACCCCCGCAAGGCCCGCAATCTCGGCTGGCTGGCCGGCATCGAGAAAAACCTGATTTTCACCGGCCCGCTGCCGAACCTCTCAACGGCGCTGGCCGCCGCCGATGCCGCCGTCCTGCCGACCTGGTATGACCCCAGCTCCCGCTTTATTCTCGAAGCCCTCGCGATGGGCAAACCCGTCCTCACGACCGCCCTCAACGGCGCCTCCGACTTTATCCAATCCGGCCGTCACGGCATCCTCGTTGAACACCCCCGCAGCCGCGGGCAAATCACCGACGGCCTCCTGCAGCTGGCCGATGCAAAGGTCCGTGCCGCCTTTGCCCAGGCCGTCCTTCAGGACAACCTTCAAGAGCAGGTCTCCATCCGCCGACACGTCCGGCAGCTGATTTCTCTTTACAAACAGATTCTCTCCCGCAAAAATACGTCCCTATGAAATGGCTGACGCTGATTGCCGCTGCGTATCTGCTCGGTTCGATTCCCTTTGGGCTGCTGATTGCCCGGCTTCACGGAATCGACCTTCGCCGTGTCGGCTCCGGAAACATCGGAGCCACCAACGTCGTGCGCGCATTGGGCCGCAAGTGGGGAATCATCTGCTTCCTACTCGATGTACCCAAAGGGCTTTTGCCGATGCTCATTCCGCCCCTGACGGGTCTGACCGGACCGTCGCCGTCCGATAGGGAGCTTCTCGGCTGGCTGGCCGTCGGCACCGCCGCCATCCTCGGCCACATCTTCCCGGTGTATCTGGGTTTCAAAGGGGGCAAAGGCGTCGCTACAAGTCTGGGGGTGGTTCTGGGACTGTGGCCTTATTTTACAGTCTGCGGTCTGGCGGCCCTGCTTGTCTGGCTGGCCGCCGCTGTTATCTGGCGGTATGTATCGCTGGCGTCTATCCTTGCGGCGGCGGCGTACCCGCTGATTCTGCTGGCCGCTGTGTGCCTACTGCCCGGCTGGACCTTTGCGAATCTTTGGCCGCTCTTTTTGGTTGCCGTCCCGGTGCCCGCTCTGGTGATTTGGCGTCATCGGGCCAACATCCAGCGGATTCGTGCCGGCACCGAAAGCCGCATCGGCCAAAAGAAGCATCAGCCGGCCGCATAAAGCCGCCGAACCTCCCGGCCCAAAATCGCCAGGCCTTTTTCGACGGTCTGTTCATCCGCCGCATAACTGATTCGAAGGCACTCCTGCCTGTGCGGCCAATCCTCAGAAAAGCCCGGAAAGAAATAATGCCCCGGCACGACAATCACGCCCTGTTCCTTGAGCCGCCGATACAGCTGCTCGGACGAAATCGGCAGCCCGCGCAGCCACAGCCACAGGAAGAAGGCCCCCTCCGGCTTGTGCACCGCATACGGCAGCCCTTTCAGATGCTCCTCCAGACACGACAGGGCGTGACGGCACTTACGCTCATAAAACGGACGAATCACCTCCCGGCTGAGCCGTTCGATCTGCCCGCTGCGAATCAGCTCGGTCCCGATGGAGGCCCCGATGCCGCTGGGCGTGAGCGTAATAATTGCATTCATCTCCGCCACCGCCGCGGTAATTTCCTTTTGCGCAATCACAATGCCGATTCGCGCCGACGGCAGCCCCAGCTTGGATAAACTCATGCAAACGATTGTATTCTCATTCCAGAACGGCGCCGCATCCGTAAAAAGAATATTCGGGAAGGGCAGCCCGTAGGCATTGTCCAAAATCAGCGGCACCCTGTGCCGACGGGCCAGTTCATCCAGCCGCCGCACCTCTTCATCCGTGAGCACATTGGCCGTCGGGTTGGTCGGACGCGATACACAAATCGCTCCCACCGTCTCATCCACCCGCAGCGAGTCCAAATCCACCCGATACTTAAACTGATGATCTGCGACAAATTCAATGCGCGGCCTGTACGAAACAAACAAATCCTCCTCAATCCCCAAATCCGTATATCCAATGTACTCGGGCACCATCGGCAGCAGAATCCGCTTTTTTGTTCCTCCATCAAACGTTCCGCCCAACAGATTAAACAGCATAAAAAACGCCGTCTGGCTGCCGCTGGTCAGGGCGATGTTCTGGGGCCCAATCGCCCAGCCCAGCCGCCTTCGGAGCATTTCACAGAGCGCCTCAATCAGGGCGGGATTGCCCTGGGGCGGGTCGTATTCCCCCACCACTTTTTCGAATGCCCCCGACTGCGACAAAATTCTCTCCGTCGCCTCATGACAGGCCCGCTCGACCTCCGGAATATGCGCCGGATTGCCGCCGCCGAGCATGTACACCGGCCCTCGCCCGGTCCCCGCCGCCAGGTCCTTCATCAGTTCTCCAATGCCCGACCGACACGCCAGTTTCTGCCCAAATTTCGAAAACTGCATCCGTTTCTCCGCAAAAAACTTTACAGTACTCTCCCTTTGCACCATACCATACCGGCTTATCCTCCGCAATCCCCGCCCTCCAAAACCTTTGCTCTGACAAAAAAACAAAAAATTTTTTGACTTTTTCCGCCGAAAATCATTAAAATAATTTGTAGAAAAACAGAAGAAGGTTAAGAAAAGGAAAGCAGGAAGAGGAAAAGAAACAGAAGGAGATTTAGCCAATCCCATTTAAAATCCCATTTTGGGAAAGGAGAGGAAAGATAAAGTACCATTTCATTGCCCTGATTTTGTTCGCTGTTTTGTTTGCAGCTGCGTCCCCTGTTATGGCCGTTACCGTCACTGACCCATCCTACCGCGTTGAAGTCTTTGCAACCTACAGCAACCCCAACTTGGAAACAGTCGGTTTCAGCATGGTTTTTGATGACACCGGCAACCTGTATATTCCTCATATCAGCGGCCATATCTACAAGGTTTCTCCGGATAAAACTTCCACCCTTTTTGTCGCGAATGCAGGAACCATTCGAGATATGGTCTGGGCAGGCGGCACCGCCTACGGCAACGTCTTTTTTATAACCGATCAAACATCTAATAAAGTCAAAAAAATCAACACCAATGGAAACATCACCGACTTTGCCTTCATTTGGAAAACACCCGTGGGAATGGAAATTGACCGAGTCGGTCACTATGAAAACCGTCTTTACGTTGGAATGAATGTTTACGATCGAATTGATTATGTCCTTCCCAACGGCGCCACCGGCACCTTCAGCTATTTCCCTTATGACAACAACGGCGGTGTAGAAGGACTTGCCTTTGATCCGGGGCTCCGTTATGGCGGTTTGATGTATGCAGGCATTTTCTCCAACTCTTCCACAGCTTATCGCGGCGTGTATGCTCTCGATCTCTACGGCTACGAAACGGAATTCAGCAAAAACCTTGCTTGGGCTCAACAAATCGAATTCGACCCGGGAACAAACTTTGGAGGGTTTATGTTTGTTATGGGCGGAGATGTCCTTGGCGGGGAAAGAAAGCTATGGAAACTCGATGAAAACGGAATTGCTGCTCTGTTTGCCCAAACAACGATTTGGCAGCTGGGCGCCTTCTGCTTCGGGCCGGACGGAGCCATGTATGTTTCTGAATTTGACTACAACGGCCGTATCAATACCATCAGCCGGATTACCCTGATTCCGGAGCCAGCGTCTCTTTTCTTGTTTTCAGTAGGACTCTTTCTCCCGATTTTAAGAAAAAATCACAAATAAAAGGGGGATCTTCTGCTGCAATTTCAAAGGGCCGGATTCTGCTTGTTTTTCCTGACCGGTTTTATACGATAGTAGATGAACAGCGGACTTGTTTGGATGGAGATCATGAAGCAGAATCTGAACCCTTTGGAAACCGATTTTCTTGAGTTTCTTGCAGAAAGAACGGGCTGGCCGTTTGAAAAAGCGGCAACACGGTTTTTCAAACTCAGGAACGACTTAAATTATTTTAAGAAAAAACAGTTTATCCAATCAGATGGAATCATTCAGCAGATTTGCACCCTATTCTATGACAATATGAATCAGGGGGATTTGCTCGAAATCTACCGTTTTTTGGCCCCAATTCATCTTCTCGTTTTCCTGTCCTATTCCTATCCCAAAAAAATCTCTGAACGATTTCGGGATGCATGGAGACTGTTACAGAAAAAAGAATATTCTCAATTCATTGGTTATCTTAGACGTTATTTTACCCAGAAAATAAAGAAAGAATCCCCAACGGACACAATTCTAAAACACACATCGGCCCCCTCAGTTCTCGTCGATTACGGCTGTGGAATGGCTCATTTATCTTTTGAGATTGCAAAACGAAATCCCTCTGTCCACGTCATTCTGGTAGATATAGACTCTTTGATTCTTGAATTTACCGCCTTTCGTTTCAGAAAGCATAAAATCAGCCACCAAATAATAACCATTACAAAAGAAAACCTGCACCCATCCCTGCCCCCGCATAACATTTGCCTGGCAGATGAAGTGATGGAACATCTCGTGCAGCCCCTAACCGTTTTCGAAAGAATCTATACTTCAATGATAACGGGCGGCCTTCTTTACGGCAACTTTTCAGACCATAGCGCCGGTCCCCTCCACATCACTCCCAACCTCAGCGAACTTCGAAGGAAAATCGCCGAACACTATGAACCTGTTGAAACAAAACTCTATCGAAAAATCCGCTAACAACAGAGATTCCTCTTCTTATTGATCTCATCCCCCAAGCATTTCTATCAGCTCGCGGGCGTTCTGCACCGCATAGGCCTGGTAATCATTATTGAAATACGCATACACATCAAGACCTTTGTTGATTTGCTCCCGCAGCCAAACGGCCCATTCCTCCAGCATCGCCTTCGTGTACAGCGTCCGATACCGCTGTGTCCTGCCGTGAAAGCGAACATAAACAAAACCGCCGACAGCCCGTTTGGGAAACGGCGGCCCCAGTCCGTCCGCCAGACACAGCCCGCATCCGAACCGCTCCAGCATTTCCGGCACCGGCTCGGCCATCCAGCTTTCGTGGCGAAACTCAAAGACAAACCGAAAGGCCCTCCCAAGTTTTTCCTGCAGCCCCGCCAGCACCTGCAGATAGGCCTCCAGCCGCGGCTGGTCCCGATGCAGTCCCGGCGGCAGCTGAATCAGAATCGGCCCCAGATGCTCTCCCAGCAGCGCCGCCCGCTCGAGGGCACGCTCGGTCGGCTCCGCTGCATCCGCCAGCCGTCTGCGGTGGGTTACCTGCCGCCACATCTTCACAGCAAAAACGAACCCCTTCGGGGCCTTGTCTTTCCAGCCCTCAAAGGTCGCCGCCGGAAACAAATGATAAAAGGGGGCGTTCAGCTCCACCGTCGAAAAATGCCGGGCATAAAAGCCAAACCAATCTTTTTTCGAAAGCCCCTCCGGATAAAAACGCCCCGGCCAGTCCTCATACGACCACCCTGACGTCCCCACCCAAATCCGCCCGTTCTTTCTCCGGCTCATTGCGGCTCATCCTTTTTGTCCGCTGGATAACCCGGCTCTTTGACCGCCGGGTTATTTCTCCCCCGTTCGTGAGCCCGTCATTCCGCTCACCTTGCCGGTCATCCAGCCCACCAGCACATTCTCTCGGGGATACAAGTCGGGCACATACGGCTTGATATCCAGCACGGGGCTTCCGTCCAGCATATCCACCCCGCGAATCGTCAGGAATCGTCCTTCCCTCTTTTCCAGCCGGACCACCGACACGCCGATAGGATTTGGCCGAAAAGGAGAACACGTGGCAAACACGCCGTGGGGCTTGTCATCCCACGGCGGACAGGCAATCAAATCCGCCCGCTCAACCCGATGCAGATAAAACAGCACAACCAGATGGCTGAAGCCCTCTACATCCTTCAGCCCTTCCTGATAGTCTTCAAAAACCTCCAGGACCGCCGTGTATGCCTGCGCCCCTGCGGCCTGACGGGGTGTCCCCTCCCGCTGACGAAACGGCGTATGCAGAACCCCAATCGGCTTGAAAACAACGGATTCCATAGAGGCCCTAAACCAGCCGTACCGATACAATCTCCACCGGCTCCAGCGGCACATCCTCATAGCCCTGCCTGCGGCCGGTCTTAACCGAAGCAATCCGGTCCACCACCTCCATCCCCTCAATCACTTTTCCGAAAACGGCATACCCGATTCGGTCCGGCTGCGGTCCCCGGTAATCCAGAAAGTCATTGTCCCGATGATTGATAAAAAACTGGCAGGTCGCACTGTCCGGCTCTGACGTCCGCGCCATCGCAATCGTCCCGCGTTTGTTTTTGAGCCCGTTGGACGCCTCGTTGACAATCGGCTCATAGGTCGGTTTGGGCCGCATATCCTTCGTCAGCCCGCCCCCCTGAATCATAAAATCTTTGATAACCCGATGAAAAATCGTCCCGTCGTAATGACCGTTCTGAACATACTCCAGAAAGTTGGCCGTCGTAATCGGTGCCGCCTCTTCATCCAGTTCCAGCTTTATATCGCCCAGCGTTGTCTTCATCAAAACCTGCTTCATATCCGCTCCCTTTGCTACCGCACTCGTTCCACACGCTCAATCACCACCGGCTCAACCGGCACATCCGCCATTCCGTTCGGCAGGCGGGTGGTCGCCACCGTTGCAATCCGATCCACCACATCCATTCCGTCAATCACCCGGCCGAACACCGCATAACCGGGCTTGTTCGGCCCGTCAAAATCCAGAAACGGATTGTCCACCTGATTGATGAAAAACTGGCTGGTTGCACTGTTCGGCTGGCTGGTTCGGGCCATCGCAATCGTCCCCCGCAGGTTCCGCAGCTGCGGCCCGCACTCATTGACAATCGGACTGCGGGTGGGCTTCTGGACCATCTGAGGCGTAAACCCGCCGCCCTGAATCATAAACCGCCGAATCACCCGATGAAAGATTGTCCCATTGTAAAACCCGTCATCCACATATTTGAGAAAGTTTTCCACCGTCACCGGCGCCTTATCCGGATACAGCTCCAGCACAATGACCCCCATCGACGTCGTCATCCTGACCTTGGGATACGCCGGCGGAATATCTTTCTTCTCTTGAGCTGCCGCAGGGGCCGAAACCGGTGCCGGTACTGACGGCTCAGCCGCCGGCTCCTTGGCGGGGGTAACCTCCTTCACCAATTCCTCCACGGCCGAATCTGTTTTTACCTTGTCTTTTTCATTGCAGCCGACAATCGCAATGATTCCAAACACCGCTCCAATCCAAAAAAGACTTGTTTTCATAGACCCTTCCTTTGCAAACATTTTTTCTCTCTCGGACGCATTATAACCGGTACAATACACTGGACAAGGAAAAGATAATATAAATATTAGAGACAGGATATGTTGTATTATATATAACAATAAATAATCATTATTAATCATATAAAGATAAGATAGAAAACATATATGTTCTTTTTTGTTGCAAAAAGTGAACTTCTTTCGTAAATTGAGCATAAAGATTCAATAAGCATTTTGCTGCCAAGGCACATTAACTATGAAAACTGAACAAACAATCGAGCCGTTCATAAACGAACAGCAGATTGCAGAAATCCTTTCGTCTGCCTCTGCCAAAGATGCCTCGTCCGTCCGCGCAATCCTGGCCAAGGCCAAAGAACTCCACGGTCTGGAGCCGGAGGAAATCGCCGTTTTGACCTCCATCAGCGACCCGGAGCTTCTCGGGGAACTGTTCGAAACCGCCAAATCCGTCAAAGAAACCATCTACGGCAGGCGTCTGGTTCTCTTCGCCCCGCTGTATATCTCCAACCTCTGCTCCAACGAATGCCTCTACTGTGCCTTCCGAGCCCGAAACAAAGAGGTCAAACGCCGAGCCCTCACGCAGGAGGAAATCCGACGGGAAGTAGAAATTCTTGTCAATCAGGGACACAAACGAATCCTGCTGGTAGCCGGAGAATCCTATCCAAAAGAGGGGTTTTCCTATATTCTCAAGGCCATCGAAACCATCTATTCCGTCAAAACCCCGACCGGCGAAATCCGCCGGGTCAATGTCAATATTGCCCCGCTTACCACGGATGAATTTCGCCAGTTGAAAGCCGCCCGCATCGGGACGTATCAGCTGTTTCAGGAAACCTACCACCGCCAGACCTATCAGAAGGTCCATCAGGGCGGCAAAAAAACGGATTACAACTGGCGGGTTACCGCGATGGACCGGGCGATGGAAGCCGGCATCGATGACGTGGGCATCGGGGTGCTCTTCGGCCTCTTCGATTGGCGTTTTGAAATCCTCGCTCTGATGCAGCACATCCATCATCTGGAGGAGCGTTTCGGCGTCGGGCCTCATACCATCAGTGTGCCCCGTCTCGAACCGGCCGCGGGCTCCGATATGTCCATCCACCCGCCGCAGCCCGTCAGCGACATCGACTTTCGAAAAATCGTCGCCATCCTCCGCCTAGCCGTTCCCTACACCGGAATCATTATGTCCACTCGTGAGACCCCCAATATGCGTCGGGAAACCTTCGCTTTGGGTGTTTCTCAAATCTCCGCCGGCAGCCGCACCAATCCGGGCGGTTATGCAGAAGGCAAAGAAGTCCTGGAAGAAGCCCAGTTCTCGCTGGGCGACCACCGTCCGCTGGACGAAGTCATCTTTGACATCACCCGGCTCGGCTATATCCCCTCCTTCTGCACCGGCTGCTACCGGCTCGGACGCACTGGGCAGGATTTTATGGACTTGGCCAAACCCGGCCTGATTAAGCAGCACTGCGACCCCAACGCCCTGTCCACGTTTCTCGAATACCTGCTCGATTACGCCTCCCCGCAGACCAAAGAAGCCGGACTGGCCCTGATTGACCAGGCCCTTGGGCAAATGGAGCCGCTGACGCGCCGGCGCACCGAAGCGATGCTCCGGAAAGTCCGCTCCGGCCAGCACGATGTGTACTGTTGAAAGGAACAACTAATGACGCAGGCAGCTCCCAAAGGATTTCGGCTTCATATCGGCATCTTCGGCAGACGCAATGTCGGCAAATCCAGTCTGCTGAATGCTCTGACCCGACAGCAGGTTTCCATTGTCTCCGACCAGGCGGGCACCACCACCGACCCCGTCGAAAAACCGATGGAGCTGCTGCCGCTGGGGCCTGTGCTCTTTATCGACACCGCCGGCATCGATGATGTCGGGGCCCTGGGCCAAATGCGCATCGGAAAAACCCGTCAGGTCTTTGACCGAACGGACATCGGTCTGCTGGTTACGGACGGCATCTGGGGCGAATTTGAAGAACAGATTGCCCGGGAACTGTCCGCCCGGAAGATTCCGCTGATTGCCGTCTTCAACAAAACGGACCTGGCCGAGCCCGCCCCGTCGATTCTCGAGCAGCTGCAGCATCGTTCCATTCCGTTCGTCCGAACAGCCGCCGCATCCGGCTTGGGCATCGAGCCGCTTCGGGAGGTCCTCATCCGCACCGTCCCCGCCGAGTTTATCAATCAGCCCGTGATTGCCGCCGACCTTGTGGGGCAGGGCGGCCTGGCTGTGCTGGTTGTGCCGATTGACAAAGAAGCCCCCAAAGGCCGGCTCATCCTCCCGCAGGTGCAGACCATTCGCGACCTTCTCGATCACAACGCGATGTGTATTGTCACGACTGAAAATACTCTGCCGGAGGCCCTCGAAAAACTCAAAACACCGCCGGCCCTGGTTGTCACGGATTCCCAGGCCTTCGCCAAAGTCGCCGAAATCGTTCCTGCCGGCGTCAAAATGACGGGGTTTTCCGTCCTTTACTCCCGTCTGAAAGGAGACCTGACCACCCAGATGCTCGGCGCATTAGCCGTCGATGCCCTTCGGCCGCACGACCGTGTCCTTATCGCCGAATCCTGCACGCATCACCCAATCGGCGACGACATCGGACGCGTGAAAATCCCCAAATGGCTCACCCGACGTGTCGGCGGGCCGCTGCAGTTTACCACCGTTCAGGGACACGACTTTCCGGAAGACCTTACCCCATACAAACTGGTTATCCACTGCGGCGCCTGTATGGGAAATCGAAGGGAAATGCTCACCCGCATTCTCCGCTGTCAGCAGGCGGGTGTTCCGATCACCAATTACGGGCTGGTTATCGCCTACACACTCGGCCTGTTCGAACGCGCCCTCGAACCGTTTCCGGAAACGCTTGCCGTCTATCAAAATATGCTTGGGGAGCTTCAGAAAAAATGACCGTACAGAGGAACAATGCGCTCAAACGCCGGCTGCTGAACGGCTTTTTTATGTCGCTTCTGATGGCCTCTGTCATGTCGGCCGTCATGACGCTGGTCAACACCGGCCCAGGCCCCGGCTTTTTCCTGCGCTGGATGCGGGCCTTCTGCATCGGCTTTGCCGCCGCCTATCCAACCGCGTTTCTCTGTGCACCGCTCGCCCAGCGTCTGACCGACAGACTCCTGAACGCCGACGTTGCAAAACAGAATGAATCCGGAACTGACAAAATCTGAAATCGAGTCCCGGCTCCGTCAGACCGACCCGGGCGAACTGGAAAAACTCTGGCAGACCGCCGACCGGGTGCGCCGCGAACATGTCGGCGACGCCGTTCATCTTCGCGGTCTGCTCGAAATCTCCAATTACTGCCGCCGCTGGTGTACCTACTGCGGCCTGTCCCGACACAATCGCTCTTTGCCCCGGTACCGAATGACCGCAGAGGAAATCCTCGACGCCGCCCGGCAAATCGCCGCCTTCGGCTACGGGACCGTCGTCCTGCAGGCAGGAGAGGACGACGGCATCGAGGCCGTTTGGCTGGCCGACATCATCCGCACCATCAAACAAACGACCCCGCTGGCCGTCACCCTCAGTCTGGGCGAACGCTCGCTGGAGGAGCTGCGTCTGTGGCGGCAGGCCGGCGCCGACCGCTACCTTCTGCGTTTTGAAACCTCCGACCCGGAGCTCTTTCGGCTCATCCACCCGCCGCTTGGCGGACAGACGCTTTCCCGCATCGATATCCTTCGGCAGCTGCGTTCGCTGGGCTATGAAGTCGGCAGCGGGGTGATGGTCGGCATCCCCGGACAAACCTACCGCTCGCTGGCGGAAGATATCGATTTGTTCCGGCAGCTGGACCTCGATATGATCGGCGTGGGCCCCTATATCCCACACCCCCACACCCCGCTGGGGGAAGGCCGAATCAAGCCCTCCGTCAGTCCTGCTGAACAGGTGCCGAATACGGAAGAGATGACCTACAAAGTGATGGCCCTGACCCGACTCGTCTGCCCGGAGGCGAATATCCCCAGCACAACCGCGCTGGCAACGATCAATCGGGAAAGCGGACGCGAGCTGGGGCTACAGCGCGGCGCCAATATTGTCATGCCCAACTGTACCCCGCCGCATTATCGGCAGCTCTATGAAATCTATCCGGGCAAGGCCTGCATCAATGAAACCGCACAGGCATGTCAATCCTGTCTGGCCCAGCGCATTCGCTCTATCGGACGCACCATCGGCACCGGTCCGGGCTGCCGGCATCGCCGGACACCCCCCTGCGACGCTCAATCCGAGTCAGCCGCCGCCCGCTCCGCCCCGAACCGATAGCCCGGCGCTTCGGTTCTGGCTGTTTGAAAAAGCTGCTGCATCTTTTTCGTTATAGGCAGATAGTCTCGGGATACATCACGGCTTTCCATCGGGTCCAAATTCAAATTATACAGCTCAATCGGCGGATTTGACTCCTGCGCCAGATTCCGCCGAATGGCCTTCCATCGGCCCATCCGGAGCGCCTGGATGCCGCCCGCCTCATGGAGTTCCCAGTACAGATAAGGATGTTCTTTCTGCCGATTTTCCTCGCCCAGCAGGACCGGCAGAAACGAGATGCCGTCCAGTCCCTTTTCCGCCTCCAATCCGGCCAGCTCCAGACACGTCGGGTAAAAATCCCAAAATGCACTCACATGCTCCGTCCGCCCGCCCGGGCGAATCACCCCCGGCCAGCGGACGAGCATCGGCACCCGTATCCCCCCTTCATACAAATCCCGCTTAATCCCCCGCAGCGGCCCGCTGCTCTGGAAAAACCGCGGGTCCGCTCCGCCCTCCTGATGCGGCCCGTTATCGCTCGAAAAGAACACGACCGTTTTCTCATCAAGTCCCAATTCCTTCAGCACCGCCAGCAGACGGCCGATTCCCTCATCCATCCGCGTAATCATCGCCGCATATCCCTTTTGCGGCTCGGGCCAATCTTCCTGTGCATAAGGCCCCCAGTCCGGCACCTCCATCCCCTTGACCCCCGCTTCATTGTTCGCATGCGGAATCGTCAGGGCCAGATACAGGAAAAAAGGCCGGGAGGCATTTTGCCGGATAAACCCCTCCGCCTCCTCCACAAACAAATCATGGGAATAAACCGCCCGATTCGTCGAAACCCCGCCCGGATGATTCGGTCTTCCGGCCGGCCGCTCGACGACATTCGGCAGCGGCACCTTTTCTTCATTTCGCCACAAAAATTCCGGATAATAATTATGGGCATGCTGCTGATTCAAATAGCCGAAGAAATAGTCAAAGCCCTGCCGAGTCGGAATTCCGGTTGAGCCCGCCTCTCCAAGCCCCCATTTGCCGATGACCCCCGTCGCATAGCCCGCCTCCCGAAGCCGCCGAGCAATTGTCACATCCTCCGGCAGCAGCGGTTTTCGGTCGTTGCCCCGTATCCGTGCATGTCCCGTGTGCAGCCCCGTCAGCAGACTGCATCGCGAGGGGGCACAAACCGCACTGCCCGCATAATGCTGCGTGAACCGAAGCCCTTCCTGCGCCATCCGGTCCAGATTCGGCGTCTGAATCCGCCGCTGGCCGTAGCATCCCAAATCGCCGTATCCGAGGTCATCCGCCAGAATGAACAGAATGTTCGGCCGCTGAACGGGCGAACGCTCCGACGCACGCCTCTGCCCGCCGCAGCCGGCCAACCCCATCGCCCCGCCGAAAGCCGCCGCCGAAACGGCCTGCCGAAGAAAATCCCTCCGATTCACTTTGCTTTCTCCGCACCAAACACGGTTTGGGCCAGATAGTCCGCTGCAATGCGATGTCCATCCGGACTCCAATGTTGGTCATACGTGTAGTACGCCCAAACCCCTTCTTCAATCTTCTGCCGCAAAACTTCCGTCAAGCTCACAAACCGAATCCCCTCGTTTTGACAGAACCCCTTGACAACCTGCTCAAAGATATCCATCGACGGGATAAGGTCCTCCAGCAGAGTTTCCGCCGGCGGCAGATTTTTTCGCCTCAGGGCCAAAAACGCCCGCACCTGTTCCGCAGAAAGCCGGTCTCTGACACTCTGCAAAAGCACGTGCGGCTTATCCGGCGCGTACACAACCACCAATTCCGCCCCCTGAGCGGAACAGAGTTCCTTCATTCGCCGTAGAGCCGCCTGCGTGTGTTCAAATGCCGCCGACCTCGAAAACTGCTCCGGACGCACCCAATGGTCCAGCACCCGTTTGAGTTCAAACGCATAAAAATGGCCTGAACCGGCGGGCACCTCCAGCGGCAGCCACGACACCGGATACATCGGATGAGAGGGCTGATTGAGCTTTTCCGGCGCGTCCCAAAACCGCCGGCTCCCCACCGGCCCCAGCGTCCGAATCAAAAACGTCTGAATCCGCCGCCGCAGCGGTGAGCCCTTGAAAATCACATCCCCCAGAGAGGCCCGACCGGGCCTTTCGTCCCGCTGGAAATTGCTGTCCCGAAAATCATTGCCCTCGTACAGAAGACACAGCACCCACCGGGGCTTCAGCGCCAAACCGAACCGTTCGAGAACCTCCAGATACCCCGCCGCACTCGTGCCGGACATACCCAGATTATACACCGTCCTGCCCGTCGCCTGACCCAGCAGCACCGGCCAGGCCTGTTCATCCGAAACACCGGACCCTTCCGCAAACGAATCCCCCAGCACCACCGCATCCGCCTTGTCTGTCGAGGCGGGATTGCGAAATCCCCGGGCATCCGTGGAGAACACATAGCGTACCGGAGGATAGCCGCTCGGGGCATTCGGATAGGTAAAAGCCGACACCGGCTCATCCACGAAAACCCCTTCAATCCGCTGGTGCGGCGGGCGGTGATAACTGGCGCCGAGCTTCTGATACGAACTTCGCTGCACAACCCGCAGCAGAACATCCGCAAACACCACACAAAGAAGAATGGAAAGAACGACCGAAATCGTTTTGAAGGCATCCTGTCGTCGCTGGCGAGGGTCCTTGACTTTGCCCATCCAAATCCCCCACAGCAGCCAAAGACAGACAGGAGTCAAAATCAGCTGTGCCGTCACCTGCCCCACACTGTAGCGGCCCAGCAGAACCTCCCGATGCTGCGCCACCCAGTAGGCCAGGGGCACCGGCTTTAAATACAGAACCGCCAGCCCCCCTGCAATCACCGCCGTCCAAAAAACTCTCCCCAACGTCGGCCTGTTCATCCTGCACCCACCTTCTAAAACAGCGGATACAAAAACGGCGCCACGGCCGTACCGCTCAGCAGAACAATCAGCCCCAACAGCAGCAGCATCAGCAGAATCGGCAGAAGCCACCATTTCTTATTGTGTTTGAGAAAATCAAGAAACTCCGCCAAAAGTGTGGTTCGGCCCTGCCGGGCCTGCTCCTCAAACTCTTTCCGCAACGAAGAACCGCTGGACTCTGTCATAAAAACCTTCCGAAAACATTCTGTTAAAACTGGCGAAAATAACGGCGGGCCGAAAACGAACGCGTACACCGCACCCAGTACGTCTCGGCCTGTTTGTCCCATCGGCGGTGCAGCACATCCCGACCCATCAGCCGAAATATCAGCCCGATTGGGGTCAGAATCCCGAAATAAAACAGAATCATCACCGCATGACTGATCAGCCAGCCGATTGGAAAGCCGACCGCCGTCAGCAGGACATAAAACGGCCACAGCACCTTCGGCACACTCAATCCCGCCGCAAACAGCAGCACCCCCGCTGCCGCCATTCCCCATGCCGCCTTCGCGGGCAGTCCGAACCGCCAGTGCAGCAGATACCCGAGCACCGGCAGCATCACCAGACACCCAAAACCGAACTGCCGCAGCGTCTTCTCCGACGGCTTCCAGTTGATTTCCATTATCGCCATCGCCGCGTATCCTTCCGCTCAATCCAAAGCAAACTTCGCCAGATATTCATCGACCTCGTACGATTTGGCCTGCGGCTGCTTCTCCTTCCGCAGGACTACATTTTCCATCACCAGCATATCCATATTGGTCGCCAGAAAACACCGGTACGCATTCTCCGGCGTACAGACAATCGGCTCGCCCCGCACATTGAAGCTCGTATTAATCACCAGCGGACAGCCCGTCTTTTCCTCAAACCGTTTCAGCAGCCGATAATACCGCCCGTGCCGCTCGGCATCCACCGTTTGAATGCGGGCCGAATAATCCACATGGGTTATCCCGGGGACACAGCTGCGCCGCACCTTCAGCAGGTCCAGCCCAAACAGCCCGTCCGTCTTTTCCGTCGCAATCCGTTTTTCCTCCCGCACCGGAGCCACCAGCAGCATATATGGACTGCTGCATCCATCGCCCAGCCCAAAATACTCTGACGCCCGCTCCGCCAGTACACTGGGAGCAAACGGCCGGAAGGATTCGCGGAACTTAATCTTCAGATTCATCTTCGACTGCATCTGCTCGTTCCGGGCATCGCCCAGAATGCTCCGCGAGCCCAGCGCACGCGGCCCGAATTCCATCCGCCCCTGAAACCAGCCGACTACCTTCTGGTCGATCAGGGCATCCGAAACGACCTCCAGCAAATCTGACTCTTTTTCATAGACCTCGTAAACCGCCCCCTGCGAATCCAGATACGCCTTGATTTCCTCCGTTGTAAAGGCCGGGCCCAGAAGTGAGCCGTTCTGAATATCCTGCGGGGCGGGCTTTCGCGGATTGTCCAGGAGCTGATGCCACACAAAGAGTGCCGCCCCCAGTGCCCCGCCCGCATCCCCCGCGGCCGGCTGAATCCAGATATGCTCGAACGGCCCTTCCCGTAAAATCCGCCCGTTGCCCACACAATTCAGCGCCACCCCGCCGGCCAGAACCAGATTCTTCATCCCCGTCTGCCGATGCGCATAGCGGCTCATCCGCAGCATAATCTCTTCGGTCACTTTTTGAATCGAGGCCGCAATATCCATCTCCCGCTGGGTAATCTGCGTTTCCGGCTTGCGGCGCGGCCCGCCGAACATCTCGTCAAATTTCGGACTGGTCATCACATCCGAATAACAATAGGCAAAATAATCCAGATTCAGACGAAAAGAGCCGTCCTCCTTCAAATCGAGCATTTCGGACATAATTTTGTCATAATAAATCGGCCTGCCGTACGGCGCCAGCCCCATCAGCTTGTATTCCCCCGAATTAACCCGAAAACCGGTAAAATAGGTAAAGGCCGAATACAGCAACCCCAGCGAATGCGGAAACCGCAGCTCATACAGCATCTCAATCCGATTCCCGCGTCCGGCACCGATGCTCGCCGTAGCCCACTCCCCCACGCCGTCCATCGTTAAAATCACCGCCTCCTCAAACGGCGAGGGGAAAAACGCACTGGCCGCATGGGATTCGTGATGTTCGCAGAACAGGTACCGGCCGTTGTATTGATAATCCAGAGCTCGGTCCATTTCCCGCGGCAGATGCAGTTTTTGCTTCAGCCACAGCGGAATGCTCATCAAAAACTGCTTAAATCCCCGCGGGGCATAGGCAATATAGGTCTCCAAAATCCGCTCGAACCGAACCAGCGGCTTTTCATAAAAAACCACATAATCCAGCTGCGACGCGTCAATTCCTTCTTCCTTCAGACAATAATGGACCGCATTCACCGGAAAATTATGGTCATGCTTTTTCCGCGTGAACCGCTCTTCCTGTGCGGCCGCTGCAATCCGGCCGTCCACCACCAGCGCCGCTGCACTGTCATGGTAAAAGGCCGAGATTCCCAAGATTCGAATCGGTTTCTTGTCCTGTTTCTGTTCCGCCATATCTCACCTGCAAGACGGCTGCTTTCGAAACATACTATATCCGCTCTATGATTTCCAGTCCGGATTTGTTTCACAAAAACCTTTTTATTTCCGTACAAGAACCTCTTATTTTACCTAATAGACAGAGTATGTCCTGTTTGTTTTTTCTTCTTTTGTTTCCTTCTCTTGACAATTACAAAGAATTATGCCATAATAAGAGTATTCAAATGCTCCTTCTGCCGCCTGCGGTTAGCCCTGCCAGGCCTCCCCGGCCTGGTCCTCCTTCTCCGCAGGCGGTTTTTTTTCTGCCCTCAATTCGTCCTTTTCAAAAACCCATTTTCTTTTACAATAACTCGTCTTATGGCTCATTATTACACAATCGCCTGTAAGGCGCTGAAACCCGAAATCGAGTTTTGCCTGGCCAAACAGCCCCAAAACTCGCTGACGGTCGATTGGATGCAGCAGGGACTCCACAATACGCCGGAGGAGCTGCGGACCCAACTCCAGAAAAAGCTGGATGCCGTCCCGGATGCCGATGCCGTGCTGCTCGCCTACGGCTTGTGCGGCGGAGCCCTTCGCGGACTTCACTGCCGCCGCCCTTTGGTCATCCCCCGTGCCCATGACTGCATCAGTCTGCTCTTCGGCTCCCGAGAAGCACACGAACAGTACGTTCGGGAACACCCCGGTTCCTACTTTTTCAGTGCCGGCTGGCTGCAGGAGGCCCCTGTCCCCTCCGCCCAGAACGACCGCCGTCTGCTGGAAGAATACACCGCTCTGTACGGACCGGACAATGCGGACTATCTTCTCCAAACCGAACTGGCCTGGCGGAAAAAATACAAACAGGCCGTCTATATCAGCTGGAACCTGCCGGACAGTGCCAAAGACCGCCGAATTGTTCAGGATTGTGCCGCCTATGCGGGCTGGAACTATACCGAAATCCAAGGCAACCCCGACTGGCTCTGCCGGCTCCTGAACGGCCCGTGGAATTCCGAGGACTTTCTCGTTTTGAACCCTAACCAGTCGGTCCCGGAGGACCTTTCCGGACTTTGCCTGAGGGAACCGCAGCCATGACGCTCCACTACTTTCTTGTCTGCAAGATTCCGGCCTTTTTCTTCGTTTCCGCCGCTGTCTGCATCTTCGGCCTGGAAATCCTCCTGCTGACCTGCCGGCTCCGCCGTCTGAGCCCGCCCCGCTTTCTCACCCGCCGCCGAATCCTTCTCCTGCATCTCCTGACCCTCATCGGCCTGCTGTGTCTTTTGTGGGGAACCTTTGTTGAACCTTACCGGCTCCAAACGACCTTCATCACCATCCCAACCCCGAAGCTGCACGGTACCTCCATCCGAATTGTCCAGATTTCCGACCTTCACTGCGACCGCAAACCGCGGCTGGAGCCCCGCCTGCCGGATGCAGTCAACCGGCTCAACCCCGACGTAGTCGTCTTTACCGGCGATGCACTCAATGACATCCGAGCCCTGCCCCTGCTGTACCGGACACTCTCGGCCATCCGGGCCACGCTGGGCAAGTTCGCCGTTCGAGGCAATGTGGACAACCGGCTCTTCCCGGGAGTCCCGCTGTTTGAAAATACCGGTTTTGTCGAGCTGTCGATGGATGCGCTGATTCTCGAAAAAGACGGTCAATCCTTCGGTCTGTGCGGAATCGACCATGCCGAGGGCCGACGAAGCTGGGAGGCCGTCCGGCAGCTCCGGCCGGACCTGTTCAACATCCTGCTTTTCCACAACACCGACCTGGTGGATTATCTGGAGAAGACGCCGGTCGATTTGTACCTGTGCGGCCATACCCACGGCGGGCAAATCGCTCTGCCGCTCTGGGGGGCCCTCGTAACCCAGTCCCTGCACGGGAAAACCTACGAAGCCGGTCTCTACCGCAAAGACCGCTTTTATATCTATGTAAACCGCGGTCTCGGAATGACCGGCGGCTGGGCGCCGCGCATCCGCTTTTTAGCCCCGCCGGAAATCACCGTCTTCGATATTGTCCCTCAGAATGCAACCCCATCATTAAAAACATCCGAACCAATTCGAGAGGAACCTGCTCCGTGAACTGCTGTGAATTTTTTATGATTGCCGCCATTGCCGTCGCCCTTGCGATGGATGCCTTTGCCGTCTCCATCGTCAGCGGGTCTGTCTTTCGCCATCTTCATATCCGCCACGGCATCCGGATGGCCCTTTTCTTCGGGGCCTTCCAGTCCTTGATGCCGCTTTTGGGCTGGGCGGCGGGCAAAGGGCTCCAATCTCATATCCAGCCCTTCGACCACTGGCTGGCCTTCGGCCTGCTGACCTTTATCGGCGGCAAAATGGCGTTTGAATCCCTCAAAATCGGCAAAGTTGAAAAGGCCCCGTCCGACCCGTCCAACCTTATCGTCCTGCTGGCCCTGAGCATCGCCACAAGCATCGACGCCCTTGCTGTAGGACTGACGCTCTCGCTGGTTACCGAGCACATCTTTTCCGCCGTTCTGCTCATCGGTCTGATTACCTTCGTCATCTCCCTGCTCGGCTGGGAAATCGGCAAACGCATCGGACGCTTCTTCGAAACGCAAATCGAGCTGGCCGGCGGTCTGATTCTCATCGGCATCGGCCTGAAAATCCTCCTCGAACACATCCTGTCCTCCTGAACCCGCCGAAATTTCCGCTTTATCCCCGTTTTCCGGCTGCGTATAATCACAATTCCTATGGAACGACGAATCTATCGAATCATCGATGCCGACTTCAACCGTGCCCGAGAGGCCCTCCGCACGATGGAGGAGTTCTGCCGGTTTGTGCTGGATGATTCGGTCCTATCCGCCCGGGCCAAACAGATGCGTCATCACCTGTGCGTACAAATCGCCCGGCTGGATGCCGAGAAACTGTTCGCCCAGCGAGACAGCCAAAACGATGTCGGCCGGACCCTGCAAATCGAATCCCCGCAGCAGCGCCGCACATTCACCGATGTCTTTCTGGCCGCCGCCAAACGCGCCTCGGAAGCCCTGCGGGTCCTGACCGAAACGGCGCAGCTTGCTTGTCCGGACATCGCCGGCCCGCTCGAACAAATCCGATTCGACGTTTATACGCTCGAAAAAGACGTCCTGTGCCGGCTGCCTGCGGTACGATTCCGCGACGTGCGGCTGTATGTGCTCATCCCCGCCCGCAAAGACCTGTCCGACAGCCGCACGCTCGAACTGGTCCAGCTGTGCATTCAGGGCGGAGCCGACGCCCTTCAGCTTCGCGCCGAGGACATTCCCGACGCCCGGCTCTTTCGTCTGGCCGAACAGTTTGCCGCCCTCTGCCGCTCGCACGGCTGCATCAGCATCATCAATGACCGTGCGGACATCGCCGCCGCTGCAGAGGCCGACGGCGTCCATCTGGGCATCGAGGACCTGCCGGCGCCGCAGGCCCGCAAGCTCTTTCTCAAACCCGCCCTCATCGGCCTGACCGCCCACAGCGAAGAGGAAGTCCGCCGGGCCGTTGAATCCGGTGCTGATTATGTCGGCATCGGCCCCTGCTTTCCCAGTCCCACCAAGCCCCAGCTGACCCCCGCCGGTCCGGACTATATCCGCCGGGCCCTGGCTATCCTGAAGGATACCTCTGTCGCTCACGTCGCCATCGGCGGCATCACGCTCGACAATCTGCCCGGCCTGCTGCAAATCGGCGTCCGCGCCGTCGCCCTCTCATCGGCCGTCTGCGCCGCACCCGACCCGCTGGCCGCCTGCCGACAATTCAAATCGCTCTTGAGCTCGCTCCAGCCGGCGTCATAGGATAGCCCCGCCCGCGAGGACGGGAAAAATTGGCAGACGTTTTTAAAACGGACAACGGGCCGCAAAAAGAGAAAAGAAAAAACCGCTCATTTCAACGCGGATACCAGCGTCTCATATTCCCTGCGGCTGATGGGAAGCATACACCCGTGACGGGCCTTCGCGGGCACCTCATATTTGTTCCAGTCCTTCACCGGGGAATTGCCGTAGGCCTGATACCAGGGCCCCTCCAGTTTCTCCGCTATCGAAAGTCCATACGAAATCCCCGGATACTGCTCATAGTACAGATACCAGATTTTCCCATCCGGCGAAGGAATCAGCATCGGCGCCTCGCGAAAATTCGGGCTGACCGGCGGGCCGGGTTTTGAATACGGACCCAGCAGATGGCGGCTTCGGCAAATTCGGATCGTCTTTCCAGTCGGCCAATCGAGCGTCGGATACCGCTCATCCTTGATAACGGCATAATAAAATTCGCCTGCTCGGCGGATAATCACATCAATAGTAGCCATATCCCATCCGAAAAGTTTCTTCGGGGGACTGGAAAACGTCTTCAGGTCCTTGGAGAGGGCGTAAATCGTCCGCTGGCCCGCCCAGTACGGCTCTGGAAGGTCGGTCGGCCCCAAATCATGTGTCGTATGCCAGGTTAAAATATACTGAGCGGACGGCTCATCATAAAAGAGCTTCGGCGCCCCGACCCGCATCAGAGCCTTCGGATAATCCGGAATGCTTCTCAGGTTCGGCTCATATTGGCTGTATTTGCTCCAATGGAGCAAATCCTCTGAGACCCAAACATGAATAACCAAATCCTCATCGCGTCGGTTCCCAACCAGATAATACCGCCCGTCGTGCCCCCGGCAGATATCCGGATGCCCCCGGTACTCCTCGAACACCCGCCTGCCGCCGTTTAAGAGCGTCCAGTGCAGTCCATCCGGACTCACACTGTAATACAGCCGGCCGTAATCGCCTTCCATCATATGCGCAAACAGGTAGGCCTCATACACCGGCGTTTGTCCCGGCTTGATCTGTCCGGGCGGGTCCGGCATCTGAGCAGCCGCCGCATTCCACAGCAAACAGACCGCCAGAGTGAAACACCCCTTTCTCATCGGGCATACTCCTTATTGGCTCTCTTTGCACAGAACCTGATGCAGTTCCCGTAATTTCTCCACAGACATTTTAATGACCTCTCGGTCATACGTCATCAGTCCGTTGACCTCCCCTTCCACATCGGTGGTCTGGGTATAGACAGCCCCCGATACGCCCTGCTTTTTCATCTCGGCAATCTGGTTAAACTTGTAGATGTAATTGTCCAAAAGTTCCTGCTCACTGTGGTAGGTCTGATAACCCCAGTTGCGCATCTTCGGATTCCACAAATGCCCTTCGATCGGATAACCGATGCCGCCGAACTCCCCGATGACCGTCGCGCGGTCTTTCTGGATTTCGGGCCGCGTCAGGTCCTTCTGATACGTATGAATGTCATAGACATCGCCGCAGGGACGCAGGGCCCAGCCGCTGACGGCATTTACCAGTCGAGTCGGGTCATACGCCTTCAGCCAGTCACTGATGCGGCAGGTGTCATACTGACCCCAGCCTTCATTAAACGGCACCCACATGACGATGCAGGGTGCATTGAAATGCTGGTCCACCATCCGCCGCAGCTCCCATTCAAACTGGGCCGCATGCTCTGACCGCTGATTCAAATCCGGCCCGTCCGCCGGAACATGCTGGATGTGATGCTGGCGCCTTCCGTCCGGCTCCGGCAGCACCACCATCCCCGACGGCATATCCTGCCAGACCAGAATCCCCAGTTTGTCGCACCAGTAGTACCATCGCTGGGGTTCGACCTTGATGTGCTTGCGAATCATATTAAAGCCCATCTGTTTGGTAATTTCCAAATCGTATTTCATCGCCTCATCCGAAGGCGGCGTATGCAGGCCATCCGGCCACCAGCCCTGGTCCAGCGTGCCGTAGTGGAACAGCGGCTTGTTGTTCAAAAACAATTCCTTCCCGAATTGCCCCTGTCCCAGACTGATTTTGCGCATCCCGAAATAACTCGACAGCCGCTCGAGGACCTCCCCGGACGGCCCGAGCAGCTCCAGTTTAACATCGTACAGAAACGGACTGTCCGGGCACCACAATTTCGGACTGTCTATCCGCAGGGTCAGCGCCTTATTGACAGCGGTCTGTCCTTCCGCCGCCGGTTTTTGGCCTTCGAACACAGAGATTTTGACAGTGTATTTCCGATAATCCGGTTCCCAGGCAATCGGGATGAATGTCACCTGATTTTTGTCAATATCAGTTGTAATTTTGATTTCGCGAACGGCAGCCGCCTCGGGAATCGGCTCCAGCCAGACTGTCTGCCAGATGCCGCTGACGGGTGTGTACCAAATCCCCTCCTGCGGCATCTGCTGTTTGCCGCGGGCCTGTGACTCAGAATTCGTCGGGTCCCAGACGGAAACAACCAGCTCCTGCAACCCCTCTTTGAGATACTCCGTAATGTCAAAACTGAAACGGTCATAGGCCCCGCGGTGCGAGCCGACATACGCCCCATTGACCCAGACGGTCGTGTCCCAATCGACCGCTTCAAAATGCAGAATGACCCGGCTGCCGGCCCAGGACGGCGGCACCGTAAAAGTCCTGCGGTACCAGATTCGGTCCTTCGGCGTCACCGTTTGTCCAACCCCCGATAAGGCCGACTCCACACAGAACGGCACAAGAATCTTTTGAGTAAAGTCCTTCGGCATCGGGGCGGTTTTCGGCAGCAGGGCAAAATCCCACAGCCCGTTTAAGTTCAGCCATTCCGACCGCACCAGCTGCGGACGGGGATACTCCGGCCAGACCGTCTCGGGTGTCAGGGCTTTGCCCCAACGGGTCATCAGCCCGCCGCTTTTGGGCTGCCAATTCGTTTCTGCGGCCTGAGCATAAACTCCCAGTCCCATCCCCATCAAACAGACCATCCATTCTGTCTTTTTCATCCGTTTTTCCTTTCGTTTTCCATCGTTTTTGCTGCTTGGAACAATTCTTATGCTTTGTCTTGCTTTCCTCGTGCCTGATTATAGCGCTGCAGGGTATCCAAAGCCGCACCGGGGTCATTCTGCTCTTTCATCCATCGGTCCAACTCCTCCGACAAGCGTTTTTTGATATCCGCATATTGCGGATTATCCGCCAGATTATTCAGTTCATACGGGTCGTTTTCGCTGTCGTAAAGCTCCTCCGGAGGTCGTTTCAGATACCGGTTCACCAGCTGATAGGCCTTATCATCCTCCGCAGCGGCCAGCATCCAGGAACTCCAGTAATGGGTGTGTTTGTGTCCCATCGGCCCCATTACATATCTCTGAATATGAATGCGCTCCGGCAGAAGATTGCGGATATAACGATAGCGGCTGTCCCGAACCGAACGAATCGGATAAGGACCCCCTTCCGGAATATTATTGTGCATTCCGTAGGTATATCGGCGGTGTCCATCTTTTTTCCCGGTCAGCACCTCCAGGAAGCTGGTCCCGTCGAATTGCCCGGTCGGAACGGTTCCACCCGCTGCTTCTATCAGCGTCGGCAGAATATCCGCATATTGAATCATTGCTTCCGTACGAACGCCCGGTTTCACAACCCCCGGCCAGCGTAGCGTTATGCCTGTATGAAGACCGCATTCATAATTGGTCCATTTGCAGCCGGGAAACTGCGACCCCTGCTCGGTAGAGAAAAGAACAAGGGTATTGTCCGCCTGACCCGTTTGTTCGAGCGTATCCAGAATATCCCCCACTTGTTGATCCAGCACCTCAATCTCCGCCAGATAACTTGCATAATCCTGACGGGTCTGGGGCGTGTCCGCAAGATTTGCGGGCAGCTTCAGTTTTTCGGGGTCAAAATGACTCGCATCCCCGACGGTCCAGACCGCATGCGGAAGCACCAGCCCGACAATCAGACAAAACGGCCGGCTTTTATCCGCTTCCATATAGGCCCGAATCCCGCGGCAGTCATAATCGGCCGTTTCTGCAACGCAGTTGTCCTCAAACCCTTCGACCTTGTCAAACGGAAAGCAGCTTCTCGGCGATACGTGCAGTTTCCCAGTCAGACCGACTCGATAGCCCGGGTCTCGCAGAAAATGACAGATGCTTCGGGTGCCGATGCGGGCGGGAGCATGATTCCAGCAGCAGCCGCTTCGCATCGGGTACAGACCTGTGTAGAGCTCCGTTCGGCAGGGAACACATATCGCCATCGAAAGATATGCTTTTGAAAAAGTCATTCCCTCGGAGGCCAGCCGGTCGATACGGGGAGTCCGGACATTGACGCCGCCGTACAGAGGAAAATCATTGTAGGTGGCATCATCCGCCAGAATCATCAGGATATTCGGTTTGCGGCGATTTTCGGCGGCAAACAACCCGCGCGACAAATAACCGGCCGTCACCGCCGCCGACGCCGTCTTGAGAAATGCACGCCTATCCATTGCTTCCCTCTCTTCATAAATGTATCAGCCACCGTGTCTTTCGACAATCGGCGCCGGCAGACGAACTCCCCGGCTTGCCGCGCCGTGCAGATTGCCGTCCGCATCAAACCACAGCCGGTCCAGACAAAGAAAGCGAGCGAAATCATTTTCCCGACTGGTTTGCTTCTGATGATACAGATGCCACCAGTTTCCGGCATCGTCCCGAATCACACAGCCGTGGCCGGGCCCGAAAACATCTTCTGACCGCCGGATAATGGGATTGTGTACAGCCCGACGGAAGGGCCCCATCGGATTGTCCGCCGCGGCATAGCCGACCGCATAGTCCGGATAGGCCGCGTGAGAGCCGCTGTAGAGCAGGTAATAAACTCCGTTGTGTTTGAGCATCCAGGGGCCTTCTGTCACGGCGCCGTGTTTTTTTTCCCAGTCCTCCTGCGGTTCCAGAACGACCTTCGAAGGCCCTGAAGGTGTTCGCGGAGCGCTCATCGGCTGAACCGTAATCCGGAAACCGGGAAACTGTACATAATACAGATACAGCCGGCCGTCGTCATCCCGAAACAAATGAGCATCAATCGCGTTTTCAAATAAATCCTGCGGATTCACGAAAGGCCCCTTTGGGCTGTTGGAATCGGCCACCCCGACAACCTGCCATTCCGGATTCAAAGAAGATTGAGCCGTATAATACAGATAAAACGTTCCGGAAACCGGGTCCTGCCATACATCCGGCGCCCAGCTTCGCGGGCGGCTGAAAACCACTTCCCCGCGCGTCCAGCTGACCAAATCTGCAGACGTCCAATACCGATAGCCGCCTCCCCGAACATCTCCCGTCGCATAAAGATAAAAAAGTCCGTTGTGCCGAATCACCGTCGGGTCCGCCAGCCGCACATCCAGAAGCGGATTTTGATAGGTTTTTTTCTGCGGTTTCGCGGCAGTCTCCTTCGCACAGACTTCATCAGCCCCCCACCCTGCCAGGAAAAGGAAAACCAGCCCCGCCAAACCGTTCATCCCTGAAGAAAACTTTCCCATTCTTGCCGCATCCTGACGTCTTGAGTCCCTCCTCCCTTGTCTATCGTTCCAGCCCAACCGAATCCGCCCATGCCCGCAGTTCCTCCCAGAGTCTTTGAGCCGTCTGCGGGTTCCGCTGGGCCAGATTCTCCCGCTCGTTCGGGTCATCCGCAAGGTTATAAAGCTGCCTGTTTTGACCTTTCAAACCGGCCAGCAGCTTCCACGGCCCTTCTCGTACGGCCAGGACCGGACTGACATTTTCCGGTTTGCCCGGTCTGGGGTCATTCGGATAATACCAGAAAATCGGTTCTTTTCTTTCGATGTCCGCCCCGAGGAAAGCCGCACTCACATCCTCTCCATCCAGCTGCACACCCGACGGAAGACTGACGCCGGCCAGCGTACACAGCGACGGGAACAAATCCGCTCCGCAGACAACGGTTGTCTGATTGACCTTTCCCGCCGGGATAATTCCCTTCCAACGCAAAATAAAAGGCATCCGGATGCCTCCTTCGTACAAACTCCACTTGCGGCCTTTGAAGTCCCCGACGGAACCCGGCGGCAGCCATCCTTCTTTGTAATAGTTCGCCCAGTCCGTCGGTCCGTTATCGCTGGTCAGAATCACCAGCGTCTTTTCCTCCAGTCCCATTTCCGCCAGCCCGTTCAAGAGCCGCCCAATCTGGCGGTCCATCTCCTCCAGCACGGCATAAAACTTCTGCACATACGGATTGTCGGAATACGGCCGAAACTTTTCCAGCTGTTCGGGGGCGGGAAGATGCGGGTCATGGACATCATTGAACCAGACATTCACATAAAACGGTTTGTCCTGGTGCCTGCGGATAAAATCCAATGTCTGGTCCACCCGGATTTGCGTAATCTGGTGCTTCTCCACCCATGTAATTTGCCCCCGTCCGAGTCGGGCACTTTGATTGGAAAGACCGTCGCCGCGAATCAAAAGCCGATCGCCGAGCCCTTCAAAGGCAACCGAAGATTCATCAAAACCGTACTCCGTCGGAAGCGGAGCATCTCCCACATCGCGTCCGCCGCCCATATGCCATTTACCGAAATGGGCCGCGGCATACCCTGCCGCTTTGAACTGACGCGCCAGAAACGGAGCGCTCGGGTCCAGATAGTCTGCCATCCGGCGCTTCTGATTCAGCTCCCGCCGGTCCAAATAGGTAAAAATACGCCACCGGGCCGGATACTGGCCTGTCATCAGGGCCACACGCGACGGCGAACAAACCGGCGAGTTCACATAAAACTGGGTAAACCGAATCCCTTCCCGGGCCAGACGGTCTATATTGGGCGTCGGAATCGTCAAAGTCCCCCCGTAGCAGCTCGGGTCCGCATAGCCCATATCATCGACCAGAATCATCAGGATATTCGGCCGGACCTGTTTTGCCTTTTCCGCAGACAAAACAGACCTGCCCGCCAAACAACCTCCGAAGGTTGGGACAAACAGCCCGGCTCCCAAGGAGCCCAAAAAATCGCGTCGAGTCAGAGAACGCATTTTCACCGCTTCCTCAACTCAGAAGAACCCGAAAAGACCGCTGCCTGCAAAGAGAGGGTGCGGAGCAATCTCCTCATACCCCCTCCCTGCAGGCGGCAGATAAAAACTCATTCAGCATCCATTCAACTGATTGTGCATCCGCTTTTCTTTACAGCTTCCGTCGAGGCCGCAGAACCAGCGCCCCCAGTCCAAGCAGAACCAGCGTCGCCGGCTCCGGAACATACACCGCAAAGACCTGTCCCAGCTGATTGGCATACCCGGGCGTCTGAATCATCGGCACGGCGTTCATCCAGAACAGCTGCGGATACAGTTCCAGCGCATGATTGGTCCCGTTGTCCTCCAGCAGTCCGCCCAGCCATCCGTACTGGTCCGAAGGTATCGGCGACACACCCAGAAAACTGACCGAACGGTTTCCGTCCAGATTCTCCGCGCCGGTGGAATTTGTAATCGTGTACAAGCTTCCGATTCCATTGATGCTGATATAAAGCTTTTTGTTCACAAGGTCCATCGAGGCATAAACGGTGTTCTCCTGACCAAAGTTGACGGGGCCCGCCGAAACCGCCATCGACTTGCCCAGACCGCCCTCATTGGCGAAATTGGTATCATTCAGACTTGTCGGAACAGCGTATCGGCCGTTGTCCGCCTTGGATACGAAAACCAGATTCCCGCCGGCCAGATACAGACCTGTTCCATTCGATGTTCCTCCGTCCTCGATGACAATAACCGGACCGGCCGTTGCCTGACTGACATCCGGATTGAACCGCGCAGCCAATGTGATTTTTCCGCCGGTGATATCCGCTACTTCGTTAATAACCGTGCCGTTGCGGGCCATTGTGTAAGTCCCGAGGGCTGTGCTGTCATCCAGACTGGGAATAATCACCCCGCCGGATGCAATCCCTGCAAACACTGCCGCCGTCAAACAAATTGTACAAAGACCTTTCATCTTTCCTTTCCTCCACAAAACAGTTAGAAATCCTTTAAAAAACCTTTACATACTCCCACACGCATTTTCGGCAAAAAATCAGCCGGCAAAGTTCTGACAGGTTGGGTCGGGAATATTGCACCCCAGCCATTCGACAACAAAAATGGAAAAATCCTCCAAATCAACCCGGCAGTCCAGATTGAAATCAGCCGGACTGAATCCGAGAGAACCGCAGTCATTGTCTTCGATATTCACCCAGACGGGATTCAGAGAAATCCCATAATAGGGAGAAGACGGGTCTGTCAAAATCATCAGTTTTACTTTGGTATCATGAACCGCCCGCTCCATCTGGTCGTCATCAAGGGCCGCAACAGTAAAACTTTGCGGGCTTTGCCAGTCGGACGAAGTAAACACCCTCTCGGTCGGCAATACCTGAACCTGTGCCGGATTCAAAACATCCTCGGCCCGAACCGTTACAGGATAAGCGCCCGGATTGAACGTCAGTGCCGCCTCAATCGTATCCCCCCCGCCGCCTTCCCGAACCGTCGTATTTCCGCCGCTTTCTGAAACCAGAATAGATGCACCCTGGAAAGGAATGCCGTACTTTGTACTGAGGTATTCGGCCGTCTGAGAAATCTGCTGGAGGGAAAGCTGGGCGTTGTAAACCAGAATCTCCGCCAAGTCTCCATTGTAAAAATCGGGCCACCACGCCCCGGCTGTATCCACCCCGTTGCCGATGGAAAGATGGTTGCCGGCGGAATCAAAGGTCATCACATTGGCCGGGTTGTTGCACGTCAGCGGTTCGGCAATCAAATCATTCACGGCATAATACAAGCTGTCGTGCCGCCCCCCCTGAGCCATCCGCCGGATGCCGATATGATACACACCGGCACTGATAGGATTGCTGCCGGCCGGACTGAGCGCATAGCCGTTATTAAAGCGGCAGCCCGAAGAACCGCTGGAGACATCCACCGCCATCATCCGAGAGGCCGTACCGGCGGCTGCACCGATTTGGGCCGCCCGCTCGACCGACCCGCTGCTGCCTCCGGTGCATACGATAAAAATCGTCAGCCCCGCCGACGGATTCGGCAAAACCCACTGATACGAGACCATCACATCCTGCTCGGCACGAACAAACCGAACTGCGGGCTTGCCGTTGATTTGGTTGGTTTTATAAGTCGGGGTGCCGTACCCGCTGACAGTCCGCACGGTCCCGTCCACAGAATCCCCCGTCGCCGAGTCCGGCCAGACGGTCACCGCGCCGCCGTCCGCCAATCCCGTCAGTGCGTCCGCTTTCAAATGAATAATCAGATCCTCCGTCACCAAATCGGCCCGGACAACCCCACCCAGACAAAGCAGCAGCACTGCTTTCCAAAATCTCATCTTATTCTCCGTCAATTCAAACCGTTCAAACGTTTTACGGTCGATAATCGGTGCAATCTCCTTCCGGAAAACTGCACCCCAGCCATTGCTGAACCAAAACAGACAAGTCCGCCAAATCCACCTGGCAGTCCTGATTGATGTCCACGGCATCGTAGCCCCACAGCCCGCAGTCGTTTTCCCGAATCGTAACCGTCAGAGGGTCCGGATGGCGTCCGAAATACGGTGAAGCCGGGTCCGTCTGCACCTGAAACATCAGCAGTGTCGTATGAACTCTGGGTTCTTTGACCTCATCATCCGCCGCCGTGACGACAATCGTTTGAAAACTCTGCCAGCTGCCAGCATCAAAGACAATCTGGGAAGGAACAGCCAGGACCTGAGCGGGAGTTGACGAATCCGCAATCTCAATCGTAACCGGATAAGCCCCCGGATCGCTGGTGAGACGAATGGACATTGTATCGGAAGCCGCGCCTTCCTGCACAGCCGTTGCCCCGTCCGTCTGGGAAACCAGAACGGTATAAGGAAAAATTTCGTCAGGCACCGCCGCGGCAAAAATCTGCCCCTGCTGGTTGGTATAACCGGCCGTCTGCACCATATTTCGGGCATTGGTCCAGAACAGCAGAGGAAACTGCGCAGCCCCTGTCTCCACAAGACCACCCATATGCCCGGCATTAATGGTTCCGGAACCCAGAAAACTCACCGACGTGTTGCCGTCCAGATTCTTCGAAGCATCCGAACCGGTAATCGTGTACACGCGGACAGTTCCGTTGATGCTGCTGACCAGTCTGCCCGCCGCGGCATTAAACGAAGCATACACAACATTTTCCGCACCGAAGTTGACCGGCCCCAGCGTAATCGCCAGCGCGTTATCGCTGAAGTCGGTATCGTTCATGCCTGTCGGCAGCCCCAGCTGGTTATTGCTTTTGGCCGCAAAAATCAGATTGCCGTCCCCCAGATACAGCCCCGTGCCGTTGGTGGTACCGCCGTCTTCAATCACAATGGTCGGCCCGCCCGTCATCATACTTTCATCCGGATTGAAACGGGCCGCCAGGGTAATCTGTCCGGTCGTAATCTTGGCATGGTCGCCGGCCGCACCCGCCCGGGCAGCCGTGTAGGTAACCAGTGCCGTGCTGTCATCCAGACCCGGAACAATTTCACCCGCCTGCACGGCGGAACCCAACCCGACGGCGGCAAGCCATCGCAGGAAAGTTCCCGCCCCTTTGCCGAATATCATTTGACCCCCTATCAATATTTTCACTTTCCGCAAATCCGCCGGAGGGACCGGCTTTAATCGGCCCCTCCAACGGCACTTTGACGCAACAAACAGTGCGGCTCTTATTCCTCAGCAGGATACAATCCGGAATTCAGCCACGAAGAAGCCAACACGGCAAAATCCGCCAAATCCACCCGGCAATCCGGCTGGTCACCGGCCTGACCGCCGCCAGCCACATCCAGACGAAGGTCCAGATGGTTCGGATTCACACACACCCGCTGCTGCATCACCGGATAGTACAAATCAACCACCTCCGCCCAGCTGAGGGCATAGTTATAAATCTGAATATCATCGAGATAGCCGTTAAACGGAGACAGCAGAGCACCGGTGGTCAGGTCTCGTCCGAGGGTACCGAAGTAAACCGGATAGAGAGCTTGCGGAACCGCCTGACCGGCGGTGCTTCGGTTAGCAACCTGGCCGTTCAGATACATTACGACCTCGCCGGCCTTGGCCGTAATCACCAGATGCACCCATTGGCCAATCGGCAGCGGATCAATCTGAAGGTCGCCCACACCCGGGACGCCGCCGATCTGAAGCCGTCCGTTATCCTGCCGGATTTCAATGTAGTAATTGGCGACAAAGCTGCTGTCCGTCCGCTGTCGGTTGGCAACAATCCCCTGCCAGGCGCCGTTCGGACCCGCCCAGTTGATCCAGACCGAAACCGTGGTTTCCCCTGTATTCTGAGCGGTCGCCCAGACCCCGGAATCGCCTCCGGCCTGCGGCTGCCCGGCAGCGGTCATATCCAGCGATTGTCCGCCGAGAGTTCCGGGCGTACTGCTGGAAAAGACCGGAGCAAGCGTCGGCGTTGCATGATGCCCTTCCCCGCTTATATCCAGATACTGACCGTTGTCATAGCCGCTGCTGTCGCTGTTGAGGGTCCAGTGGGCTACTTTGCGCTTCACCCCCAGCGTCGCGGAAGCAGAGGCTTCGCTGCCGCCGCTGTTGGCAATTGAGCAGTAGTAGCTGCCTTCATCGACCTTCTCGATATTGCGAATGGTCAGCGTCGAAGCATAGGTGATTCCGTTTGTCGGTATCGTGACAACCGAAATATCCGGGTCTGATGTGCTTAACGGAATATCCGGGGTGCCGACCCTGTACCACGTAACCGTCGGAGCAGACTGAGAGGTAAACTCACAGGTAAAGGACGCCTGACCGGCGGGAAAAGCCGCCGCAGGAGCCGGAGAAACCGTCACGATCGGCTTGGAAGGCGTTGCCGTAAAGAACCAGATCGGACCGACCAGATTTGCCGGGTCGCCCTTGCTCTTGCCCTGAATCTGTTCCTCAACACGCCAGCAGACTACTTGGTCCCAAGTGAAGGTAAAGGGAACCGCAACCGGGTCGCTGCCGGCCGGAACAAACGTTTCATACAGCGGAGGAAGAAGCAGATTGGGCTCTCCGTTCTGTACCTGATAGACCGTCACAAAATGACCGGTCACTTTCGGATTCGGATTGCTCATATTGTTCGGGTCTCTGGCCGGAGTAAACTGCAGCTGCGTAACGGTCAGCGGATTGACATTCGTCGCACCGGTGGCCGGCACAGGATTGTGTGCCCGCAGCTCGAGAGTCTCGACATTCGAAAAAACCTGTCCCAGCTGGTTGGTATAGCCGGCTTTCTGGACCATATTCCGGGCATTGTTCCAAAACAGCAGAGGAAACTGGGTTGCACCCGTCTCGCAAAGACCGCCCATATGACCCGGGGTAATTGCCCCCGAACCCAAGAAACTCACAGATGTGTTTCCGTCCAGGTTCTTAGAGGCATTGGAGCCCGTAATCGTATAAACCCGCTGCAGACCGTTGATGCTGGTGACCAGTTTGCCCGCGGCGGCATCAAACGAAGCATAGACTACGTTTTCAGCGCCGAACTTCACCGGGCCGATGGTAATGGCCAGAGCATTGTCGGAAAAGTCGGTATCGTTCATACTGGTCGGCAGCCCCAGCTGGTTATTGCTTTTGGCGGCAAAAATCAGGTTGCCGTCCCCAAGATACAGCCCCGTGCCGTTGGTGGTACCGCCGTCTTCAATCACAATCGTCGGACCGCCCGTCATCATACTCACATCCGGATTAAACCGGGCCGCCAGCGTAATCTTGGCGGTGGTGATTTTCGCATGGTCGCCGGCCACACCCGCCCGGGCGGCCGGATAGGTCACCAGAGCCGTACTGTCCGCCAGTCCCGGGACCAGCACACCCGCCGAAACAGCCGTACTCAGCCAGCACACGGCCGCAGCCGCTGTCATCAGCCCCATTCGAATCTTCATACTTTTCATCGTACATACCTCCTGATTTTAACCGGTTTGTTCTTTCTGATTTCTCCGTCTGTAATTTTCTCTGGCACATACCCCAAGTATGCGCCGCTGTTTTCCTGTGTTCTCTTTATCCGCGTGCTCCGCGAAGAATCACCCGGTTTCCGTCCGTCCAGTTATCCCGGTAATAAGTGGACACCTCAAACGTGTCGCTGATGGAAGCCATCTTCGCCAGCATCTTGCTGCGCAGTTCATTCTTTTTGTTCTGATACGAGGGATTGTCCGCCAGATTCGTCATCTGATACGGGTCATTAAGATTATCAAAGAGCAGTTCTTTCCCATCGACCTTGTACTGGGCATAGGTAAACTGCTTATCCCGAACGGCCCGCCACTCGTAGCCGTTCTCCCAACTGGCACAGGCCCCTGTATTCTGCAGAAACGCAAACTCCGGCTCCGGCCCACTCTGTCCCTGCACCAGATGCGACAGATTCATCCCTTCCACCCGAGACGGAATCGGCAGCCCCATCAGCCCCAAAAAAGTCGGCATAAAATCCGCCGACGAAATACAGGCATCCGAAACCTGACCGGCGGGAATCCGGCCCGGCCAGCGAATCAAAAACGGAATCCGGGCCGCTTCTTCATAAAAGGTGTTCTTGGCCGCACGGCCCTGCGAGCCGAACATTTCTCCATGGTCGGATGTGAAAACCACAATCGTATTATCCGCCAGCCCCTCTTCGGACAAACACCGCATCAGCCGGCCGAAATTCCAGTCCAGATTCTCCGTCATCGCATAATAAATCCGCCGCCAGGTTTCCAGATTCGCCCGGTCCGCCGCACTCAGTTCCGCCCAGCTGTCTGCATACGGCTCATCATTGACCGGTTTGTAATTGGGCGGATTGGGCAGACTCGTATTCGAAAAGTGTGCATAGTACTCCGGCGGCACATTATCAACCGACCACGGAGCATGGGGAGTCCCCCACGACAGAATCATCGCAAACGGACGAGAGGTTTTTTTCGCATGGCAGCGAATCCAGTCCATTGCCAAATCCGTCTGTCCGTCCGGTTCATAGACACCCGAGGGGAAATAAATCTTTTCCTGCGACTCCGTATGATAATAGCTTCCGTAATAATTATGATGGAAATTATAGGCCGCCCAGAAGCCGTTGAAGCCCAGCCGATGCACACCGCGAGGCACAAACGAATTCTCCGGATTCAGGTGGTCCCCCAGTTTATTCGCGTACAGATGCCACTTGCCGATATATGCCGTATTGTAGCCGGCTCTCGTAAGAACATGGCCGAAACACTCCTGATACGGATTCATCCGCAGTTCATTGATAACCATCCCGGTCGTCGTTACATATTTGCCCGTCATCAGCGTTGCCCGAAACGCCGAACAGACCGGCATGCTGGCCACACAGTTCTTAAAATTCATCCCCTCCTCGGCAAAGCAGTCCAGATTCGGCGTCCGCGCATTCTCGGCACCGGCGTAATTTGTCCCGTTCCAGTACCTCGCATAGCCGCAGTGCTGCGTTCCCAGCTGGTCCGCAATCACCACAATCAAGTTCGGCCGACTTGAGCCGGAATCCCCCCACACGGAGGACGTACACCCTCCCAAAACCAAGCCCGCCGAGCCGGCAAGGCCTGTTTTCAAAAACGTTCGCCGATCCATCTTCATTCAGCACCTCCGGTTGATAAACAGACTCTCTTATTTGTACTTGTTAATCCAACTGGGCCACGTCCCCCGGAACCCCTGTGTATCAAAGGCCTTATGCCATCTCAGCTGCCAGAGCTGCTTGAGGCCGACCCGCTCAGCCGACATATCAAGAAACAGAACATTCACGCTCCCGTTATGCCGGTCCAGACAAAAACGCCTCATCTCATGAGCGGTCAGACAATTGTTGAAAAACTCCTCATAGGTATTGGGCAAGGCCGTGTATCCGTGCGGGCTGCCCGGGTCGTCAAACGGCTGGTCATACCGCCAGTCCCGCGGATGACCGCCCCAGCGGAAGCAGTCCAGAAACAGCGGAATCTGACTGGTTCCCTGATTGACATCCGACCGCTTCCAGTGATAAACCAGTTCACGCCCCCATAAAAGTCCGTCTCCGTCTCGGTCCCGGTGATCATACGTCCAGTTGTTCACGCCGTAGCTGCTTTTGAACTGCTCCTCCGGAGAACCGGGGGGCACCACCTGCCAGGCATAGGTCCAGCCGGGTGCGAGAAACTCCTCTTTCGTGGCCGCCGGGCACATCCGCATCTCCTCGCCACCGCCCTGGTAATACGGTTTCAGCGGTCCGACCCACAAAACCTGCTGATTATTGGCATCGTAGGGATCCGGAAAGCGGTTTTTGTAATCCGTCAAATAGAGATTCCAAAACGCTCCCCACTGCTTCAGATTCGAACGGCAAATCACACCGTGCGCCTGCTGCTTGGCCCTTTTCAAAGACGGGACCAGTATCGCCAGCAGCATCGCGATAATGGCAATCACCACCAGCAGTTCAATCAGAGTAAACGCTTCTTTTTTCCGCACCCGTCGCCGCATGTTCATCCTCATTTCCGCATCCTTTCTGCACCTATTCAAAAACCAGACAGGGCTCTCCAAACACCGACCAGTCATTAAACGAAGTTCGATTGTCATATTCCGGGCTGCCTTTGCCCCCGTCCGTGGTCACCAGAGTCAGGAACCGGTCCTGATTCGACAACGGCACAGAAATCGTTCCACCCTGACGCACCTGAACGCCTTTTCGAACAAACCGGACCTGACCGTCCACCAGAACCCAGAAATCCGCATAGGCGGGGCATCCTCCCCCGTCCAGATACTCATCTGCAATTCCGTACACAGCCCGAAATTCCCGAATCATTCCCGGATACGCCGCGCGGATTTTCTCCAAATCAAAAGTAATCCCCGCATTGCCGTGCATAAACAAAGCCCCCTTGCCGGGAATCCCGTATTGGACCTTGTTCAGCCGGATGGGACGGGTCAAAAGGGTCTGGTCCGGATAGATAATGCCGCCCCACCCCAGACTGGATGTGTCCGGAAAATCTCGGAACAAATGCCCGCGGCTGGTGACTTGAACCGGCCCGAACTCCCCGTCTGGAATGAAAACGCCGTCAATGAACGGATTGTCCCGGACCGGATGATACTGATGATCGCTGACCATATGCGTCCCGGGGCGAATTGTGGTCGAGTCTGTCGGCAGATAACTGTCCGCTTTCCACCGACCCGTTGTGGTATCAATACAGGAGCCGTGAAGCCCCGTTCCCAGACCGTTGCCGCCTCCTGCTATATCAGCCAGACAAAGATTTTGTCCTCGCCAAACCCATTTCGATTTGGAATTGATAGCACGGACAAAATAATCCGATTGACATTCAATATCCGAAACCTCCCCGGTTCTGCCGGCAATCTTCTTGGCGTGTCCCTGACTGATTTCCAGATTCACTCGGCCGCTTCGGCCGGCAAGCAGCATCGTCTTGCCCTTGAGCACATGCACCTGTGTACTGCCCCCAATGTCCGCCTGCACGCCGAACTCCGTCCCCAAATCAATAATTTTCGCATCCGGAGTGTATATGGAAAATCCCGCCGCCTCCCCGGGAGCTCTTACATAGACCTTACCGTACTGGAGCCCGATTCGGTCCGACGCCAGAATCTGAAATTCCGCCGGTCCCTCCAGCACCACCTTCGCCTGATTGTCAAACATCAGCTCCGCATACCCCTCCCGCAGGAGCCACTGATCATCCCCTGTCGCCAGTCGTGTCCCTTTCTCCACCGGACTGACTCTATCCGCCCACTTGGCATTGATGCTGTCCGAGAGGGTCGCCACCTCCACCCCGCGTCCGAGCGAGGTCAGAAAGCCGTACGCAATGACAAAAACCAGTGCTGCGGCTGAAACCAGCAGCGACACAAGGGAAACCTTATTCACCCTTGAAGCATGCGGACCCCTTCGGGGCTTTTCCGCTTCTTCCACCAGCGGCGGGCAGGAGGGAATCTCCAGGGCCGGAGCAGACCGCTCAAAGCTCAGCAGTTCGTTCCACAGCTGCGGATTGGGCCAGCTGTCTTCTGCCGACGTCCGCTCCGAAAGGATTCCCAGATGGTTCATCCCCACATAGGAAGCAATGAAATCATAGTAATATTCCCGTGCTGCTTTATTCGTTTTCAGCAAATTCGTCAGTACTTCAAACTGTTCCGGGCTAATCGTCCCCTCGAGTGAAAGGACAAACAGCCCCGTCAGCTGTTCGACAAACTGCGGCTCCTTCTTATTCATACGGTCTCTCCAAAAGCAATCCGCTGCCGAATGCACTGAATTAGTCGGCTGTGAATCTTCGAAATCCGCTTAAAAACCGCCGCAGACGTAATGCTCAGCCGTTCCGCAATCCGAGCCAGCGGCAGATTCTCCTCATACCGCATCTTCAGAAGCCGCAGTTCATCCGAGATTAACTTTTTCAGACACTCCCGAAGGGCATCCATCCGCTGTTCAAATCGGCTGTCGAACGCTTTCATTTCCGCATCGAGAATTTTCTGCATCTCTTCGTCGAAATGAAGGCCCCCCTCGCTTTTCTTCTTTTTGTAGTATGACAGGATTTCAAAGCGGGCAATCATAATACTCCAGGCAAGAAAATCGCTACCCGGCTGGTACCGGTCAAATTTCTTCCAGAGTACAAAAGTCGTATTCTGGAAAACATCCTCCGCATCCGTCCGGTTGGGGATATAACAAAGAATAAAGGAAAGAATTCGGTTCTGATTCGGCAGAAAAACCCGCAAGAAGGCCTCTGAAGAATCCAATTTTTCTACGGTGTTTTTGTCCATAATCTTCTCTGTTTACTCGTTCCTCCAATGAAACATCCTCAATTCCCCTCTTATTAACCGTTTTCTTTCCAAAAAAATGCACCTGAAATTCGCTCTTTTAACCCCCTTCAGCAAACCTGAATATAATATATACTATGCCTATAATGTCCTTATTATGCTTATACAAAAACCCTGCAGAATAGACGAACAAACCCTTAAGGATCCTTAAGTGCTTGTCCACAAAAGACTTGATATAACTTTCAGCCCCCAAACAAAGGAGACGTCTCAGAGCGAAAAAGAATCCTTCGGTATGTGAAAGCGAAGGACAAGAGACGAAGTCAGTGCAATACCATTTACGCAACAAATAAATGTACCGCTTATGGAAATAACGGCAGATTCAATAAAAAAGGCCTCTTCATCGAAGAGGCCTTGAGAAACGCACATCAGTAATAAAAGAATAGGATTTTAGTTTTTCCTGCGAAGCAGCAGACCGCCCAAACCGAGCAAAGCCAGTGTGGCCGGCTCCGGAACCGTCGAAACGACAACGGCCTTGGAGGCAATCGAACCAGCCGGGTCGCTGACCGGCCCCAGAACCGCAAAGCCGACCTGAGTGACCGGCAGAGCAATCGGGTTCACCGTCAGGGTCAGGGTATTCAGACCGGGGGTCAGATTCGCAGAGACCATATTAATCGTGGCCCAGCCGCTGGCCGGATCCAAAACCTTAATAAACGCCTTTGTGCTGTACCCTTCCGCTGCCAGGTTGTTGCTCAGCACCAGATAATTAAACGTAACTGTCTGGCCGGCCAGACCGCCGTACCATTCCTGATAGAAGTTGCCTTCCATCATTTTATTGGGGGCGCCGTTCACAACCCAATACGGATCCGACGGATTCCAGCAGTTGGTGTTCGACTGAAGAACCAGTGTATTCCCCGCAAAACCGGCCCGAAGGTCCGCTGTACCCCATGCACTGCCCCATTGATAATTCATGCTCATATCAAAAACATTCATCCATCCATACCAGGTGGCACCGGGGTCAACCCCATTGACCACCAAGTCTGCCTGAGCGGCTCCCATCAAACAAAGAGCAGCCAAAACGAATACTTTTTTCATCCTCATTTCCTCCACACAAAAAAGTTCCTCTTGTTTCGAACCGCCGTTTCCATCCGAAGGCAAAACGACCCGTTCCTCACACACACTTCACCGCCTTCTTTCGTTCAATGAGGCCGTATCAAAGGTGTTGTCTTACAGCTTACTGAGAGCATTAGCAATCGGTTTCTAACAGCATAATTTACGCTTTTGCAAAACAAAAGTCAATCCCCTTTTTTACAAAAAATTCAAAAAATCTTTCCGGCCATCCCCTCTCCTGTTTTTCGCTGTTGCTGCAACGGCTTATGGATCGGACCCGCCGCTTTCACAAGTGCTTTTTTTCAAATAAGTTGTGCGGCATCCCCCCGTTTCCAAAGGGATTTGGGTCCGAAAAAATTATCCTTCTCATATTTGATAGCAAGCGTTTGCTATTCAAAAATTTTCAGGAATTTTCGCTTTTTTCTCTTGCATTTTTCCGATACAACAAGATATAGTAAACACTTGTCTGAACAGCTTACTGAGCGGTTGGCAAATGGCATCGGTTCGGTTCAAAAATCATAAAAATCAGGAGGTTTGTTTATGACCAAAACAGCATTCTTTCTCGGAGGGTTCTCCTTCAGACACTCGGCAGGCATACTGGCTGCTCTCATCCTTATTCTTGCAGCGGCGCCGGCCCATGCCCTCTTTCTGGTAAACAACGGCGGTTTTGACATCAACGCCGCAGACTGGAACGCCGCCGGAGGCGGCGGACCCTGGGCTCCCGGGCATGTCGCTACAGGCGGAAATCCCGGCGGATATCTGACCCTTCAAGGCAACGATAATACCTGGTCCGTCTGGTATCAGGTTATCAATGAAAACCTGAATGTCTGGGGAATTCCTGTGGGAACCACCATCACTTTCGGAGCCGACATAATTAACCTGGCAACCGTCGCTGATTCGGCCGGTTTGAAGATTGAAGCATGGAACGGGGCCAAAATTGAAGAATTTCCAGCCACTTTTACGGTTACTCCCTCCTGGCAACGGTATTCCGCCCAGTACACAATTCCCCAGAATGCCTTAAGTTTAAAGATGGTTCTTACGAACGTCAATTACGGCAAAGGAGCCATTGCACGATACGGCTTTGACAATGTCTTCTTTGCGATTCCGGGAGGAACCCCGGCACTCAAGCCGGTCCCCTATGTGGGCAGAGGACTCAATCCGGCCAATCCGATTCTCAGCTGGACCTATCCGGACCCCAATCGTCCGGACGATACCCTCACAGCCGATGTGTATGTCCTTGAAAGCGATGTTCTGCTTTCCACAGAGCCCAATCTGGGGCCGGTCCTGGTGGACCCCGGTGTTGTGAAAGTGGCCGATGATATTACGGCTTCGAGCGTCAATCTGCTCACGGCCGGTTATACGGTTCAGCAGGACAAATATTATTACTGGGCTGTTCATGTCAACGACCCCACACTGGGAACCATCAAGGGCTTTACGTGGTACTTCCAGACCTTCGATGCTCCCCCGGTCAGCGCCAACGCCGGCGCCGATCAATATGTCTGGCTGACGATGAACGACGGCACCCCCACAGACGGCAAAGTGACGTTCACCCTCACCGGCTCCTATGTAGATGACAGCAAGAGCCCTGTAACGGTGGCCTGGGCCCTCGATCCGGCCCTCACCCAGACAGACCCGGCAACACAGGTTGTCATTCACAATCCCAACAGTCTGACGACTCAGGTCACGATTGACAACACCGGCTGGTTCTTCTTTGTTTTTACTGCACAGGATCAGGTCGGCTCGGCATCAGATGTGGTGAACGTAGGAGTGTATGCAGGCGCCTGCGAAGCAGCTTATCAGGACCCGTCGGACATCCAGACCCGCTATCCGAACGGACACGGAGACATCAACGGCAACTGTGAAATCGACCTCGAAGATTTAGCTATCCTCGCCAGGAGCTGGCTGGACTGCATGAGCGGAAAACTCGGCTGCACACCCTAAAAACCAATAAACACCGCCGAACAGCATAGATTTTACCCCGAAGAGAAGGCCGGAAAAAAACCGGCCTTCTCTTTCATTCAAAAAAATATGCACACAAAAACTCAAAAAACCGCCGCCTTTACGCTGATTGAACTGCTGGTTGTCATCGCCATTATCTCTCTTCTGCTGGCCGTCATCGTCCCCGCTCTGCGAAAAGCCAAAGAATCCGCCCGCGCCGTCGTCTGCCGAACACACCTGAAAACCCTCGCATTAGCTAACGAACTCTATGCCTCCCGCTGCGACAACTGGTACGTGCCGGTGATTGACACCACGATGACCGCCCGCGGTGAACCGACCTGGAACTCCAACACCCTCTTTCGCGAACTGGTCGGTCTTCAAAGCGCCTATGTCGGCAGCAGTTATGTTCTGCCGCCGGATTATCTGTGCCCGTCCGACACACAATCCAACGAGACCTACTGGAATCAGGCCGGCGTCACCTATGCCAATTTCGTCAGCTACGGCTACAACCTGACCGACTGGGGTCCCGACTCCCGAAGCCCCGTCTCCTGGAGCGGCAATATACCGGTGAGCACCTGGTCCTGCCGCTTTCGAGTCGGAACACTCCGCACCCCCGCCGAAGCTATTATGTTTGCCGACGGCGGCGACATCTGGGTCCGCAAAGCCGGCGCTGACTACAAAACCTATTGGAATCAGTACGGGCAGGACATCGTCAAATACCGCGCCCGCAGTATGTGGCATCCCGTTTATTACCGACACAAGGAAGGCGCCAACCTTTCCTTCTTCGATGGGCACGTCGAATTCCTCAAAAAAGAGTCCCTCTTCTTCTACCAGAACAACTCCAATACCCCCGACGACGGTAGAAACAATCAGATTTGGTTCTGCATCCCCCAAAACCGTCCCTAAGTGGCTCTGACAAAATCCATAGTTATTCCCGCGAAAATCTTTGTCATTCCCGCAAAGGCGGGAATCCAGCCCTTTAGGTATGCTTTCGTTCGATGTTTAAACCACTCAACCGACCGGAGGTCAGTCTGGCCTATTCCTGATTCACGCCGGCCGTTTGCCCCTTCGCTTTTCCAAAATCTGTCGGATTTCGTTGGCTCTCGTTTCGTCAATCTCATACGTATAAATCACCGCCATTGCCAGCGCCGAGGTCGCCAGCGGAATCCCCACATCAAACACCCGCAGCCAGAACAGCGCCGCTTCCGGCTGAGCAGCACCGAGATTTACATCAAAGCCCGACAGCCGCAGCAGAATCCCGGCCAGCAAACCGGCCGCCGACATCCCCACCTTCACCATCCACCAGTAAATCGCCCCGAACATCCCTTCCCGACGCTGTCCGCTTTGCAGTTCATCATAATCGCACACATCCGAAATCATCGAGCCCATCAGGGTAAACAGCGACCCCGTCCCGAACGCCACCAGCGGAGCCGCATAGAGCAGCCAATTCGGATGATTCGGATTATACCCGACCCACTTCAGGGCGTATCCCACCAGCGACAGCCCGATGGTGCAGAAAAAGGTCGGACGCTTGCCGATTCGTGTCGCCACCCAGCCGGTCAGCGGAATCACAATCACCAGGGTGACCGCCGACATCAGCGTGCCGTATAAGCCCTGAAGATGACCGCCCAGCTGGTCGCTTCCGCGGTACACATAATAAATCATCACATACAGAGAAAACGACACACCCAGCTGATAGCCGTTGAATACCAAAAATGTCGCAGCACAAAGTTTCACAAACGGCCGGCATCGAAAGGTCTGCCCGAATGTCTTGAAAAAATCCAGCAGATTCTTCCATACGCCGCCCGACGTCTGCGCCGCCGTCGGCATCTGGGCGAACCGCTCTCGACAGAAAATCGCCGGCACCACCCCCAGCACCGCCACCGCCGCCCCGATAAAGACCGCTAAAACCCGGGCCCCCTGCACTTTATCCGTAAAAAGTTTCTCGTCGGCCATCAGCGCATAAAACCACGGTGCAATCAGCCAGGCGGCCTGCCCTACCGTATTGGCGAAGGTATGCAGGCGGGTGCGTTCGTGATAATCCGGCGTCATCTCATAGCCGAACGCTACAAACGGCGTCGCATAGACCGTGTAGGCCCCGAAAAACGCCAGCGAAGCCGTCAGAAAAACCCAGAAATAAAACGCCTGGCTGTGTCCGGCCGGCAGCTGCCACATCAGAGCAAAAATCACCCCCGATGCAATCGCCCCCCAGAAAATGTAAGGACGCCGCCGTCCCCACCGCGACCGCGTATTGTCCGAGATGTACCCCATCACAGGGTCCGTCAGCGCATCAAACGCGCGCGGGATAGCGGCCAGCAAACCCACCAGCACCGGGTCCACCTTCAGCCCCAGATTCAGAATCACCGCCATTGCCGGCAGGGCCGCCGCCTGAAGGTTGTTCACAAACATCCCCACCGCATACGCCGACTTCTGCAACAGCCCAATCCGGTCCTCGGGGGCTGTTTTTGAGGAAGAACCGAAAATCATCTGTCTCCTTTCCGTTTCAACAGGGCCGCCGCTCCTGAACTCTCCAAGCGTCAGCATAAAAAAAGCCGGCGGTTTCTGTCAAGATTTCTCTTGACGAAAAAACAAAATATTTTAAAATAGCAAACGGTTTTTATCGAATTTGCCAAAAACATCTTCTCAGGAGAAATGTCCATGGCTTCGTCCTTTTCAATCCGCCAAAGACCGTCCCGAACGGCTGTATTGTACCTGGTCTGTTTTTCTTTGCCGTTTTTCCCCGTCCGCGGATCGGCTCAATCCTCATCAGTCAATCCCACTGCTCTGACAGGCCCTTACTCCGTCCAGAAAGATGAAAACGGAAAATACTGGTTCGTCGATTCCGCAGGCCGACGATTCCTTTCGCTCGGCATCAACAACATCAACGCCGAGCCCTTCCGTCCACGCCCGAACACCCAGTATTACAATCCCGTCCCGACCCTTTTTAAAGGGGATTTTAACGCCTGGAAGCAGGAGGTTCTGCAGCTGCTTCGGGACCACAGGTTTACCACCATCGGCGCCTGGTCCGACGGACGCCTGTATGACGGCCCCATCCCGGGCACCATCTGCCTATATGTGGCCGCCCACGGCTCCGACCGCTGTCTGGACGCCCTTCGTCCGGACTTTGAGAAACGCGTCCGCCAAAACATCCAAACCGTCCTCGACCGATACCCTCACAGAAACAATCTGCTCGGGGTCTTTCTGGACAACGAAATGCCCTGGTACGGCCATGCTCCCTGGGGCGAAATCCCCAACTCCACGCTCCTCGAAGCCGCCCTGGCCCTGCCCAAAGAGGATGCCGCTCATCAGGCCGCCGTCAAATTTCTCCAGCAGCGATACACTTCTGCAGAAAATCTCAGCCAAACCTGGGGCAAGCCGCTCGACTCCTGGGACAACCTGACCGCCGACTATGCCCGCTCCTGCCTGAGTCCGGCGGCCCATCAGGACCGACAGGCCTTCATCGGTTATGCCGCCGACGCTTTCTTTCGCATCTCCACCCAAATCGTTCGCCAAATGATGCCCGGTGTGCTCATTTTAGGCACCCGTTTTGCCGCTTATGCTCCTCAGCCGGTCATCGAGGCCTGCGGACGGTATTGCGATGTTATCTCTTTCAATGATTATCGCGCCGCCCCTGCAGCCGATCCGGATATGATTGCCCGCTACTGGATTTGGGGCGGACAGAAACCCCTGCTTATCACGGAATATTCCTGGCGTGCCGAAGAAAACACTAGCGGCAACCCCAACACCGGCGGTGCCGGCGCCGTCGTGAAAACCCAGGCCCAGCGTGCTGAAAACTATCAAAAATATGTCGAAGACCTTTTGTCTTACTCCATCGTGATTGGGGCTCATTGGTTCGAATTTGCCGACCAGTCCCCGCAAGGCCGGTTTGACGGCGAAAACTCCAATTACGGCATTGTAGATATTTATCATCGCCAGTACACAGAATTGCTCGCTGCAATGAAGCAAACCAATACACGAATCGCCGAAATCCACGCTAAATCTCCAAAAACAGCTCCGACTGAACTACCCAAACCCAAAAAAGTGCGACTCGAAATCGCCCAGCGTCCCGAACGCCCCCCCTTCATCAACCTGCTCCACGCGGAACCGCTTAAAAATCCCGAACTTTTTCAGGCACCGGATGCCTCTATCCGTCTGGAGGCCCTTGCTCAAAACCAGGGCGTCCAGGTTCTGCTGGAAACCGGATGCGACTGGGGCTGCGGCCTGCTCCTGTTCGGCCCCAAAGACGCCAAAAGGGCTCAAGGACTCGATTTCGCTTCTGATCTGGACGGCTACAGTGCTGTCGAACTCGATGCTGAAATCCCGCAAGCCCTTGCTTTTCAATGCTTTATAGACGAGGCGGGAGTCGACCGCCCTGACGCCGCCTCCTATGACACCCGGGCCGGCGACGATGCCGAAAGTTTCATTTTCCCCCTCATTCACGGCAGCGGAACCCGCAAAATCTACCGGCTGAACCTGACGGAACTGGAGCCAAGAACCGCCTGGGGCAATCAAAAAGGGGCCGGCCGAGTGGACCTGTTCGCCCTCAAAGGCATTGGCCTGTACTTCCCCGGCAGTCAGGGAAGCCACACGGTCAAACTTTATGCCCTCAAACTCGTCCGATAATTCTCCGCCCTGCCCCGCGGCCTTTCCCTCAAAAAGAATCGTTGACATCGGACATCTGAAAAGATATAATACTTGCATAAGCAAACGGTTTCTAATTGCGTTTTTGAACAGGAAAACAAGAAGGAACTTTCAACGATGAAATCGACGGCTCCAAGTTTGAGTGACGTAGCCGCCCAAGCGGGCGTCAGCAAATCCACCGTCAGCCGCATCCTGAACAACCGGCTCGGAAACGGCTTCTCCGTCAAAGAGGAAGTGCGGCAGCGCGTCCTCGAAATCGCCCGCAAACTGAACTACCGCCCCAACCTCATCGCCAAGAGTCTGACGATGCGGTCCACCAAGATGATTCACATCATCGGCGGCAATCACGCCCTCAGCCAGCTCGGAAACATCTATCAGACCGTCGTCAACCACATCACCGAAGTCATCGACTCCCAGGGGCAGGGTTTTGACGTCACCGTCGATATGTCCAAACACAGGCCGGACGAAAGCGAAATGCCCGCCTGGAAAATCGACGGAGCCGTCATCCTTGCCCGCTGCACCGAACCGACCATGGACGAAATCCTTCAATTGGGCATCCCCTATGTCGTCATCAACGGCCCCGCCCCTGCAGGCGGCACCTCCGTCGTCCCCGATGACGTCCAGGGAACCCGCCTGGCCCTCAAACATCTGATGGAACTGGGCCATCGCAAAATCGCCTATACGCCCCCGCCCCGAAAATATATGATGGTCGGCCATTCGAGCATCACAGACCGCCAGGAAACGTATCTGGCCCAAATGAAAAAAAACGGCCTCGACCCCATCATTAGCCCCCACGATGTCCTCGACGATACCGAAAAACTGCTCCGGGATTTGGTGTTCGAAAAAAAGGCAACCGCCATCCTGGCTTATGGACATATGGAAGCCCTCAACCTTCTGCAGGCCGCACACTCCCTCGAAATCCCTGTCCCCGAACGGCTCAGTGTGATGTGCTTCTGCGACCATTATGCCAACAGAATTATGAGCCCGGGGTTGACCTTTATTGACCTCGGTTCCGCTCAAATGGGAACCCTCGCTGCCCAACTGCTTCTTGAACAAATCACGCAGCCCGAAAAGCAAAAACCCAAACGGGTGGTCCTCGACGAAACGCTCTGCGTTCGGAGCACCACTGCACCGCCTCCTTCGGACGAACAGCTCGCTTGAACAGGGAACTCTATGAAAACCAAAATCGCCAACCCAAAAATCGCCCAGCCGAAAACAGAGCCGCCCTCCGGCTGTCTGCTCGAGTCCGGCGGTGCCTTCCGCATCGACCAATATGACAGTCGGCCGGCCTTTGCCGGATTCCTCCCCGGAATCGGCGGACCGGACGGTGTGCCTCTCTGGTGCCTCTATGTCAACCGCGGACAAGCCGTCTCCTCTTTCGGTGTCGCCAACAAAAATCACGCCATCCTCGAATTTCTGCCCGCCAACTGGGCGTATCAGATGACGCCGATCCAGGGCTTCCGCACCTTCTGCTTCGCTGATGAGGTCTTTTTGGAACCCTTTGGCCTTCGCAGCCGCCCGGCCGACAGCGTTCGGCGTACTCTTTGGATCGAGATGGACCGCATCAAAATCCGGGAAGACAACGAGCCCTTCGGCCTGCGGTTCGAAGTCGTCTATTTTTCTCCCGTCAATCAGCCGCTCGGCTCACTCATTCGTCTTCTGACCGTCTCGAACCTGACCGCCAAAACCAGAAAACTCTTCCTTCTCGACGGGCTGGCGCAGATTCTCCCGGCGGGCTTTACGGAACTGGGCATCAAAACCATGCGCCGAATCTACGAGGCCTATGCCTCTGTTCGGCTCATTGACGGCCGTATCCCGTTTTATGCCGCTCGGGTTCGGGTTCACGACGAGGCCGAAGTCGAAGAGGTGCAAAGCGGAAACTTCTACGCCTCCTGGCTCAGTGACAGCGATTATCTGCTGCCCATCGAACCCTATTACGACCCCGACGTTGTCTTCGGCACCGACCAGGACCTCCTCCTGCCGCGGCACTTTACCCCGCAGGGGCTGCCCGACCGTTCCCGTCAGGTCGGGGAAAACAAACTCCCCTGTGCTCTGACTCCGGTGCAAACCGCTCTGGGACCGCAGGAATCCCTCGTTTTGGTTTCCATTGCCGGAATGGCTCCGAACGAATCGCTCCTGAAGGCCTTTCTGGCAACCTTCCAGAATCTGTCGGATTTCGAATCCGCCTCTCGGCAGAGCCGCAAAACCATCGAAACGCTCACGGCTCCCGCTTTTACGCTTTCCGCCGATCCGCGTCTGGACGGCTACGCCCGTCAGAACTTCCTCGACAATGTCCTCCGCGGGGGCATCCCGTATTCGCTGCCTTCCCGCCGGGGACCTGTCCTGCTGCATCTGTACTCCCGAAGACACGGCGACGCCGAACGGGACTACAATTTCTTTGACCTGCCGGCATGCCCTCTGTCCAGTGGGGAAGGGAATTACCGCGACATCTGCCAGAACCGCCGAAACAACCTCTGGTTCTACCCCCAAACGGCGGATGCAGAAATCCGGATGTTTGCCTCCCTCCTCCAGCCGGACGGCTACAATCCTTTGTCTGTCAAAGGATACCGGTGGCTCTGGCCGCAAAGCGAAAATCCTCTGCACATCTGTCCTTCGGATGATTCCGCGGCACAAGAGGCCTTCGCATCCATTCTGAAACGGCCCTTCCTGCCCGGAGAACTCCTGGCCTGGGCCAACCTGTATGCCCCTAATCTTCCCGCCCGGCACTCCTGGCTTGAACAGATTCTTTCCCGCTGCGACGTTCATCTGGAGGCCAGCGGCCACGAAGGCGGGTATTGGATTGACCACTGGACCTACATCACCGACCTGCTTGAATCCTATGAGACCCTTTACCCGGAACGCATCCAAACCATTCTCACAGAGCCCGCCGATATCGAATGGTTCTGTGAACCGGCTCAGGTTGTGGACCGCCGACAAAAATATCTCCTGCGGAAAAAAGGGCTCCGGCAGCTGCACGCCGTTCAGGATGCTCCCTGTCCGCCGGTCCCTCTGCCGCCGGTGACGCTCTTCGGCAAACTCTGCGCCCTGCTGGCCCTCAAAACCGTCTCGCTCGACTTTGAAGGCCGCGGCGTTGAAATGGAAGCGGGCCGGCCCGGCTGGAACGATGCCCTCAACGGCCTGCCCGGCCTGTTCGGCTCCTCCACCTGTGAGACGGCGGAAATCTGCCGGCTGACCCGCTGGCTCCTGCGCATCCTCCCGACAATTCCCGACACCCGCTTCCCAGAGGCCGTGGCCGAACTGCTCGAAAATGTCCTGGCCGATGTCCGTTCAGATTATTCCTGGCATCGAGCCGCCGATATCCGGGAGTCCTACCGCCGAAAAATCTATCAAAACAGCTCCGACAAAACCCGGCTCGTCAAAGGAGCCGTACTCAAAAAACTGCTGCAGGGCATTCTGGCCCGCTGTGAAAAAGCCGTTCAGGAGTCCATCAACCCCCAAAACGGCCTCCTGCATACGTACTATTTTCATATTCCGCAGCCGTCCTCTGCCGGCCGCCTTGAAGACATCCGCTCGTTTGAGGCCCATCCGCTGCCGCTCTTCCTCGAAGGGCAGGTCCACTGGCTGCGCATCTGCGATACCCAAACCGCCCGCCGCATTTCCGCCGCCGTCCGGCAAAGTCCTCTGCTCGACCCGCAGCTGAAGATGTACAAACTCAACGAATCGCTGGAGTCCTGCTCTCCGGAAATTGGACGGGCTCGGACTTTCACGCGCGGCTGGTTCGAAAACGAATCCGTCTGGCTTCACATGACCTACAAATACCTCCTTGAACTGCTCAAGCACGGCCTGTATGAGGACTTCTTCGAGGATGCCCAAACGATGCTCGTGCCTTTTATGAAGCCGGAGGTGTACGGACGCAGCATCCTCGAAAACAGCTCTTTTATCGCCTCCTCCGTCTGTCCGGACCCCGAGGCCCGCGGACGCGGCTTTGTCGCCCGCCTGTCCGGCAGCACTGCCGAATTTATCCACATCTGGCTCCTGCTGACCGTCGGTGCCCGGCCTTTCCGACTGGATGCCGGCCGGCTCCTTTTTGAGCCCGCCCCGGCCCTGCCCGGCGAGTGGTTTACCCGGCAGCCGCACACAATTCGATGGAAGGACCGTTCTTTCCTGATTCCGGAAAACGCCTTTGCCTGTGCCCTGCTCGGGGATATTTTGCTGGTCTATCACAACCCGGCTCGAAAAAACACCTACGGACCGTCATCCGTCCGGCCGGTTCAGTATATTCTGGATGAACAAATAACAATCACAAATTCGTATTTGCTTGACGAAACAGCCCAGAAAATTCGTGACCGAAAAATCGACCGTATCGACATCCATTTGGGCTGACAAATTCCGGACAACTGACAACTGACGACTGATAACTGATGACTGATAACTGATGACTGATAACTGATAACTGACTCGGGGGTATCCAATGCTGCGAACCGCCTCAATCTTCTGGCTTTTAACTTTCGCCTCTTTTCTCTATGGGCAAAACCTGCTGGTCAACGGCGATTTTGAATCCGGACTCATCAAAGGCCACTTCGCCAACGGGTACCCCGACAACTGGCAGGGCTGGGGTACCAACGGCTGGCATCATTCCGACGTCGGCTACCGCAAAGACAATTACGGCATCGCTATCTGGGACAACGACACCGGCCTGTCCCAGTCTGTTCCCGTCACCGCCGGTATGCAGCTCCAGGTCTCCGGCGAGATGATTTCCCACACCATCGAAGTCCTCGTAAACAAACGAGCCCTGATAAAAATCGAGTTCTGGAACGGCCCCGCCCCCTCCGGCACAAAAATCTCCGAAACCATTGTCGGCACCCTGACACCCTCTCACACCGCGGGCACCTGGTACACCTTCACACAAACCCTCACCGTGCCCGCATCAGCCAACTTGGCCCGGCTCCTCTGCTATACCGTCTCTACCGGCTCTCCCTCCACAGGCAAGGCCTTCTGGGACAACCTGTCCATCGAAGACGGCCAGGTCATCAATGACCCCGATTACAACCTCGACCAAATTATTAATCTGCTCGATTTCGCCCCGCTGGCTTCCGCCTGGCTTACGGAATCGGCTTCCTACAACCTCAGCGGACAAAACTGGCTCACCCTCGAAGACCTCGACGTCTTCTGCTCCCGCTGGCTGGACAGCCCGCCCCAGTACCCCGGCTATCGGTTTGTCTGGTCGGACGAATTCGACGGCACCTCCATCGATACCGCCAACTGGACATGGGAAATCGGCGCCGGCGGCTGGGGCAACAACGAACTGCAGTACTACACCGATCATCCGGACAATTCCTATATCGAAAACGGCTGTCTGGTTATCGCCGCCCGCAAAAATCACCTCGGAAAGGAGTACACCTCCGCCCGGCTCAAAACCCAAAACAAACGTTCCTTCTGCAAAGGCCGAATGGAAGCCCGCATCAAGCTGCCCGTTGGCGGAAAAGGAATCTGGCCCGCCTTCTGGATGCTCGGAAACAGCGTCTCCACAATCGGCTGGCCTGAATGCGGCGAAATCGACATTATGGAGGCCATCAATTCTCTCTCCAGAATCTATGGAACCCTCCATTACGGCAGCAGCAATCCCTACATTCACGACTCCAACGGCGGCTCCTACAGTCCCGCCCAAAGCCCCACGCAGGATTTCCACATCTACGCAATCGAATGGGACACCAATCAAATCCGCTGGTACTACGACAGCATCAATTACTACACCACCTCTAACTGGTGGTCCAACGACCCTTACCCGGCCCCCTTCAATCAGCCGTTTTTCTTCATTGTCAACATCGCCGTCGGCGGCAACTGGCCCGGTTATCCGGACAGTACCACGCCCTTCCCCCAGCTGATGTACATCGACTACATCCGGGTTTACGAAAAAATCAACTGAACAAAGCTGACTTACGTTCGATTCTGATGCGCCAAATCCAGCAGCAGCCAGTCATCGTCCGGCACCATCTTCTCCGTCACCGGGTCCCACCGCTGCGGGGCCTTGTTCCCCCGATGGACCTCCTCTAAAAACGGCAGAAGCGGCCGCTTGGGCGGATATTTCTCTTCCAGCCGGTCTGTCGGGTCCGGCACCCATCCAAACGCATCCCGATATTTGGCAAACCCAAACCCGTCAAAGAAATTCTCGCTGCCGATCAGCGGCATATACCACAAACTCGGCACCCCGCGAGGATTGGGCTTAATCGGCACCTGACGCTCCAAATCCGCCAGAAGACGCTGGCCCTTTTTATCTTTCTTTTCTTCCAGATGCCGCCGCAGATGCTCCAATGCCGTAAAGACTACAGGCGGACTGACAAACAAAACCGGCTTATGCTGCAGCGACGCCACAATAATCTCATGCGGCGTGCCCACGCTGTAGATATTCGTCGGACTGTAGGCAATCAGAAAATCGCTGATGTCCACCATCCGCAGGTCCAGATGCATTATCTCCCGAAACGTCTGGCAGCATTTGCTTCGCGCCCGACGCCCCTCCTCCGTCGGCTCAAACGTCCATGTCTCCCGCAGCCGAACCGTCTGCTCTCCCTCCCGCCCGTATCCGTACATCCCCTGCACACTCGGCTTGGACCACGGGTCAAACACCGTCACCCCCAGCTCCTTGAGAAACTGTCCGACCCGCACCCGCCAGCCCCATTTTTTCTCCATCTTGCGGCTGTGAACAAAATCCATCGGGCCCGACAGATACACCCGCGCATTTTCCAGAAATCCCTTCTTCGCCCACGGAAGAATCGAATTTTTCTTCGAAGCATTCTGATTTTTCTTGGCCATTCTGAAATACTCCCATTCTTGTTACGGCAGTTCCAAATCCGCCCAAACCAGCCGATGGTCCGAACTGACATACGGCGGCCCTGCGGTCAGCCTCGACAGCGGGTCGGCCCGCTCCGGCCAGAAGACCTCCGCCTTGATAACCTTCAATTCCTTTGACGGCAGCACATAATCCAGCCGCAGATTTCCCGGCTGCCGACCGGGCGGCGACTGATACGTATCCAATTCCGCCGGCCCCTTATGCCCTTCGTTTACTCCTCCATCCAGCCGCGCCGCCTCCGCCGCCCCTTTCGACGCAGGCCGCACATCCTGCACCCGCGGGTGATGAAGGAGCGACAAAATCCCCTCGTGCAGCCCGTCCCCATCCTGCGGGTCGGCATTCAAATCCCCCAAAATTACAAAGAACGCCCCTTCCTCCAGTCCTCCACGCCGGCTGGCATCATCATAAATATAGCCGCTTTTGTCTTTTGTCAAATAATCCGCCCAAAAGCGAATCTCATCGTGATTTCTTCGTCCGTTGCGGTCCTCCGCCCCGTCAAAGACCGGCGGCGTCGGATGCGACGCCAAAAAATGAATCACGCGGCCGTGTACCTCCACCGGCACGTCCCAATGGCTTTTGGACGACAGCCGCAGCCGCTCCAGCACCTCCGGCGAATACCACATCTCCTTCTCCGCTCCGGGCTTTTTCGGAAGCAGCGCCCCCGGCATATCCTTCCACAAAAACGTTTGAAACGTCCGAACGGCCTCCTTCCGTATCGGAAACCGCGAAAGGAGCACCATCCCGTACTGCCCTTCGAACCGGCCGTAGCCGAAAGCGTCCTCCGGCCCGTCCGTCCGCCCGTCGCCGTCCAAATCAATTCCGCTGGCCAGCCCCGTATTCACCGGCCCCGTAAACACAAACGGATAGACCAGCGGCTCCTGCCCGCTCTGGGAAATCTCCAGATATTCCTTTTGAAAAATCCCTATGCCCCTTCCTTCGGCGTCCCAGTCGAACTCGTTCAGCAGCACCACATCCGGCCGTACCCGCTGAAGTATCTCCGCCACAGCTTTGCCCTGCGGATTTTGCCCCCCGCGCAAATCCTCAATCAGCCCGCCCGCCTTGGAACGGGTCAGCGAACAATTAAAGGTTGCCGTCCGAATCATCTGGGCCCTCACCGGCAGCACCGCTGCAAACAGCCACAGGAAAACAGTCCATTTTCGCATAGCAAACCCCATCCTATCATCTTTTTCCATTTCGCACAACCCGCCCCGTCTGCTTGCGGCAGTTCGGCCGCTTCCGGCTCAAAAAAAAGGGCCGACGCCCCGCGCCGGCCCTTGTCCATCCCGCAAACCCCTGCTCCCTTACAGCCCGCAGTCCTCTGCCGGCTGCAGGTTGCACTTGAGCCATGCATTGGCAAATTCCGCAAAGTCTGTCAAATTCACTCGACAATCCAGATTCCAATCAAACTCAGGCAGTCCGCCTGTGCAAATCGCCGGCTTGCTCGGATCCGGATACTCCACAGTCGCATCCGCAGGGGCTTCCACAGTCAAATCATCGATCAGCCCGCCCTCGCCGTTGGCCGAGTACGCTCTTGCCGTAATCACCAGCCCGACCGGTATCCGTTCAATTCCCTGCCAATCCATATAAGGAGCATTATTGAATACCCACCGATAGCTCAGCTTGCTCCAATCCTCACCCGGATAGGCCTCAAAGCCCCCTGCCGAACCGGCAAAACTGTTCAAATCATTCTCATCATAGATGTAATGCGCCCACAGGCGAACCCCCCCGCCGGTCTGCCCGGAATACCGTTTGGCCCAGAACGAGGCCTTCACAAAATCATTCTTCGACAGCCCTTTCACAACCGCCAAATATCCCTCCGGCGTAATCGGCCCATTCCGGTCCACATCATATCCCCGGTTCATTGCCTGCTTGAGCGTGCTCAGCGTGTACAGTTCCGTGGCATCCCACAGGGACAGGGCCTTGCCGTCTCCATTATGCGAATCAAAGGTCTCCAGCTCCGCACCGACCATTCCGAATGTCCCCAGCAGGACATTCTCCTCCGAAGACGAACTGCTGAAATTTGCCCACGAATAGCTGCTGACTCCATAATCCGCCTGTTTATACAAATCGCCCGGGAAAATAATGGTTGCATGAGACGGAGCAATGACATTCACATCATCAATAAAATAGGGCTGCTCCGTAACCCCTTCCGTCGGACTGTAAAGCCGTGCACAAATCATCAGCGCATTGGCTGAACCGTCCCCGGAGGCAAAGGCCCACGTATGCTCCAGACGGCTCCACGCAGAAGCTCCGCTGTACGTCTCATTGCCGCCGGCGGAACCCAGGGAACGAGTAAAATCGTCTGCATTTGTATAATAGGCCCAAATCCGCATCGAAGGAGAAGCATTCGGTGTGTCATCATAGGCCGAAAAACCTGCTGTCACCAAATCCCCGTCTTCCAGTCCGGTCACCAGCGCCAGGCACACCTCCGGTGTCCCTTCCATCGGATACTCCGTCACTTTCAGAGAACGGCTTCCGCTGAAAACCGGGTCAGGACTGCCGGTATTCTTCGGTTCATAAACATTGCCTGAAAATCCGAGAACATCTGCAAAACCGTCCTCCCAGCCGTACGAACGAGTTTGAAGCGCATTCGGGTCATCATTCAAAATCGCCTGATACTCCGGTGTCCCCGGAAAAGCAATTGTAATCCCGGGGCGTTCCGGTACGATCACTTCCAAATCATCCACATAACAGACATCCCCCGGATCCCGGTAAATCCGAGCCAAAATCATCATGCCGGTATTCGGAACACTGCCCGCAGTAAAGGTCCACACATACGACACTTTCTTCCAAACACCGGTCGTCCCGATACCCGCACTGATGCTGTCTCCATCTGAGAAATAGGTAGAGTAAGTCATATCTCCATTCTTGGTATAATTGGCCGAAATACGGCATCCGGCCGTCGGACTTGCGTTGTACCGCCAGAAACTCGCCTGAACAACGTCTCCTGTCTGCAGTCCGTTAATCCAGCACAAATACGCCTGTTCTCCATAAATAGCGTCGTTTGTATAATTATCATTATCGATCATTTTCACACTCTGACTGCCGCCGTGCACAACCGTTGTGTCAACAGACTCCGTGACATCCTGAGGGCGGTATTTGCCCAGCAGCGGTCCGCCGCTCCCGACATTTTCCCAGCCGTACCGATACAAATGGCGGTCCGCATATCCCAGAATACTCATTCCCAGAACCATCATCCAACAAACCGTCTTTTTCATAACCAATTCCTCCGAAAAAAGTGTTCCCGCTCTCCCTTCACTCATTCGTTCCGACAGCTCCACTGCGGCTCCAGTGTGCACCCGAGCCATTCCTCAAGAAAAATCTCCAAATCCGCCAAATCAATCCGGCAGTCTTCCGCAAAATCCAGTCCTGAAAAAACCGTACAGGTTGTTTCCTCATAGCGATAGGTTCCAAACGGAACAATCTGGGCAATCTGCTCGGCCGTTTTTCCATCCAAAATATCATTGCCCGGAATAGTCCAATTGTCTGCTGTCCAGCCGCCGTCCGGCCCTGTCTGATTTCGGCGATACAAAAAACTGTCTTCATATCCAAAAGCAGAAGTCGGCCAATAAACCTGATCGACAACGGTTTCTCCCTTCAGCAAACGAAATGCATCATTGCCGTCACAAACAATCAGAGAACTTTCCAAAGCATGATTGGCAAAATCTCCTTCCATACCAAAGACGGTATTGAATTTCGCCAGTCCGCTGTTCAATGTGCCGATCAAATAGACAAACGCATTAGTATAAACACCGCTTAAGGAGATACGGTCCGACCAGGGCTGTCCGCCCAGCGACCGTTCCAAGGCATATTCCGACAAATCCACTGTCCCGTTTACATACAGTTCAATCGCACGCGGGCCGCTGCTCAGCGTTCCATCCAGAATCCCGGTAATCACCACTGCCGGCTCCGTAGCGGGCAGTCCCCCTTCGAGCGTCTCCCCATCCAGCCACCCGCGCGCAAACAAGGCCAAATCCGCCAGATTCACCCGACAGTCCCCGTTCAAATCCGCCGGCGCCGTCTGCCCGCACACAACCTCCGTCGGCTTCGGCAGCCGCACCTGAGCATGCGAGGGCACGGTAATCCGCAGTGCATCGAGCGCCCCGCCGCCTGAAAGACTGCAAAGTTTGGCCGCAATCAAAATCCCTTCGCCCACCTGTCCCTCAAACGTCCAGGCCCCCTCCAGCGTCCCCCAGACCATCCCGCTGAGATTCGAGTCCGCCCCTGCCGGCCCCACAATACTGTCCAAATCCCCCGCATCCCCCAGCCGATACGCCCCCAGCCGAATCCCCCCATCCTCCGCCGCAAAATGCCGCCCCTGACAGCTCACCTGAACCGTATCCCCCGCCAGCAGCCCCGACACTACTGCCAGATACACTGCACTTTCGCAATCACCCCCGTTAAAAACCTCCAGACAGCGCAATCCTTCATTCGGCTCATTCTGCACAGCCCCATAGACGGCCGTCCCCGACGAGCCCAGCACAGCGCTCGGGTCATAGCGGCTGGAAAAATCCTCCCAGCCGTACTCAATCGTCTGAACGGTATAGCCGGGCACCACCGTATAAGTTACATCCTGCACAAACAGCGGATTTTCCGCTCCCTGGCTCGACGTGCTCACCACAATCTGCCCGCTTTGCGGCCCCACACTCGACGCCGTCAGCGTCACCCATCGCACCTCTTCGGCCCCGGCCAAAACGGACCCCGCCGCTGTCCCGCTGACAGCCCCGTCGGCCGTCAGCACATAATCCAATTCACCCGCACCCAACGGCACGGAAACCGGTGCCGTATTGGCAATCGTCACCGGAATCTGAACCGGCTGATTGTACAGAACCTCCGCCGGAATCGCCCCCACGCTCACCGTCATCTTCGCCGGTATCTGATAATCGGCGACAACCGGCAGATGGTCGCTCGTCTCCGTCAAAGCCGTCAACACCGCCGGAGCCGCTCCGCTGCCGCTGGTAATCTCCCCGTTAAGCGGATGCGTGCCGTTGTTGCCGAACACCCGATAGGAACCCGAAAGAAAACTCAGCCCCTCTCCATCCAGCATCTCATTGCTGACCAGCTGAAAATCAAACCGGTCATCCATCCCGCCTGTCACCTGCCCGCCGTAGCGTTCCGTCGTCACAGGACTTTGCGAATGAACCAAAATGAATGCCGGATTGTCATGCCAGTTTCCAACCATCCCCGCCGGGTCAAAGGCCTGTCCCGCCCCCGCCGCCGTCAAGACCGACCAGGCCGGCTCCGAAGCCGTATAAAGATTCAAATCCCCCGCATAAAGCAGATGCACCCCATCCCCCAGGGCATCCGAATTGGTCCGAATTTGTCCCGCCTCCACCGCCCGCCGGTTCTGATTCTCAGAATCCGATTCGGCCTTAAAATGGCTGTTGTAAATATAAAACACCGCTTCCGGTCGAGTGTATCCGACCGGCCGAAACTTGTACCGAATCGTCGATCGCACCGCCCCATCCGACGACGGCATATTCACCTGAACTTCCTCCAGCAGCACGACCGTCTGGGTATTGTAAACCACACCGGGCCGACCCGCACCTGTCGTAGCCCCGTCCAGAGTCCCCCGCGCATAGACCCCCGCTCCGTAAATCCCATTCAAAAGATTGACAAGCTGCTGTGTGGTCGTGCTCACGGAAACCTGCTCCTGCACCAGCAGAATATCCACAGGCCGCACGATGCCGTTTCGCTCCTCGTTTCCGATGGCCTCCAGAATGGTCCCCATTCCGGACCGGACTGCTCCGCAGGTATTATAGGAAACAATACGAAGGGCCCCCTGCGCTCCCCCCAGCCACAGAAGGACAAGGCATCCGACGATTTGCCGCCTCCTGCGGCCGCACACATTTGCTTTAAACATCCGCTGCCAACTGCTTCCTGATAACTGATAACTGATGACTGATAACTGATGACTGAAACCTGTTTACTGAATGGTCCCCTCCGCCGCATCAACCGCCTGCATCGCCAGCGCTCCCACCGTTGTAATCAAGGTCCCTTTCGGGAAATAATAGCGGACGCGAAGCGAACCGAGCATGTCCTGCGTTTCCACGTGCCCGTCGAAAAAGACCAGATTAATCCGCTTGTTATGCCGATACGCCAGCCGCATCGCGGTTTCTGACAAACTCCACGTCGAGGTATCCGTCAAGCTCGTCCGCCGCAGAAGATACGGGTCTCCGTTCCGCCGAAATACCGGCCCCTGCAGCATAAAATTGCCCCCGTCGTTCTGATAGGGAAGATTGTTGAAACTCACACCCCGCTGCTCATCAAAGTAACGAGCCCCCTCCACAGCAAACACCTTCATCGATGGCGTACCCAGTTTGGTCAGCTTCGGCTGATAGGCCCGTCCGATCCGGGCATAACTGTAAATCTCCTGGTCCGTTACGACCCGACAGCCCGAAATCTGATACTCACTGGACGCCCCCTGACCGCCGCTCGGGTACATATGAAAGCCCAAAACCGCCGAATAGCTCGAATACGAAATATCCTGCGGATTCACACCGGCAATCGCGCTCGGATACACATAATCGTTTTTGACCCGATTCGACGGGCACCGCAGTTCTTCATTGAGCAAATCCAGCAGCCGCTGCAGCGGTTCGGCCGCCAGCCCCAGTTCATCCCCCATCATCGGCGACATCCAGTCCACATTCTGATACGGGCTCGTGGAACCGTATCCGGCACCCGCCGAATAGACCTTCGCCCCGCTGGTGCTCGGGCCGGGTATCCACTGGTCCCACGCCGCTGAATAGAGATTCAGCCCGCTGCCGATTCCCTTCATATGCGCCCGGCAGACTACACTTTCCGCCGCCTGTTTGGCCCGACGAAGCCCCGGCAGCAGAATCCCCAGCAGCATCGCCACAATCGCAATCACCACCAGCAGCTCTATCAGCGTAAACCCCAAAGAAGGATTGGTTCGTGTGCTTCGGACAGCTCTTTTTAGCGGTTTCTGGGATTTCATAAAAGGTCTCGCAGGTTTTTCGGTTCCCACTTTTTTGCCGGCAAGCAGCAAAATCTCTATTTCCTGTCTTCTTATGGATTTAGGGTTTTGCAGCCGGATTTTTCTCCGGCTGCAACCCCTTTAATTTCTTCCCTGCACAAAACGGCAGGTTCGGTTAAAAACCTGCTAAAAACACCTTATTTCCGACGGACAACAGCCAGCAATCCGCCCAGACCCAGCAGAGCCATCGTCGCCGGCTCCGGCACAGCCGCCTCGGCGTATGTTGTAGCCACAACCAGATTATCCACCGTCAAACGCAGTGCACCGCTGCTTCCCTGGCGAAAAGCATAAGCCGTGTTCGCATTGCCTGTATACCAGTTCTGGGTCAGGACTTCTGTACCGTTAACCCACATCGTGCAAAGGCCGGTCGTAAAATTGTAAGATGTAACAACTCGATAGGTCTGTTCTACATCATAAACATAGCCCGTCAAAGCCCCGGGATAGGCTGTAACTCCAAACAGACCGAACGCAAACTTGCCGCCGCTTGCCATATCTACACCTACGCGGGCTGCAAAATTGCTCGTTCCCTGAAGGAAATGTGCAAAATAATCTTTTCCGAGGGAAGCCGCCCCGACAACTACGTCAAAACCGGCATACCAGACATCTCCCGCCCCCATTGTCACTCCAACCGACTTATTCACATCTTCCGCCGAAGTGCTCTGAGTGATCAATTTTACAGTTCCATCCACCACCTGCACAGGAGCAGCGCCGGCGCCACTGTGAGCCGCCCAGCCGCCTTGCCCGACAAGGTTCCCGTTTGTGTAGGAATTAAAATTATCTGACATAAGAACAAGAGCAAACCCGGGACTTGCCAAAACCGTCAACATCAGAAGAAATCCAAGCTTTTTCATCTTTCCAACCTCCGTACAAAAGTTTCCTCGTTTCCTGTTCAAAACAACCCCACACACTTCACACATTCTCGAGCACAAACGCTGTGCTGTCAAGGTCTGAAACCTACTTTCCGATTGTTAAAAACAAATAAGCATCCGGTTAAGTTTTCCGCAAATTTTCAGCAACGTTTCAGCAACACTTCCAAAACCCCTTTACTCTTCCAGGACAATCACATCCGCCGGATTGACCCCGCACAAAACCTCTGCCCCCGGCCAAAGTCCTTCCGCCCGACCGGAAAAAACCGTCACCGTCCACACAACCCCCGCATTCAGCCGCACTTCTATCTGGCTCAATTCGCCGTAATACGCAATGCTTTGAACCGTCCCCGCCAGAAGGTTTGGGCGATTTCTATCCGCAAAATCTTTTATGTCGTGAATCTGCACCTTTTCCGGCCGCACGCAGCATTTCACCGCCGACCCCGCCGCCCGCTCTGTTTTCATCTCAGACGCCAGAACCCCCGCTTCCGTGCGAATCTTCACGGGATTGGTTTGCAACAGATTTCCTGTTAAAAAATTCGCCTCGCCGATAAAATCCGCCACAAATTCATTTTTCGGCCGCTGATAAATCTCCTGCGGCCTGCCGATCTGCACAATCCGCCCGCCGCACAGCACGGCAATCCGGTCCGCCATCGACAGCGCCTCTTTCTGGTCATGCGTCACATAGACCGCCGTCGTCTGCGATTCCTTCACCAGCCGCCGCAGTTCCGTGCGCATCTTCGCCCGCAGCCGTGCATCCAGATTGCTCAGCGGCTCATCCAGAAGCAGACACTGCGGCTGTGCCGCCAGCGCCCGTGCCAGCGCCACCCGCTGCTGCTGACCGCCCGAGAGCTGATTGGGCTTGCGATGTGCAAACGCCTCCATCTGCACCACCGCCAGCTTCTCCAGCGCAATCTGCCGCCTACGTGCCGGCTCGATTCCCTGCATTTGCGGCCCGAACTCCACATTCTCAATCACCTTCAGATGCGGCCAGAGCGCATAATTCTGGAACACCATCGCCGTCCGCCGCTTCTCCGCCGCCAGCTGCGTCACATCCCGTCCGTCAAACAAAATCCGGCCGCTCGTCGGCTCCAGCAGGCCCGCCAAAATCCGCAGCAGCGTCGTCTTGCCGCAGCCGCTGGGCCCCAGCAGAAAGAAAAACTCCCCCGGCTCAATCACCAAATCAATCTTCTCCAAGACCGGTCCGCTTCCCGCCCCCTGTGCATAGGCCTTTGAAATTCCTTCCAGCCGTATCTCAATCATATCCGCCGCTTCCGAACCAGGATGATATTTTGTAAATTGTTATTTGTTCATTTCCACGGTTGACTTGCTTATGCCCGGAATACCGCCCCCAGCCGCTTGCCCATCAGCACCGCCGCCGCCGCCAGCGACCCGCCCAGCACCAGCATCCCCAAAAGCCCCAGCGAGGCCGCAATCTGCATTGCATCCGTATTGGCCGAATACGCCTGCGTATAAATCTCTTTGGTAATCGGATAATGCACCCGCAATTGCGCCAGCACCAGCGAATCGCTCACCTCCAGCATCGCATAGGAGAAGGTCAAGAGCCCCGACGCAATCAGATTGGCCGCAATCAGCGGCACCGTAATCCGTCGAATCGCCTGCCCCGCCGTCGCCCCCAGATTCCGTGCCGCCTGCTCCAGCGTCTCCGGAATCTGCTGCAGACCCGCCGTCACCCCGCGCACCACAAACGGAGCCCGCCGAATCGTGTACGCAATCACCAGCAGCATCGTCGGATTCCGCATCGGCCCAATTGCCTCAAGCAGCCGCCCCGGCGCCGTCATCGCAATATACCCCGCCGCCAGAATCACCCCGGGCACCGCCAGCGGAAGCATCAGGCACAAATCCAGGACCCTGGCCCCCCGCAGTCGGCGCCGCACCAGCATCCACGCCGCCGCCGAGCCGATCACCAAATCCAGCGTCGTCGAAAGGCCCGCATATACCAGACTGTTCAGCACAGCCCGGCGAGGTTCCGGCTGCCGCAGCACAAACAGCAGATGATCCAGTGTGTACCGTTCCGGCAGAATCGTCTTAATCCACTGCCCCGATACCGCCGTCAAAACCACCCCGATATGCGGCAGAATCGCCAGCAAAATCACCCCGCCGAAAAACACCCACGCCCCCAGCGTCCCCCAAAAGCCCAGCCGCTGCCCTGCCGACGCGGTACTGGCCTTGGCCGATTCCGCTCCGCTCGAGCGTCCAAAAACCACCTTGCCCAGCACATAAAAAAGCACCGACAGCACCAGCATCACCAGAACCAGACTGTACGTCCGCCCCGAGACATCCGCCCGGGCCAGCTCCTTAAAAATCCTCACCGACGCCAGCTCCTCATATCCCACCATCAGCGGCGTGCCGATATCCGTAAACGACCAGATAAAGACAATCGAGCCGCCCGCAAAAATCCCCGGACGCAGCAGCGGCAGCGTAATCCGGCGAAACACCGTCCATTTCCCCGCCCCCAGATTGCGGGCCGCCTGGGCATACGCCGGGTCCAGATTCGCCAGGGCCGCCGACAGATTCAGATACAAAATCGGAAACAGATTCAATGTCTGCAGGACCGTCACCACCCAGAACCCCGACCCCAGCCAGTCCGGCGGGCGCCCCGAAGACAAATCCAGCACCCCCAGCCGCTCCAGCACCAGATTCAAAATCCCAAACTGTCCCAGATACCGCTTTATCGACAGCGCCCCCACAAACGGCGGCAGAATCAGCGGCACCAGCAGCAGCCCCGTCAAAATCCCCTGTCCTCGAAACTGATACCGCGTGCTCACAATCGCCATCGGCATCGTCAGCACCAGACACAGCGCCGTTGTCACACACGCCAGCAGAAAACTGTTGGCAATCTGCCCCAGCACAATCCGATTGGAAAACAACCGCCCCAGCCAGTAAAAACTGAACCGCCCCTCCGCCGTCAGACCTGCCTGAACCGCCTCGTACAGCGGCCAAAAGAAGAACACCCCCACAAAAAGGAAAATCAAAACCTCCGCCGCAACCAGCGGGTCGGCCTGCTCCAGATACCGCCTCCACAACGGCCGCTCTGTTCCCGTTCGTTCCATCCGTCCCTATTGAAGAATCTGCTGATACTGCGACCGAAAATATGCCGTCCAGTCGGTTCGAATCCGCTCGGCGGCCGTGCGGTCCTTCAGCTGCTCGGCTATCGCATAAATCTCTTCGACTGTATCAATATTCTCCGGCAGACGCGTGAGTACCGCGACCAGCGCCGGGTCCATCTGCCGTTCCAGAATCCGCTGTTTGGCTTCCCGCAGCAGCGAGGCATTTTCAATTGCCGCCGAATACACCAGTTCCGCCAGCACCCCGTACCGCACCTCACGCAGTTTGGCATCGATTTTCATTTCGGTGCCGCCCTCATAAGGATTGGCCGCCAGCACCGCGCCGGTTGTTCCATATGCCTGATAAAAATCCTTTCGAATCGGCGTGCGATTCAGCCGATACCGCTGGGGGCCGTCCGGATGCCCCGCCGGCAGTCCCCAAAGCCCCTGTCCGCGAGGCGACAGAACAAACGCCGCAAACGCCTGCGCCGCCTTTCGATTCGGCGGATTTTTCAGCACCGCAATCGGGTCCGGCGTATAAGCCGTCTGTCCCTTCGGACTTACATACCCCAGTTTCTCGGGCGCCTCAGACGCATACATCATCCCGTAAAAATCAATGCACACCGAAACCGCACATTCCCCCAGACTCGGCGCCCGCGCCGCTGTGCCGGAACTGTCCGTAAATTTCTTGGCATTCGATAAAATCAGCAGCAGTTTGGCCCACCCCTGCGGCCAGCTCGGAGCCGTCTGGACAATCATCTCATTGGCCGCCGCCTGTGAGCCAGACTGCGTCGGGTCCGCCATAATCACCAAATCAAAGTATTCCGGACGTCCCAAATCCTCCCACGAGGTCGGCTCCGCCACATTCAGCCGCTTCAGCAGTTCCTTGTTATACAGAAACCCGAAACTGCTGAGCACATTGCCGCACCAGGTCTTCCGCGGGCTGTACATCTCCATCCCGCCGAACACCGCCGGGATGTTTTCCCACACATCCTCCCCCGCCTCCAGCGGCTCCAAAAGCCCTTCCGCATCCAGATATTGAAACGTGTACTCCCCCCCGCCGAACAGCACATCAATCCCGCAGCTGTCCGCCTTGGAATAGACATTCCGAAGATACTGAAGAATCGAACTGCTTCCGCCGCCGACATCCCGCCACTGGAACTCGACATCCCAACCGTACTGTTCTTTGGCATAGGCCCGAAACGCTCGGCTGAACTCGTATTTGATATTCTCATTGTGCGGCGTAATGACCGACAGCACCACCTTGCCGGCTCCGCTGTCCGCCGGCTTCCTGCCGCATCCGAACAGCCCAAAACACACCGCCGCACAAAGAAATCCCACCGCCCATCTCATCCGCCTCATTTTGTTCCTCCCTGCTGCAGATTCTCGTTCGGCTCATCCGACCAGACCAGCCGCACTACCATCGGATAATGGTCGCTGGCGACCGCCGCAATCGGGTCATCCACCAGGTAAATCTCCTTCATCCGCTCCGCCAGGGCCGGACTGACAAAAAAATGGTCCAGAAACGATCGATACCGCGGCGGCTTTAACTCGCAGTGATAGGAAGCCGCTTGCGGGTTCTTTTTCCAAATCACCTCATCCAGACACACCAGTTTCTCTTTCCCTTCTCCTTTCCTCATCAGCTCCACCGCATCCTGCCCCGCCGATTTCTCATACGAATCCAGCCCGAAATCATCGTTGAAATCCCCTCCAATCAGCAGATACTCCGTCGGACCGGCTCCGAGCAGCTCTCCGCAAATCTGACGCGTCCGCACCAGCTCCCGAATCCGCCATTCCGTTACCGATTTGCTGTTGTCCGATTTGCTCTTGGCATGCGTCGTGCCGATCCACAGCCGCCGTCCTTTCGGCGTTTCCACCAGCACAAATGCAGGCCCACGCGAAAACAGCATCTGCCCGCTGACGGCGTCTTTTTCCTCTTTAAACACCCGCTCCTGCAGCACGCGAAAACCCGACTTGATCAGCATACACAAATACTGGCCTTCCGTATTGCCCTCAAACGATTTGACATACGCATACCGCCCGCCAAGCCGCTCCCGCACAAACAGCTCCAGCATCGGCTGTGTCGGCCCTTCCTGAATCAGCACAATGTCCGCATCCATCTGCGGCAGTTTCATCGTCCGGGCAATTTCATACAAATCCTCATCATCCCGATAATACTCGGTGGTGTTGCGGCTGCGCTCCGGCATCATCTCCTGGTCAAACAGCATCATAAAATTCTCGATATTCCACGTTGCAATCACCACCTCCTCGCCGGCCGGCTTCGTTGTTTGCCCTGCTGTGACTTCCCCGGCTGCGGCACAGCCCGCCGTCAAAACCACAAACCAAATGGACCATCCTATCACCACCGCAGGATTCTTGCATTTCATCGATGCCATCCTTTCTCTCTTCAAAAGGCCTGATTTCTTCGAAAATACACGGATAGTTGAAAGCCAAATCTGCTTTTTTGCAACCTTAATTTTCAGAACTTTCCCCCCTCTTTTTCTTCCGTTTTTTCTTCTTGACTCCAAAAACAAATTCTGGTATGATTCCGTATAACTTGGTTACGGGAGAAACTCTTTGAGAATGCATAGTCCTTAATAAAAGGGCTGATTTAGCATAAAGCCGCAACGAGCGCGTCAGCGCTGTCCGTTGAAATTTCACATTATCTCTTCCCGGATGTCAGTCTATGCTTTTTCTCCATTCCCTTGGTGGGGAATGTGTATATTTAAAAAGAATAAAAAGAATATAAACCTTTATTTTAGAAAGACTTAAATATGAAAATGCTGCCGTTTACAGCCGGGTTTATGCCGGGCCGTATGCTCACGAAAGATAACCTCTATGAGTTGTCGAGCAAGACGATGATTTGTATCGCCATCTCGACAATCGTTCTCGGTGCCTGGGCCCAGAGGGACCAAATCGAAGGGGTCCTCGAGCGGCTTACCGCCCTTCAGTGGGGGATTGCCTATCTGGCTGTCGCCCGTACCCTCTTCGTAATCAACGTTGCGGCCCTGTTCTGGCGTTTCTATCTTGTCCTCTTTTATAAGCCCGCCCGGACCTGTACGGACAGCGAATTGCCGACCTGTACAGTCATCATTCCTGCCTACAACGAAGGCCGTCACGTAGCCGACACCATCGACAGTGTGGCGGCCGGCGATTATCCGACCGACAAACTCCAGATTATTGCCGTCGATGACGGCAGTGCCGACGACACCTGGGAGTGGATTCAGCAGGCCGCCGCCCGGCATCCCCATCTGGTCACTCCGCTTCGCCTCAAACGAAACAGCGGCAAGCGAAAAGCCCTGTACGAGGGCTTCATTCGAAGCCAGGCCGACATTGTCGTCACCATCGACAGCGACTCCATTATTGAGAAAAACACCCTGCGGAATCTCGTCAGCCCCTTTGTGACCCAATCCAACGTCGGCGCCGTCGCCGGCAATGTCCGCGTCCTCAACCGGCATCAGGGCCTTATTCCCAAAATGCTCGATGTCTCCTTTGCCTTCAGTTTTGACTTTATCCGCGCCAGCCAAAGCCAGGTCGATTCCGTCCTTTGCACCCCCGGTGCCCTGTCCGCCTACCGCCGCGACCTCGTGATGAAAGTCCTGCGCGCCTGGATGAACCAGCGGTTCCTCGGACAGAAATCCAACATCGGCGAAGACCGGGCCATGACCAACCTCATCCTCAAGCAGGGATTCGCCGTCAAGTTCCAGTCAAACGCCGTTGTCTTCACGCAGGTCCCCGTCCGCTACAAGGGCTTGTGCAAAATGTTCCTCCGGTGGGCCCGCAGCAATATCCGGGAAACCATCGAAATGGCACGCTTTGTCTTCAAGCCCTTCCGGACCAACCGCCTCGGAGCCCAGCTGAACTTCCTCCACAGCGTGATCAACCTGTTCGGGGCAACCTTTATGATTTTCGGCACGCTCGGCTGCATCCTCTGGGAACCCCAGGTCTTTCTGGCCCAAATTCTTCTGGGTGCCGAACTGATGGCGATTATCCCCGGCGCATTCTATGCCTTCAAGTACCGCTCCAGCAACGCCCTCTGGGCCTTTGCCTACTCGCTGTTCTGGCTGGCCGGTCTGGCATGGATTAGCCCCTACGCCCTTTTGACCGTCGGCAACAACAAATGGCTCACACGCACCCTGCCCGCCGCCGGCACCGTCGCCGTTGCATCGGCCCCCAAACAGCCCTCTCGCACCGGCAGCATCATCTCCCACGACCTCCTGCCTGTCTAAAAACAGCCCTTGAATATAATCTGGCCATTCTTGGACCCCCGAAAGGGAGGCCAATGAATGGCCTGTTTTGTTTTCTGCCTGATTTCCTGACCGGATTTGTGGGTTGAGTTCGCATTTTATCCCGTTTCCCTCTTGCACGGCCTTTCGCAGCATTCGATAATCTTCTCAAAAAAAACCACTAAATCCGAAAGGTCCGTTATGCCTGCAGCAAGCTGCTGTGTCTTATCGAGTCTTCTGGTCTCCGCCCTTCTTGCCCAGCCGCCGGCCGTTCATAACGAATTCCGTCCGGGCGAACGATGGCCCGACACCGACGGCGTCCATATCAACGCACACGGCGGCGGTTTCCTCTACCACAACGGCACCTATTATTGGTTCGGCGAACACAAAGTCGAAGGCCGCCGCGGAAACAATGCCTGGGTGGGCGTCCGCTGCTACTCCTCGAAAGACCTTTACAACTGGAAAAATGAAGGCGTCGCCCTGGCCGTTGTCCCGGACAACCCTGCCCACGACCTGGCCGCCGGATGCATCCTTGAACGCCCCAAAGTCATCTACAATGCCAAAACCGGCAAATTCGTCATGTGGTTCCACCTCGAGCTCAAAGGACAGGGCTACCGTGCCGCCCGCTGCGGTACAGCCGTCAGCGATACCCCGACCGGCCCCTATACGTATCTGCGAAGCTTTCGGCCCAACGCAGGCGTCTGGCCGGAAAACGTCCCCGATGAACGAAAGAAACCCCTCGACGGCATCGAGAAAATCCGTTTCTCCGGCGGCGGCCTGCCCGAGGGCTATACCATCGAGCAGCTGAACATCTTCGCCCGCGACTTCGAAGGCGGCCAGATGTCCCGCGACATGACCCTCTTTGTCGATGACGACGGCAGGGCCTACCACATCTACGCATCCGAGGAAAACAGCACCCTTCACATCTCCCTTCTGACCGAGGATTACCTTGCCCCTGCGGGCCGATACATCCGCGTCTTCGAAGGCCGGTATATGGAGGCCCCCGCGATGTTCAAACACAACGGCCGGTATTTTCTGATGATGTCCGGCTGCACCGGCTGGGCCCCCAACGCCGCCCGCTCCGCCGTCGCCGACTCCATCTGGGGGCCCTGGAAAGAATTGGGTAATCCCTGCATCGGCGAAAACGCCGACAAAACCTTCTTCTCCCAAAGCACCTACATCCTCCCCATACACGGCAAAAAAGATGCTTTTATCTACATCGGCGACCGCTGGAACCCCGAAAACGCCATTGACGGCCGATACATCTGGCTGCCCGTCATCCTCCGGGACGGCCGCTTCGAAATCCGCTGGCTCGACCGCTGGTCCCTCTCCTGGTTTGATAAAAAAGAACAGCCCTAAACCTCATAATTAAACGATGAGCCCTCCTGTTCAGTGAACAAAGGAAAAATCTTCCCATCTCCCCCGCTTTCCTCTATTGAAAGTTTGTTTAGAATTTAGATTTTTAGGATTTCGGATTTTTGCGGATTTCCCCCTCCCGCCGCTGGCAACTGGTGTCTGGCCGCTGGCATCTGGCTGCTTTTTCTTCATTCTTAATTCTTAATTCCCCCTCCTTTCCTCCCTAACACCTGACAACTGTTCCCTGATGCCTGACAACTGATGACTGATACCTGATAACTGATGACTGATACCTGCCTACCCTCCCTCCACGTACCGCTTGACCGTCCGCCGGTCCAGTCCCGCCGCCTTTGCCGCCTCCCCATAGCTGCCGTACCGCGCATACAGCTGCCGGCAGTACTGCCGCACCACCTCCTCCGCCGTCAGCGGCCGCCCTTCCGCGCCCGCCGCTCCCGGCTCATAATCCCCCCGCAGCACCACCCGCCGAATGCACTGCGCCAGCTCCCGAACATTCCCCGGCCAATCATACCCCCGCCCCAGCCGACGCTCTATCACCTCCAGCACCCGCCCCACTATCCCCTCATCCGCCTGCCCTACTATCTGCCCCACAAAATGACGCACCAAAGACGGCAGCTCCTCCTCGCTCTCCTCGATCCGCTCCTTCAGCGACGGCACCCGTATCACATCCGCACACAGCCGATAATAAAAATCCTCCCGAAACCGCCCCCGACGACGC
>JAKPDO010000039.1 GCA_029552545.1 Planctomycetota bacterium
CGGAAAGTCCACATTGGCCGACCGGCTTGCCCAAATCCTCACCGCCCGCGGCCGAAAAGTCGAACGACTCGACGGCGACACCCTCCGTAACCTCTTTCCCAATACGGGTTTCGATCGAAAATCCCGCGACGAACACATCCGTCGAGTCGGCTTTATGGCCGGCCGGCTCGAACACCACGGCGTAATTGTAATTGCTTCATTTATCTCCCCTTACAGAGATTCCAGACAATTTGTACGAAAAATTTGCAAAAACTTTATCGAGGTCTATGTAAAGGCCTCTTTGGAGGAATGTAAACGCCGCGATGTCAAGGGCTTATATCAAAAAGCCCAGTCCGGACAGATTCAGAAGTTCACCGGTCTGGATGACCCTTATGAAGAGCCGGAAAATCCGGAAATCATCGTCGATACCGAACACGAAACAGTGGACGTATGTATAGATAAAATAATGACTTATATTAAACCTTACCTGTGAGTCTCTATGGCGGATCATCTCGACCAACTCGAAAACCTCAGCATCCACATCCTGCGGGAGGCCTACGCCAACTTCAAGAGTTTGTGTATGCTCTGGTCTATCGGCAAAGACAGCACGGCGCTGCTCTGGCTGGCCCGGAAGGCCTTTTTGGGCCATGTCCCGTTCCCGTTAGTCCATATCGATACAAGCTTTAAGATTCCGGAGATGATTGAATACCGCGACCGTCTGACCCGCCAGTGGCAGCTGGATATGATCTATGGGATGAACACCGAAGCTCTCCAGCAAAAGCAAACCTTCCCGGACGGAAAGGTGGACCGCCTTCGCTGTTGCAAGCTCCTGAAAACAGAAGCACTTAAGAACACTCTCAGCGGCTCCTGGCCCCGCTGGAGATTCAATCACACGACGGATCGCTACGAAATCGATCCGAACCACGAGCCCTTTACGGGGGTGATTGTCGGCCTGCGGGCTGATGAAGAGGGCTCTCGCTCCAAAGAACGTTATTTTTCCAAGCGGGACCGCTCCAGCGAGTGGGACATTGCCGACCAGCCGCCGGAGTTCTGGAACCAGTATAAAACCGATTTTGCTCCGGGCACGCACGTGCGGATTCATCCGCTGCTGGACTGGACGGAACTGAACATCTGGGAGTATATCGAGCGGGAAAAGATTCCGACGGTTTCCCTGTACTACGACCAGGGAAACGGAAAACGCTAT
>JAKPDO010000050.1 GCA_029552545.1 Planctomycetota bacterium
GCAGATCGTGCGTCAAACCGATCCGAAAATCCCGATGCAGCTTGTCAGATTGCCGCCGGTTATGTTAGACTGGTTGGGACCCGATTATATGACCAAAGAAGAATATGCACTGCGGGGGTACGATCTACCATGGCTTCCCTCTCCTTCTTTTTGACTTTTGGCTGGATTCTTTAACGGTTTGCTGTGTTTCGAGGTTCGGATTTCGAATTTTTTTGTAAAGAGCCGACGGTTCCGAAGTATGGATTCCCGCCTGCGCGGGAATGACAAAAAACACGCTTTCAGAGATGACAAATCAGGAACGGAGTCGACAAGAAAGAACGGGAGGAACAAGCGACGCGGGCTTAATGTTTTTTCACCGTGATCGTTTTGGCTGTTCGATTTTTCGGATTTTGTGTTTCGAGATTCGAATTTCGGTTTTTCTGTCTGCCGGCGTCCGGCTGGTAGTGGCTCGAATCTGGTTTCCGGCTTTTCTTCCTTCCTAATTTTTCTTTCCTGCCTTCTTAATTCTTCATTCCTGCGGATTCCCTGTCACTCCCGCGACTTGTTCTCCGAAGTTATCGAGTGAAGGACGAAAGCAGGCAGCATAGAATAGCCCCGCCCGCAAGGGCGGGGAAAAAAAGAATGATAATCCCATCCCCATTTTCCCCGGGCTCGCGCCCGGGGCTATTTCCCCAATCCGTGTCCATCCGTGGTTAAAAAACTTGCCGAATCCGCCTGCGGGACTGCGTTCGCTGCGGCGGGGACAGCCGTCCTTTCTTGCTTTTTCCTGCGGCGGGATTATACTGCCTCAAAAAAAGACGGGGAGTGATGATGGCCTTTCTTGCGGGAATGGATGAAGCCGGCTACGGGCCGCTGCTGGGGCCGCTGGTGGCGGCGACGGCGGTCTTTGAAGTCCCCGATGCGCTGCTGCGGGCGGATTTGTGGAAGGTGCTCGAGCAAGCCGTCTGCCGGCAAAAGAAGGGCCGCCGGGGTCGGCTCCTCATCAACGACAGCAAAAAGGTCTATTCCCGCCACACGGGGCTCAAAGACCTCCAGCGAAGCGTGCTGGCCTCCCTGCTGGCAGGCGGACTCGAAACCGTTCCCCAGACGACGGAAGAGGTTCTGAATGTTCTCTGTCCCGATTTTGCTCTTCAGCGAAATCATTATCCCTGGCACACGAGGCCGACGGAGAAGTTATCCGTCGATCCGGCGGATATTCGAATTGCCGGCGGGCTGTTCCGGCGGGTCCTCGAGGAGCAGGGGATGCGGTTCTGTTTTCTGCAGGCCCGGTGTCTGGAGGTGGCCGAATACAACCGCCAAATCGGTTTGGTCAAAAACAAGGCCCGCGTTCTGTTTGGTCAGCTGTGCTGTCTGATTGACACGGTGTTTCAAAAAAGCCGTTCCTCCGGCAAGGTCGTTCAGTTTCTGATTGACCGGCAGGGCGGACGTCTGCGGTACCGCTCCGAGCTTCAGCGAATGTTTCCGCAGATGGAATTAACTATTCTGAAGGAGAGCGACGAACTGAGCAGCTATCAGCTCCGGTCGGAGGAAGGGACGATGCGGCTGCATTTTACGGCCGGGGCGGATGAAAAATATCTGCCGGTCAGTCTGGCTTCGATGGCGGCCAAACTGGTTCGGGAACTGTTGATGGGCAATCTAAATGCCTATTTTTCAGAGATTTGCGGCCAGATTCGTCCGACAGCCGGATACTGGCAGGACGGTCAGCGATATATTTTGGAATTGACCAAACATTTGGGGGAAAGCGGTGTGGATAAGCGTCTTTTGGTAAGAGTGCGATAAAGAGAAACCTCCGACAAAACTGCCTATTTTTATAAATATATGTAAATATGGGCTTTATGTTTTCTTGAGAACGAGAATAAAATGGATAGAAATCGTGGTTTTCCTCTTTCCTTTATCAGTATATTTCAGGAGTGTTTTGGTTTTTTGTGATTTTTTCACTTTTTTTCTTGCAAGGGCTTGACAAAGTTTTTATAGTAAGATAAGTAATATGTGTTCTTTTACAGTGTTTGTTCATTTGCGGTCAGAAATTACGAAAGCTCCTTCTGCCGCCCGTACGTTCAAGTAGCCCTGGGAAGTTCACCGACTTCCTCCTCCTTCTGCGAAGTACGGGCGGTTTTTTTGTTTCCGGATTCTGCCGCAAAAATTTTTTCCTTCCCTAACCGGCATTCATACAGGAAGTTAAGACATTTTTTTCTGGTTGTTCGGTTTTTGTTCGGGTTTTGGGCTGCTCTTTGCCGATATAAAGCAGACCTGAACAGATTGGTTAGGAGAAGCAGGACATGGAAGTCAAGCGATTTGATGATGATTCACAGATTCCTGTATGCAAATTCGGTCCGGGCGGCGATTTTGTTGTGGAATGGCCCGCTCCTTCCGCGTCGACGGCACCCGAATCAGAACCCGCAGCGAATCCGCTTGGGAAGGTTCTGGCTGTGCTGAACCGTCTGCTCGGCTCTCCGCTGGAGGGCAAATTGATGGAGGAGTTGGCTGAGGAGGTAAAGTTGTCCGTTTCGCCGCTGGAGGCGGCCGTGCAGAAGTCCGGATGCAAAGTTGAGGAGACGATTTGCGATGAGCAGAATGGAAATGTCTGGGATTACTCCCCGGCAGCTCGACGTGCTTCGAGCAGCGGCGGAGTTTCAGGACAGGCATGGTTATTCGGCGACGATTGCGGAGTTGTCCGAAAGACTTCACGCAAGCCGGCCTACCGTTCACGAGCATCTGGCAGCCCTCGCCGCCGCCAAACTCATCGTTCGAACCGCAGCCGGGAAGGCACGCTCTTTACGCTTGACCGAACGGGGCCGGCAGCTTCTTGCTCGGGCTCGGCGGCCTGAATCAGCCGAAGCCGCAGCCACGAGCAGTCTGGAAGAATCGTCCTCAATCCCTCTGGCGGGGGCGGTCTGCGCCGGATACGGAATTGAACCAAACGAACAGAATGACCGGCTGAGCCTGAAGGAATTGTTCGGCAGAACGGAGGACTTATTTGCCCTGCGGGTGAAGGGCTCGAGCATGGTTAATGCCGGCATTCAGGATGGAGATTATGTGATTTGCCGCCGGCAGTCTGTCGCGCAGAACGGTCAGGTGGTTGCGGCCCTGGTTGACGGCGAGCGGGCGGTCCTGAAACGCTTTTTCCTCGAGCCCTCCGCCGTGCGGCTGAACGCGGAAAACGATGCCTTTGAACCGATTTATTCGAGAGACTGCCGCATCGAAGGGGTCGTTGTCGGGGTGATTCGCCGACTGTAAAGCAGAGCACTTTCAGCAGAACATCGCCGGATTCCCGCGTATATAATTTTCGGACAGATTATGATGTTGATGACTGCCTGAATGAGAGACGGCTCTTGTTCCGGCACTCATCAATCGATGGATTTAGGCAAAGACAAGACGGTTCGGCAGCTGCTTGAGCGGCTGCGGGGCAGAACCCCATCCGACCCCCCGATTGCGGTCGAGGGGACGTGGGGGTCTTTTGCGCGCCTTTTGGCCGCCTATGTTCATCAGGAGTTGCAGCGGCCCGTTTTGTTTGTCAGCGCCCATATCGACGATGCGGATGATGCGGGGGATGACCTGGAGGTGTTCAGCGGCCGGGCGGCGGAGACCCTGCCGGTTTGGGAAAGTCCGCAGGCGGCTTTGGATGCAGCGGATGAAATCGGCTCGCAGCGCGTCCGTATTGCCCTGAATCTGGCCCGTCGGCAGCGCGGCGGTTCGATTCGGCCGTTTCTGATGAGCGCCTCCATTCAGGCGCTGATGCAGCCGGTTCCTTCTGCAGACAGTCTGCTGGGCGGCGGTCTGACGCTTCAGGTGGGGAATGCGTATGACATTGAGAACCTGGCCGCAAAACTGCTCGAGTGGGGATTTGAACCGGTCGAGCAGGTGGATATCCCCGGCCAGTTTGCCCGACGCGGCGGGATTCTCGATATTTACGCCGCCGCGGCCGTCAGCGAGCAGTCGCAGGAGGCCTCGGCCGCCGAGCCGATTCGAATCGAGTTTTTCGGTGATGAAATCGAAAGCATCCGCACGATTGATTTGGATACGCAGCGTTCCGGACGCTCCCTGAAATGGGTTCAGATTGTCAATCCGCCCGCTCAGCAGGTTTTTGATAAATCCGAACTTTTCTTTAATCTCCTTCCGGAGGAGACGATTGTCTTCCTCGAAGAACCGCTGGAGCTGGCGGAGGTGGCGGAGGTCTTTCTATCTCGGCTGGAGGACCCGCGGGGATTCTACCGGTGGGAGTCGATTTACCAGGCCGTCCGCCGGTTTTCGGCTGTGGAAATCAGCCGCTTCGGGGGCGGGGCGGAGGCCCTGCGGCTGGATGTCGGCAGCATTCAGGAGCTGGAGCATCGGCAGGCGGGCACCTGGAAAGACCACAAACAGACCTTAGCGGCGCTGCTGGACAAAGCGCGGGACTATGACGTGTTTCTGTATTGTGAGAATCACGCCGAGATTCAGCGGACCAAGGAGATTCTTCAGGAAGAAGGCCGGACCATTCCTTTGTCTTTTCATCTGGAGCTGGGGACGGTCCATCAGGGTTTCTGCATTCGTTCCCTGAAGGTGATTGTCGCATCGCATCATGAGCTGTTCGGCCGCTCCCTGATGCGCCGGCGTGTCCGGGCGATTCGCACGGCTTCCCCTGTGGACAGTCTGCTGGATTTGACCAAAGGCGATATTGTCGTGCATGTGTCCTACGGCATCGGCAAGTATGTGGGGATGGAGTCGATTCCGATGCACGGGCAGATGCAGGAATATCTGACGCTCGAGTACGCCGATAAGGTCAAGATTCACGTGCCGGTTTCGCAGATTCATTTGGTACACAAGTTTGTCGGGACGATGCCCACGCGTCCGCCCCTGTCCAAAATCGGCACCAAGAAATGGGAGCAGCAGAAACAGCGCGTGGCCCAGCATGTCCAGGAGCTGGCGGAGGAACTGCTCCAGATTCAGGCCAAGCGCCAGCAGATGGGCGGATTTGCCTTCGGCCCCGATACGCACTGGCAGAAGGAATTTGAGGAGGCGTTTGCTTATGAGGAAACGCCGGACCAGCTGAAGGCGGCGGAGGAAATCAAGCGGGATATGGAAGCGCCGGTGCCGATGGACCGCCTGCTGTGCGGCGATGTCGGCTACGGCAAGACGGAGCTGGCGATGCGGGCGGCGTTTAAGGCGGTCTGTGCGGGCAAGCAGGTGGCAGTGCTGGTGCCGACGACGGTGCTGTCGGTGCAGCACGGCCGGACGTTTGCCGAGCGGTTTGCGGATTTTCCTGTGAGCATTGCGGTGCTGAACCGATTTACCCCGCCGGCCCAGGTTCGGCAGATTCTGTCGGATGCCCGGCAGGGGCGGCTGGATATTCTGATTGGGACGCATCGGCTTCTGTCGGATGATGTGGGGTTTCACGACCTCGGACTGCTGATTATCGATGAAGAGCAGCGGTTCGGCGTCGAGCACAAAGAGCGGCTCAAGCGGTTTCGGGTGAATGTGGATATTCTGACCCTGACGGCCACACCGATTCCCCGCACGCTGCATATGTCCCTGCTGGGCCTGCGGGATATCAGCTCGCTGGCGACGCCTCCGCTGGATCGGCGCAGCGTCGTTACACACGTGTGCCGCTTTGACCCGGAAACCATTCGCAAGGCGATTCTGTTTGAACTCGCGCGGGACGGTCAGGTTTTTTATCTGTACAACCGGGTGCAGACGATTGAACAGGAGGCGGCGCGGGTGCGGGCCATTCTGAATGACCCGAAAATAACCGTCGATATTGTGCACGGGCAGATGTCCAAGCATCATCTGGAAGATGCGATGATTCGGTTTGTAACCGGCCAGACGCAGGTGCTGGTGTGCTCAACGATTATCGAAGCCGGGCTGGACATTCCAAACGCCAACACGCTGATTGTCCGGGATGCGGACCGTTTTGGTCTGGCGCAGCTGCACCAGCTGCGGGGGCGGGTCGGACGCTACAAGCACCGGGCGTATGCCTATCTGCTCCTGCCGGAAAGCCGTCCAATCAGTCCGCTGGCGGCTCGTCGGCTGAAGGCCATTGAGGATTTTTCGCAGCTGGGGGCCGGCTTTCGGATTGCCCTGCGGGATTTGGAGATACGAGGGGCGGGCAATCTGCTCGGGCCGGAGCAGTCCGGACATATTCATACGGTCGGCTATGAGATGTATTGTCGGCTGCTGGCCGATGCGGTCCGGCGGCTCAAGAATGAACCGGTGGTTCAGCCGCCCCAAACGGTGATGGATTTGGGATTTGCACCGGTGATTCCCAAGTCCTATATCGCTTCCGACCGGCAGCGGATGGAGGTCTATCGCCGGCTCGGCCAGGCCTGCACGCCGCAGGATGTCGAACGGCTTCGGGAAGAACTGCGGGATATCTTCGGGCCGATACCGACGAAGGTTCAGCAGGTACTCGAGTCGGCGGAAATTCGAATCCTGGCGCAGCGGCACGGACTTAAAAGCATTCTGCTGCAGGAGTCCGACCTGATATTTCGGTTTTCCGATGATGCCAAGCCGGCGGACTTGTTCGCTCGGGCTCCCGGACGGGTGACCATTACCGACCCGAAGACAGTCTATCTGCGTCTGGACAAAACGTATCTGGAGCCCTCGACGCTGCTGGCGATTCTTCGGAAGATGCTTCGTTAGGACGTTCGCTGATTAAAGCCATCGCTGGGCCAGTTCCGCCAAATCGCTGAGCGTAATGCCGCCGTCTCCGCTCAAATCGCGGCTCAGGCAGTCGGGCTGGGCGTTGCAGAACGGCGGCACCGACAGCCACCAGGCGGCCAGAGCGTCCAGGTCCGGCAATCCCATCGTTTGTTTGGCTAGATTTGCCACCGCAGCGGCCGACAAGGCGTAGGGGTAGGTTCGAAGGTCATCGATGCGGCCCTGGAAGAGCGGGTCAGCGCTGAACTGACTTTTGCCGACGTACAGAAGGGTGGCTTTCAGGTCGGAGGGATTCAGCGTAAAGCCGACATTCGTCGCCGCCGGTGAACCGTTGACATAAAGCGTTCCGGTATTTCCTTTCAGCGTGACGGCCAGATGCACCCATTGATTGACCGCTAACTGGGCGGCGTCCATCCGCTGTTCGAGCGAGTTGCCCCCCGTCGTGGCGGCAAAGCGGAGCGTGTTGCTGCCGGAGCGCGGTGTCAGGAACATATACGTACCGGTTCCGGTGCCGAAGTCGAAGATGCGCTGCCATTGATTCCCGCCGGTCCAATAAACCCAGGCGGCAATCGTGATGTCTTCCGTATTGGCCAGAGCTGTCGGCAGCGTCAGAAAATCATCGACGCCGTCCAGCACGAGGCATTGTCCGAGGCGGCCGTTTGTATAGGCCGGGCTGCCGGAGGCGGCGGCGTGGAAGGTGCCGAAGCTGTCCTGCGTATTGTTTTCAAAGCGGTAATGGGCGGACAGGCGGTTGCTGTACACCCGGATGCGAATGGTGGTCTGATCGCTGGCGCCGGAGGGGTCGGTGACGCGAACCACGAAGGCATTGTCGCCTGCATCCGAGGCCGACGGCGTGCCGGACAGGGTGCCGTTGGAGGCGACCGACAGCCAGGCGGGACCGCCGATTTTGCTGAACGTCAGAGAATCGTTGTCCGCATCAGACGCGAAGGCCGCCAGAGTCTGTCCGGTGTAGGCGATGCCTCCGGCGGCGTCCGGCAGAATAATCGGGTCGCCGGCGAACATCGGCGGGTTGTTTGTGTTGCCGCCCCAGAGAGTCCAGATTTCCGCGCCGGAGAGCGCATAACTGTAGATGCGGAAATCGTCAATCCGGCCGCTGAACAGCGGGTCGGCGGCCCAGAGACTTTTGCCGATGTAATTCAGGTTGGGGGAAAAGTCGATCGGGTCCAGCGTAATCGATGCGGAGGAGGCGACGGCTTTGCCGTTTACATAGAGGGTGGCGGTATTTTCCCGAAGCACGACAGCCAGATGCGTCCACTGAGCGGTCGGCAGCTGGGACGTTTCGACAATCTGCTCGCTGCCGCCGTCTTTGACGGCAAAGCGGAGGGTGTTGCTGCCGGATCGCGGCGTTAGGAAGAGATATTGAGCCGTACTGGTGCCGAAGTCAAAAATCCGCTGCCATTGGTTGCCGCCGTTCCAATACACCCAGGCGGCGACGGTCATATCGCGGGCGTCCGCCACGCCGGCCGGCAGGGTCACAAAATCATCCACACCGTCCAGCACAATAGCTTGTCCGATACGCCCGGCTGTGTAAACAGGACTTCCGCTGGGGGTGCCGTGATTGGTGCCGATGCTGTCGCTGCAGTTGTTTTCAAACGCCCAGAGCCCCGTAAATTGCTGAATCAGCAGGCGGGCCGGACGGGAGGTGAGGGTGCCGGAGGCGACACAATAGTAATATCCCTGGTCTGACGCCTGCACATCGGCGATTTGAAGGGTATCAGTGTTGGCTCCGGAAATCCGCTCGCCGTTTGTCAGCGGGATCGAGGTTCCCTGCTTGTACCAGGCATAACTGACGGCACGTGGGGCCTGAACGCGGAAGACGGCCGTTTCCCCCAGTGCAGCCACCTGTCCGGCGGGTTCCTGAACAAAAGAGAGGTATCCCATGTCCGCGATCAAAGCGGCGTCCATCCGAATATGGCGGATTCGATTAGCAAAGCCGTCTTCGCTGTCATAGTTCAGACCGTACGGCCAATAATGCTGGCTGTCACCGTAGAGCACAGCGCTGCTGCCGTCAAAAAGGCGAATCTGCCGAGAAGCGTGAGCACCGTTCCAGACCCCACCGGATAAATTGGCGCTCCAGGCGGAAATGGTGCCGACGCCCAGGGTATGGGAGATTTCGTGGAGGGCGACGCGGGTATTGCGGGAGCCGCCGAAGGTAATCACGCCGTCAAAGTTGGCCTGAGCCGTAGGAACCCCGGCGTTGTAGTAAATGTTCAAGTGTTTGTTGAAAGAGCCGTGTTTGTTGTAAAGGGCGACGGCCTCTGTCACGGCGGCTTCAATCTGGCTGCGGATGCCGGCATCGACACCGCTTAAGTTAAAGGTGTAGGTGATATCGGCCTTCATCGAGCTGACAAGGCACATATACAGAAACAGGGCCCTCAGAGAAAACTTGCCGAAAGTCATAAAAGACCTCTTTGTGTGTGAAGTTCGCTTTTTATCGGATTTCAGACCCCCATTTATCATATTTTTGTAAAACAGGTTATATCAAAACGGAGCGGGAATGTCAATCGTATTCCAGCGACTCCGGAACCTCGTTTTCGCGGAACGGGCAGGTGCTTTCTTGACAGGGGGGCCCGTTTGCACTACGCTTCAGCAAATTTTTTATCGGAGCGCTGGTGTGGCACAAGAAGAACAAGTATTGGTGATTGAACGGGGACAACTGGAGAAAGCGGGTCTTTTTCAGGGGGTTATGCCGGATGTGAAGCGGTATCTGCCGACTCTGTTTGCCCCGGGGGCCGGGCGGTATATGGTTCGCCGCGACGCGGAAAAAGACCCTTCTTATAAACAGATTATTCCCTATGTGGTGATGCGCTCCGACGGACGCTATTTGACGTATGTTCGGGGCAAGCGGGCGGGCGAAACGCGTCTGGTTGAGAAACGCTCCATCGGCATCGGCGGACATATCAATCCGGCGGATGATATGGAGTTGTTTTCGCCGTACGAGACCTATCTGAATGCGGTGCATCGGGAGGTGGCCGAAGAGGTCCATGTAGAATCGCCGTACAAAGAGACCATCATCGGCTTGCTGAATGACGATTCCAACGAAGTCGGCCGTGTGCATCTCGGGATTGTGCACTTGTGGGAGCTGGAGGCACCGGCGGTCCGCCGTCGGGAGCAGATGATTACGCAGATGGAGTTTCTGCCGCCGGAGGCGCTGCGGACGCTGCGGGATAGTATGGAAACCTGGTCCCAGCTGTGTCTGGACTATCTGCTGGAGGGGCTTTTGGGACAATGAGACAGGCAGGTGTCGGAGAGGTTATGAAAAGAGCGCAGGTGGTGTTGGTGATAGCGGGATTGGCCGTTTTCTTTCGGCCGACGGCTTATTCGGCCCAGGAGCAGGATTATGTGCCGCCGGCCCTGACGCCGCTGCCGTATCTGATCCGCGACCCGGCTGTGCGGAAAGAGCTGAAACTGACGGCCGAGCAGACTGCCCGCCTGGATACGCTGTGTAATCAGATGGATGGGCATCTGTTTGTTCTTCGGGACCAGCCGCCCAATCCGACGGAGCCGGAGATGATTGAACATGTCCGCGCCGTAGTGGAACTGATGAAGGAAACGGATGACATTCTCCAGCCCCCTCAGCGGCTTCGGCTGCAGGAGCTGGGGTTTCAGTTTGAAGGGGTGTATGCGATGTTTCGTCCGGCGCCGGCGGCCTATCTGCGTCTGACGGAGGAACAGAAAAATCGGATGCAGACCCTGCATCGCCAGTTTCTCCGCAATCAGGAGCAGCTGCGGACTCGTCTGGAGGAAAGCGGGCGGCAGAGCGAACTGCAGGAGCAGATGGAGCAGCTGCGGGTCCGGTTTATGAATCAGTTTCTGCGGGTGCTTTCTGAAGGGCAGGTTGTGATTTGGAATGAAATGCTCGGAGCCCCGTTTGATTTTTCCCAGACGCAGCCGCTGTCGTTTCAGGCCCCGGAGTTAGAGGGCCTGACCGGCTGGTTCAACGGGAAACCTCTGACATTCAAGCAGCTGAGCGGACGCGTGGTGATTGTGATTTTCTGCTCACCGGAACAATCCGGGGCGGAGGATTTGGCGGCTTATAAACTCTGGTCGAGACAATACAATCCTCAGGAAGTAGCCCTGATTGGGATTTTGGTGCCGCCGCAGACTCAAAAGACCATAACGGAACCGGCCGCGTGGATTCAGAAGGAAGGATTGACTTTTCCTGTGGCGCTGGATGCCAAACGGCTGACGGTCCGGGCGTGGGCCAATCCGGTGCTGCCGAGTATTTATCTGGTTGATAAAAAAGGGCGGGTGCGCTGGTGGTGGTATGGTCCGCTGAAGCAAAATAATGCCTCGGGGGAAAAGTGGGTGGCGGAGCGGATTGAGATACTTCGTTCGGAACAAGCATCTCAATAAACCAAGCTTTTTACAAGTCTTTGATTTCATGCAGAACCTCGAGCGGAGGCGGAGAAGGGATCCGGTCGAGGATTTGGATCGTTCGCCACCGTCCGGTTCGGTACCGCAAATAAATAAGCCCGCTGAAGGCCAGAAGCGTCAGGCACAAAAATCCCCAGGTCCATCGGGGAGAAAGCTGGGCGATTTTCAGAAGAAAGAGCTGCCCGATAACCAGCGTCCAGTGCATGCTGACGGAGATAGCCATAGCCCAGAACGTATCACCGGCACCGCGCAGGGCTCCGCTGAAGACCAGCATCGTGGCGTCCGCCATCACATACAGGGCGGCCATTCGCAGCATAAAGACGGCTTCAGGACGAGCAGCGGCAAAGACAGCATCCTCCTGAGGAGGACGAAAGACCTCGACGAGAGGGTGCGGAAGAAGGGCAAATGTGAGCATGGTGCAGAAGGAATAGGCCCAGGCCAGTTTCAGTCCGGAAAAAGTGGCCCGATCGGCGGTATCCGGTTCGGAGCCGCCCATATAGCGTCCGACCAGACTGGTGACGCCGACGTGAATACCCACCAGCGGGATAAAAGAGACCAAATCCCAGTTGAAAACGATGGTTACGGCGGTTGCGGTCTGGAGGCCGCAGGCGTGGAAGTTGAGGATGAGCAGAGTAAAGGCCAGCATGTTGAGGAAGAATTCGATGCCCGCAGGGGTGCCGAATCGCCAGAGTTTTTTCATCAGCACACTGTCATAACGGAAGGAGCGGGCGACGGCGAATTCGTACCGTTCGGGACTCAGGAGGTAAACGGCGGCCAGCACAAGCAGACCCAGAAAGCCGCCGAGAATCGTGCCGTAGGCCGCCCCGCGGATTCCGAGGGCCGGAAAACCGAGATGACCGAAAATCAGGATATAGTTGATGAAGATATTCGATACGGTTGAAACGATGGCAGAGACCATCACGGTTCGGGTTTTGCCGATGCCGGAGAAAAAACTGCTCAGGCAGTTTCGGAACAGACTAATCAAGACGCCGTACAGCAGGATGTTGAAATAAACAGTCTGGGGGCCGAGCTGTTCCGGAGGGATTTTGGTGAGAACAAAGAGCTGCCAGGCAAGCGGGCGTGCCGCCAGAATGAGCGGCCAGGCCAGAATGGAAATGATAAGCCCCTGTGTAATCACAACGGGGCAGTCGGTTTTTCTGCCTGCACCGTAGCATTGTGCCGTCAGAGCGGTGCAATAGCCGGTCACTCCGAGAAAGAACGTGCTCAGCATAAAGCAGGTCAGCCCGCCGCCCATGGCGGCGCTCATCTGGTGGGGGCCCAGACGCGACAGAAACAGCCGGTCTGTGAAAATCATAATCGTATCGCAGGCACTGGAAATGACCATCGGAAAGGCGATGGTGAGCATTTCCTTTATCCCGCCGGGCCCCGGATAATGTTCTTTCCAGATTGATTTCATTGAACAAAAAGTCGCAAAACCAGAGGCGAAAACAGGATTTTTCCGTCCACAGCGGGGTTATGGTATCGCTGGGGTCCGGTTTTGTCCAGAAAAGTTGGGGATAATTGCCTGCTGCTGCAAAAGATGATATAATAGATTCTTTTCCAAAAGAGACAGGTTTGGGATTGTTATGGGAACGGAACATATTCGGAATTTTTCGATTATTGCGCATATTGACCACGGCAAAAGCACGCTGGCGGACCGGCTGCTCGAGCTGACCGGGGCCATCAGCGACCGGGAGAAGAAAGAGCAGTTTTTGGATGATATGGACCTGGAACGGGAGCGGGGGATTACCATTAAGGCCTCTGCAGTGACGATGACGTATCCGTATCAGGGCCGCACCTATATGCTGAATCTGATTGATACGCCCGGGCATGTGGATTTTCATTATGAGGTGTCCCGTGCACTGACCGCCTGTGAGGGGGCGCTTCTGGTGGTGGACGCTTCGCAGGGCGTAGAGGCCCAGACGGTGGCCAATGCCTATCTGGCGGTCGAAAGCGGCTGCGAAATCCTCGGGGTGATTAATAAGATTGATTTGAGCGGGGCGCGTCCGGATGAAACGGCGCAGGAGGTTGAGCATGCGTTCGGCATTCCGGCAAAGGATTGTCTGAAGGTCAGTGCCAAGACAGGGCTAGGCGTTCCGGAACTGCTGGAGGCGATCATTACGCGTCTGCCGCCGCCGGAGGATAAAAGCGAGGAGCCGACGGCTGCGCTGATTTTTGACAGCCATGCGGATGAATACCGCGGCGTGATTTGCTACGTGCGGGTCTTTCAGGGACGATTGTACAAACGCCAGAAAATCCGTCTGATGGGTTCCGGCCGCACGTATCAGATTACCGAACTGGGCAAGTTTATGCCCCGAATGACTCCGGTGGACGCCTTAGGCACGGGCGAAGTGGGATATGTGATTGCCAATATCAAGAATCTGCATGATGTGACGGTCGGCGATACGATAACCGATGTCCAGCGTCCTGCGGAAAAGCCGCTGCCGGGCTATAAGAAGCCGGTTCAAATGGTCTTTTCCGACTTTTATCCGTCCGGAGAGACGGATTATCCGAAACTGCGGGAGGCGTTTGAAAAACTGGCGCTGAACGATGCGAGTTTCTCGTTTGCCCCGCAGAATTCACCGGCGCTGGGGTTCGGCTTTCGCTGCGGATTTCTCGGGCTGCTGCATATGGAGATTGTGCAGGAGCGGCTGGAGCGGGAAAGCGATGTGGACGTGGTGCAGACGGCTCCGGCGGTCAGTTATGAGGTCCTGCTGACCTCCGGAGAGGTCAAACGCATCGACAGTCCGGCGGAACTGCCCGACCGTTCGCGGATTCAGGAGCTGCGCGAACCGATGGTTCGGCTGGAAATCATTACCAGCCATGAATCGCTGGGCGGGATACTTCGTCTGGCAGAGGAACGGCGATGCAAACTGGTGAAAACCGAATACATCAGTCCCACGCGCGTGATGCTCGAATACAAAGCACCGCTGGCGGAGATTGTGTATGATTTTTATGACCAGCTGAAGGGCATCAGCCACGGGTATGCGACAATGGATTATGAGTTTTTGGGCTTTGAGGCATCGGATCTGGTCAAGATTGATATTCTGGTTAATAAAATGCCGATTGAAGCCCTCAGTTTGATTGTGCATCGGAGCAATGCCGAGAAGCGCGGGCGCAAACTGCTTTTGAAACTGAAGGAGGCCATTCCGCGGCATCAGTTTGAAATCCCGCTGCAGGCGGCTGTCGGCGGCAAGATTATCGCCCGCGAGACGATAAAGGCCTACCGCAAAGACGTGACGGCCAAACTGTACGGCGGCGATGTTACGCGCAAGATGAAGGTGCTCAAGCGACAGAAGGAGGGCAAAAAGCGGATGAAGGCCATCGGCCAGGTGACGATTCCGCAGGATGCCTTTATGTCCATTCTGGATACAAGCGATTGAGTTATTCCCAAAACACCCAATTAGAGACTGTATTTGTCTTTATATTTCGACTTTTTTCGATAATGTCGTAAAATAGTATAGACTGTTTTACGACATTGTCGAGAATAGTCGGCTCCAGGTATTTTATGGGTTATTAGCGTGGAGCATGTGCAGGGTGACGGTGCCGAGGCAGAGGGTGCGGCTTGCGGCATAGGTCAGGCCGGCCTGTCGGCAGAGAGACGGGAAGTTCAATTCATCATTCCACGTGCGGATGGATTCGGCCAGGTAGATCAGCGGGTTGGGTCTGCCGAAAAGCGGAATGCTGGCGGCGGGCATCAGATATCGAAGATACATCCAGAACAATCTGCGAATCATTGTGTTTTTCGGCAGGGAGAATTCGAGGATGCCGATGCGTCCGCCGGGACGAAGGAGCCGCTTTATTTCCTTCAGGGCCGCGGGGATGTCGGGGATATTCCGCAGGCCGAACGCACAGGTAATCAGGTCAAAGGAGTTTGACGGAAGGTCTGTCCGGACGGCGTCGGCGACATGCCAGCTGATTTGCTCAGACAGGGCGGCGTATTTCTTCCGGGCCTGTTCAATCATCGCCGGACTAATGTCCAGGCCGACGATTTCGGCGGCGGGCTGAAGACGGGCCAGGGCGGCGGCCATTTCGCCCGTTCCGCAGCACAAATCAAGGATTCGCTCCTGCGGCTGCGGATTCAACAGGACTGTGGCGGTGCGGCGCCATCGCCGGTCCAGTCCAAAACTGAACAGGCGGTTGCAGAGGTCATAGCGTGCGGCGATGGGTTCAAAGTCAAACACGGCGGTTGTCCGAACATTCGATTTATCCTGTTTTGTTCAGCAGAATAGACAGGATCAGAAGGACGCCGAAGGTCAGATGCAGTGCGGCGGTTTTTCGGTCGAGTGTCTCGATTGGCTGACAATTCCCGCTTCTCAGGACACTGCGCAGATTGCAGACAGCCAAAGGAGCCGTCAGCAGCACCAGCAGCGACAGCGCAGGAAGGATGTTCAGGATAATCAGGACGGCCGTAATTCCAAAAGCCGCCAGCACAAGGGCGGCGTATTCGAGTTTGGCGAGGCGAAAACCCAGCAGGCAGGCGGTAGTCTGAATGCCCGCTCGGGTGTCGTCCTCGATGTCGCGCAGATTGTTGGCGGACAGGATGGCCGCCACGAGACAGCCGACCGGAAGCGAAACCCACAAAACCGAATGGCTGTAGGTGCCGGTCAAGACATAAAAGGAGCCGATGACCATCAGCGGGCCCATTAGTACAAAGACCATCGGGTCGCCGAACCCCCGATACTTCAGAAAGAACGGAAAGCCGGTATAGAAGAACCCGCCGGCCATTCCAATCAATCCGAGCAGAAGTATCGGCCGCCCGCGAAGCTGGACAAACCAAAGTCCCAGCAGGGCTGTAAGGGCAAAACAAATCAGTCCGGCCTTCAGGACGGCGCCCGGTGTGAGCAGGCCTTCGGGAAGGACCCGGCTGCCGCCGCGTGTATCAGGCCGGTCCACGCCTTTGAGAAAGTCGAAATATTCGTTGACCAGATTGGTTCCGGCGTGAATCGCCAGCGAAGCGGCCAGAACGAAAGGAAGCAGCCGCCACTGTGTTTCTGGATTGCCGTATGCCAGGGCCGCTCCCAGAAAGACGGGAATGATAGATGCCGTATAAGAAAAGGGGCGAAAGGCCTGAAGCCAGACGGAAAGCCGGGAGCGATTCATTTCGGTTGGTTTGAGCGGCTCAGGCGACATCTTTTTTCATCAGTTCCCGCAGCAGAATGGTGGCATAGCAGCCGGAATCCAACTCGAAGGACAGCTGGAGGTATTCGCCTTTGTCATCCTGTCCGGTGTCGATTTCAATCTGTTTGGGCTGAAAGCGCAGGGCCCGCCGTCCGCCTTTGGCGCCGGCAATTTTGAGCCGGCGAAGGTCCTCCTCCTGCAGCGGCACCTGGTCAAGCACGGCGTTTTCGATTTCGCCGGCGGCTCCGCTGATTCGGGTGGTTCGAAGCCCCAGCAGGGGGCCGGTCGGGCTGATTTCAAACCGTTCGCATCGGGGCTGTTCGGCCGCAGGGTCTTCCACCACAAAACAGGCGCCGTTGTCGTGCTTCATCGCCAAATCGCCTTCGAGCACCTGGTCGATTCGAGGCATTCGGGCGGCCAGGACCTGGTTGAAGATATGAGACTGCCAGGCCGCCACCAGAAGACTGCGGAACGGTTTGCTGACGGCCAGAGCGGCGCGGCGTTTGTCGCCGGGATAGTCAATCAGCGACTGCAGCGCCCGCCGCTGGTCGCGGAATCGAAACGGCCAGTTGCGGTAGGCCTTGTCGTATTGGCCTTCTTCGTAAAAGCGCCGGGCCCGGATAAAATCTTTCTGCTTGTCCAGCTCGGGTTTGCCCAGCAGGATGTCCGTAAACTCTTCGAGGCGGTCTTTTACGAGGGCCCAGCCGAGCAGGTGCGATTCAAAACGAGACCCAAACCGCTGGGGTCCGAAATAGTTCGGCACCCCGCGCCGAGCCAGCACGGTTAGGCACTGCTCGGCGATTTCTTTGGCTTGCGGGATGGGAACCTCCAGCTGTCGGACCCGAATGCGGAAGCGGTTGCCGGCCAGATGGCCGGTTTTGAGTTTGTTGTTGTGCCGGGCAACTTCGAGAATGCGGATATTCGGCAGCTCCAGGGCCAGCAGACGCTCCGGCTCGACGTGTTCGACCGACATCCATTGGCGGGTGACGGCTTTGGTGTCTTTGCGTCCGGCCATCCCGATATCCAGGTGGCGGACCCCGAGGGCGTCGGCAATCCGTTCGGCGGCATCGGAGCTGGCCAGGCCGGTTTTTTCAATTCGGAAGAAGGTGTGGGTTCCCTCGCCGGATGGCGGATAAAGAGGGATTTCATCGACAAAGAAATCCTCCGGGCAGACCTTGATGACGCCGCCGATGCCCGGCAGGTCTTTGGTCAGATACGGCCAGGCGGTTGTATCCACCAGTTCAATATTATTTTCCGAATTATTTTCAGACAAAGAGTCCATCGTTTTCCGGTGTTTAGAGTTTTCTTAAGCATAGAGAACAGCTGGAAAAAAGCAAGAGGCAAAAACCGGACATCAAACGTCGGCGAAATCACAGAGGATTGAATCCGCGACGGCCCAGGCGGGACGTGCCAGCCGAACGCATTCCGCTGTATATTCCAGCAAACCCAGAGCCGCATAGTGCCGAATGGGTTCAGCAAATAATTCCATCGGATCAAAACCGGTTTGAGAGATGAACTGCTGTCGATTGACCCCGGCTGATTTCCGAAGATTCAGGACGGCCGTCTCGCAGGCGATTTCCAGAGCAGAGGGAACCTGGACCTCGTCAAAGGCCCATTGGTTCTTCCGGATGGATTCGATATATCGCTCCAGGTCGGCGATATTGCGGGTGCGCTGTCCCCGGAACCAAGAGGCGGCGGAGGGGCCCAGGCCCAGCCAGGGGCGATTGTCCCAATAGCGAAGGTTGTGTCGGCAGGCGAAGCCGGCGCGGGCGAAGTTGGAGATTTCGTATGGTTCCAGGCCCGCTGATTCGAGGATATCGATGGCGGCCTCATACATCTGTCGGTCGGTGTCTTCATCGACAGGGGCGATTTTTTCGTCTTTTAGGTCCCGAAAAAGCGGGGTGTCGGATTCATAGGTCAGACTGTAGGCCGACAGATGAGGAATATCGAGGGCGATGGCCTTGCGGACAGACTGCTTCCAGGTTTTTAAGGAAGAACCGGGAACGGCAAAAATCAAGTCCAGCCCGATATTTTCAAAGCCGCATTGTCGAGCTGTTTTGACGGTATGGAAGATATCCTCCGGCTGGTGAAGCCGCCCGAGAAACGACAGCTCCTCCGGATGAAAGGATTGAGCCCCGATGGAGAGGCGGTTGACGCCGTATGTTTTCAGCACCGTGAAAAACGCTGCATCGGTCTGAGCCGGATTGATTTCAACCGTAAACTCTTCGGTCGGGCGGCCTGTCTTTTCGAGAAGCCGGCTCAGCAAAAACTCTATTTGGCTGACGGACAGAACGGAAGGAGAGCCGCCGCCGATATAGAGGGTCTGGATGGGCGGCTGAAGGGTGTACAGGTCCAGCTCTCGGAGGACGGCCCGGCTCCAGGCATCCGCTGCATCCGGATTGTAGGGAATGGAATAAAAGGAGCAGTAGCGGCACTTGCGGGCACAAAAGGGCACGTGAATATAAACGGACAAGGTGTTGTCGGGAGTCGGAGAGGCGATCGGCTGGAATCTTTTTTCAGACATGGTCCGGGGCAGCCGGAGAGGGCGTTTCCGCCGGAGCGGCAATCGCCCGGTGAGAATGCTGCCAGATTCTTCGCCACAGGCCGGTGAGGGCATAGCCGCCGAAACAGACAACCAGAGCGACCTGAAGCCCCGTCTGCCAAATCAGGGCCAGGATAACGGCGACCCAGAACAGGTGAATGATGGGCTTTTTGCCGCGAAGATATTGGTTGACCAGATGCGGATACTCGATGCGGCTGACCATCAGGGCGCCGGCACCGATGGCAATCAGCGGCAGACAGTACAGGATGGTTTTCAGAAGCAGAGCGAACAGGGGCCCGCGGGCCATGGGGTCGGCCTTCATATGTTCAATCAGGACAATCAGTCCGGCCAGAATGCCCGCAGCGGCGGGCGTCGGAAGCCCCTGGAAAACCCGATGGGCGCTTTCGTCTTCGACATTTTCCACATTAAATCGGGCCAGACGGACGGCGGCACAGCACATATAGGAAGCCCCCGCCAGCCAGAGAAAACGACGGAAAAAGTCGGACAGAAAGAACGTTTCTTCTCCGAAAAGGTCCGGGAAGTTCTGAATCAGCACGCGAAAGGCCAGGACCGCCGGAGCCGCCCCGAAACTGAGCATATCGCACAGACTGTCCAGCTGGCCGCCGAAACTGGAGGTTGTCTGGCTCATTCGGGCGATGCGTCCGTCGAGCATGTCGGCAATCATTGCGATGAAAATCATATAGCCGGCCAGGGCGAATTTATCCGGTCCGTGAGCGGCCAGTCCGATGGCGGCAAACCCGCAGATGCCGTTGATGAGGGTCACCAGCGAAGGCAGAATCGTAACAGTTTGCAGCCGTCTGGGTCTGGACGGAAAGAAGAAACGGCGTTTTCTGTGTTTATGGCTCATTTTCGTATCGGGCTAACGGCGTTTCGCCCGCTTTGACCTTGTCGCCGACTTTGACCAAAATTGTCAGATTCGGCCCCGCCGGGATATACAGTTCCGTTCGGGAGCCGAATTTAATCATACCAAAGGGCTGGCCGGCCGTAAAGGTTTGATTTTCAGCCGCCTCGCAAACAATTCGGCGGGCAATCGCCCCCGAAATCTGCCGCAGCAGAAGCGGTTCAAAAGGCGGCTGGATTCGCTCCAGCAGGAGGTTGTTGGATTCGTTGACTTTTCCGGCCTGAACGCCTTCGAGGGCATTGAGGAATTTGCCGGGCTTGTAGGTGACGGACTTGACGCGGACGGCACAGGGCATCCGGTTGATATGGACATTGAAGATGCTCAAAAAGATGCCGATGCGGACGGCCGGGTCGGGGCCCAGCGCCGGCTCGTGCACCTGTTCAATGTCGCTGATAGTGCCGTCAGCGGGGGCAAGAAGCAGAGCCGGGTCATCTGGAATTGTCCGCTTGGGGTCGCGAAAAAAGGAAACGGCCCAAATCAGTACGCACAGCAAAACGGCTTGCGGCAGGATGCCCGCCAGCCAGAAACCGGCTCCGCTGTGCATCGTTTCCGGAAATACCTGCCAAAAAAACAGGGCATACACGAGCATCAAAACAAGCAGGACGGCCGGATAAGCCGCCGCCTGCGGAAGACCATATTTGGTTATCGGAATTCGCATACGACATAACGTAGAGGAAAAAGGAGAAAAAAGCAAGACATCTTGAAATGAAAACGGCGAAGCGGAAGCGCTTCGCCGTTCTTGTTTTCCATTTGTGCGATTTTCAGACAACCAGTTCGTTGCCGACCTTTCGGGCGCGGGTGGGTTTGTCGAGGTTGATGCCGAGGGCCAGGCCGATTTCAACCAGCAGATTCCATCCGGCGGCCAGATACACATAGGGAGTCAGTTCGCCGGCGTCCGGGACCTGAATCGTCGGGAAGGGGGTCTTGCGGTTGGCGATGGCAACCACCTTGAGCCCTACACCCTTAACGAGGACCTCCTGAAACTTTTCGATTTCGGCCTCGATGGGGTCCACTACAAAGACAATGTCCTTGGGGTCCATCACTTCCTCGATGCCGTGCACGGCATACGTGCCCTCCAGATAGTCGGATTTGTTGCGGGTGATTTCGTTGGTCTTCAGGGTCAGCTCCTCGGCCACGCCGTCATTGTATCCGGCAAAATAGATGGTGGGAGCTCCGACGGCCGTCTGGATAATCGACGGGTCGATTTTGAGGGTCAGAGCGGTTTGAATCTGGTCCGCCAGTTTGCCGCAGTTGACGTCGGCCAGGTTGCCGGCGATATGCCGCAGGAGCGATTCATAAAAGAGGGCCTGCTCAATCACGCTTTTGGTGGCCGCAACGGCCTGTTCCCAGCCGCAGGTGAGGACAAAGGTTTTTGCACAGGCCTCTTCGAGCAGCGTTCCGGCATTGGCCGACAGACCGAAGCGGTTGGGGTTGCCCATTTCTTTGAGTTTTTTGGCCAGCAGCACCACTTCTTTGGTGCGTCCGGAGTTGGAGGCGCAGAAAACGGCAAACCGAGACAGGTTGTACTCGGCCGCCTGCCGGGAACCCTCTGTAAAGACGGCCAAATCCAGCCCCCATCGCAGGGCTTTTCGGATGGCGTTTTTGGCGGGGAAGATTCGGCTGGAGCCCTCGCCGGTCAGCAGCAGCCGGCCTGCGGATCGGATGATTTGGGCAACTTCTTTGGTTTGCTGGAGATTAAATTTTCGCACGACCCCAACCACATCCATCATCTCACGGACCAGCGCGAATTTTGCGTATCGTTCTTCCTGCAGGTTCATTGGTTTTCTCCTCAAAAATGACGGTTGACAATTACCCTCTCTGCAAAACGGCCTGGACGGCGGCCTGAAATTGTTCGGTTTCCTGACGGACTCGCTTGACAAAGTCGTTTTCCTCCAGCGGCCCGATGACGGCGAGCATTTCCTCGCTGCTTCGATAAGTGGCCTGCCGGAAGGGATTCTCGTAGTCTTTTTTGCGGGATTCGTAAACCCGCTGACAAATCAAATGCTGGATTTGGACGGCCTGGCGGAGGGCTTCTTTCCATTGCTCAGCGGTCAGTGTTTGCGTTTCCCACAGCGAGCACAGGGTCGCCCAGGCGTGCTTTTGTTTGTCGGCCGGATACCGCTGCCAGAGCTGGTCATAACGGTCATGAATCTGCTGCCAGGTTTGCAGTTTTCCGTCGCGGATGTCGGCCCGCAGCCGGTCCACATCTTCGGCAGGTATTAGCTGGCCGCCTAAATTGACCCAGTCTCGGCATCGGGGGCCCTGCAGAGCGGTTTTCAGGTCTTCAAAATGCGCCTGCGGGTTGGCCTGCATCCAGCTGAGCAGATTCTTGACTGCATAATACAAAAGCATCTGCCGATAGGCTTGGTACCCTTCAATCGGTTTGAGAATAACGGCCTTTCGGGAGGATTTTTCCATCTTTTCGCCGAGCACCTCCAGGTCGGCGACCCCCTTTTCGCCGCTGCAAAGCAGCGTGCGTCCGAGGGCGGCCAGGTCGTCGGCGGAGCGGCTGTCGGGAGATTGCCCCTGTCTGCGCAGATAGGCCTTTGCGGTCCACTCTTCCAGAAGCCGCATTGCATGGAAGATTTCCTCGGCGGTATCCGGGGCCAGACTGTCAAACTCAATATGCTGCGTTTTGCGGATGCGTTTGTCACGCGTCAGAAACTTCCAGGTATTGCGGGCCAGAGCGTACATATTGAAAAGCCACCAGAAGGCGGGCATGACCTCCAGCCGATCCTGGGAAACGTTGTTGTTCAGCAGCGAAAACGGCAGCGGAATATCCAGCTCGGCCAGATAATCCCCTTTGGACAGCAGCACAAAGGAGGCAAACCGGGAGGAGTGCTTGATGCTGGTGCACAATCCCGGCCAGAAGCCGCGTCCGGCCTGGACTTCATTGTCGTTGGCTCGGCTGTTGTGGTTGGAGCCGACGGTAGCCCCGGCGGCCATATTGCTTTGGCCCAGCACGACGGAGGCAATCAGAAACGAGTTGTTGTGATGCTGTTCATGGGCGGGGAAAATCAGATTGTTGAGCACCTCGCAGCAGGAAATCGTGGAGTTGTCGCCGAGGAACGAGTGAATCAGCCGGGCGCCGTATTTCAGATTGGAGTTGTTGCCGAGAATAAAGCGCACGGCCTTGCAGCCGTAGAAAATATGGCAGCCGTAGCCGATGATGCCGTTGACCAGTTCGACCCCTTCGCCGATTTGGCTGGGCTCTTCGGGGGAGGAATTGATGGTCAGATTTTTGAGTTTGTTGGCCCCTTTGATATAACAGTGGGCGCCGATTTTGACGTCTTTGAGAATCTGACAGTTTTTGATGACGCACTGATCGCCGACCGTGCCGTAGTAGCCGCGTCGGCTGTCAAACTGTTTTTGGGTTATGTCCTTGAGCCGTTCCAGAAGCCCTTTGTCTTCACGGTATTTGGCCCAGAGGTAGGCATCGGCGGTAATCATCCCGTCGAAGGGAATGACCCGCCGTCCGCCGGCTTCGTTCGTCAGGTCCAGCCAGATGCGGACGGATTCGGGTTCGCCGTCTTTGACAATGCCGTTGCCGAATTTGGCGTAATTGGTCGTGTGCATCTCATCGATGTTCAGCAGGATGCAGCGGTTCCCGATGATGTAGTGGGCCAGGTAGCTGACGTTGTGAACAGCGGCATCATCGCCGATGTCGCAGGAGACGATGCGGCTGTTGGTGATGCCGACCGGCACCTGCATATCATGGTGCTCGAGGATTTGGTTGCGCATTCGTCCCAGCCGCACCAGTCCGAAAAAGGAGCTGTTTTTGATTTGTGCCGGCTCAAACTCATCGGTAACCAGCACATCATCCCAGTTATCGGCTGTGTTGCCGTTTTTGACCAGCTGCTCCAGTTCATCGGCCCGCAGATGGCGCCAGGCCGGATGGGGCTGAGGGATTTGACTGTTGCGAAGGTAAAATTCATCTTTGCCGTCCGGCAGATAGGGGGAAGGGATAAAGTTTTTTCCGAGTTGACCGGCCGGCAGCAGAACCACATGCTCCATTCAGACGACCCTCCAAAACAAAAGGAAACAATTGTTTTCGGAAAAACAATATTATACCGCTCTTTCAGTGCGCAGCAATTGTTTTTCGGGCCGGTGTTTATTTCCTTCCGCGTTGGGATTTGACGCGGCGGGAGCGGCCGCCCTGCCGGGTCTGGACGAGCGGTTCCGCCGGTGCGACAAACAGCTGACGGGCCGGCACATTCACGGAGACGATTCGCACCTTCATCGGCTGGCCGAGGTGGATGCTGTGTCCGGACCATTTGCCGACAACGGCCTGCGCCCGCTGGTCATATCTCCATTCGTCCAGCCCCAGATCGCCGGGTTCGATAAGCCCTTCGATGCCGAATTTCAAACACTGGACAAAGACGCCGAAATTGGTCAGTCCGGAGACAACGGTGTCCATTTCATCGCCGATGTGTTTGGTGAGCATCTGAAGAATCAGGACGGTTTTGAGTTCCTCTTCGGCCTGGTCGGCCTGTTCTTCCGTCCAGGTCAGGTGCCGGCCGATTTCCCGCAGTTCCAGCTCAGGCAGGACTTCTTCCAGTCCGATTTTGTTCAGGGTGCCGCGGATGTAGCAGTCGATAAGCCGATGCACCAGCAGGTCGGCGTAGCGGCGGATGGGGCTGGTGAAATGGCAGTAGTGCGTGCTGGCCAACGCATAGTGCCCGATGTGCAGGGGCGAGTATTCCGCTCGGGGCAGGCTGCGCAGGACGTAGGTGTTGATGGCGTAGGAAAGAGGGGTATCTTTCACGGAATCCAGCAGGTCCTGAATGGCCCGCCGGTCGAGGACGCGGGGGACCTTCATTCGGAACAGCTTGATAAAGCGTCCGAGGTTTTTGGCACTTTGGGCGTCCGGCGCCGGATGGATCCGCCGGAGGAAGGGGACCCGGAACCGATCCAGCAGACCGGCGACCGCCTCGTTGGCCTCGACCATGAACATTTCGATGATAGTGTGCGGATAACTGTCGTCCGCCGGATGGGCGTCAACGACCTGCCCGGATTCATCATACACCAGCTCCGTCTCCGGCAGGTCCAGATGAATCATTCCTGCTTTGCGGCGCCGGGCCTCAATCGCTCGGGCCAGCGTTTCCATGTCCTTCAGCAGCGCGACGACTTCTCCCGGAAAGCCCCGGGCCTTTCCCCGCAGAATCCGGTCGGCCTCTTCATAGGTCAGGCGGGCTGTGGAGCAGATTACGGTATTGTCAAACTCCGTCTGAAGGACTTTGCCGTCGGGGCTGTAGGTGATGTACACGCTTTTGGTGAAGCGCCGCTGGCCGGGCTGCAGCGAGCAGATGCCGTTGCTGAGCACCTCCGGCAGCATCGGGATGACCTTGCCGGGCAGATAGACACTGTTGCCGCGCCGTCGGGCCTCTTTGTCCAGCGGGCTATGCATCGGCACAAAGGTGCTCACGTCGGCAATGTGAACGCCCAGACGCCAGTTGCCGTCGCGGTCTTTTCGCAGACTGATGGCATCGTCAAAGTCTTTGGCATCCGGCGGGTCGATGGTGATGATGGTTTCTTCCGTCAGGTCTGCCCGGTTGCCGATTTCGTCGGGATTGAACTGTTCGACGGCCTGTCGGGCCTGCTGCCGGCATTCTTCATCAAAATCCTCCGGCAGAGAAAACCGTTCCATCACCGCACGGATTTCGGTATCGTAGCGTCCGGCCCTGCCGAGGATTCGAATGACCGCCCCGCGGGCCGGCTGATTGTTTTGCGGATAGCGGGTGATTTCCACCACAACTTTGTCGTTCTCACGGGCGCCGCTGGCGGATACATCATCAAGAAGAATGGTGCCGAAAAAGCCCTTGCCTTCCGGCTGGATGAACCAGATGTTTTGCCGCCGCTGCAGGGTGCCGACAAAGCGGTCGCTGCTTCGCTCGATAATCTGGATAATTTGTCCGCCGTACCGCCACTGGCCGTCTCGTTTGCCGCGCCGTATCACCTTTGCCTGAACAATATCGCCGTTCATTGCCCCGTTGATGTCGTCGGGGGCAATGTATAAGTCGCCGTGGGCGTTGGGGGTGATCGGAACCAAAAAGCCGAAGCCCCGCGGGTTGGCGCGAAACGTTCCAATGACGGTATCGGACAGCGGGGGCAGCATCAGGTTCTTTCGGGAATCGGTGACGATTTGTCCGTTTCGGCGAAGGTCCTCTACGGCCTTCTGAAAGGTGGCCGCCTCCTCCTTGCCGACCCCCAGCCAGCCGGCCAGCTGGGAAGCCGTCATCGGCTCATAATCCCGTCGTGTCAGGGTGTTAAGTATCTGTAATTTATAATGTTCCATCGCCCTCGCATTGTACCCGAAACTCGGTTGTTTGGCTATCTTTTATCGGAACAAGAAGGGCATTTTCTTGCATTTTTCCTTTGCAGGGCTACAATGGGTTTCTCTTTTGCTTGGCGGAGAAGGAAATTAAACCGGGAGATTGCGATGAAAATAGTGGTATCCGGCATGGTCGGATTGGATAAAAAAGAGTATCTGGAGGAGGTTTGCGACTATGCCCGTCGGCAGGGCAAGGAGATTCTGCTGTGCAATGTGGGCGATCGGATGTATGCCGAGGCGCCGGATGTGCCGCCGGGGCGGATTCTGGACATCTCCCGGGAGCGGCTGCATTCGCTTCGCCGCAGTGTGTTTAAGGATATTCTGGCTCAGGCCCGCACCCACGAGCATGTGATTGTCAATACGCATGCAACCTTCCGCTGGCGGCATGGGCTTTTTCCGGCCTTTGATTTTTATCAGACACGGGCGCTTAAAGCGGATTTGTTTATCTGCATCATAGACAGTGCGGAACGGCTTCACGTGCGGCTCAAGAAAGACCACCGCAGCCAGCATACCCTCAAAGACCTGCTGGTCTGGCGGGAGGAGGAGATTTTGGGGACCCAGATGATGCAGCAGGGGACGCGTCCGGAGGCGCCGTTTTACTGTCTGGCACGCGGGCTGCACAAAAATACAGTCGAGACCTTTTATCGGCTGGCGTTTGAGCCGCAGCGTCCGCGGGCCTATCTGAGCTTTCCGATGACCCACGTGGCGGGACTGCCGGATGTGATTGCCGAGATTGACCGGTTTCGCGAGACGATGAAGGAGATTTTTACCTGCTTTGACCCGGGCGATTTGGAGGAAGCGTACCTGCCGTATTATGCGAAAAAAGCCAAGCAGGAAGGCCAGAAAACCATCGAGGTGAAAGCCCTCGGTCAAACGGTCCAGTTTGATGTGGAGGAGGTCCTCCAGATTGAAACCGACATCAACAGCCAGATTTACGCGCGGGATTTTATGCTGATTGACCAGTCGGAGATGATTATCAGTTTTGTGCCGGCCCTGCCGGATGGGATGCCGGCCTTGTCCAGCGGCGTGGAGCGCGAGCTTCAGCATGCTCACGAAACGGCCAAGCAGGTCTATGTAATCTGGATACCCAAGAAGGCCCCGTCGGTGTTTGTGACCCAGACGGCCAGCCGGGTCTTTTCCTCGGCTCAGGAGGCCCTCGACTTTTTCCGCAAAGAATACGGAGGGCGGATTTGATTGTGAAAACGCCTCAGGAACTGGCGGCGCTGATTGACCATACCCTGCTGAGTCCTACAGCGGTTCAGGCGGATATTCGCCGGCTCTGTCAGGAGGCGATTGAGCATCGGTTTGCGGCGGTGTGCGTCACCGGCAAATGGGTGTCTCTGGCGGCGGACCTGCTGAGGGGCAGCGGAGTCCGTACGGCGGCGGTGGTCGGCTTTCCGCTGGGAACGGCCAGTCCGCGTCTGAAGGCCCTCGAGGCCCAGGAGGCCGTTATGAACGGGGCGGACGAGCTGGATATGGTGGCGGATTTGGCCGCCATTGTAGAAAAAGACGACAAGATGCTCCGGCGAGATATTGAAGCGGTCTGGAAGGTCTGTCGGCAGATGAACCCGCCGGTGGTGCTGAAGGTGATTATCGAGTCGGCGGCGCTGACGGACGAGCAGATTGTCTTTGCCTGCCGAATCGGTCAGGAGATTGGGGTGGATTTTCTCAAAACCAGCACCGGCATGCACAAGGCCGGCGGGGCGACGGTCGAACACGTACGGCTGATGGCTCAGACGGCCCCGCGATGCAGAATCAAGGCCTCCGGCGGCATCCGAACAGCCCAGCAGGCCCTGGCAATGCTCGAGGCGGGCGCCGCTCGATTAGGGACCTCTTCCTCCGTGCAGATTCTGCAGGAGTTTGCTTCTGCGGCGAAATAGGGACCGTTCTATGCAGGCGCTCCGTCCCAGACTGTGTCGATGCTTCCTTCGTCCGGTTCAATCGAAGGCCGCTGTTTCCCGGCTCTGTGAAACGGTTTCCCGCAAAGCGTTTCCGGCCGTCTGGGGCGGCAACGACTCGGTTCATCATTTCAGTGTTTTTTCGGCTCAGCCCGCAGCCGTTTTTCAGGCGGCTCTGAATGAGACGGCGCTGCCGGTCCGGCTGGAACGGGCTCTTTCTTCCTACCAATTGGCCGAAGAGGTTTCTGTTTCCCAAGGGGCTTTCTGCGGAGGCTGGATGGGATATTTTGCTTATGAACTGGGGCGGTTTTTTGAAAAGCTGCCGGGTCAGGCACAGGACGATATCAAAATGCCCGTCGTCTGGCTGGGCTTTTATGATAAGGCCGTTCTCTTTCATCATAACCGGCAGGAATATTGGCTGACGGCGGTTGAGATAGAGGGGGAAAACATTTCCGCCGAAGACAAGTTTGCCCAGCTGTCCGGCTGGCTGCGGGAGGCCGAACATCAGGATGTGCCGGAGATTCCTTTTGCGGCGGATGCCGAACCGGTTCGGTTTACATCCCGAATGAGCCGTCAGGACTATCTGGCCGCTCTGGAGCGCATCCGCCGATACATTTATGATGGAGACGTTTATCAGATTAATTTGACCCGGAGGATGGAAAGTCCCTTCGACGGAAGACCCATCGACCTTTTTCACTGGCACAGCCGCTGGAACCCCAGTCCGTATGCGGCGTATCTGGCAGCCGAAGACTGGGCCGTCGTCAGCGCCTCGCCCGAATTGTTTTTGCAGATTCGCGACCGGCATATCTGCACGCGGCCGATGAAAGGAACCCGTCCGCGCGTCAGCGGGCCGAATGCGGAGGAACGGAACCGGATGGCGTTTCGGGATTTGGCGGAGAGTGAAAAAGAACAGGCCGAGCTGGCGATGATTGTGGATTTGGAGCGCAATGACCTGGCGCGGGTCTGCGTGCCCGGCAGCCGGATTGTCTCTCAATTCCGTACGATTGAAGAATACGCTACCGTCTATCAGGCCGTTGCGGCCATAGAGGGGCTGCTCCCGCGGCGGAATGACCCGGCGCTCTTTTTGGAAATCCTTCGGGCGGTTTTTCCGGGCGGTTCGGTCACGGGGGCCCCGAAAATCCGTGCGATGGAAATCATTGATGAACTGGAACCGACGGCTCGCGGAGTTTATACCGGCGCCGTCGGCTGGCTGGGATTGAACGGCGACGCCTGCCTGAATGTGGCTATCCGCACGACGGTCGTCAAAAACGGATGTGTTTTCCTCCAGACCGGCGGGGGCATTGTCGCCGACTCGCAGCCGCAGGCGGAATGGGAGGAGATGCTGCTGAAAGCCCGGGCCCTGCAGAATGCGGTCCAGGCCGTATGCTCGCGGCCGCACAGACCGGCGGTTTTTGCTGTTCATCCCAGCGGCGGCCGTTTATAGTATGGTTCAAATGGCGGATAACCGAAGGATAGTATGGAGCAGGTTTTTCTGAATGGTTCTCTTGTGCCCGCATCCCAGGCCCGAATCGGGATTGATGACAGCTCCTTTTTGTACGGAATCGGTCTGTTTGAAACGATGCGGGCGGTTGGGGGGCGGGTGTTTCGCTTTTCGGACCATTGGCAGCGGCTGGCGGACTCCGCGCAAGCCCTCTCGATTGTGAATTCCTATTCCAAGGAGGAGGTACAGGATGCTGTTGGGCAGGTCCTGCGGGCCAACCAGCTGACGGACGCCCGAATTCGGCTGACGCTGACCGGCGGCTCCCTGCGGGCCGAAGAAAACCGCCGTTCGACCCTGCTGATTACGGCGACGGCGTTTGTCCCCTATCCGAAAGAGTATTTCGAAAAAGGCGTGCGGGTGGTGATTACGGATTACCGCCAGAACCCCAAAGACCCCTTTATAGGGCACAAAACGACCTGCTACGGGCCGCGTCTGGCGGCGCTGCGCGTTGCACACGAGAAACTGGCGGCCGAAGCCCTCTGGTTTACAACGGAAAACCGGCTGGCCGAGGGCTGCATCAGCAACGTTTTTTTGATCCGGCAGGGCAAGCTTCTGACGCCGCCGCTTTCCACACCGGTTCTGCCCGGAATTGCCCGAAAAACAGTGCTCGAGCTGGCTCAGCAGGAAAAGATTGCGACGGAAGAGCGTCCGCTGGATATCAATGACCTGCTGGCGGCCGAAGAGGTCTTTTTAACCAATGTGGTGATGACGATTCTGCCGGTGGTGGCGGTCGAAGGGCACACCGTCGGCGAAGGCAAGCCCGGTGCGGTGACCAGACACTTGACGCAGAAATACGAGGAAAAACTTCGGGATTCGACTCTATGAAAATCGAACAGATAGAACGGCTGCTCGAGGAAATCGCCCCGCTGAAACTGGCGCAGGAATGGGACAATGTCGGATTCCTGCTCGGCGACCGCAGGCGGGACATCAAAACCATCCTGCTGACGATTGATACGACGATGGCGGTTGTCGCAGAGGCCAAAGCCGCAAAAGCGGACCTGATTTTGGCGTATCATCCGATTATCTGGGACGGGCTGAAAAAGATTACCGCCGACGGGCCGACCGCGCCGGTTTATGCCCTGATTCGTGAGGGCATCGGTGTCTTTTCCATCCATACGGCGTTTGATGCCGTGCTGGGCGGTGTCAATGATGCGCTGGCGGAGATTCTTGAGATTCAGGACCCAAAACCCCTCGGAGATTTTGTCGCCGACCCAAAAGGGCCTCAGTATAAGATTGTAACCTTTGTGCCGACGGACTCCGTCAATCAGGTTGCTCAGGCCCTTTACGAAGCTGGAGCCGGCGCCATCGGACATTACTCCCATTGCGGGTTTCAAACCGTCGGGACGGGGACATTCAAGCCCCTTAAAGGCGCCAACCCGACTATCGGCCGAAGAGGCAAACTGGAGGAAGTACAGGAAATCCGTCTGGAAACCGTCGTTTCCGCTGACAAGGTGCAGGCGGCGGTGGCCGCCCTTCGGAGGGCCCACCCCTATGAAACGCCGGCATTTGATGTGTTGCGGCATTATGATGTGGAAAACCGCCTCGGATTGGGCCGTTTCGGCAGACTGCGCAAGCCCCTGAGCGTTCAGCAGGTCCTCGACAGAATTCGTCGGGCAACCGGCACCAAAGCCGTCGGCATTGTCGGGCCGCAAAAGCGTCTTGTCCGCAGGGCGGCTGTGTGTGCCGGAAGCTGCGGAAAAATCTTAAATGCCGTCATAGACGAAGGATGCGATTTGTATTTGACCGGGGAACTCAAGCACCATCAAGCCTTGGCGGCAGGCGAAGCCGGGCTGACCTGTCTGTGTCTGTCTCATTCCAATTCAGAACGATTTGCCCTGAAAATCCTGGCTCGGAAATTGAAAAAACACCTCCGAAATGTCACAATACGGCTCAGCAAACATGATAAGGACCCGTTTGTATGGAAAAAGATTTAAACGAGCAGGATAAAATCGACAATCAAATAGACCGGCCGGAGCCGTCCGCTGACCTTTCGAAGCCGTCGGAGGATGAGCCGGTGCCCAGTGAGCCGCCGCAGGCGGGATCGGAGGATTTTCCGGAGGAGATGGAGCCATCGCCGGCGGAGGAAGCCGCGCTGACTCCCACACTCGAAACCGTGATTGAAGCGGTGCTGTTTGCCAGCGATGAGCCGCTCAAGCCCGCCAAGCTGGCGGAGATTGCCGAGGCGGGCACCCTCAAACAGATTCACCAGTGCGTTCGGGATTTGAACCGCAAGTACCGAGAGGGCGGTTTTTCGTTCCGCATCGAAAAGATTGCCGGCGGGTATCAGATGATGACGCTGCCGGTTTTTAATCCGTGGCTGTCGAAGCTGGTGAAGGTCCGGGCGGACAACAAACTGTCGCCGGCGGCCCTGGAGACCCTGGCGATTATTGCCTATAAGCAGCCGATTATCCGGGCGGATATTGAGGCCATCCGCGGTGTGGCCAGTGGCGAGGTCATTCGCAATCTGATGTATAAGGGGCTGGTGAAGATTGTCGGCCGCGCGGAGATTCTGGGCCGGCCGATGCAGTACGGCACCACGCAGAAGTTTTTGGAAGTCTTCGGGCTGAATTCTCTCAAAGACCTGCCCAATGTCGAAGAACTCAAAAACCCCCAGACCTGAAGAGATTCGACAGGCCCTGCTGCGCTGGTGGGATCAGGGGCACCGCGATTTGCCCTGGCGGCGGACGAAAGACCCTTATGCCGTCTGGCTGGCGGAAATGATGCTCCAGCAGACGCGCATTGAAACCGTCATTCCTTATTATGAACGCTTTCTGCAGCGTTTTCCAACAGTTCAGTCGCTGGCGGAGGCCGGACTGGATTCGGTATTAAAGCTGTGGGAGGGGCTGGGCTACTACAGCCGAGCCCGCCATCTGCACAAAGCCGCTCAAATCATTGTTCGGGAGTACGGCGGGCGGTTTCCGGAGAAGGCCTGCGAGCTGCAGAAGCTTCCCGGCGTCGGGCGTTATACCGCCGGAGCCGTAGCGAGCATCGCCTTTCATCAGCCGGCACCGCTGGTGGACGGCAATGTCATACGCGTCCTGTGTCGGCTGTTCTGCATCCGGCAGGAACCGACCCAAACCGCCGTCAAAAAGAAACTTTGGCAGCTGGCCGAAACCCTGGTTTGTCCTCGACGCCCGGGGGATTTCAACCAGTCGCTGATGGAGCTGGGGGCCGTTGTCTGCAAACCCGGCCTGCCCGATTGCCGGAATTGTCCATTGGAGCCGTATTGTCTGGCCAACCAAAAGGGGCTTCAAACCGTTCTTCCGAAAATGCCCAAAAGCGGCAGACTGCCGGAATATGAAATTGCGGTCGGGATTGTCTTTCGAAGCGGCCGGGTCCTGATTGCCAAAAGAAGGGCCGAGGGACTTTTGGGGGGATTGTGGGAGTTTCCCGGCGGCAAGAGAGAAACGGGCGAGACGCTCGAGCAGACGGCGGCTCGCGAGATTCGGGAGGAGACGGGAATCGCGGTTTCCGTCGGCCCGTGTCTGACCGTGGTGCGGCACGCCTATTCCCACTTTAAGATTGTGCTGCATGCCTTTTTGTGTGAGTATCAAAGCGGAAAAGCCGAGCCGCTCGGCTGTGATGCGGTCAAATGGGTCTGGCCCAGCCGGCTGAAGGAATACGCTTTTCCGGCGGCCAATCACAAAATTTTTCAAAAACTGCATCCTTGGGTAAACAAAAAGCGGCCTTAATCCCTCTCTTTCAATCGGTGCCCCGAAAAGGGATTGCCTTTTTTGGAGAATTCTGCTACCTTTTCGGGGGAATACAAGGAGACATTTTATGAAGGGCTTTCTTGACAGTCTGAGTGGGTTGGAGTTGCTGTTTGCCTGCTGTGCGGTTTTTGGAACGGTGTTGTTTGTCCTTCGAACGATTCTGATGTTTCTTGGGCATATCGGCGGCGCGGATACAGACGGTCAGGTTGGAGCGGACGGGGCGGACGGAGGCGGCGCCGGGGCTGATGGGGCCGTTCATGACAGCGATTTAAGTTTCAAAACCCTTTCTCTGCAGGGGGTTACCGTCTTTTTTATGATGTTCGGAATAACCGGATGGATGATTATGCGGATGGGGGAATTTCATCCGGTGGTTCCGATCGGCATCAGTCTGCTGACCGGCGGTCTGATGCTTTGGCTGATTAAGAAGCTTTTTCAATGGGCGGGTCGGCTGCAATCCAGCGGAACCCTGAACCTGGACAATGCCGTGGGGCAGGAAGGAACGGTCTATCTGACCATTCGGCCCGGGAAGCCCGGCAAGGTGCAGCTGGCCGTCCAGGAGCGGTTGACGGTTTTGGAAGCGATTACCGAAAAGCAGGAGGAATTGAAAACCGGACAGACCGTCCGTGTGGTTAAGATTTCAGCCGGACGTCTGGTCGTTGAAAAAAGTTAGGTGCAAAGAAGGGTTCGAGAAAGGAGAGAATTATGACCTTGACCTGGCCTGTGCTGCTGCTGATTTGGTGTTCGATTGCCGCTCTTGTTCTGTTTTTCCTGGTGATGTTTCTGGCGTCGCGGTATCGGCGGTGCTCGTCCGACCAGATCCTGGTGATTTACGGCCGCGTCGGGAAGAATCAGACGGCACGCTGCATCCACGGCGGCGGAGCGTTCGTCTGGCCGCTGATTCAGGATTACGCGTACATGAGTCTGACGCCGATGACCATCACCATTCCGCTGGAAAATGCGCTGTCTTTGCAGAATATCCGGATTAATGTTCCGAGCACCTTTACCGTCGGCATCAGCACGGAACCGGCGATTATGAATAATGCGGCGGAGCGTCTGCTGCGGCTGACTCCTCATCAGATCGAGGAAATGGCCAAGGAGATAATTTTCGGGCAGCTTCGTCTGACGGTGGCCTCTCTGACGATTGAGCAGATTAATCAGGACCGGGAAAGTTTTTTGGAGGCCATTCGAAAAAACGTAGAGCCGGAACTGAACAAAATCGGGCTGATTCTGATTAACGTCAACATCACCGATATTACGGACGGCTCGAATTACATCGAAAGCATCGGCAAAAAGGCGGCCGCCGAAGCGATTAATACGGCAAAAATTGATGTCGCCGAACAGGAAAAAATCGGCGCAATCGGTGAAGCTCAGGCCAACCGAGAACGGACCATTCGTGTGGCGGAGAATTACGCAGAGGCCGAAAAGGGACAGAAAAAGGCCGAGGCGGATAAGCGAATTTATATCCAGCAGCAGGAGGCGGAGGCCGTCAAAGGAGAGAAAAAGGCGGTCGCGGAACAGCGGATTTTTGTCCAGCAGCAGGAAGCCCTTGCTGTCAGCGGGGAAAATAAGGCCAAGGCGGATATTGCCGAATCCGAGGCGCAGCTGGCTATCAGACGGGCGGAGGCCCTTCGAAAAGGCGAAGTGGCCAAACGGCAGGCCGAAGCGGAGATTCAGAAGGCCCAGTATTTGGCGGAACAGCAGCGGCTGACGGCCGAAGTGATTGTCAAGCAGGAAATTGAAAAGCAGAAGGTTGAAATTGAAGCTGAGGCCCTTGCGGAACGGTATCGCCGGGAGGCCAAAGGACAGGCCGATGCCATTCTGGCCAAATATGAAGCGGAGGCCAAAGGACTTCGTCAAGTGCTGGAAAGCAAGGCCGCCGGCTATCGGATGCTGGTGGAAAGCTGCAACGGAGACGCCCGCTCGGCCGCAACCCTGCTGATGATTGAGAAACTGGAGGAAATCGTCAGTCGCCAGGTGGAGGCCATTAAGAATCTCAAGATTGAGAAGATTACAGTTTGGGATTCAGGCGGCTCCGATAAGGGCGGCTCATCCACAGCCAATTTTCTGTCCAGTTTAATCAAGTCGCTGCCGCCTCTGCAGGAGATTGCAGCCATGGCGGGGGTGGAACTGCCGGCGTATTTGGGCAAGATGTCCGAGGAAAGGAAGGAAGCAGTCGCAGCCCATGGAAAGTCTGAAGAGGCCGCATCAAAAAAGACAACCTGATGAGGGTTTCTGTTGAATGAAAAAGGGCGGCTTTGTAAGCCGCCCTTTTTGTTTTGATGGAGATGACCACCTTCGGCAAAAGTTCTTAAAATCCATATACCGCCCGGAGCTGCTCTTCCGTCGGCTTGGTGTCGTATCGTTCGCCTTTAGGACCGTACCAGGAATCCCCTTCCTTTCGAAGAATAACAGATGTTTTGGAGCCGTTGCTGTTGGTAATCCAGACGGTTTCGGTGCTTCCTGTTGGAGCCGGCTGGTTAACAGGTTGGGAATAGACTTCCTGCTGACGCTGCTGTTCGGCTTTCTTTTTGTCGGATTGCGCACCGATTACATAACCGGCTCCGGCTCCGACCGCAGCGCCGATGAGTGTTCCCTCTGTATCCCGCCCGATGGCCTGGCCGACACCTGCGCCTATAGCCCCGCCGATGAGAGCATCGGTCTGGGCGTCGCTTTCACAGCCGACTGTCAGAATAAGGGTCGCCGAAAGCGCGAATACCAATCCTGTCAAAAAAAACGCTTTTCCCATCTTTTTCTCCTTGAATTGTCATTTGTTTCTCTTTTTTTCTACAGGACAAGAAACCAACCAGTTCTTTCCTTGTTTTTTAAAGGATTTCCGGCTATTATCATCGACATTTCAGCCATTTTAACTGTAAGAAAAGGGGTGTTCAAATGGAATCAACGCTGATTATCCATGGTGCAGCGGGGCGGATGGGCAAACGTCTGATTGCCTTGGCGCTCGAGTCCGGCTTCTGGAAATTAGTTGGAGCGGTGGACCATCCGGAGCATCCGGATATCGGCAAGGATGCGGGGTTGCTGGCTGGATGCGGGAATACAGGGGTAGTTTTGTCCGGCAGACTGGAGAAAAAGGCGGATGTATTGATTGATTTTTCATTGCCGTCTGCGGCGGGCGACACCATTGCCTTTTGCCAGAAAACCAAAACGGCTTTGGTGATGGGAACAACCGGTCTTGCCGATGCACATTTTGACCTGCTTCAAAAGGCCGGCCGGACAATCCCGATTGTCCAGGCAACCAATATGAGTTTGGGAATGAACCTGCTGTTCAGTCTGGTTGGGCGAGTGGCCAAAAGTTTGGGGGAAGACTACGATATCGAGATTGTCGAGGCACATCATCGACATAAAAAAGACGCACCCAGTGGTTCGGCTTTGTCCTTGGCCCAATCTATTTGCGAGCAGACAGGTCGAAAATATCCGGATGTGCTGGTCCACGGGCGAGAAGGCAAAGAGGCCCTGCGTCAAAAGGGGACGATTGGGATGCATGCGATTCGGGCGGGTGATATTGTCGGCCAGCACAGTGTGATTTACAGCACACAGGGCGAAACGGTTACGCTTTCGCACTCCGCTCATAGTCGGGATACGTTTGCGCGAGGGGCCTTGAGTGCGGCTCGGTGGCTTTTGGGGAAGGCCCCGGGGCTTTATTCGATGCAGGATGTTTTGGGACTTCGATGAGCCGTCTTGCAGAACGGCTGGGTTTTGGATACAATAACGGCCCTTTATGATGACTTTCAGACAGGACAATCAGGAATAGAAAGGAAGTTTTCATGGGAAAAGGGGATAAGAGAACCAAACGCGGCAAACTGTGGAGAGGGACCTACGGCAAGATGCGTCGTCCGGCCGGCAGAGAGAAGAAAGATCGGATTTTCCCGCCGATGCCGCAGCCGGCGGAGCAGGGAACCGGCTCTGAAAGCAAATAGTGCCGTCCGTCAGCAGTCAACTTACCGCCGCAGAAAAGGGAGCCCCTCTGTTCTGCGGCTTCTTTTTTCAGAAAGGCGGATGAAATGGACCCGGCACGGGTACAAACACCCTGTTATGTGATTGATTTGGGGCGGCTGAAAAAGAATCTGGTTCTGCTCGGACAGGTGCAGCAGGAAACAGGGTGTCGGATTCTGCTGGCCTTAAAGGGATTTGCCGCCTGGAGCACGTTTGACTTGTGTCGGCAGTATCTGTCCGGGGCGGCGGCCAGCTCCCTGCACGAGGCCAAACTGGCGGCGGAGTATTTCCGCAAAGAAGTGCATTTGTGCGCTCCGGCCTATCGGGATGATGAGATGCCCGAGTACCTGCGAATCGTTGACCATATTGTTTTTAATTCCCACACCCAGTGGAATCGTTTTCGGAATAGTATTCAGCAAGCCCCCCGTCCGATTGCCTGCGGCCTCCGCGTCAACCCGATGCATTCAGAGGTGAAGACCCGCATTTATGACCCGTGTGCGCCCGGCTCCCGGCTGGGGATTCCGCCGGAGCAGTTTCGCTCGGAGGAGCTGGACGGCATCAGCGGTCTTCATTTTCATACGCTTTGCGAGCTGAACGCCGATTCGCTGGTGCGGACGCTGGCGGCTGTCGAAAAGCATTTCGGCACGGTTATCCGGCGAATGAAGTGGATGAATTTCGGCGGAGGACACCACATCACACGGCCGGATTATGATGTGGACCTTTTGTGCCGAACCATTCGGGATTTTTGGCAGCGGTATCCGAATCTGGAGGCGATTTATCTGGAGCCGGGGGAGGCCATCGCCCTGCATACCGGTTTTCTAATTGCGAGTGTGCTGGATATTGTGCACAACCAGATGGACATTGCGATTTTGGATACATCGGCTTCGGCCCACATGCCGGATGTGCTGGAGATGCCGTATCGGCCGGTCATCACCGGAGCGGGTCTGCCGGGGGAAAAGACCTATACCTATCGGCTGGCCGGGCCGACTTGTCTGGCGGGGGATGTTATCGGCGATTATTCGTTTGATAGGCCGCTTCAGGTCGGCGACCGACTGATTTTTCACGATATGGCTCACTATACGATGGTGAAGAATACGATGTTTAACGGCATCAACCTGCCGGACATTGTCCTTTACGACCCGCAGCAGGACCGCTACATCCTTCAGCGGCGGTTCACCTATGAGGATTTTAAATCCCGCCTGTCCTGAATTCGGCAGGGTTGTTTGCACAAGGGGGCGGTGAGAAATAGAAAGATTTTTTGTATTTTTTCTATAAACTGGTTATAATAGCAGGTGCTTTTGTGGAGGATTTTAAGGAGAACTCTGATGAAAGTACCTGCCTGTTATTTTGCCCTTTTGGTTTCCTTTTCTATGGCCAATCCTGCAGACTTGAATTCTGACTACACCGTAGATTTGCAGGATTTTGTTCTTTTTGCTCGGTGCTGGCAGACGCAGACCGGACATCCTGCGTATAACAGTTTGTGCGACCTTGCTCAGCCGAAGAATGAGGTTATTGATGTCAATGATTTGCTGGTGTGGGCGGAAAATTGGCTTTGGCATGCAATACGGCTGGATATTTATTCCAACGGCTGGGGGTATTACTGCACTACCAAATGGCTGGAGGGGGAGGGGACCTGGACGATTCAGTTTACCGATCCCCTCTATAAACCCGGTTATGACGGCCGGCATTACGCCTATGCCGTTCATCCGGGTGATTTTACGGAGGTTTTTACATTTTTGGCCAAGGAGATTCCTATTCCTCCGGGGACTCCCAAAAAGTATAGAGCTGACGTGACTGTAGATTTGGATCCGATAGACCCGAACCGGTTCAATGGGACGATTTTTTTAACACAGCCTTATTTTGCAGATGCGTATCTGGCCGATACGGACGTGGCGGTAATAGACCCGAATTCGATGGGGATGATTGCTTCGTTTCGGACCGATTCTCAAGGCCGCTTTTCCATCCAAATAGAGCCGGGCGTCTATTTGTTCGTGTTTCCCGAAGGTTCACAGCAGCATATCGAAGAGGCCGCCGTTTTTGGGACATATCGCGACTTTTTGTACCCGGCGATGAATATTATGCTCAAACCGAACATTTATTTGTATCCCCCGGAGGCGATGCAGCTGGAGGTTCAACTTGCTTTTCCAGCCGGCGGAGGCGTGACCGTTTCTATTCCGGAGTATGCAGAAGGCTGGAACATTACCGCAGAGCCGAATGGATTGCTCGACGGCGTTTTCCGGTATTTGTTCTATGAGAGTGTTCAGCCGGATTACGGTCAATATGAGTCGGGCTGGGTGGTCGCTCAAGAGGATTTGGAGGCCTTTTTCCGAGCCAATCTTGCCCAGACTGGATTCATTCAGAAAGAAATCGACGATTTTGTCGAATACTGGATTCCTCGGCTGACAGGGGCTCCTTTTTATGCAATTTACCCGCAGTATAAAGAACAGCTGGATAAAATGGTGCAGCTAAGGGTTTTTCCGCCGCCGGACAATGTGATTCGTCTGATTTATGCAATCCGAGGCCTTTCCGGAAACCAGATTTGTCTGATTCCTCCCCAGATTCCTGCGTTCTCTCGTGAAGGTTTCACGGTGGTCGAATGGGGAGTTGTTCTGCAGTGAGGATTCAAGGGAACAGATATCCCTTGCTTGTCGTAAAAAAGGAATGTCTTTACTTTATCCAGAAAGGTGTTACGATCAAAAAAATGGGTCCAGTGATTGTGAATAACGGAATGAGCGGAAAAATGGTGGTTTGGGACGGCAAAAAGACGACCTTTCTTGTCCTGATTTTGCTTCAGGCGGGCATGTTTTGTTTTGAACCGCTCCGTGAAAAAAAGACGGCGGGGTTTGAAACGTGCTACTTATCTGCGCCGGCAAGGCCCACGACGGCTGTTGTCTCGGAACAAAGGTATCCGAGGACTACATTCTTCTCCGGGGCTCTATTCAAGACGGTATCCGTCTGGGAAGGCCGTGAGTTTTTGGGCTGTTCTGAAACAGTTTTCCGGGAATGGATTTTCACGAAATTCCCTCACACCCTGCAGACCCTCGGCTGCCAACTCACTATCTAATCTGCTTTCACCCTCTCTTTTTCCGGAAGGCGATTTTTTGTTTGCTTTCCGGCCCCTGTCTTTTTTAAAGCTGTTTTTCTTTCCTTTTTGCAGAGGGTCCGTTTATGAATAACAAGACATCCATTTCTTATCAAATTGAACAGGTTCGAAAGATGCTTGAAGCCGGAAATCCGGAACAGGCGCTGGATTATCTGGACCGGCTGGATTCGAACAATCATCTGATTCAAAATGCACGGGGGGTCTGTCTGATGCGTCTGGGCCAGGCGGACTCGGCGATCCAGATTTTGCGCGACCTGGCTTTTCGGGGGCAAATCTGTATCCCGTCGGATACCCCGCCCCTTTTTGCGGCCAATTATGCCACGGCGCTGCTGATGAAAGGATATAATCAGGAGGCCCTGGAGATTCTGGCTGATTTAAAACCGGCCCAGCATCCGTATATTGCGGCCTTGTATGATGCTGTTGCAGAATGGAAACGGGGGCTTACTCTGTTTCAGAAACTGTGCTGCTGGCTGAAACTGTACCCCAAGAAGCCGATTTTTTTGCACGTTTATCCCGGCAGTCTATAATGGGCCGGAAAGGCTGTAAATTGCACGTTGTCGCAGCATTTAGGTCGGAAGGATAAGCGAATGAAAGGTTTCTTTCAATTTCATGTTCGAAGGTGTATTTTGACAGGTCTGCTGACGGTTCTGCCGCTGCTGATTACCCTGTTGGTTTTTCAGTTTCTGATACGGATTATACGGAATCTGTTTGCTCCCGTTCTGGTTCATTTTTTCCCGGACACGCCGATTTGGCTGAAGTACGGGATTACTTTTGCGGCGGTTCTTCTTTTTCTGTATTTCCTCGGGCTGCTGACCGGTCATTTTCTGGGGCGTTGGTTTTGGACCCGGTTTGAGTCGATTTTGCTGAAAATCCCGCTGCTGCGAAGCATCTACAGTGCTTCCAGAGAGGTTGTGATGATGTTCTCCAACCCGGAGAAAAAGGGGTATCGGGAAGTAGTTCTGGTGGAGTTTCCGCGGCCTGGAATGAAGGCCGTCGGGTTCATCACCGGCACAGTGAACGATGAACAGGGGAAACTGTACTATAAAGTCTTCATTCCGACGACGCCGAATCCCACGAGCGGATTTCTCGAAATCGTTGAGGCGAGGCAGCTGACCTCGTCGAATCTGACGGTGGAGGAAGGGATCCAGATTATCATGTCCGGCGGGATTCTCGGGCCCCAGAAAATGGTTTTGCATGCCTCTATGGAGTCTTCCGATTCTGTTGGGATATCCAACTCGCAGCGGGCTCCGGAAAGGAGTGTGTCATGACTTTTCTTCTGATAGCGGCAGGGCTTATGCTGCTGTATTTTGGAGCGGAGTGGCTGGTGAAGGGAGCGGCCGCGACGGCGGTTCGTTTGGGAGTGACGCCGCTGGCGATTGGACTGACGGTCGTGGCGTTTGGAACCAGCGCACCGGAGCTGACGGTGAGCACCCATGCCGCCCTGAAGGGATTGGGGGATATTGCCGTAACCAATGTGGTCGGTTCCAATATCTTTAATATTGCGTTCATTCTGGGGCTTGCCGCGGCCATCCGCCCGATTCGCGTCACCAGGCAGCTGATTCGCTGGGATGTGCCGGTGATGATAGCTGTGTCGGTTCTTTGCCTTGTGCTGCTTCTGGACCGGCATCTGTCCCGGCCGGAAGGGCTGCTGCTCGTTGCAGGGATCACGGCGTATACGATTTGGACGTTCCGTCAGGCCAAACGGGAACCGGATTTGTTGGGGTTGGGGGAGGTGCCCAAACAGAGCGGTGCCTCGTCAGGACTTTGGGTTCCAGCGGGACTGGTGGTTCTGGGACTGGTGCTGCTGGTGCTGGGGTCCAAGCTGCTGATTGCCGGAGCTCTTCAGCTGGCTCGAAGTTACGGGATTTCTGAAGCCGTCATCGGATTGACGATTGTCAGCGCCGGGACGAGTCTGCCGGAGCTGGCCACGTCGGTCGTGGCGGCCGTTCGCAAACAAGCGGATATTTCCATCGGCAATATTGTGGGGTCCAACATCTTCAACCTGTTGGGGATATTGGGAATCTCGTCGCTGGTGCGCCCCTATTCTTCACCGGAACTGACTGTTTGGGATTTGGCAATGATGCTCGGAACAGCCCTTCTGCTGCTTCCTCTCCTGCGGAGCGGTTTCGTTTTGAGCCGCAAGGAAGGGCTCTTCTTTCTGGTTTTGTATGGGGCTTATTTATGGCATCTGTGGCCGCAATAGGCAGAAGAATCAGCGTCGGCTTTGCTGGAGTTTGGCCAGCAGCCGGAGGATTTCCAGATAGAGCCAAACGAGCGTAACCAGCAGTCCGAAGGCGGCGTACCATTCCATATATTTGGGGACACCCGCAGCGGCCCCGTTTTCGATAAAGTCAAAGTCCAGCACCAGATTCAGGGCGGCAATGATGACGATAAAGACGCTGAAGGCAATGCCGAGCGGCCCGCTGCTGTGAAGCAGCGGAACATTCAGGCCGAAGAACCCCAGAATCAGTGCGATGAAATAGAACAGGCAGATTCCGCCTGTGGCGGCAACGATGCCGAGTTTGAAGTTTTCCGACGGCTTAATCAGCCGGGAGGTGTAGGCAACCAGCAGGGCGGCCAGCGTGCCGAAGGTCAGAAAAACGGCCTGAAAGACGATGCCGGGGAACTGCTGTTCAAAGGCCGCCGACACACCCCCCAAAAGCAGCCCTTCTGCGACGGCGTATAGCGGGGCCGTAACCGGGGCTGCGGTCTTTTTGAAGATGGTAATCAGGGCCAGAACGAAGCCGCCGACAAGGCCGCCCAGCAGATAAGGAGCGAAATTGCCGCCGGTGGAAAAGACATACCAGGTCCACGAGGCCGAGACCGTTACCAGCCCCAGCAGGACGGCGGTGCGGTTCACGGTGCCCTGAAGGGTCATTGTCTTTCCGGCGGAGTCGTAATAGGGAATGGCCTCAAAGACCTGGTCATTGAGGGCCGGGTTGGCTGTCCGCATCATAAAAAGCTCCTTTCTTCTATTAAAGACAAATGTTCAGGATTATTATATCTGACTGAATTGTCCGGTCAATCCGGCAGAAGTTTTACGCTCGGGTGCGGCGGAAGGTTCAGCCGTCCCTGAAAAGGCCGAAGACGGAAGTTCAGAACGAAAGGAAATCCGGATGAGCTCCCAACCGCTGGCCGACGGACTGATGGTGATTCATTTCCTCTGGGTGCTGTTTATGGTCTGGGGGATTGTCCGGACAATCGATGCGGCGGCCGCGGTGATGGTCTGCCGGCATCCGCCCCTTCGGGCCCGGCGGTTTCTGGAACGGTGGATTTTCCGCACGGTTCATCTGGCGGGGATTTTGTTTACAGGGGTCCTGGCCATTCTGGGCCGGTATTGTCCGCTGACGATATGGGAATATCAGCTGCGCCGCGGCGGCCGGCCGTTTGCGGAACCGCCTGAATCGTTTCTGCTGGTATGGGTTGAGCGGCTGCTGTATCCGGATGTGCCGCCGGCGCTGCTGGAGGCCGTTTCGGCCCTGGCGGCTCTGTTTACACTGGGGGTCTATGCCGTGCGTCCTCCGGCCAAGGTCCGACAGGCCCTGAGCGTTCTTTTGCGACGCCTGACGAACCGTCAGGGTTCAAGGGCCAGGAGACCCTGAAGGGTTTGTTCATCGGCTTCGAAGGCCGTCCCGTGGCGGGTGCCGCGGGGAAAACGCAGCTGCTCCGAAATAATCTCCCAGTTTTTCAGGTCTTTGGAGCGGACGGCTCCATATCGTCCGCGGGTGTATTCGTCATAATAAACGACCCAATATTCGCCCAGCTTCAGAACCGTTGGGCCCTCGACCCAGGCGGGGCTAAAGGGTTCGGAGGCGGGGCCGTAGGGACCGGTGAGAGTATCGCTGACGGCCAGACGGAGATTCTTTTTGGCTTGGGGGCGTTTGGTTTCGTCCTTGACAAACATCAGCCAGCGTCCGTTATCCGGTACAATCACTGCATCGATGGAATTAAACCCCCCGTCGTAGAGCAGGGCGGTCGGGGAGAAGGTTTCGAAATCTTTGGTGGTGATATAGTAAATCCGGTGATTCTGTTTGTAGCCCTCGCGGGAGATGTCGCCGGTTTCATCCGTTTCGTGGAACCGGCCCGGGATGGTAGTGGACCAGTAAATCAGGAATTGCTCCGTTTTGGGGTCGTAGAGGATTTCGGGTGCCCAGCAGTTCAGGGCGTTGGGTTCGTGGTCCATCACGCCCAGCCGACGCTGCGGCGTCCAGTGAATCAGGTCTTTGGAGTGGGCCAGCCCGATGCCTTTGTCCCACCAGCCGGTCGTCCAGACCATATGGAAGGTGCCGTCGGGGCCGCGGCAGATGGACGGGTCGCGCATCAGTTTGGAGCCGACCTGCGGACGCAGGAGGGGGCGGTCGCCGTTGAGGGGTTTCCATTCGAGACCATCGCGGCTGAAGGCCAGATGCAGACCGTCCTCGCCGTTGCCGCGAAAAGAGGAGAACAGATAAACGGGCTGGGCGGCTTCGGCCGCCGACAGCAGAACAGCAGCAAGCAGAACAAAGCAGAAGACTTTTTTCATCATGGATTTCCTTTTTTCAAATCTGTGCCCGGCGAGCTGGATTCCCGCCGATGCGGGAATGACAAAAAACCTATACCTCCAGATGAGAAAAAACCTGTACCACCAGACAACAAAAAACCTATATCTCCAGACAACAAAAAACCTATACCTCCAGACAACAAAAGACCCGCACTTTCAGGCAGGAAAAAACCTACACCTTCAGGCGGGCGAATTTGCGTTTGCCGACCTGAACCACCATCCCGCTGTGCGGAGTGATTTCCTGATTGGGGTCGGTAATTTTTTCGTTGTTGATGCGGACGCCTCCCTGCAGAACGGCCCGCTTGGCTTCGCCGCCGGAGGCGGCCAATCCGCACTGGAGCAGGAGTTTGGCGGCGGTGATGGGGGCGGCGCTGACGGCTACTTCCGGCATTTCGTCGGGCAGCTGACTTTGGGCGAAGACCTTTTCGAACTCTTCAGCGGCCTGTTCGGCGGCCTGCTCTCCGTAAAACTGCTGCACGATGAGTTTGCCCAGCAGGACTTTGGCCTCTTTCGGGTGGGTTTTGGACGGGTCGGTCAGCTCCCGAATGCGGTCGGCGGGCAGGTCCGTCAGAAGCGTAAAGTAGTTTTCCATCAGATGGTCTGGGATGCTCATCGTCTTGCCGAACATATCGGAGGGCTTGTCGGTGACGCCGATGTAGTTGCCCTTGGATTTGCTCATTTTTTCTTTGCCGTCCAGCCCGATGAGGATGGGCATGGTGATGACAATCTGGGCGGGCTGGCCCGCCAGGCGCTGAAGGTCTCTGCCGACCAGATTGTTGAAGGTCTGGTCGGTGCCACCCAGTTCGACATCGCTTCGAATGGCTACGGAGTCATAGCCCTGCATCAGCGGATAGAGAAATTCGTGGATGCCGATGGGGTCGCCTTTTTTGTAGCGGATTTCGAAGGTATCGCGTTCGAGCATCCGGGCGACGGTCATCGAGGCGGTCAGTTTGATGATGTCGGCCAGTCGCAGGTCGGCCAGCCATTCGCTGTTGAACCGCACCTCGACCTTGTCGGGGGACATATCGAGGATTTTGCCGGCCTGTTCGAAGTAGGTCCGGGCGTTTTCCTGGATTTTTTCGGGGCTGAGCATCGGGCGGGTGGTGTTCTGGCCGGTCGGGTCGCCGATGCGGGCGGTATAGTCGCCGATAATCAGGACCGCCTTGTGGCCCAAGTCCTGAAACTGCCGGAGCTTGCGCAGGACGACGGTGTGCCCCAGATGAATGTCGGGGGCGGTGGGGTCCATGCCGAGTTTGGCCCGCAGGGGCCGGCCGGCTTTGGCGGCTTCGGCCAGACGCTGGGCCAGTTCTTCTTCGCGGAAGACCTCGACGGTTCCGCGTTTGAGCAGCTGCATCTGCTGGGCAATGTCCATTGGAGTTCCTTATTTTTGTGCCGTTTGGTTCAAACCGTCTTAAAGGGGGAAATTATAGCAAAAGGGCCGGCGGTCTGCAAGGGAAGGGGAAAAAGGCAAATGAAGAAGGAGCCGCCGGCGGCAAAGCGTGTTTTTTGCGTGCAGGATTAATCCGCATCGGGGATGGGGCGGCGCGGGCCGGCGCGGTCGGGGTCAATCGGCCGAAATCCGAGTTCAAAGGCCGGCGAATCCGGCCGCAGGCGGAAATCCCTCGCTTTGGCATCCAGAAACAGCGGGTCGGCCCAGCGGGAATGGACATCTTTGCCGGACTTTTTCCATTCTTCAAAGGTTCGGCCGCCGAAGCGCACCTGCTCGAGGGGCTGGTTCGGATTGAAATAGAGATTCCAGTCCATCTCAAAGGTGCTGTCTGTTTTTTCCGCCGGTGCACTGGGGCGATAGTAAAATTCGTAGGGTTTGTCGTTCCAGCTGCCGTCGAAAAGGGTTCCGGTTTCGAAATAGACGATATTGCGTTCGAAAAAGCAGCTTATGTGGGGCTCGACGACGCCGCGGCTGAGCTGATGGAGCCGTCCGAAAGCGAAGATATTGTTCCGGACGGTGATTTCCTTGGCGTAGTGGATGTTGTAGCCGGCAAACTTGGTGTCATAGACGAGATTGTCCTCGATGAGGATGTGGCTGGAACCCTCATCGTTGTAAATGCCCCATCCGCCGTATCGGTTGGCGTCGATGTCGTGGATGCGGTTGCCGAGCAGGACGGTGCCCGGCGAAACGCCGAGCGTGTAGATGCCGCCCATGTCGGACAAGAGGCCCTGGCCGATGTGGTGAATGTGATTGAAGGCGATGCGGTTGTCGCGGCTGACGCTGCGCTGATAGCCCCAGCTCCAGCCGACAGAGATGCCGGTATAGTATCCGTGATGGATTTCGTTGTGCTCGACGGTGTTGTTGTCGGTATGCATCAGCAGGATGCCGACGGCCGAGTAAAAGCCCAGCCCGTAGGGGCCGATTCGGTTGTCGGCGATGGTCTGGCCTCCGGTGCGCAGGAGCGGGTGGGCGTATGCCTCTCCGCCGGTGATGCGGATTCCGCCGGCGGCGACATCAAAAATCCGGTTTTGCGTAAAGGAGTTGTTTCGGCAGCCGTCGAGGAATTCGACGGCATACGTTCCCAGCCGTCCGAATGTGCAGCGTTCAAACTGAATGTGCCGGGCGCCGGTTAAGGATACGGCGGCCGGAACGCTCGCAGAGGCCTGGTCATTGTTGCAGTTGCCGGCCGGCAGGGACCACTGGGTATGGGCAAAATGAAGCCCCTCGAAGCGGATGTGTTCGACGTACCGTCGGGCGAGGGGGTCTCCTTCGAGCCGCAGCAGGGCCGGCGCCGCCGGTGCAATCACCTGGGCATCGGGCAGGTTCTCATCCGGCATCGGCCAATAATACAGCGTGCCGGTTGTGCGGTCCAGGTACCATTCGCCGGGGGCATCGAGGGCTTCCCGGACGTTTTCGACGATGTAGCGGGCCCCGTCCTGCGTGAAGTCATCCGTGAAGCGTTTGCCGGAGGGAAACGGAAAGGTCACGATATGTTTGTCGGCGTCGATGGATTCAATCGGCAGGTGGGTGTCGGTCCAAAAGTGAAACACGATGACTTCGGCGTCTTTCAGGTTTGTCCAGTTGGGGTCGAGATCGCCGGGCCGAAAGGCAAAGCAGCGCGAAGGGGTATTGTAGGGTTTCTGGTGGCCCTCGTCAGGAAAGCCGGCCACGCGGAAGAAGCCCTCGTTGGGGGTGCGGGCCCGCATTCGACGGCGGCCGTTGACGAACAGCTGGGTGAAGAGCCACTGGCCCGCCTTGACTTCGGGGATTTCCGCCTTCCAGATGTGTTCGTTGTGCGGCTGCCAGCCGACAATCGAGCGGCCGCCGGTCAGCAGGGGTTTTTCGTTTTCATAAGCGCGAAACGTAACGGGGCTGTCGGCCGTACCGGAATGGTCGGGCTTGAGGACAAGCGGCTGGGTGCGCGGGTATTGTCCGCCGCGCAGGATGACGGTTCGAGGCCGATGTTTCGGGGTTTGCCGAAGCCATTCGAGGGCGCGTTCGAGGGTTCGCACCGGTGCTTCGAAGGTGCCCGGTGCTGTGTCATCGCCGGTCGGCGAGACGTACAGGGTTTGTTCGTTTGGCCGCGTGAGCAAATGGGCGATGAGCGGCCGAAGGGCATCCGACCAGACCTGATATCCTTTCTCATTTAAGTGCAGGTTGTCATCCGTGAAGTATTGCGGGTCGGGTTGGCCTTCGCCGTTGAGCAGAACCGAGGCCGAATCGAAAAAGAAAAGCTGCTCATCGGACTGGGCCAGCGTGCGGAGCATGGCGTTGAAGCGGCGATAGTCGGCGGAGCGTTCGATGCGGGCGGGACTGAGTTTGACGGCCATCAGGATAACGGGGGTTTGCGGCAGACGCGTTCGGATCAGGGCCAGCAGCTGTCGGACGTCCTCGAAGATTTGCTCGGGGGTCTTGCCCCAGAACGGGTCGTTGTCGCCGGAGTAGAGGACCAGCAGGCGCGGATTGTACGGGAAAATTACGGTCTGGGCGTGATAGGTAATGTCGGAATAAATGGAGCCGCCGAAGCCGCGGTTGATGACGGGAAATTCGGGGAAGCAGGTATGCGTCGGCCAGCGGGCGATGCTGGAGCTGCCGACGAAGAGGACGGCATCGGAGGGAAAGGAATTGAGGGCATCCTGGCGGCGAAACTGCTCCATCGTCTCCTGCCACCGCTTAGCGGATTCGAGATTGACATCCTTTTGTTCGGATTCCTGCGCACAAAGAGCGGTACCGACAGTCAAAAAGAGTACCGACGCAGAAGCCAAGAGCCGAATTTGCGGTTTTTTCTGTTTCATTGTGCGGTTCCTTATTGCTGGGTTGGTGTTTTGCCGCCGCCGTTTCTCAAAACCGGATTGTACCGTGGAGAGTCAAAGGTTTCAAATTGTATTGTGTCAGGCGGGGGAGCGCCAGGCCTTATAGATTTTTTTAAGGATGAGCCAGAGGTAAAGGGCGAGAAAAAGGCCCCAGAAGGCGATGCAGAGGGTTCGGACATAGCGCTGAATCGTGGGATAATACAGGCCGAAGGGGCCGATGAAGTTTCGGATGAATGGATTGCGGGAATAGGGCCAAAGGGGCTGGACGTCCAGATGATACAGGGCGTCGATGAGCACGTGAAGCCAGGCGCCGAGCAGGCCGCCGGCCGTCATCGACAGAAGCGTCGCCCGAGAAGGCAGGCCGACAAGGGCCATAGCAAACTCACACACCTTCCGCAGGGGTTTCAGATAGTACACCGCCGCCCCCATTGCAGCGCCGGCGGCCCCGCCGACCAGCAGGGTGTGAAGGCGGAGGAACTGGTGGACGTGTCCCTCATAGGCAAACCAGCCGGCGGCCAAGACCTCGATGTCGAGCAGGACATTGGCCAGGAGAATCATCGGCACATCTATTCGCCGGCGGAACAGCAGTCCGACAAAACCGTGGAGGCCGAAATGATAGGGCGTGTACGGCATAGGCGGTTCGGTCAGGCGCCGAGGTAGCGGTCTTTCAGCAGGTAATCCTGAACGTATTCGCGGACGGCTTCTTCGAGCGGTGTGATGGGGGTTTTGCAGCCGGCGGCGCGGAGTTTGGAAATATCGGCCTGCGTGAAGTACTGATACTTGGGCTGGAGGGATTCCGGCATCGGGATGTAATCGATGCGGACCTCTTTGCCCATGGCGTCGAAGACGGCGCGGGCCAGGTCGTTCCAGGTGCGGGCTCGGCCGGTGCCGATGTTGTAGATGCCGTTGGCTTCGGGGTGCTCGGCGAAAAAGAGGGTCATTTCGACGGCGTCCTTGACATAGATGAAGTCGCGCTGCTGCTGGCCGTCGCCGTAATCGGGCCGGTGGGATTTGAAGAGTCTGACCCTGCCGGTGTCGCGAATCTGCTCGAAGGCCTTATGGACGAAGCTGCGCATATCGCCCTTGTGGTATTCGTTGGGGCCGAAGACGTTGAAGTATTTGAGGCCGACGACCTGATCGAGCAGGCCCTGACGCTTCAGCCAGAGGTCAAACATCTGCTTGCTGTAGCCGTACATGTTCAGCGGGCGGAGGCGTTCAATTTTGTCTTCATCATCGGAAAAGCCCTCCGAGCCGTCGCCGTAGGTGGCGGCGCTGGAGGCGTAGATGAAGCGGGTGTTGATGGACAGGGCCCAGTTGCACAGGAGCTTGGAGAATTCGTAGTTGTTTTTCACCAGGTAGGTGGCGTCGGTTTCGGTGGTGTCGGAGCAGGCGCCCATATGAAAGACAGCCTCGACCTGCCAGGGCTCGTCGGAGTTGGTGACGGTGTCGCTGAAGTCATCCAGTTCGAGGTAGTCGGCAAAGCGGAGGTTGCGGAGGTTTTTCCACTTTTCATCGTTGCCGAGCTCATCGACGATGAGGATGTCTTCAATGCCGCGCTGATTGAGGGCGGCTACAATGGCCGAGCCGATAAAGCCCGCCCCGCCGGTTACGATAATCATGGTGTCTGTTCCTGATAAAAAGAATCAAGTTTTGTTTTCTGTACCCTATCGGGGAGGGGACGGTTTGTCAACGAGAAAGCCGGTTCAGTCGGCCGGCTCGGCCAGTCGATTTCGGATTGTCCGGGCGGCCTTGGCATAGGGGTTTTCACCGGAACCGGTCCATTCGCGGGCGAGGGTATCGAGGGTGGGCAGGACGGAGGCATCTCCGATTTGGGCCAGATAATCGGCGGCGGCCAGCCGGGTCGGCTCGTGTTTGCTTTGCAGGAGCCGGGCCAGCGTCCGGATGTCCTGTTTCCGGAAGGCCTGTGCGGCTTGTTCGAGTTCATTTTGTGATGCGCCGGCGGCATCCTCGGCGGTTTGCTGCGTGTCGGCGGTCAGAGAGCGGCGGTCGGGGAGCGTTTGGGGGCCGAGGATATGCAAAGCCAGCAGGGCACCGGCTAAAATCACGGCCGCCGCCGCATACCGGAGGAGTGGGTGGGACAGCCGGTCGGACAGGGAGGCGGATGGAAGGCGGCGGAGGGTTTCGTCCAGACGGCGGCGGGCCAGGGCGGCCAGCGATGCATCGAGGGGTTCCTCTTTCATCCGCTCGGCGGTGCGGAGGATGTTCTGCATTTCTTCGGCGGCTCGTCGGCAGTCGGCGCAGTCGGACAGATGGGTGCGGATTTGTTCGGCGGCGGCGCTGTCGAGTTCGCCTAAGACGTATGCGGCCAGATTGTCCTGAATGTGCTTATGATTCATACGGGTTCTCGCTCTAAAACATCGCGCATCAGATGGGCCAGATGACGGAGGGCCCGATGCAGATGCACTCGCGCTGTGGATTCGGAACAGCCGACGATTTTGGCGATTTGGGGGTAATCCATTCCTTCGAGCCGGGCCAGGATAAAGACCTGGGCCTGGTGCCGCGGGAGTTTGCGGAGGGCTTCTCGAAGGCGGCCCAGCAGTTCGGCGGCCCGGGCGCTGTCATCGGGGTCATCGCCGGCGGACAAGGTCTTTTCGTATTCGGGGTCCAGCATTTTTTCCTTTCGCTGTTTGTGGACATATTCGAGGGCCTTTCGGACGGTGGTTCGGTAGAGGTAGGCGTTCCAGTTGACCGGGGCGGTGAAGCTGCGGCGGCGTTTCCAGAGGGCCAGAAAGACCTCCTGATGGACGTCGAGGGCGGCATCATCGCTGCCGCAGACCCGCCGGGCAATGGCCAGGACTCTGCCGCCGTATTCGGCTACCAGCTGGTGAAACTGTTCGTCGCCCACGTTGACCTGCCGTCCGTGTTTTCTCTGCTTTGACTGAAAATCGACTGTTTCTGCGAAGATAGAGCATTATAGCCCGCCGGGCGTTTACAGAAAAATGAAAAAAACAGAAGGAAGAGAGTAGGTATAAAAAAACCGGGGCGGAGAAGACCGGCTTTTGGGGGCTCGGAAGGTGTTGGTTTAGGGGACAGTCATCAGGCCGTGCCAGACGCCGAAAGAGTTTTTGGGTTCCGGTACGGCGGCTGTAAAGGGCGTAAAGTCTGTGTCGGCTGTGTGTTTGGCGGTCAGGCCGCAGCCCGGCTCGAGGATGACCTGCAGTTTGAAGTCGGTCACCGGGAGGAGAGATTTGAGCCGGATGTGGTATTCGTTGTTGAGAAACTCAAGACCTGCCAGCGGCATCGACCAGATGCAGACAAGATTGTTGGTCGATTCAGCCGGCAGAGAGATAAGGTAATCGCCCGTTTTGCCGCCCGATTCAAAGGGCAATTCCGTTTGTCCGGCGAGAACCCGGCGAAGGGAGCCGCTTGTGTAGGGCAGGCGGAGCAGCAGTTTTTCTGGATGCTGCGGTCTTTGGGTCAGGGTCAGCTCGGAATGGACCTCGATTGCGCCGTCCGGCTTAAAATGCCAGACGGCTTTTTCTGTGCCTGTGAAGGAGGTGATTTCCGGTGCCGGATAGGTCTGTTTATGGGCCGCCCGTTCCTGTTCGGTCATCGCCGCAGGCAGGTTCTCCTCGGGCGTTTCCTCCACGCGCAGGTCGCCGTAGATGACCCGCCAGGTTGAGGCGCCCTTGGGCTTGTACCAGAAGATGGGGATTTGTGCATCGCCGAGCCGCACATCTTTTCCGTTATAGACCCACTCGCCTTCCCCTTTGAAGAAGCGGATGAAGAGAACGTGTCGGCTGATAGCCATGCCGATTTTCATGGCCTCCGCGTCAGGCAGTCCGGCGGCCTGAAGTTTTTGGCCGATTTTCGAGGCGTTTTTGATGAACGCTTCCACATGGACATCCTCAGGGAAGAATCCGTCGCCGATGTATTCAGCCCAGAGTCGCAGGCCCTCGATGAAGTTTTCTTCGGTGCCGCCGGCCAAGTCCAATTGCGTCTGCTGGACGATATATCCTTCAGGGGCCTCCATGCTGAACAGTTCCTCCTCCATCGGCACGTCAAACTGCATGTCTTTGCAGAGAATCGTCATTTGCCCTTCATATTGGTCGATTTGCACGGGTGCATAGGTGGCCGGGTCGGCCCAGAGGTATAATTCCCCGCCCGGATAGACGGCATGATAGCCGAGTACTTTCCTGCCGTCGAGAATATGTTCCGGGAGGTATTCAATTTGGACCCCTTCGGTTTCCTCAAGAATGGAGAGAATGTTTCGAAGCCGTTCCATATAGTTGGGGATTTGCGGCAGGTTTTTCAGCTCCATATACACGGCGGTTTTGGAGTTGGAGTCGAAGGTCAGGACCCGAGAGGTTTCCAGATCGATGATGCTGACCGTCGGGGTTCCTTCGACCGTTCTCCGAATTCGGTTGCCGAGGATCATATCGCGGATTTGGGGAGCGGTTCCGGGCTGACCGACTATGATGGTCAAGACTGCGTTTTCGGCATGCATCAGGCGCCCGGCGACCTGGGCGAAGGTGGGAGGTGCGGTTTGCTTGAAAATCGGGATAATTCCGAGAACGACGGCAATCAGCAGGGATGCCGCAAATGCGAATTTTGCCTTGGGGCTGTTCATCACATTTCTCCATAGCGGCAGGGTTCGGGAGAAGCCCTGCGGTTGAGGGTTCGAGTTCCATGCGCGGTCAATGGCTTTGCGCATCCGTTCCTGAAGGGCCGGGCTGCTTTTGTACTGCAACTGAGCGATCAGGTTTTTAAGGGTATTGTCTGTCATTGGATTTCCTCGCCGTTCAGCAGCAGACGCAGTTTTTTCAATCCGTATTCATACCGGCTTTGGACGGTCTGAATGGGGACCGATTGGGCGGCGGCAATTTTTTTGAAGGTCAGTCCGCCGTGATGCCGCAGGGTGATGACCTCACGCTGTTCATAAGGCAGAGCAAGCAGACCGCGGCGGAGAATTTCCAGTTGTTCGTTTCGGACAGCCGATTCGAACGGCGGCGGAATGTTTGTTCTCTGCTCCGGAAACTCCGGAAGCGTTTCCAAGGAGTTTTCCTGACGTCGTGTCCGCTGCCGCAGGAAGTCTCGAGCGCGGTTGGCTACGCAAGCGGCCAAATAGGCCTTCAGGGAACCGTGCAGAGTAAAATCTCTGAGGGACCGGAGAAAGCGGATGAAGCATTCCTGCACGGCCTCTTCGGCTAACCCTGCGTCGCCCAGCAGATTCATTGCGATGGTCAGCATGGGGTCCAGATACTTCCGGTAAATCGCTTCGAACGCCTGCCGGTTGCCTCGCTTGGACTGCCGCACCAATTTTTGATCTTCCAATATCCTCATTCATCCCGCCAAATGTTTTTCCATCGATGGCTAATAGTATAACGCTCCGAGAGATGATTTTGCCGTAAAGAAAATATGAGAATTAACAATTGACGATACGAAGGCCCGATTTTTGAATTTTTCCGCGGCTTCGGCTGGTTCGATGCGGCGGAAGACGCTGTTATTTGAAGGTATTCTTTTCTGCCGTCGGTTGGTTCAGGGGGATTCGCACGGTAAAGACGGTGCCTTCGCCGCGGAGGGTTTGGACGTCGATGGTGCCGTTGTGGGCGGACACGACTTTTTTGGCGATGGCCAGGCCCAAACCGGTGCCCATATGCCCTTTGGTGGAGTGGAACGGCCGAAAGAGCATCTCAGGGTTCTCGATGCCCGGGCCGTTGTCCTGAACGCGGATGAGCAGGTGCCCGGCGGCGTCCAATTCGGTGCTGAGCGTGACCTGTCCGGTCTGCGGCGGCACGGCCTCGAGGGCATTCAGGAGCAGATTCATCAGGACATCCTGCATCCGGTCCGGGTCGAGGGGCACCAGGCCGATTTGGTCGTCCAGCTGGGCGATAAGGGCGACGCTGCGCTGCTGGGCCTGCGGGCGGAGCAGCTCGATGACGGTTTCGGCCAGCCGATTAATCTGGCAGGGCTGGAGGCGCGGTTTTTCATCCTGCGTGAATTTGAGCATATCGAGGACGAATTTTTCGATGGTGCCCAGATTGCGGCGGAGGATAGCCCAGCTTTTTCGGGCCTGCTCGAGGTTGTCCTGCCGGAAACTCTGGTCCATCACGTCGATGCCGGTTCGGAGGGCCTGCAGGATGTTTTTGATGCCGTGGGAGAGGTTCATCGCGGCCTGGGCGGCTTCGAGCATGCGCTGCCGGCGGGCGGCGGCCTGCTTGCTCTGAAGGGAATTGAAGGCAACGGCAACCATAGTTTCCCCCGGGTCAAAAACCAGCTCAATGCGCTGGTCGTCGGCCAGTCGCGCGGCCTCACCGGCGGCAAGCGGCTCGCCGGTTTCAAAGAGCAGAACGGTGCCGCCGCAGCGGATTTGGTCCTGACTGTGCAGCTGGACGGGACGCGTGATGCGCTGCTCGTTCAGGAAGGTGCCGTTGGAGGAGTTCAGGTCGCAGATAAGCCACTGGCCGTCGCGGAAGAACAGTTCGGCGTGCTGACGGGATACGGCCGGGTCGGGCAGGAAAAAATGGGCTTTGTCTCGTGTACGCCCGATGATTTTGGGCTGGTCCTTCGGGTCCAGCTCGAAGGCCTGCCTGCGCAGCGGTCCGGTCAGTATCGTCAGTTTGGCCATAAAGGTATTGTATCGGCCGATGCGGCCTGTGCAACGGGTTTCCTGCATCGAGCCGCAAAGTCCGCAGGGGGTTATTTTCCGATGCAGAAGCGGGAGAAGATTTGTTCGAGGACGGCTTCGGAGAGGTTTTCGCGTTCGAAGCCGCCCAATTGCTCCCAGGCGGAGCGGACGAGCATGGCGGCAATCTCCTCGCGGCCCTGTTCGACCTGTTTGGCGGCTTCGGCGAGGGCGGCGGAGGTCTCCGACAAAATCCGCCGATGCCGCTGATTGAGCATCAGGGCGGCGTCGGTTTCGGGGGCGGCGGTTCGCTGCTGCAGGAGAGTTTTGCGAATCTGCTCTTTGAGCGCGTCAAGGCCGTCACCCCGCAGGGCGCTGACAGGCAGAAACTCCCGGCCGAATTCGGCGTTCAGCTGCGCCAGCCGGGCGGGAATCTCTGCGGGGGCGAGCCGGTCGGATTGCGTTGCCAAAGCCAGCAGCGGCCCTGAACCGAGGAGCGTGAAGATGCCGCGGTCTTCTGTGCGGTCGGGTTTGGTGATGTCGATGCAGAACAGAATCAGGTCGGCCTTCTGCAGGGCGGAGCGGGCGGCCTGCTGGGCAAGGGCGTCGAGGGCATCCAGCGGGGGCTGCGTGCTCAGGCCCGCACAGTCAAACAGGACGCAGTCGAGGTCGCCCAGCGGCAGGATTTCCGCAAGGACATCGCGGGTGACGGCGCGGGCGTCGGAGACGATGCTGCGGGGGCGGCCGAGCAGGGCGTTGGTGAGCATGCTTTTGCCGGCGTTGACGGCCCCGGCGATGCCGACGGAGGGCAGGTCAATCATCCGTTCATACCGGAGGGCGCCGGTCAGGAGCTGCTCGATTTGCGAACGGAGCGACTGAAGGATTTGGGCGGCCTGAGCGGCCGGCAGGATTTCGATGTCTTCTTCGGCAAAGTCCAGTCCGGCCTCGAGACGGCTCAGCCAGTCGAGCAGGGCGGCTTGGATTTGGCCGATGGTTTGGGCCAGGCGGCCGGCGAGCAGTTTTTCGGCGGCCAGCACCTGGGCGGTGTTGGAGCCGCTGACGATTTGGGCGACGGCCTCGGCCTGGGTGAGGTCGAGCTTGCCGTTCAGGTAGGCGCGGAGGGTGAACTCGCCCGGCCGGGCCTGACGGGTGCGTTCGAGGATTTGCGAAAAAATCCGCTCGACGGCCGCCGCCGCGGCGGAAACGTGCAGCTCCGCCATATCCTGGCCGGTGTAGGAATGAGGGGCGGCGAAGGTATAAATGACGGCCGGAACCGGGATGCCCTCGACCGACAGTTCGGCATGGAAAAGGCCTCGACGGCGGGGGATGGAAGAGCCGAGCAGCTTCTCAAGAACAGAAAAGGTTTGGGGACCGCTCAGACGCAGGATAGAGGCGCAGACCCTGCCGACCGCCGGCGGCGGGCTGCTGAGGGCGGCGATGGTATCGTCGGTTACCATAGCGATTCCGCGTTGTGAATCAAACAGCCGTTTTCCCTGTAACACCCGAAAGAACCCGTCAAAAAGCAAAAGAAACGAAACCGTCGTCGGCGGCGCGTTTGGCTTTTCATTTTATTTGTATTCGCGGAAGAAAGGTTTGGGTTTTTTCTTCTTGGGTTTGCCGCCGGTTTTGGCGGTGGCGGGCACGAGGCGTTTTTCCTTCTCGGCCTCCTGCTGCTGGAGGTGTTTGCGGATGACGTACTGTTCGATGACGCCGGCGCCGATGCTGGCCATAATGTAGAGATTCACGCCCGACGGCCCGTTGTAGAGCATCAGCGGAAACAGCAGGGGGAAGAGAATCATCATAATTTTCTGCTGCTGGACGACTTCGGGGCGGGCGGTCTCCGCGGGCTGGGTCTGGGGGGTGAGCTTCTGCTGGAGATACATCACGACGCCCATCAGAATCGGCAGCAGATTGAGCGACTCAATGTGCAGGCCGATCAGGGGGATGGTAAAGGCAAACCGGCCGAAGTGAATCAGGGCATCCGGGGCGGACAGGTCGGTAATCCAGAACGGCAGGAAGCCGGCGCCCCGCAGGTCGATGCTCGTATAGACGGCGGTCCAGAGGGCAATCCAGATGGGCATCTGCAGGAACATCGGCATCATTCCCACCATCGGGCTGAACTGGGTCATACCCGCCTGGTGATAGACTTCGGCTATCTTCCGCTGCATTTCCTGCGGATTGCCTTTGTATTTCTGCTGGACTTCCTGAAGCTGGGGCCCGAGTTTTTGGACCTTCATCATCGTGACCTGGCTTTTTTTGGTGACCGGGTGGAGAACCAGCCGCATCAGGAAGACCAGGACCATAATGACGATGCCGTAGTTGCCCCAGGGCCCCATCAAATGGTAGAGGGCGGTCATCAGCCACATAATCGCAAAGGCCAGCGGCTGGGTCAGGAAGGCCGGACAGCAGCAGCAGCTTCGCATCGCAAAGGTTTGGTAGTAGGCGTAGGCCCGGTAGGTCGGGTTTTTATCGAAGAGCCGTTTGTCCTTGGGGCCGAGAAAGCATTCAAAGGTGAGGGTCTGGGTGCTGTTGGGGTTTCCGACAGGAGCCAGCGCGAGGGTGTCAGTCTGGAGACGGTACGTAGCACCGGCATCCGGTGAAGATTTCGGTTCACAGAGCTGCGGGTCGTGATACTGCGCACCGGAGAAAGCAATTGGGGCTGAAGGGTCGGGACGGATGACGGCGGCAAAATATTTGTTGGTGGAAGCGGCCCACAGAAAAGCGGCCGATTTGTCCGCCTTCAGCAAGAGAGCGTCCTGCGGAGAGGCGGAACCGAAGATTTTTTTGAGTCCCTTGCTGAGCGGACCGAACATTTGGGAGAAAGCCCCCGGCCTTTCGGGGCAGGACAATTCCTTCACATAGGAGCGGATTCTTGTGTATTCGAGCAGCCGGGTTTCGATGGAGTTGTTTTGGGTGCGGTAGGCGGCGATGATGTTGCGCTCATCGGTTCGGACGTCTTCCGCCAGAACGGCGGCGGTGCCCTGGATTGCGAGCTGCTGGCGGACGGTGCCTTCGGTGAGGTTTTCAATGGTCAGTTCGCAGGTCAGGTCATAACGGCCCGGCTCGATGCGGTAGGTTTTGCGCAGGCGAATCTGGGGCATGGTCAGGATGCGCTGTCCGTCACGGGTTTCGACCTGCCCCAGAAGGGCTTCAAAGACGGCTTTGTCGGCGGATTGTTCAACCACAGTCCAGTTCAGCCGATCGAGGGGAAAAACGAGTGTGCTGGAGGAGCCCTTATTGCCGGTCAGCGACAGGGAGGTGCTGGCCAGGGTATAAATGGGCCGCTCGCCTGCGGCTATCGGCTTCAGGAGCACAAAGGGCTTCGGATTGTCTTTGTGTCGGTCGTCGAATTCCGAAAGCGTGACGGTTTTGACGGCGGCCCCGCGGGTCGTCAGCTCGATTTGGAATTTGTATTGGGACGGGTCGTTGGTGCGCCGGCAGACATCAGAGAGGGCTCCGAGCGTGACGGTTTGTTCAGGGCCGCTGACGGCGGACAGATTGTCAAAGGACACGACCGGTTCTTCAGACTCGGCAGGCGGCTGCGGCGTGTCGGCGGTCTGTTCGGATGATGCGTCGGGCTTTGCCGCGGATTCCGTCTGCACGGCTGCGGCCAGGGGGGTAATGGGATTGCGAAGTTCGCAGCGTCCTGCCGGACAGAAGCACGCTTTGTAAACCCGCAGGGCGCAGAATCCGACAAAAACAATTGTGAGCGTCCAGACAAGTAAAGGCCATTTCCTCATATTGGTTCTGCCGTTCACGGTGATTGCGTTCCTTTCTGAAGGAATTGACAGCCGCTCTTATCGTCCGTCGGCCAGCCGGTCGCCCTCGAAGTTGTCCAGTTCCGGGACGGCGTAAATCTTTTCTGCGGCGGTTTTGTAATCATATTCCAGCCGTACAAAGTGGACTTCGTTGTCTTTGATATAAACATACGCAGCGCGGTTGTCGCGGTCTCGGGGCTGCCCGACGGAGCCGACATTGATGATGGCTTTCTCGTTGGGAATAATCGGGTATTTGCCGCCCAGTTCGTCGGGGCTGTAAAAGTCCGGGTCTTCGAGAAAGACGCCGGGCAGGTGGGTATGGCCGACAAAGCAGATATGCGGCGTCCGGTCGAACAGTGTGGTGATTTTCGAGGAGGTCGTATAGACATCGTCCGGGAAGATGTATTCGTTGATAGGCCGCCGCGGGGAGGCATGAACGAAGTCCAGCTGGGCCTCGAAGCCGTCCAGAGGGAGTTTCATCGTCCAGCGCATCCGCTGGCGTCCGAGATACTGCCAGCGGCGGGCGCGTTTTTCCGGGTCGGGCTCTTCTTCGAGGACCCGCCGGGTCCAGTACGTAGCGGATTCGGCGCCGGTGTTGAAGTTGGTCGGCTCGAACAAAACGGCGTAGTCGTGGTTGCCCATCACGCTGTTTTGGGTTTTTTCGATAACCAGGTCGAGGCATTCTTTGGGGTTGGCGCCGTAGCCGACGACATCGCCCAGACAGTAAATCGTCTTGATGCCCCGCTCTTCGATGTCCTTGAGGACAACAGAGAGGGCCTCCAGATTCGAATGAATATCGCTGATAATGGCAAACATATCGGTTATTTTATGACAATCTCTGTCTTTTTTACACAGGAACGTTTACAAAACTGTTCTTATAGCATACTTCGGAAAGGTTTTCCAGAAAAACCCCTGCGGAACTTTTGAAATCGGAATTCAGGAGACCGGCAGTCGGGTTAGAGCAGGTTTTTCCGGGCCAGCAGCTCCCGGAAGGCGGTCATTCCGGCGGGGGTGATGTTGTATTTCTGTCCGGCTTTGGCGATAGAGCCGGCGGCCAGCGTGCCTGCCGAGGCGGGACAAAGCAGCTCCAGCCCATCCGAATCCAGCCAGCTGCCCCGCAGGACAAACAGATTGAACATAAACAGGGAGATTTTCATCAGTCCTTCCGGCTGGAGGTCCTCCAGGTCAAACGGGACAATCCGGGCAGCGGAGCGGAAGGCATTGGGGCCGTAGAGACCGAGCATTCCGGTGGAGTCCGACAGGTCGAGGACGGACGGCGGCGGGTTCAGGCCGTCGGCGATTTGCCGCAGCCGGCTCAAGAGGGCCCTGTCGCAGCCCGGAAGGGTCAAAATCAGCACTTCCGAACCGATTTTCCCGATGCGCAGGGATGCATGCCCGTTTTGAGCCGCCCAGCACCACTGACCTTCTCGCAAGGATGCTGACAATTGAATACCGGCTTTATCCAGAAGGGGCTGCCAGTCGCCTTTGACGGAGATTCTGCCGAAGCTGCTTAAGTCCACAGCGGCACAGTGATTGAGGAGGGCGTTTTGCTCGGTTTGCGGGCTGCCGAAGTCGCGGGGCAGGTGCCAGCCGTCGAATTCCTCGAACGCGGCCCCGAGGGTCTGATGAATTTGATGAAACGGGCTTATTTTGGCCATGCTCCGAGCGTTTAACAAAATCGATCATGAACAACTGGATTCCCGCCGATGCGGGAATGACCGAAAGAGTTCTGCTATAGCGGATTCATTTGTATCAGAAAAAGCGATGTTTTTCCAAAAAAAATGATGCGTTCCTGCCAATCTGGTTTGGCGGACGAATGCAAAAAGGGATTTGGCAGGGGCAGGCGGGGCTGGTATAATGGGTTTTTCATTCGAAAAGAAACTTTTTCGGGAGAGAAGCCGTTGGTTCAGATGACATTGCTGGAAGCCGAAGGGCTTGTGAAGAAATATTCCGGACGGACGGTCGTGGATCAGGTTTATCTTACGGTGCCGCAGCGTTCGATTGTGGGCCTTTTGGGACGCAACGGGGCGGGCAAGACGACCACATTCCGGATGGTAATGGGGATGATTGAGCCGGACGGGGGGCGGGTGCTCTTTGAGGGGGTGGATGTGACGCGGATGCCGATGTACCGCCGGGCCCGGATGGGGATGGGGTATCTGTCGCAGGAGCCCAGCGTCTTCGGACGGATGACGGCGGAGGAGAATCTGGCGGCCATCCTCGAGATGACGACGGCGGGCCGCCGACAGGTGCGGGAGCGGACGGAGGAGCTGCTGGGCCGATATGCCCTCACGGAGGTGCGGCATACGCAGGCGCGGATGCTCTCGGGCGGAGAGCGCAGGCGGCTGGAGATTGCGCGGGCGATGGCGCTGCGTCCGGCCCTGCTGCTCCTGGATGAGCCCTTCAGCGGGGTGGACCCGATTGGGGTGGAGGAGCTGCAGGGGGAGATTCGGCGGCTGGCCGCCGGCGGCGTGAGCGTGCTGATTACGGACCACAACGTCGAGCGGACGCTGGAGGTGGTGGACAAGGCGTACATTATCGACCATGGGAAAGTGATTGCCGAGGGCACGCCGAAAGAGATTGTGCACAACGAGCTGGTGCGGCGCAGCTATCTGGGGCAGTCGTTTCGGATGGATGAGTTTGACAAACCTTCCAGCCCCTGGGTGGGGTGAGGACCTATGGCGGAAATAGAGTGCAGAATGACGCGGTATCCGGCGGGGGTGCTGGCGAAAAAAGCGCGGCCGGTGGAAAAAATCGACGACTCGATTCGGGCCCTGGCGGAGCGGATGAAAGACCTGATGGTTGAGCACAAGGGAGTGGGGCTGGCCGGCCCGCAGGCGGGGGTGGATTTGCGGATTTTTGTCGTCTCGGTGGACGGCACGAAAGAACACGCCAAGGTCTATATCAATCCGGAGATTCAGGTCAGCGGCGGTCTGGAGGAGCATGAAGAGGGGTGTCTGTCGCTGCCGGGCATCTGGGGCAAGGTCCGCCGCTACAAAAAGTGCACGGTGACAGCGACGGATTTAGAGGGGCGGCGCTTTACGGAGGAAGGCGAAGGGCTTTTGGCACGGGCCTTTCAGCACGAATATGACCATCTGGAGGGGATTCTGATTAAAGACCGGCTGAGTGCGGCGGCCAAACTACGCGCCCGCAAACGGCTTAAAGAACTGGAAGAAGCGGCTGGTTCGGAATCGTAAGCGGGCTGGGCGGGATGCCTTCGGGACTTTATGAAGATTCTGGCACACGGGATTGATTTGGTGGAGTTCGGCCGGCTCGAGCAGCTGCTTCAGCGGCACGGGGCGCGGGCGATGGAGCGGATTTTTACGGCGAAGGAGCAGGCGGATGCCCAGGGCCTTCGCAACCACCTGGAGCGGCTGGCGGGGCGGTTTGCTGCCAAGGAGGCGGTGATGAAGCTGGTCGGCAGCGGCTGGCGGGACGGCGTGGCCTGGACGGATGTGGAGGTGGTCAATGATGTCGCGGGCCGGCCTGTGGTGAATCTGACCGGCCGCCTGAAGGAGCTGGCTGAAAAACAGGGAATCGAGCAAATCACGCTGAGCATCACACACACAGACCGGTTTGCGATTGCCTCAGCGGTTGCGTTGGCCGAAGCCAAACCTTCGTAAAACCGGGCGGATTTATTCGAGGATGGGGGCCTTGAGGACTTCCAATTCCTCCGCCGTGAGGGCATCCGTGAAGGCAACGGCCTGGCCGCGGGCGCGGGGCTGATAGGGGTCGATTCGGCGGCAGCGTCGCTGGATGGTTCGCCCGTCAGGCAGGCGGAAGGTGAGGATGCCGTTTTGGAACGGAATGGCATTGGCGAAGATATAGGCCCCGCTTTGACTGATGTTCAGAACAAACCCTTCGGTGTGCAGGTCGGAATCTTCGGCACTGATGGCCGCCCGGACATCTTCGCGGGCTTTGTAGCGAACACTTTTTCTTCGTTCTTCCATCTGCATTTGTCGGCCCTTGTCTTTGTCATTGTGCGTTTGCGGAACGATATTATAAATTATCGGCAGAAAGGAGCAATTTTTTCGCTGTTTTATTCCCACAGAGGGCGCAGGCGTCTGCGTTCGTCGGCGTTTTGGGCTTCGGGTCTTGTCCAGACAGCCAGCTCGAGGGCGTGCCGGCAGGGGCATCGGTCATCCGCAAGCGGTTCACCGCCTGCCAGCAGTTCTTCAAGCAGGCGGACGGCATTGTCCGTGGCGGTGTGCAGATTGCCGATGATTTCCTGCAGAAGGGACTGCTGGGACTGGTTGGGGTCGTGGGGCCGCCAGCAGTCGTAATCGGTAATCAGGGCCAGCAGGGCATAGCACATCTGGGCTTCGCGGGCGAGTTTGGCCTCGGGCAGGGCGGTCATTCCTATCAGGTCGGCCCCCCACTGCCGGTGCATCTGAGATTCGGCGCGGGTGGAAAACTGGGGCCCTTCCATGCAGACGTAGGTGCCGGACGGATGGACCGGAAAGGGGAGTCGGCGGCTGACGTGAAGGAGCTGCCGGCGAAGCCGAGCGCAGCAGGGCTGGGCGAACTCAACGTGGACAGCGCCGAGGGCGTCAAAGAAACTGGACTGACGGCGGAAGGTCTTGTCGATAAACTGGTCAGCCAAAACGACTTCTTTGGGGGCGTATTCCTCCCGGAGAGAGCCGACGGCTCCGCTGGCAAGAATGGTGCGCACGCCGAGAGATTTAAGGGCAAAGATGTTGGCGGCATACGGAATGCGGGAAGGGTTCAGGCAATGTCCCTGGCCGTGGCGGTTCAGGAAGGCAATGCGGCGGCCGGCAAACGTGCCGAGCTGGACGGGGGCGCTGGGTTTGCCGAAGGGAGTGTCCGGAAACACTTCTTCGATGTCGGCAAGCCGGGCGGCAAAGCCGTCGCCGAGCCCTGTGCCTCCGATGACTGCAATCTGCGGCTTGTCCATAGGCGCTTCCGGGTGACAGCGTTATTGAGAGAAATAGCGTTTGGCAAACTGGATAAAATACGGCCAGTTGGGGCCGGTGGTATGTCCGCCTTCGTGCTGGCGAAAGGCGATGTCGCCGTCGATCAGTGTGCCCTCCGGCGGAAAGAGCATCGTCCGCATGCTCTTTTTGCCGAGCAGCTCATAGACGGGGCCGGCCATGGCTCCGCCGAGGAACATCCCTTTGGCGTCAATCCAGGGGCCTTCCACCGTGGAGGAACCGGCGCTGATAAAGACCGGGCGCGGCGCACAAAGGGCGACAAGGTGATGGCCGTCCACGGGCAGGTCTTCCTGCGTGAGCGGGCCGGCGTATTTGAGAAAATTGCCTGCAAACCAGTGATACTCGGCCGGCGAGGCGAGGTTTTCCACCTGTTCGCCGAAGAGGCGATGCAGGAGTTTGACGCCGCCGGCGCCGGAGGAGCCGATAAAGGCGATAGCAAACCGCGTGTCGTAGGCCATCGCAACGGCGGCGGCCTTGCCGTAGCGGGACAGGCCCTCGATGCCGACACGCCGGGCATCGACATCCGAGTCGGTTTCGAAATAATCGAGGACCCGGCTTGCTCCCCATGCCCAGGCCCGCAGGCAGCCCCAGTCGTCGGTTTTTCGGGGGTTGCCTTTGTTGACAAGGCCGATGATGCCCTCGCGCAGGCCGGCGCCATTATCGGCCTGAATGCTGACAGGATTCAGGACAGCCCAGCCCCAGCCCTCTTTGAGCAGCTGCTGCTTCCAGGTGAGCTCGCCGGCACGCGGTCTTTCGACCCAGCCGGGAAAGCCGAATTCGAGGATGACGGGAACGGGTTTGTCCGCACCGGCAGGGGTGCCCAGCGTTAATCGAATAACCACCTCGACGGCCGGATAGGCGGAGTTATCAACAACCCCTTCCAGCTGCTTGATTTTGACGGGAAAATCGCCGTCTTTGTCTTCTTTGACGTCTGTGATTTTCCACTGGACGGACGGGACATTGGCGGGGACGCGTCCGTAGATTTCGCGGTCAAACAGTTCGAGGATTTCGGCCCGCCGAGCCGGCCATTGTTCCGGTCGGGTTATCCGGGTGCCGTTCTTCATTTCGAGCGGGTCAGGGAGGAAATAAGGCGGCACTTTGGCCTCGTCGGCGTTGGCGGCGTTGGGGGCTTTGGGGTCGCCCGACGGCCCCGGACGGAGCGAGACGATGCCCAGCTGCTCGAGCATTTGCTTGTGGTCGGCGGCGCTGAGCTCCGAAATCCGCCGGCGCTCTTCCGGAGAACCCTGAGCCGAAAGCTGGCCGGTCAGGATTGTCCACAGGACGACGGCAAACGCCGCTTTGATGCCGCTGTGTATCATCCGCATTCGCTTTTCTATACCGGATAGGGTTGCCGAAAGCAACCGTCTTTTTAAAGTATTTAACAAAACGGTGCTGCTCTGGATTCCCGCCTTCCTCCTTCGCCAAGGCTTCGGAGGACAAGTCGCGGGAACAAGATTGGATTCCCGCCTGCGCGGGAATGACCGGGGATGCGCGGGAAGGACAAGGCCTGAGGTGGGAATTAGCCCCGGGCGCAAGCCCGGGGGAGAGGAGATAATCTTTCGTTTTCCCCGCCCTTTTGGGCGGGGCTATCTCCCAGCTGACAGCATCCAGCCGCCAGCGTCCAGCAGAAAAGGCAGCTCAAAATCGAATCACTCATTCTCTTTTTTGTTTTTGCTGGTTGATTTTTTCGTTTCGGATTTCGGATTTTGAGATTCGGATTTCGGTTGTTCCCGGCGGATGGATTTCCGCTTTTCTTCTTCGCTAAAGCTTCGGAGGACGAGTCGCAGGAAGGACCGTAGATTTTTAGGCATTTGGAGACCTCTTCAGCGGCTTATCGGCGGGGGGAGGGTTTGAGGATTTGGAGAAGCCGGATATGGTCATCCGTCCACAGGTCGATGGAGGCGGGTATTTTAGGCAGGGGACTGGCGGCGGACTGAAGGAGCGGGTTTTCGAGCGGTTCTTTGGAGGGAGAAAGCACAAGCCAGTCGGAGGAAAGAGCGCCGAACTGCTCATCGGGATAGGTTTCCAGCCAAAGGCAGTGGAGCTGGAAGTGTTCGGCCAGTTTGCGGACAACCTGAATCAGGTCCAGATGCACTGATGACAGATGGAAGGCCAGGACTCCGTCGGGTTTGAGGTGTTTGAGGTAGATTTCCATCGCCTGGCTGGTGAGCAGGTGGACGGGCACGGCATCGCTGCTGAAGGCATCCAGAACGAGGATGTCGAAGTTCTGCGGCGATTCCCGCTCGAGCGACAGCCGGCCGTCGCCTAAAACAATCTGGATGTCGGCCTGGCTGTCGGACAGGTAGGTGAAATACTTTCGTGCCAGCTGTTCGACGGCGGGGTTGATTTCGTAAAAGCGGATGACATCGCCTTTCCGGCCGTAATAGGCGATGGTGCCGACGCCCAGTCCGATGACCCCGATGCGGCGGGGCGGATGCTGGGGATTAGAGCGGATAAGCAGACCGATGCCGCTGTTGAAGCCGTAGTAAGCGGTCGGGAGATGCCGTTTGTTCGGATGTTGAAACTGGAGACCATGGAAAGTCGTGCCGTGCTGAAGGAGCCGTTTGTGCAGGAGCGGGTTGTCCCAGTCGTCTTCCCAGACGGTCAGGACGCCGAAGAAGTTGCGTGCATGGTCGATGGCCCGCTGGTTTTGGGTGGTGCGTCGGCCGACGAGGAAGATGCCTGCCAGCCCGACGACGGTGAGGGCGGTAATATAGGCAATTTTGCGCCGGCGGCCCTGAATATACCGTCGGTCGGTCAAAACAACGAGAATCACGGCCAAGAGGACGGCTAAGTGGAGTTCCACATAGGTTTTAAAGAGCAAGGGGGCCAGGATGGAGACAAAGATGCCGCCGATTGCACCGCCGGCCGCAATAAGCAGATAATAGGCGGTCAGATAACGGGGATGCGGGCGGAGGGCGTACAGTTCCCCGTGGCAGACCATACAGCAGCAGAGGAGCAGAAAGCTGTAAAGTCCGATAATCAATGTGATATTAGGCCTTTTTTCTTCAATAATGCGGGCGATGATGATTCCTAAAATGCTCAGAATAAACAGCGTAAGGAAGAGGGGGCGTTTGTACCATCGGGGGCTGTCAAAACATATGATAAAAGACAGGAGATATATACTTAAAGGAAGTATCCATAAGAAGGGTACGACAGCGATATCCTGGGTAATTTTTTCGGTTACCGCCAGCAGGAGGGTTGAAGCGACTGCCGGCAAAGAAAGCCAGAGAAGGCAATTTGAGAAAGAAAGAGAAGGAGTATCGTTATTTTTTGGGGAGGAGGTTTGCGAAGATGGGGCGTTTAGAAAGAGTATAAGTGCACAAACTACACAGGAAATTGCATAAAGAAGAAACAGGAAAGACCATAAGTGGGCCTGTTGCTGACGACTGAAAACGGGTTCAAAGACAAATGGATAGGAAATAAGGGCTAATAAGGAACCGATATTGCTGAGGGCATAAAGACGATAGGGAATAAAACCGGGTTCGATTCGGCAAATCCAGGACTGAAGGAGCGGCCCTGTAGAAGAAAGGAGGAAATAGGGAAGCCCTATGCAGACAAGACATATCCATAATATTTGGATAATGGGGTTGGTTTCTGGCGTTGGTTTCAGATGTGCCGGCGGGATGATTCGAAAGGCCAGTACGGCGGCGGCGAGGAGCAGGAGCAGATGAACGAGGGCCTGCAGGCGGGCGGGGAGACGGCCGAGGGCGTGGGCATAGGCATACCCGGCCAGCAGAAGCAGCTGGAAAAAGAGCATGCAGGCGGTCCAGACTTCGGGTGTGCCGCCGAACCAGGGGGTCAGAAATCGCCCAAACAGCGGCTGCACCTGAAAAAGCAGGAACGCCCCGGCAAAGACACCGAGAGCAAACAATAATACAAAAAAAGGACGTTTTCTGCTACGTTCGTACATGGAGCCTGATTATAATCTTTCTTACGCAAAAAGAGTGTCTTTTTTTGAGACGGTTTGCTTTCCAACCCCATTCTGGGGCTTCGAAATCCTTTCTGAAAGTTTGACATTTTTGAGGGATAGAATATAATTCTATATTAGACAAGCAGTTAGCGCAAAGACAATAAACCTGTAAATGGAGGTATATTCATTAAGGATTTATCTGGACACAAGAGCGAGGCCGAGCGGATTCATGTAACAAAGACTGAGCCGACACTTTTCCAACTTGCCATTAGAGGCGGCTATTGGGTTATGGGAATTGGTGTGGCCATTCGCTTTCTTGGTTTTGTAAAATCTCTTGTTTTTGCCAATTTTCTTCTTGTTCAGGATCTTGGTTTGTTGGCAATCGCGATGATGCTGATAGAGATTTTAGGGGTTTTTTTTGAAACAGGTTTTAATGAAAAGCTGGTCCAGGAGAGAAAGGAGATACGCACATATTTGGATACTGCCTGGACGATTCACATTTGTCGCGGTTTGGTCATGTTTTTAATTCTTTTTGCCGCGGCACCAATTGCTGCTTCTTTAAAAGTTCCGCCGGAAAAGTTTTCTTTGACGGTAAATGTTATTCGAAGCATTGGATTTGTATTATTCCTCGCCAGCTTAGAAAATGTTGGGACGGTTTATCTGCAAAAAGAGCTTAATTTTCCACGAATCTTTCTCCTTCGAGTACCTCCTGTCCTTATTGATTTATCCGTTTCGGCCTTGGTTCTCTTTTTTTTCCGCAGCATTTGGGGTTATGTTGCAGGACGTTTTGCTTCTGTGCTTGTTCAGGTAGCCTTATCCTATTCGCTTTGTCCGTATCGCCCGCGATTTTGTCTGGATTGGCAGAAAGCGGCCCAAATGTGGCGTTTTGGAAAATGGATATTTGGATTGTCGGTTTTGAATTTTTTGATTTCAGAAGGGGATGATTTTTTTGTATGGGGGTATCTGGGTGTTAGTTCGCTGGCTTTGTACCGCTATGCATTTCGTTTTTCCAATCTTCCGGCGACTGACCTGACAAATACTCTTTCCCAGGTCACGTTTCCGGCCTATTCGAAGATACAGGATGATATTCCTCGGTTACGGGAGGCGTATTTAAAAGTTTTGAGGGTCACGGCTTTTTTTGCGTTTCTGGCTTCCGGTTTGATTTTCTCACTGGGGCCGGATTTTGTACGGTTGTTTCTGAAGGCGGATATGCATCCGATGATACCGGCGATGCAGATTATGGTATTTAAGGGGTTGTTTCGTTCTTTGGGCGCTACACGAGGTCCTTTGTTTTTGGCCCTCGGGAAACTGAAGATTCATTTTTATTTCCAGGTGATTCGTTTAGTCGTGTTGGCGGTTCTAATCTATCCTTTGACAAGTCGCTGGGGAATTGAAGGAACAGCAGTTGCCACTCTTCTGATTGCGGTTTTAGTGAGTCCTTTTGGATTCTGGTTATCCTGCAGGTGGCTGAACTGTCCTCCGTGGAGGATGCTGGAACCCTCCCTTATTCCGCTGGTTTCTTTTTTGGTTACAATTTCCATTCTTCTTTTCCTTAGGTCGGCAACCGTGCGGATGAGCCCTTTCCTTTTTGTGGGGCATTTTCTGTTGGCTCTGATATGTTATGGTGGAACGGCTTTGCTGCTGGATTGCTTGAAGGGATTTCAATTGTTGAGTATTTTTAAGGAACAGCTTCGTGTCTTGGTCAAAAACAAATAATAATGTGGATACAGTCCTAATTATGGAGGAATCTTGGGATTTCCTGATTGTCCTGGATGCCTGCCGTTATGACTATTTTGAAAGGGTCTTTGGGGATTTTTTAAAAGGTGGACAGCTTTCTTGTCGCAAGTCGGTGGGCAGCTGTACGGAGGAATGGAGGAAGCGATCGTTTCCGGGCTATTATGCGGATGTGGTCTATGTGTCTTCTAATCCTTATATAAATTCGCTGAAATCTGTATTAGGCTTTCATGGCGGAGAGCATTTTTATCGAGTGATTGATGTTTGGCAAACCAGATGGGATGAAAGCCGGGGTACGGTGCTTCCAGAAATGGTTACCAGAGAAGCGCTCGGTGCTCTGGCTCGGCATCCTGGCAAGAGAATGATTGTGCACTACCTGCAGCCACATGCGCCTTATCTGGGGTTCGGCTCGGATTGTGCGGGATTTCCACAACCGGATGTAGGAAAAGAGGTTGTGCTGATGGGAACGGTTTTGGGGGAACAATCAAAAGGTTTTCGAAAAAAGATTTATGAAAAACTGTGTTCCTGGATAAAGCATGGCTGTTTGCTGGGCAACCATCCAGAGTGGTTCATGGCGGAGTTCTTACAATTGCCGCCTTTGAGTCCTATGGATGCGGTGCGTCGAAAATACGGTCCGGAAGGACTCCGAAGGGCTTATCAGGAGAATCTGGAAATTGTGCTCAAGCATGTAAGCCAACTTCTGGAATATTTGAAGGGGAAGGTGGTGATCACTTCGGACCACGGAGAATTCCTGGGAGAGGGACGCTTTTACTCGCACGGTTTAGATTCCGATGATCCTTGTTTGCGGCACATTCCCTGGTGGACGACCTGCCGTGCTGATGCCGTCCCACTCCGTGAGGAACACATAGGACAAGCAAACCGTTCTTTTGTTGTTGAGGAAGACACCATTCATAAGAGATTAAAAGATTTGGGATATTTATAGGATAAACAGTGAGCGGTGATTTATGCATAGATCCCTTTTGCTGATCGGGATTGACGGCGGGACATGGGCTGTTCTCGAACCAGCCATTCAGGCCGGATGTATGCCTTTTTTAAAAAGTCTCCGCGACAGGGGGGTCTGGGGAGTATTGAAATCCACCATTCCTGCCATTACACCGGCGGCCTGGGGGGCTTTTCAGACAGGAAAAAATCCGGGAGCCAGCGGAGTCTATGATTTTTACTGCTGGTCCGCAAAAGAACGAAAAGAGTATCCCGTCAATTCTCAGTATTTAGGGAAGACAATTTGGCAGCGATTCAGTGAAGCTGGGTTGACCTGCGGTGTTTTGAATGTGCCGATGACTTATCCGCCGCGTCCGATTCGGGGTGTGGTAGTCAGCGGACTTCTGACCCCTTCGCTGGAGTCGGATTTTACCTATCCGGCAGATTTCAAGAAGGAACTTCTTCGGGCGGTTCCGGATTATGATATCCTGACTTTTAAGAAACTTCAAAAGGAAAAAATTACACGAAAGACGATTCATAATTTTGTTGAACAGATGGCCCAAACGGTTCGGGTGCGAACCAGAGCGGCGAAGTATATTATTCAAAGCCGAAATCCGGATGTCATGATGGTGCATTTTCAGTCCAGCGATGTAATACAGCACGGCTTATGGCATTTTATCTCCACGGATTGTCCGGAGTATACCCCGAGTCTGCAGCAGTATGTTTTTGAAACCTTTTACCGCACGTTGGATTCGAGCATTGAGGAGATTGTTCAAGAATTTTATCCGAATCAACTTGGCCTGGGAGGCGTGTTTCTTCTTTCCGATCATGGTTTTACTCGGCATCGAACGCGCTTTAACCTGGGAAACTGGCTGGTTCAGCAGGGATATCTGCGCATCTGTCCGGCCCGGATTCTGGGGTTTCCGGTGAGTGAATTGGCTCAGCGTATTCGATTGGGGAGGATTCTCGGATTTTTGCTGCCTCCGATTTGGCATCGCAAGGTTCTCTCCAGATTTTATCCCCGGCCTGTCTGTGTGGATTGGGATTGGTCAAGGGTGTATGCCAGCGGTTATTGCAATGAAGGGTTCTTGTTTGTTTTGGAAAACGATCCGCTGAAAAAAGAAATGATTTGCAAAATTGTTGTTGAAAAACTCTTGGAGGTGAATGATCCGGCGACAGGCGGAAAAGTGATTGAGAAAGTCTATCGTAAAGAAGAAGTGTTTCAGGGAGCCTATCTGGACAAGATGCCCGATTTGGTGGTTTGTCCTTGTCCGGGATATTCCATTACTGGTGGATATCAATATGAAAAAACACTGTTTGAACCGGTGCAGCTGAAGACGGATTTTCACTTGGGCAAGCATCATCCGGATGGTTTTTTTGTCGCCGCCGGAGAGGGGCTTATCCGCAGCGGCGGAGAACAGGCGAATCTGCTGGATATGGCCCCAACTTTACTGGCGTATATGGGTGTGCCGATTCCCTCTGATATGGATGGTCAGGTGCGGCAAGAGTGGTTTGAGCCGTCCTTTTGGCAGTGGAATCCGATTCGGCGGATACAGGAGGAGCAAAAGGAAACGAAGGGGGAGCAAGAGGTCTATTCTCCGCAGGAAGCCGAAAAAGTGAAAAAGAGATTGGAGGAGCTTGGGTATTTATGATAGTCAGGTTTTGAAGCTTATGAGAATTGCCGTTATTGTCAGCACGTTTCCAAAACTTTCCGAAACGTTTATTCTCAATCAGATTACCGGGTTGCTGAAGCGGGGGCATACGGTACGGATTTTCAGCCGATACCATCCTCAAGAGAGGGTTTTACATTCGGAAGTAGCTGAATATGAACTTTTGGAACGGACGGTTTACCTGCCGACAGTGCCGGTGTCCAAATGGGTCTGCCGTTTCAAGGCCGTCGGCTGGCTGCTGCGGTTTTTGTTCACGCATCCGGTGGTTCTGTTTCGAGTGCTTCGTTATCTGCTGAGCCGCCAGGAGCCTTTTTCCTATCTTCTTTTTTTTCATTCACTACCGATTTTGTCTTTCAGGCCGGATGTGATTCATGTGCATTTCGGGAATAACGGCACTTTTTACTGGCCGTTGAAGATCATCCAGCCTAAGACAGCCTTTTTAACGATGTTTCACGGACATGATTTGCTTTTGGGGTTGGAGGGGGGGGCGGATTACTATCGTCAAGTATTTGGGTTTGCCGACAAAATATTGGCAAATTCGGAATTCACCCGGCAGCGGCTTCTGGAGCAGGGAGCTCCTGTGGAGCGTCTTTGCGTGCATTATGTTGGAATTGAACCGGCCAGATTTGCTTTTCGCGATGGACCGCCGGCTCGTTCAGACGGGATTTTTCGCGTTCTGACGGTCTGTCGGCTTTGTGAGCAGAAAAGACCGGATGTGGCTCTGCAGGCGATACAGCATCTGATTGAGAAGATTTCTTCTGTACGAGTTGTGTATCATCTGGTTGGCGATGGACCGCTGCGTGCTCAACTGGAGGAATTGGCCGAGACACTCGGGATCAAAAATAGGATTGTGTTTGAGGGGGCCTTGGAACAAAAGGGGGTGCTGGAGCGATTGCATCAGGCAGATGTGTTCCTATTGACCAGCCGGGATGAATGGCTGGGGGTAGTTCTTTTGGAGGCGCAGGCAGCCGGCGTGCCTATTGTGGCGACAAATGTGGGGGGAATTCCGGAAGCGGTCCTGCCGGGGCGGTCGGCCATTCTGGTGCCTGTCGGCGATGCGGAAGCGGCGGCCAGGGCCATGGCGGAACTGCTGCAGGACCCGCAAAAGAGGATACAGATGGGGCAGGAGGGACGGAAGTATGTGGAGGAGCGGTATGACGTGGATATGTTGAATGACAAACTGGTGAGAATCTATTCAGAAGCTCTGCAAAATTGCCGACGACAGGGACGATGAGTCAAAAACAGACTTTTACAGTTAGTGTGGTGATTCCGGCGTATAACGCGGAAGCCACGATTGAGCGGGCGATTGAAAGCGTCCTGCGTCAGACGCGGCCGCCGGAGGAGATTATTGTCGTCGATGACGGCTCGACAGACCGCACGGCCGAGAAGGTGCGGCGGTATGAGCCGAAAGTCAGGTACTTGTTTGAATCGAATAACGGCCCTTCGAATGCCCGCAATTTGGGTATTCTGTCGGTTCAGAAGGGAGAATGGGTAGCTTTTTTGGATGCCGATGACGAGTGGCTTCCGGAAAAGCTGGAGTGTCAGGTTAACCATTTGAGTCGAAACCCCGATCTGCTTTGGACTTTCAGTAATTATTGGCTTTGTTTTTACGGTGTGGGAGAACGACGAACGGCGTTTGAAGACAAGAAAACCTCTTTTTTGTTGAAAAATAGGGAGTATTTTGATGATTATTTAGATGTCTATGCTCAAATTGGACATGCTCTGACTTCCTCGGTGATTATTCGGCGGCGTGTTTTGCTGGAGGTCGGTCTTTTTGAAACAGACCGTTTCTGGGCAGAAGATACCGACTTATTTTTTCGGATTTCCTATCGTCATCCTCAAATTGGTTATCTTTCCAAACCCTTGGTTCTGTATTATGCGGGATATCCGGGAAGTCTCACGGAGGAGCAGAAGAGGCAAATCCAGCCACGATGTAGTTTGGTTTTGAAGCATTTGGCTCTTTCTGCTCAGCACGGACGGCTTGAGAAGTTTATGCCTTGTGCCCGTAAGATGCTGGAAAACTGCATTCGCCGGCTTTTGCAAAACAATCCGATATCAGATTTGCATGAAATTCCTGCAGAGCTGGATGTTTTTTTGCCTGCCCGACTGAGGAAAGAGGTGTGGTGCAGACGGAAATGGCCCCGGGCGGCTGCAATAGTTTTCAGCCTTTATTTCTCTTTCAAAAATGCACTAAATCAGATTGTACAAAAGAGGATGCTTCTGTGAAAATAGCTATTATGACAGATGTTTTCCCGTCTTTATCTGAAACATTTATTCTCAGTCAGATCGGCGGCCTTCTGGAACAGGGTCATGAGGTTCTGATTCTGGCGGAGAGAATGTCGCAGGATTTAATGGTTCATTCAGATGTCAAAAGGTATCATCTTCTGGAGAGAGCCTTTTTTCTTCCCTCGACACCCAAAAAGAAGGCAGCATGTCTGTTAAAGGCGTTTGGGATTTGGCTGGCTAATTTTCCTTATTATCCCGGCCCGATGCTTCGATTCCTGAAACTGTATTTATTACGCCGAAACGGACTATCGCTGAAGGTGTTATATTATCTTGTGAAATTGTGCAGACAGCCTGTGGACATCTTGTTTTGTCACTATGGAACCAATGGGATTATTGGAAGTTTATTGAAGGAATCTCTTCCATCTTTGAAACTTGTAACGATGTTCCATGGGTATGATGTTCGATTGGGGTTGGCAAAGGGGGGACAGATATACCATTCTTTGTTTGAGAATGGAGATTTATTGTTGGCGAATTCACAATTTACCTCTCATCTTTTACAGGAGTTTGGGGCTTTTTCTGAAAAAATTAGGGTTCATCCGGTTGGGGTGGATTTGACGGTGTTCTGTCCATCGTCTGGAGAATCTTGCAAAAAGCCAGATAAACTTATTCTGCTTTCTGTTGGCAGACTTGTGGAAGAAAAGGGACATCAATATGCTTTGCAGGCTATAAAAATATTCCGTGAGAAAAACCCCGGCATAGAGTTCCGGTACCGAATTGTAGGAGGGGGGCCGTTGGAGGGCGTTCTCCGTGAGTTGGCTGAACAGTTGTCGCTGTCAGAAATTGTAGAGTTTTGTGGATCTGCCTCTCATGAGGGGGTTCTTCAATGTCTGATGGAGAGTGACATTTTTATTCACCCCAGCATTTCAGAGGCCTTAGGGCTTTCCATAATAGAGGCACAGGCACTTTGTGTGCCTGTTGTGGCGACTCGGGTTGGGGGGATTCCCGAAGCGGTCCTTGACGGCCAGACAGGTTATTTGGTGCCGGAGCGAGACAGCCGGGCGATAGCGGAAAAGATTCAATATCTGGCTGAACACCCGGAGATTCGCAGAGAGATGGGCAGAAGAGGACGAGAGTATGTGAGGAAGAATTATGACATTCTGGAATTGAATCGACGGCTGGAGAAGATTTTTCTCGAAATGCTTTCTGATAAGCGTGATTTGTCCGAAAAGGTTTTTTAATAGAGAAAGGGTAATGAATACAAAACTGCCATTAGGTTCATTCCAATTGTTTCGATTTCGTATTCGGCATCTATTTTCCCCTTCTTTTTGGTGTCCGATATGTGGATATCGAGGTCCATTTATGATGGATCGTCTTGGTCATCCTCTTCAGCGGAAATATGCGTTATGTGTGAAATGTGGAGCTACGGAAAGGCAACGCGTTCAATGGCTTTTGATGCATCGGTTAGCTGCTCAGTATGGATTTTCGGAAAAATCTCTTCTTCATTTTGCTCCGGAACCTCTGTTTTACGAAGAATTTCGAAAGTTATTCCGGCAGGTAACCACAACAGATATTCAGATGCCGGATGTAGATGTCAGGGCTGATATGCGCCGATTGCCGCTTTCTGATGGTTCATTCGATGTTGTATTTGCTTCTCATGTGTTGGAACACATTCCTGAGGACAGACAGGCAATGTGTGAAATTCGACGGGTTCTTCGCTCTGGCGGTCTGGCGATTATCGAAGTACCGATCGTGTCCGATGTAACGATTGAATACAATTGCCCGAATCCTTATGAGTTTGGACATGTGCGGGCGCCTGGAGCAGAGTATTACGAACGTTTTAGGGATTTGTTTAGCAGGGTTGAGAAAATTACTTCGGAAGATTTTCCACCTGAACATCAGCCGTTTGTTTATTGCAACTGGACCATATTCCCAACTAATGAGAGTCCGCTTCGTCGGGCGATGAAAGGGCGAAGACATCCGATAGTAGTAGCTCTGTACCATGTCTAATAATTTAAAATCTGAGTAAATAAAAAGGCCCTTTCAAAAGAAAGGGCCTTCGAGGAGACTATTTTTTGTTTTTTAGCGAACTTTTTGACCGAAGTCGTTGACAAGGAAAGAGTCTTCGGTGCCTTTTGGGGCTTCGTCTGTGCCCTGACGGTCAGGTGTAATCGGCGTCAACCCTTGGCGCCACTGCCAAGGGGTAGTGCTTGTGGGGCTCGCTTGATAATAAGGAGTGTAAATGTTGTCATTTTTTATCCCAACATCAGAAGTTTTTTCGAAGCTGTTGTGACCGTCGGCAAACATAACGTTTTGACCTTCCCGCTCGTGTGGCTGAGCGTTTGCAACCATCTGATTCTGACGAACATTCCCAACGTTAGGACTATAATTGGTTGTCCAATAAGCACCAATCTTATCTACACAGTTCATCAAGTTTGTGCCTGAAAAAGTTGTTTCTGTGATTTTCGGGTCATACCATGGGTTTTTATCGGCCATAACAGCAAAGGCAGCAGAACGAGTATCATCTGCCCGATAACGTCCGGGAGCTCCTGTTGTAGTCCCCATATAGGGCTGGTGATAGGAATAGCTGACACAGCGTTCCGGTCCTTCAGCATTGTAAGAAGCTCCGCCGTCATAGCGTCCGAAATCCCAAAGTTCAACAATATCAAAGTTGCTTGGGTTTTTGCCGCTGAATTCAGTTTGGTCGCTTGCCGGACAGACAAATAACTTTGGGCTGCAATCTGCCAGTCGAACCAGCAAATACAAGCTGGCGCCTACTGTGATATGATCCCCGTCCACGAAGTTATTTGTTTGTTGGAAAACGCGGTCTGTGTAGCGGTCCCAGATAAGAGATTTTCCTTGGCCTTGACAAGGGAACTGTCCTTGGAAGTCGTTGGCATACACGGTCATGGCGTTGCCCAAGCCCTTAAGGTTGGTCCCGCAGACGACCCTCATGGCGATCTTCTTGACCTTGTTGAGGGCGGGCATCAGGATGGCCAGCAGCATCGCAATGATGGCGATGACCACCAAGAGCTCAATTAATGTAAAACCTCTCTTTTTCATCGTATTTCTCCTTAACTTTTTGAAGATTTGCTCGACAGAGCGCATCCGGCAAAACACTTACGATAAGTGCAGTTTTTCCCCTACGCAGGGACGTTTGTTCACTTTTCTGTGAGCAAATCTTACCGGTTTTTTCAGACCGGATTGCGCACGAAATTGGAAAGTTCTTAAAAGGGTGCTTTTCCGACGCTGCCAATCCCAAAAGGTACTATCTTTAAGGGGGCAGGTAGAAAGGAGTGTACAAATATAACAACAAATAATAAAAAATGATGGCTGTTAACTTATTATACCTTTCTGCCTACTTACCCATCTATAGGTATAATACCGGACGCATAAAAAGTTTGTCAATAAAAAAATTTAATTTTCGTGTTTTTTTGATTTCAGTTGACCCCGGTTCCAATCTTTTCTTGAAAACCAATCTTCCTTTTTTATAATACGCCGTTCTCTGAAAAAGTTTCGAAGGGTTTTTTATGAAAACAATAGATAGCGACAAAGCCAGGAGACTTTTAGAGGGAATTGGGCAGGGGCATTTGCTGACGTTTTGGGGGGAGTTAACGCCGGAACAGCGGGGGCGGCTGCTGGAGCAAATCCAGCAGCTGGATGTCCGGAATATACCGCGATGGGTACGAGAGACGGTTAAGAATGAGAAGCCGTTGGTTGTGCCGACGGAGTTTGAGCCGGCACCGTCATATCCGCCCGTTCCGCAGACCCCCGAACAGGAGAAAAAATATGCTCAGGCCAAGCAGATTGGGGAAAAACTGCTTCGAGAGGGGAAGGTAGCGGGGTTTGTTGTTGCCGGCGGACAGGGGACACGTCTCGGATTTGACGGGCCAAAAGGGAATTATCCGGTATCTCCTATCAAGAAAAAGACTTTATTCCGCATTTTTGCTGAGTCGGTTGCTGCGGCACGAAAGAAATATGGTGCTGTCCTGCCGTGGCTGATTATGACCAGTCCGCTCAATCACAAGGAAACAGTCGAGACCTTTGAGGTCAACAATTACTTTGGGCTTGGGAAGGATACCGTCTTTCTGTTTCAGCAAGGGACACTGCCGAATTTCGACTTTGAGGGTCGGATATTTTTGGCGGAGAAGGACACGATTGCCGTCAGTCCAGATGGGCATGGGGGCAGTCTGAAGGCCCTGTACAGTTCCGGCGTGCTGGCGGAGATGAAAAAACTGGGGGTGGAGTATTTGAGTTATTGGCAGATTGACAATCCGCTGGTGCAGCTGTTTGACCCGCTTTTCCTCGGACTGCATGTGATGGAAGGCGCCGGGATGTCTTCGAAGGCCCTTATCAAAGCGCATCCGCTGGAAAAAGTGGGCAATTTCTGTCTGGTAAACGGCCGTGTCACGGTGATTGAGTACAGCGATTTGCCGGATGAGCAGGCCCGCCGCCGCAATCCGGATGGCTCCCTGGTTTTTGAGCTGGGTTCGATAGCGATTCATATCCTCAGTCGAGAGTTTGTCGAGCGGCTGAATGCGGATGGCGATTTTGCCCTGCCGCTGCATCGTGCGGTTAAGAAGATTCCTCATATTGATTTGGCGACCGGCAAAAAGGTGAATCCGGATAAACCCTGCGGGATTAAATTGGAGACTTTTATTTTTGATGCTTTGCCGCTGTCGGAAAAGTCGGTGATTCTTCAGACGATTCGCAGTGAAGAGTTTGCCCCGGTCAAGAATGCGTCCGGAGAAGACAGTCCGGCGGTGACGGAACGGATGATGATTGAACGGGCGGCATCGTGGCTGGAGAAGGCCGGAGTGAAAGTGCCGCGTACAACGGATGGGCGGGCGGACTGTGTACTGGAAATGGCCCCTTCGTTTGCTTTAACGGCGGAAGATGTAAAAGCCAACATTCACAAGGTGCCGCCTATCCGGCCGGGAGATACGGTGTATCTGGAATAAAAGCAAGCCCTGTCATCTGGCCCGCAGGGACTCGAACCCCGACTAAATGATCCAGAGTCATTTGTGCTACCATTACACTACGGGCCAACGCAAAACAGGGATAGTATCGGCAAAACGGGCTTCCGTCAACAAGGAGAAGGTTTTTTTGTGAGCATTTCGGAGAAAGCCGGGGAGAGAGGGGATTGTAAGTCTTTTCAAAAGGGACAGATAAGGAAAAGAAGCCGGCCTTTTTATGCTTCAATTTGGTTTGATTAAATTGGATATGCCGTTTATTCAGGCGGCCCTGTCGGGTTATACGGACCATCCAATGCGGATATTAGCCCGGCGGTTCGGCTGTCCGCTGGTTTTTACGGGGGTAATGCTGGACCGGATAGCGCTGCATCCAAAAGCCAGCCGGCAAAAGCAATTTTATCCGTTTTCCCAAGAGGAACATCCGGTTGTTGCACAGATTATGGGCAATGAACCGGAGGTGATGGCGCAATCGGCGGCGGTGTTTGAGCGGGCGGGATATGACGCGATTGATTTGAATTTTGCCTGTCCGGTTCCGAAGGTGCTGCGTCGGGAGCGAGGCGGGTATCTGATGCAAAAGCCCGCTGTGGTTCGGGAGGCGTATCTGCGTACGCGGGAGGCGGTGCGGTGTCCTGTATTTATGAAGATTCGGATTGGATTTGATTCTTCGGAGGCCTCGCAGGAGGATTTCTGGACGATTTGCGAGAATGCAGTCCGGGACGGCGTGCAAATGCTGGCGATTCACGGGCGAACGGTGGAGCAGAAATACAAGGGGACTGCGGATTGGGAGAGAATTACCGAAGTGAAGAGGAGGTTTCCTTCGCTGTGTGTGTTCGGCAGCGGCGATATTTTGAAAGCCCAAACAGCAATAGAGCGGCTGAACGGCAGCGGAGTTGACGGGGTCATTGTGGCGCGAGGGGCCATCGGCAATCCGTGGATATTTCAGGAGATTCGGGCTTTATGGGAGGGGTGTCCGCTTCCGGAACCGCCGACGATGGAAGAGCAAAAGGCCGTGATGGAGGAACATTTGAGGATGATTCTGGAGTTCTGGCCGGCCCGGAAGGCAATCCCGTACTTTCGCAAGTTTACGGCGGGCTACTGCAAACGTCATCCGCAGCGCAAGCAAGTAATGATGGCGATGATGAAGGCCAAGACATTGGAGCAGGTTCAGCAGGTCTTTGCGGAGTTTTATCCTGAAAAAAACAGTCAATCCTGATTGGAGGCAGGATTGACTGTTGTATGGGTGTTGTCAGCAGGATTCGGGGTTTAGGCGGCTTTGTCGGAAGATGCCGCTTCTCCCTTGTCTTTCTGGCAGTCGGACTTATTTTCTTCTTTGCATTCTTTATCTTTCTTTTCGCAGGCCTTTTTGTTATCGCCGCAGGCCGAGTCATCTGATTTGCCTTTGCAGCATCCGGCCCAACTGGCTGAAGCGAGCACCAAAACCAGACAAAGTACTGCAAGTTTCTTCAGTAAAGCGTTCATGTCTGTTTCCTTTCTGACAGTCAAAAGGTTGTTTCTTTTTCGTTCACGATGAAAACGATACGTTTCAGGGGAGAAAAAGTGCTGTTAAAAAAACGGCAGGCGGAAGGAAAACCGCCTGCCGTTTCGGCATCCTGCCGAGGATTTAATCAATGTAGCCCATCAGAGCCAATTCCGCTTCCTGCTGGGGGGTAGTCAACTGTGCCTTCAGTTCTTTCTTGGCATCGGCCAGCTGTTTGAGGGCCTCTTCGCGGGCCTTTCGGAAGGCCTCCAGTTTGGCCTTGATTGTGTCGGCATTGCCGCTGTTGATGGCGGCACGAAGTTCCTGACGGGCCTTGCCGAGGGTGGTCTGCTCTTCAGCGGACTGTTCGGTTTGCCCTTCCTGTCCCTGACGCTGGCCTCTGCCGAAGCCCTGTCCGGGGAAGCCGGCCATATTGGTCTGCTGATTGAGTGTGATGACTTTCTTGAGAGCGGGTTCAATCTTGGCCCATTGCTCGTCGGTGGGATTGAGGGCTTGTTTGACCCGCTGAATTTGCCGTTCCTGAATCATTTGACGCATCTGTTCCGGATCGCGCTGTCCCATCTGCTGGCCGGGTCCGCCTGCCGGGCCGCCTTCCATCTGGCCGGCCGGTCCGCCTCGCCGCTGGCCTCTGCCTTCCGGGCCCTGACCCTGCTGCGAATAGGACTGGGCGGCGAAAAGTGCCAAAATCGTCAAGAGTGTAAGACCTGTAAGTGCTTTCTTCATAGACATTTCTGTACTCCTTTCAAAAAAAGATTTTTTTATCGGTCTTCAGCAACAACACCTTTATAGATGGTTGGCAGAGGGATTTTATTGCAAGAATTATAATTTGGTATAAAGATGGGATATGTCCTGTTAGTAGGCGGGATTGAAAAAAGAAGGATTTATGACTTGAAAAAGGGAAAAGATTTGTATAGTATTCCTTTTTTGTAGCCCTGCCTGGTGGGTAGGTAGGCCCGTCTGGAAAGGTCTTTCCCGAAGGACCGGAAGACGGAAACGTGGGGCTGACAGGTACGCAGCATGGTCAGCTCAAGCCCGTGGCAGGGTCCGGTCGGTCCGCTTCGAAGGCGGCCACTGCGACTTACGTGAACGGCATCGTTGCCTGAAAGCGGGTTTTCTTTCGTAACGAAACGGCAGGCGAGGTATAATTTTGCCGCGTGCGGGCGATACCCGGTGGTGTAATCGGTAACACAAGAGGTTTTGGTCCTCTTATTCCTGGTTCGAGTCCAGGCCGGGTAGGTTGGAAGATGATTATGGAGTCCCGCCTTCCTTCTTCGCTGAAGCTTCGAAGGATAGGACGCGGGGAGGGCAAAATGGATTCCCGCCTGCGCGGGAATGACAAGAAATGGCGGGAATGACAAGAAATGGCGGGAATGACAAGAAATACGCGAGAACGGCAAGAAAATAGAAACGGGAAATCGAGAAGGCCGAAAGGTGAGTAGTAAAACGGAATGTGCAGCAATTGTTTTGGCGGCGGGTCAGAGCACCCGGATGAATACCCGTCTGCCGAAGGTGCTGCATGAGGTGTGCGGGCGTCCGATGCTGGATTATGTTCTGGATGCCTGCCGCGGCGTTGGGGTGCGTCGGATTTATGTCGTAGTCGGCTACGGAAAGGAACAGATTCTCCGGCGGTATCAGGGACAGGCGGATTTGGAGTTCGTCGAGCAGCCAGAGCAGCGGGGAACGGGGCATGCGGTGATGTGCTGCCGGAAGCATCTGGAGGGGTTTGAAGGGCATACGCTGGTGCTGTGCGGGGATGCGCCGCTGATTCGCAAAGAGACGCTGGAGATTCTGCTGGACAAGCACCTGTCGGAGAAGTCGGCGGTGACGGTGGCGACGGCTGTTCTGAAAGACCCGAGCGGCTACGGGCGGATTGTGCGGGATGCCTACGGGAATATTCAGGGGATTGTAGAGCACAATGGCTGCAATGAGCAGCAGCGGAAGATTCAGGAAGTAAACACCGGATATTTCTGCTATCAGACGCCGCTGCTGCTGAAGGGGCTGGAAAAGATTCGCCCGGATAACGCCAAGGGGGAATATTACCTGACGGATGTGCTGCATGTGCTGCTGGCGGAGGGGCATAAGGCGACGGCGGTGACGGCAGTGGCGGAAGAGGACGCAATGGGCGTCAACAGCCGTGCGCAGCTGGCCGTCGTGGGCAAGATTATGCAGCAGCGGATTCAGAATCGGCTGATGGCCTCCGGGGTGACGATTGTGGACCCGCCGAATACGTGGATTGATGACCGGGCGCAGATCGGCCAGGATACCGTGATTGAGCCGTTTACGTGTATTCGCGGAGCGGTTCGGATTGGGACGGGCTGCCGGATTGGGCCGTTCGCTTTTGTGGGCGAAGGGGCCCAGGTGGCGGATGGGCAGGACGTCAGGGCCTTTACAACGCTGGGTCGAGTGGGGGCAAGTGATTCCAGGGAGGGACAAAAATGATTCATCATCCCCTGATTGTATTCGGTGGGACCAGTCATCCGGAATTGACGGAAGGGATTTGCCGGTATCTGAAGCAGGAGCCGGGCAAGGCGCGGATTTGGCGGTTTCCGGACAGCGAAAAGATTATCAAGCTGGAAACGGATGTGCGGGGGACGGACTGCTTTGTGGTGCAGTCGGTCTGTGAGCCGGTGGATGAAAATCTGGTGGAGCTGCTGATTTTTCTGGATTGTCTGCGTCGGGCCAGTGCGGCGCGGGTGACGGCGGTGATTCCGTATTTCGGATACGCCCGTCAGGACCGGAAGGATGAGGGGCGTGTGCCGATTACGGCCAAACTGGTGGCCAATCTGATTGTGGCCGCCGGCGCCAGCCGAGTGCTGACGCTGGATTTGCATGCGGCTCAGCTGCAGGGGTTCTTTGATATACCGGTGGACCATCTGACGGCGGAGCCCGTAATCGCCAAGTATCTGAAAACCAAGCGTCTGGACAAGCTGACGGTTGTGGCGCCGGATGTGGGGAATATGAAGAAGGCGGCGCGGTATGCCCAGAAGCTGGGGGCGGACCTGGCGATTATTCACAAGCGGCGGGTGAGCGGGTCGGAGATTGTGTGCGGGGAGATTATCGGGGAGGTGGAAGGGCGGAATATCGTGATGTGTGATGATATGATTACAACGGGCGGGACGATTTGCGGAGCGGCGGAGCTGCTTAAGCAGCGCGGGGCCGGACAGATTATCGCCGGGGCCACCCATGGTGTTTTGGCAAAGCCGGCGATGGAGCGGCTTCCGAAAGCGCCGCTGGATGAAGTGATTGTGACGGACAGTGTGCCGCTCGGTGCCAAAGGAACTGTGCTGAAAAATCTGACGGTTTTGAGCGTGGCGGACCTGCTGGGCGAGGCCGTCCGGCGGATTCATCTGAATCTGTCCGTCAGCGGTTTGTTTAACGGAACAGAGTAAGAGCAAGGCGGACGGTGCGTTCGGCAATGCGTCGTCCCGCCGGCAAAGACAGAGAGGAATCGTATGGCAGAGTTGATGACGTTGGAAGCGGAAATTCGGGAACAGAAAGGCAGCAAGGCAGCCCGACGGCTTCGGGACCGGAAGGTCGGCAAGCTGCCGGCGATTGTGTACGGACACGGGCAGGAGCCGGTGTGCATTTCGCTGAATGCGCATGATTTTGTCGAAGCCCTGCATCACGGGCACCGGATTTTTGATGTGCAGCTGCCCGGCGGCAGGCAGACCCTGCTGGTGAAGGATTTGCAGTATGACCATTTCGGCAAGCAGATTATCCATGCGGACCTGATGCGTGTGGACCTGTCGGAGCGGGTGACGGTCACGGTGCCGCTGGAGCTTCGCGGGACGGCCAAGGGAACGCACGAAGGCGGGATTGTGGATCAGATGCTGGACCATCTGGAAATCGAATGCGGCGTGACGGAAATTCCGGAAGTCATCGTCGTTTCGATCAAGGAATTGGGATTGGACCAGATGATTCATGCCAAGGATGTGGAGCTTCCCGCCGGAGCGGTGCTGAAGACCAATCCGGAAGCCCTGATTTGCCTGTGTCATCTGCCGAAGGTCAGGGAGGCGGAGGAAGCGGCAGCGCCTGCCGAAGGGGTGCAGGAACCGGAAGTTATTACGGAGCGCAAGCCGACGGAAGAAGAAACCGAAACGGCCTAAGGTTCGGCCTCGGAGAGAGCCGTGTCGGACGGAGTCTGGAAGACGTTGCGGAATTGTCTGGGGAAGGCGGCTTGCCGGCCGTCCGAGCCGTCAGGGTCGGAGTTGTATGTGGTGGCAGGCCTGGGCAATCCGGGAGCGGCTTACGAGAAGACGCGGCATAATGTGGGGTTTGAGGTGATTGACCGGCTGGCGGAGCGGCTGGGAGCCGGCGCCGAAAAGAAAAAGTTTGGTTCGCTGGTTCGCGAGGCACAGGCGGAAGGGCGGAAGCTGCTGCTGGTCAAGCCGCAGACCTTTATGAACCGCAGCGGTCAGGCGGTGGCGACGGTGCTGGGGTTTTATCGGCTGGGACTGGAGCGGCTGCTGGTGGTGACGGATGACGCGGCGCTGGAACCGGGCCGAATTCGGCTGCGTGCAAAAGGTTCGTCAGGCGGACATAAGGGCCTGGCGGATATTATCGAAAAAGTGAACAGTGAAGAATTTGCTCGGCTTCGGGTGGGGATTGGTTCCTGCCCGAGTGAATCGATGGCCGACTATGTTCTGTCTCGTCCTTCGGCGCAGGAGCGGGTTTTGCTGGAGCGTGCCGCAGAGCTGGCGGCGGAGGCGGTTCTGTGCTGGGTGCGGGACGGCATCGAGGCGGCGATGAATCGATACAATAGTCGGGAACGTGCCGGTTTTCCGGAAGGAACGGAGCCGGAGAAAAACGGACTGGAGAACCCAGACGAAACAAGAAATCCTTAAAGTATGGGAGGTCTGAATTTGAAAACAGCGGTCAAACGATTGTATGAAGGGTTGTTCCTGGTGGATTCGGCGCTGGCGGCGTCGGATTGGGACGGTGTCCTGGGAACCATTCGCAAGTTTCTGGAGCGGGCCGGCGCGGACATTGTGAGCTTGAAGAAGTGGGATGACCGTCGGCTGGCCTATGAGGTGGAAGGCAAGAGCCGCGGCACGTACATTCTGGCGTATTTTCACTGCGAGCCGTCGCGGGTGCACGGGATTGAGCGGGATGTGAACCTGTCGGAGCGTGTGCTTCGCGTGCTGATTCTTCGTGCAGACCGGATGAGCCGGGAGGATATGGAAAAACCCACGCCGGCGGAACTGCATCCGGAAGGCAGCTCGATGCCGGTGCCGGAACCGCTGGAAGAGGCGGACGATACAGCCGCGGAGGTAGCAGGTGCGGAACCGGCGGGCGACGAACCGGCGGCCTCTGAGTAAACAGGAAGGCGGTCGTGCGGGAGCGGCCTGTCGGGCCGGTTTCAGCACTCAGGACAGGAGAACGGACGATGGCCAGTTTGAATAAAGTACTGCTGATGGGGAATCTGACGCGGGACCCGCAGGTGACGTATCTGCCCAGTCAGACGCCGGTGGCGGAGTTTGGTTTGGCGGTGAACCGCGTGTTCAAGAAGCAGGACGGCACGGAAGGCAAAGAAACCTGCTTTGTGGACTGCCAGATGTTCGGCAGGCGCGCGGAGGCGCTGGCCAAGTATGTCAAGAAGGGCGACCCGCTGTTTGTGGAGGGTCGTCTGAAGCTGGACCAGTGGCAGGCGCAGGACGGCAGCAAGCGGAGCCGGCTGAGGGTTTTTGTGGAGAACTTTGAGTTTATCGGCCGCGGCGGGGGTGCAGCGGGTGCCGGCGGGGTCGAGGAGACGGACCTGCCGGAAGTGCCGGATGCGTTTTCACCGCCGCCGAGCGATGATATACCGTTTTAAGAACTTTTGAAATCAGGAACCAAAACGATGGCGAAAGAAACAGGACCCAGCAAAAAGAAAAAGAAATTTTTGACCACTCTCCGGGAGCAGACGCAGTGCCGGTTCTGCCGGGAAGGCCGGCGGTACATCGATTACAAAGATGTCGAGGCGCTGCAGAAGCTGCTGACCAATCGCGGCAAGATTTTTTCCCGCAAGCGGAGCGGCAACTGTGCCAGTTGTCAGCGAAAAGTGAAGCTGGCGATTAAGCGGGCCCGGTTTATGGCGCTGCTTCCGTTTACGGCCTAAGGAAGATTCCTGCCGGACGAAGGCGGTTTTTTCAGGAGAGTGCAAACCAGCAGAATGACAGGAGTCAAGCGATGAAAGTATTACTGTGTGAAGACGTAGCCAAACTGGGATGGCTGGGTGACATTGTCGAAGTCAAAGACGGCTATGCCCGCAATTATCTGCTGCCGCAGGGGTTGGCGGTGATTCCGACGGAGGCGGCGATTCGGTCGCTGGCGGAGGAAAAGGCGCGTCGCGCCGAAGCCCGGCGTCTGGCTCGTCTTGAGAAAGAGCGGCTGAGTGCTTCGCTGGAAGGCGTTGAAATTTCCCTGACGGCCAGGGCCAACGAACAAGGGCATTTGTTCGGTTCCGTAACGGAAACGGATATTGCCGAGGCGCTGCAGCGGAAAGGGTTTGCCGTGTCAGCGGAGATGGTGCATCTGGAAGCCCATATCAAGGAAGTGGGAACGCGCGATGTCGTCATCAAGACGGCGTCGGATTTGAAGGCGACGGTGCGGGTCATCGTGGCCGCAGAGGAAGCAGTCCTTGGCACAGACGAAGAAACCAGCGGTCAATAATCGCTCCGCGGGGTCTGCGGAAGGAGCAGAGGGGGTTGCGGGACGGAAGATCCCTGCATCTCCGGAGGCCGAGGCGGCCCTGCTCGGCTCGATGATTCTGGACCCGCTGTGCATCGGACGGGTGGTGGAACATCTGAAGGCGGATTCGTTTTCACTGCCGGAGCATCAGCTGGTGTTTGAAGCGCTGGTGCATCTGTTTGAAGAGCGGCGGGAAGTGGACCTGGTGACGCTGAAGGACGAGCTGGAAAAGCAGGGACATCTGGCGGCCGTGGGGGGGATGGAGTATGTGCTGCGGCTGGCGGAAGCGGTGCCGACGGCGGCCAATTATGAGTACTATATGCAGATTGTCCAGCAGAAGTCGATTCTGCGGGATTTGGCGTATGTCTGTCAGGAGATTCTGCAGGATGTCTGCGACCCGACCGGGGAAAGCGATGAGAAGCTGGATGAGGCCGAAAAGAAGATTTTCCAGGTGACGGAGCGGAAAATCAGCGGGACGGCCGAACCGATTCGCAATCTGATTTATCAGGCGTTTGAGGCGATTGACGCCCGCAAAGGAGGCACCGGTGTCACGGGGGTGCCGACGGGGTTTCGGGAGCTGGATGATTTGCTCGGCGGGCTTCAGTACGGGGATATGATTATTGTGGCGGGCCGTCCGAGCATGGGCAAGACCAGTTTTGCCCTGAATATGGCTGAATACATCGGGGCGGATGCGGACCTTCCGGTCGTGATTTTTTCTCTGGAAATGAGCAAGCAGCAGCTGACGGAGCGTTTTTTGTGCAGCCGGACGGGTCTGAACCTGCAGATGCTCCGCAAGGGGTTAATCAGCACCGAGCAGCATCAGCAGCTGGTGGAGGAAGGGGCGCGGCTGTCCGAAAAGCCGATTTTTATTGATGATACACCGGGTCTGACGCCGCTGATGATACGGGCCAAATGCCGGCGGCTTAAAAGCCAGTATCAGATTCAGGCGGTGTTTATTGATTATCTGCAATTGATGAGTTTGGGGGGCAAGGTGGAGTCGCGTCAGCAGGAAATCAGCACAATTTCGCGTTATTTGAAGTCGCTGGCTCGGGAGCTGGCGGTTCCGGTGGTGGTGCTCAGTCAGCTGAACCGGGCGCCGGAGGGCCGGGAGGACCATCGTCCGCGGATGAGCGACCTGCGGGAAAGCGGCAGCATTGAGCAGGATGCCGATGTGATTCTGCTGCTGCATCGGGAATCGTATTACCGGCGTTCAGACGGGGAAGATGCCGCCGAGGACAATACCGCCGAGGTGATTGTGGCCAAGCAGCGAAACGGGCCGACAGGAAAGATTGATTTGCTGTTTGACGGTGCATGCACGCGGTTTCGTGAAAAATATCGGGGCTCTGTGCCGGAGGACTATCGCGAGCCGCCGATTTGAGGACAGAAGCGGCGAGAAACAGACAGGAGGTTGCCGAATGCGAACAGGATGGCTTTTCGGAATGATTTTGGCGGTATGGCTGACGGCGGAGTCCTTTGTGCAGGCACAGGAGGACCAGCCGGAGGGGCTTGTCATCGGGTCGATTGAGACGGCCGGCACCGTGACGCTCACCCGTGCGCAGGTGCTGTCCACTGTGCGGGCCCGGGTGGGGCAGGTGTTTCGGGCGGAGCAGGCCGCAGAGGATGTGAAGCGGCTGGCCTCGCTGGAGGGGGTGGATACGGCCTATTACAATGCGAAGGTCGCTGACGGCAAGGTGGTACTCACTTATGTGATTGTGGAGAAGAACCTGATTCGCTCCATTGTTCTGCAGGGCAACAAGAAGGTCAGTGATTCGCGTCTGCTCAGCGAGCTGGGAATCAAACAGGGGGATTATCTGGACCAGTTTCAGGTCAAATCGGGGGCGGAAAAACTGAAAGAGTATTACCGGAAGAAGGGCTATTCGCAGGCGAAGGTGACACTGGATGAGAGCCGGCTGATTGTCGGACAGGTGATTTTTACGATTGAGGAAGGCCCGCGAACCAAAATCCGCAAGGTGGTTTTCGAGGGCAATGAAGCGTTCTCGGATGAGCAGCTGCTCAAGGCCGTCAAAACGCGTCCGAAGAAGTTTCTGGTGTTTCCGGTGTATTGGGACCAGGAGCAGATGAGCAAGGATGAGCAGCTGCTGCTGGATTTTTACCGCAAGCAGGGGTATCTGGATATCAAGGCGGAGTCTTCGGTATCGTTCAGTGAGGACCGAAAGACAGCCGACGTGACGTTCCGGGTGACGGAAGGGCCGCAGTACAAGGTGGAATCGATGGTGCTCAGCGGCTATTTGTTTGAAGATGAAGAGGCGCTTCGGTCGGAGCTGAAACTGAAGCCCGATTCGCCGTTCAGCCCGGACCGGCTGGAGTATGATGTCAAAAAGATTCGCGGCCGTTATCGGTCGGAAGGATATCTGGATGTGCAGGTGGAAACGGTGCGGAAGGAGCTGGAGGGGCATCGGGTAGCCGTGGAGCAGAAGATTACGGAAGGACCCCGGTACCGCGTCGGCCAGATTACGATTACCGGCAATCGGATGATTAAGGATTATGCCATTCGCCGGGTTCTGGATGAGGAGGGGTTCCGTCCGGGCAGCTGGTATGACGGAGCGGCGGCTTCGGGTGACGGGAAGGGCGAACTGGAAAAGATTGTTCAGCAGACGACGGCGGCCCAGTCGGTGACGATTGTGCCCAGCGGGACGGAACCGCAGCGTCGGGATGCGCTGGTGCAGATTGCGGAGGGGCAGACCGGGACGATTATGCTGGGGGCGGGGATTGCCAGCGACAGCGGTCTGATCGGTCAGATATCGCTGGACCAGCGGAACTTTGATATTACGGACTGGCCGACGAGTTTTTCGGATTTGTTTACCGGCAAGGCGTTTCGCGGGGCCGGCCAGCGGTTTCGGGCGATGTACAGTCCGGGCCGCCGGTGGACGAGTTATTCGGTCAGTTTTACTGAGCCGTATCTGTATGACCAGCCGCTGGCGCTGGATTTGGCATATTCCGGCTTTACACGGATTCGGGAATCATATGATGAAAAGAGGACCGGACCGAGTTTCGGTCTGACGCGCCGGTATGCGGATGACTGGCGGAGAGGGATTTCGTTTCGGTTTGAAAATGTGAGCATTGAGAATCTGGAAAGCGATGCGCCGTCAGAGGTGCTGGATGTTCGGGGGGACAATCTGCGGCTTGGAACACGGTTCTGGGTGGGACTGGACAAGACCGACAGCCGATTTCGCCCAAGCAAGGGATACAATTTTGATGCCGGGTATGAACAGGTGCTCGGCGACCACACCTACGGCCTGGTGACGGCTACCCAGCGGTGGTATAAGACGTTGTATGAGGATTTGGCCGAACACAAGACGATCCTGGAAACCAAGCTGTTCGGCGGCACGGTGGTCGGCAGCAGTCCGACGTATGACCGGTTTTACGGCGGGGGCATCGGGTCGATTCGGGGCTTTCGGTATCGAGGCATCAGCCCGCGCGGCGAGAATGATGACCCAATCGGCAGCGACTGGATGGTTCAGGGCAGTGTGGAGGCTGCCATTCCGCTGGGCAGTGAGACGTTTTCATGGCTGCTGTTTACGGATGCCGGCTTATTTGAGAGCGGGCCGGTACGCACATCGGTTGGAACGGGAATTCAGATTCTGATTCCGCAGATTTTCGGACCGGTGCCGATGCGGTTTGAACTGGGGGCTCCGATTACGAAAGATGATGATGATGAAACGCAGGCCTTCAGTTTCTCGGTGGGGGCTCTGTTTTGAAAGTCAAAAGTTGAAAAGCAAGACTCGAAACGAGGAAGCAGCGGAAAGACTATTTTTCAGATTCGGAAAGGCGAACGAAATGAACGGACACAAAGGACATGGATGGATTTTGACGGCGATGCTGGCGGGTTGTGCGGCGTGGATGATTTTTCAGCAGGGATTTGCGGCGTCTGAGGAGAAATATGCCCCGGCACGGATTGGGGTTGTGGATGTAACGAAGATTCTGGAAAACTGCAAAAAGAACAAGCAGTGGCAGGAAAAGGCGGAGGCGGACCGCAGCCGGGTGCAGGCGGAGTTTCAGCAGATGCGCAAGGACCTGGAGGCCCTGCAGGCGAATATCAAGCAGCGCAAGCCCGGCAGCAGCGATTATTTTGCCCTGATGGGCGAGTATGAGGAGAAGCGGGCCGTAATGGAAGGGCGCAATACGTTTTACGAGAATAAATTCACGCAGGAAATGCAGCAGTGGATGGAGGCGCTGTACAGCGATTTTCTGAAGGTGATTGAGATGGTGGCCCGGGAGAAGGGGCTGGATATGGTGGTGGGCAAGGAGACCCTGGAGATGCCGGCGCCGACGCTGCGGGATTTTATGCTGAGCGTCAAGACGCAGAAGGTGCTGTACAGCCGGCCGGAACTGGATATTACGGATGAGGTGCTGGCGGCTCTGGATAAGCTGAGCAATTAGTCAGACGGGAAAAGGATTTAAGAAATGGAAGGCGGACCTTCGGTTCGGGAAATGACGGTAGCGGAGCTGGCGGAACGGCTGGGGGGGCGGCTGTGCGGACCGGGGCGGCAGACCATTCGCGGCGTCAATACGCTTCGGGATGCGTCGCCGGAGGACGTGAGTTTCCTGACGGAGGAAAAGCATCGTCCGCTGCTGGCGGATTGCCGGGCGGCGGCGGTTTTGGTTCCGCAGGAGGCGGAGAACTGCCGTCCGGCGCAGATTGTTGTCGGCAATGTTCAGAAGGCCCTGATTGAGGCGCTGAAGCTGTTTGCCCCGCCGCTGACGAGCTGGAAGGGTGTGCATCCGACGGCGGTTGTGGAACCGGATGCGGTTCTCGAAGAGGGCGTCGGCATCGGTCCGAATACGTATATCGGTCATCAGGTTCGCATCGGGGCCTATACGGTCATCGGGGCCAACTGCAGCATCGGGGAGCGGACGCAGATTGGGTCGCGCTGCCGGCTGGACAGCAATGTGGTGGTATATCACGACTGCCGCATCGGGAACTTCTGCATCCTGCAGTCGCACTGCACGATTGGGGCGACGGGCTTCGGATATGCGTTTGTGGACGGCCGACATCAGCTGATTCCGCACAACGGCGGGGTGATTCTGGAGGATGGGGTGGAAATCGGGGCCAACAGCTGTGTGGACCGGGCGAAATTCGGTCAGACGGTTGTCGGGGCCGGCACCAAGATTGATAATTTGGTGCAGGTCGGGCATAATGTGCGCATCGGCCGAATGTGTCTGCTGGCCGGACAGGTCGGGCTGGCGGGCAGTGCGGTGCTCGGGGATGGGGTTGTGCTGGGCGGACAGGTGGGGGTTGCAGACCATATAACAATCGGCTCCGGGGCGATGGCCGGAGCGGCGGCTACGATTGTCGAGAATATCGAGCCGGGCAGTCAGGTTTGGGGAACCCCGGCTCAGGACATTGCGGCGGAAAAACGCTCGGCTGTGTGGTACCGTCGGCTGCCGAAACTGGCCGAAGACGTTAAGGAATTGAAGAAAAAGGTACAGCAGCTTGAAAATGCAAAAAACAATCCGGCATGAGGGAGAACTGTCCGGACGCGGGCTGTTTTTCGGACAGGAAGCCCATGTAGTGTTTCGGCCTGCCGAGCCGGACACGGGGATTGTGTTCGTCCGGACGGATTTGGAGCGTCCGGTTCGGATACGGGTCTGTCCGGAGTCGATTGTCGAGCGGCAGCGACGGTCCGCGCTGGGCAACGGGGATGTGCTGATTGAGACATCGGAGCACTGTCTTGCAGCGGCGGCGGCGCTGGGGCTGGACAATCTGATTATTGAGATGGATGCATCGGAACTGCCGGGGTTTGACGGCAGCAGCGAGGAGTATTTCAAGACGCTGGTGAAATGCGAGCCGGTGGAACAGAATAAGCCCCGTCGGGAGCTGGTGATTCGCGAGCCGGTGTGCATTCAGGACGGAGAGAAGGCGATTTATGCACTGCCGGATGCAACGGGGGGGCTGCACCTGACGTTTGATATGGATTATACGCAGCATACGGGGATCGGCCGGCAGACGTATTCGTGCCGGCTCAGCGAGGCGCATTTTGCGACCCATCTGGCGCCGGCGCGGACGTTTGTTCTGGAGGCGGAGGCCCGTCAGATGCAGGCGGCGGGAATCGGGACGCATCTGAGCCCGCGTCAGATTCTGGTGATCAGCTCCGACGGACCCATTCGGAACAGTTATCGGTTTCCGGATGAGTGTGTGCGTCATAAGGTGGTGGATTTGATCGGGGATTTGATGCTGGCCGGGATGCCGATTGTCGGCCGCATTGTGGCCTACAAGAGCGGGCATGCCCTCAACCACCAGCTGGTAAAGGCCCTGATTGAACAGGACCGAAAGCACCGCGGTCTGAGTCCGGCGGGCAAACCGCTGCTGGATATCCGGCGGATTCAGAAAATCCTGCCGCATCGGTATCCGTTTCTGCTGGTGGATAAGGTGATTGAGGTGGAGGAGGACCGTCGGATTACGGCGGTGAAAAATGTGACCATCAATGAGCACTTTTTCCAGGGGCATTTTCCGGGTGCGCCGGTGATGCCGGGAGTGCTGATTGTCGAGGCGATGGCGCAGGTGTGCGGGCTTTTGTTTGCGCAGACGCTGGAGCACACCGGCAAACTGGCGGTGCTGCTGACGATGGACCAGGTGAAGATTCGCAAGTCGGTTGTGCCGGGGGATCAGCTGATTCTGACGGCGGAGGCCGACAAGGTGCGCAGCCGTGCGGCCAAGTGCAGCTGTACGGCAAAGGTGGGCTCGGAAATTGTGGCCGAGGCTCAGCTGAAGTTTATGCTTGTTGACGATGAAGTTGGATAAACGACGAAACCAGAATAGCGGAGGAATCAAACGAGTATGAGTACACAGATACATCCCACGGCGGTGGTGCATCCGAGCGCGCAGCTGGGGGATGGTGTAGTAATCGGTCCGTATTGTGTTGTGGAAGAAGGGGTGACAATCGGGGACGGGACGGTCCTGGATGCGCACGTGATTATCGGAAAGCGGACGCAGCTGGGCTGCCGGAATCGGCTGTTTCCGAACTGTGTCATCGGCAAGCCGCCGCAGATTTTGGGGGCCAACGACCAGACGCCGATCGGCGGGCTGAAAATCGGGGATGACAATGTGATTCGGGAGTTTGTGACGATTCACCCGAGCATGCATCCGGACGAGCAGACGATTGTCGGCAGCAGCAACCTGCTGATGATTGGGGTGCATCTGGGGCATGACTGTGTTCTGGAAGATAAAATTGTCATCAGCAACTATACGCAGGTGAGCGGCCACTGCAAGATTGAGATGGGGGCCTGGCTGAGCGGGCTGGTGGCGATTCATCAGTTTTGTACAGTGGGCAAGTGGTGCTATGCGGCGGGCTATACGGGGATTAATCACGATGTGCCGCCGTTTGTGATTATCAGCGGGCATTATCCGCACGAAGTTCGGGCGCTGAACAAGCGCGGAATGGCGCGGGCCGGACTGAATGACGAGCAGAAGGCGGCGCTGTTTGAGGCGTTCAAGTTTATCTGGCGAAGCGACAAGCCGGTTCTGGAGCAGGTGCGCCTGCTGGCGGAGCGTGACGGGCTGTGTGAGCCGGTCAAAGCGATTGTAGATTCGCTTTTGAACAGCAGCCGGCAGCGGTTCGGACGGTATCGGGAACTGTTCCGGGATTAACGGGAAAGGAAAGCGCCGGACGATGAATCCACTCCGAACAGCTGTCGTGGGGGCGGGCAAGATGGGGGCTCTGCATGCGCGGGTATACAGCCGGCTTCCGGAAAGCCGGCTGACGGCGGTGGTGGATACGGATGCGGCCCGGGCCCGCTCGCTGGCGGAACAATACGGCTGTGAGGCGCTGACCGACCCGAAAGACCTGATTGGGCGGGTGGATGCCGTGACGATTTCAGCGCCGACTGCGGCGCATTTTTCGCTGGCGGAATTGTTTCTGAAACATCGCATTCCGGTGCTGATTGAGAAGCCGCTGGCGTCGAACGTGGAAGAAGGGCGGCGGATTGTTCGGCTGGCGCAGCAGACGCAGACGGTAGTGGCTGTGGGGCATTCGGAGCGGTGCAATCCGGTGGTGCAGGCGATGAAGCGGCTGGAGATTGAGCCGCGGTTTATTGAGGCCGACCGGGTCAGTCCGTATCCGTTTCGCTCGGCGGATGTCGGGGTGGTGCTGGATATCATGATTCACGATATTGATATTATTTTGTCGCTGGCCCGCAGTCCGGTCCGTCAGGTCGAGGCGGTGGGGGTGAACGTGATCGGAGACCATGAGGATATCTGCAATGCCCGGCTGGTTTTTGAGAACGGCTGCATTGCCAACATCACGGCCTCCCGGCTGGCTCTGAAGACGGAGCGGAAGGTGCGGGCATTCAGCCGGCAGGCCTATCTGAGTGTGGATTATTTCCGCAAAGAAGGTATTGTCATCAAAACCGACCCGAATATTGATGTGATTAAGTGGATTCGGGAACATCAGGAGGCGGGGGATTTTGATTTTTCTCAGGTCAAATGGACAGAACTTCTGCATATTGAGCATCTGGATATAACAGAATCAGAACCGCTGCGGGTGGAGCAGGAGGCGTTTCTGCGGGCGGTTCTGGAGCCGGGGAAAAGGCCGGAAGTGACGGCGGAGGAAGGACTTGCGGCTCTTGAATGTGCGGACATGATTTTGCAGAAAGTTCGCGAGCACAAATGGAATCCTTAAAGCCCTGATTGGGGGTTTTAGCGGTTGACAGGGCGGTTTTTTGGGGGTATATTCCGCTTTCTTTGGTGCGGGAGAAAAGAGGGAGATGTTCTATCCAGAGAAGCCGTCAGGTTTCGGGGGAACGAAACCCCCGTTTCAGATGGGTAACAATGAATCTTTTAGGGAGATAATCGATGGCAACAGCAAAAACAGCGAAGAAGGGCGGCAAAGCGTCCTCCTCCAAAGGCCGGTCGGAAAAGCCGGCGAAGATGGTGTATTTCTTCGGCGGCGGCAAGGCCGACGGTGATGCAAAGATGAAGGAGCTGCTGGGCGGCAAGGGCGCCAATCTGGCCGAGATGGCCAAATTGGGGGTTCCGGTGCCTCCGGGCTTTACGATTACCACGGAGGTGTGCACGTATTACTACAAGCACAACAGAAAGTATCCGGAAGGGTTGAAGGAGGAAGTGGACAAGGCACTGGCCAAAGTGGAAAAGATTATGGGCCGCAAGTTCGGCGACCCGAAGAACCCGCTGCTGGTTTCCGTGCGGTCCGGCGCCCGCTCCTCGATGCCCGGAATGATGGAAACGGTGCTGAATGTCGGTCTGACGACCAAAACGATTCCCGGGCTGATTGCGCAAAGCGGCAATGAGCGGTTTGTGTATGATGCCTACCGTCGGCTGATTATGATGTACTCGGATGTGGTGATGGAAAAGGCCGAGGGTATCGAACCGAAGGACGATGAGGGCATTCGCCGCCAGCTGGAAAAAATCATGGATGAGCTCAAGAAGAGCAAGGGGTATCAGTCGGATACGGACCTGACGACCGAGGACCTCAAGATGCTCTGTGAGCAGTTCAAGAAGAAGGTCAAAGAGGTGCTGGGCAAGGAGTTTCCGGATGATGCGCAGGACCAGCTGTGGGGCGGCATCCATGCGGTCTTTGCCTCCTGGAACGGCAAGCGGGCGGTCAGCTATCGTCGGATTGAAGGGATTCCGGACGACTGGGGCACCGCGGTCAATGTGCAGACGATGGTGTTCGGGAATATGGGTGAGGACTGTGCGACCGGCGTGGCCTTCTCCCGCAACCCGGGCAACGGCGAGAACAAGTTCTACGGCGAATATCTGGTCAATGCGCAGGGTGAAGACGTGGTGGCGGGCATTCGGACGCCGGCACCCATCAATGCCGAATCGCAGTCGGAGCACAACAAGCACCTGGTGACGCTCGAGAAAGCGATGCCGAAGCTGTACAAGGAGCTGGTCCGCATCAAGAACCTGCTCGAGAAGCATTATCGGGATATGCAGGATATTGAGTTTACGATTGAGCGGGGCCGGCTGTTTATGCTCCAGTGCCGTGTCGGCAAGCGCAACGGACCGGCGGCGGTGCGGATGGCCGTGGATATGGTCAACGAGAAGCTGATTAAGCCGGAAGAGGCCGTGATGCGGGTAACGCCGGCTCAGCTGGATGAACTGCTGCATCCGATTATCGACCCGAAGGTCGAAAAAGAGCAGAAAGTGCTGGCCAAGGGCCTGCCGGCCGGACCGGGCGGAGCGACCGGACAGATTGTCTTTACGGCGGCGGATGCGGTCGCCTGGGCTTCGCAGGGCAAGTCGGTGATTCTGGTGCGGGAAGAAACCAATCCGGAAGACGTGGAAGGGATGCGGGCGGCCAAGGCGATTCTGACGGCCCGCGGCGGAATGACCAGCCATGCGGCGCTGGTGGCCCGCGGCTGGGGCAAGTGCTGCATCGTCGGCTGTGCGGCCCTGCATGTGGAGCCGTCCAAGAAGGAAATCCGAATTGACGGGACGGTTCTGCGGGAAGGCGACTGGATTACGCTCAACGGCACCAAAGGCAATGTGTATCTCGGGCAGCTGCCGATGATGGATGTCGGCGAAGAGAACAAGATTCTGATGAACTTCCTGAAACTGTGCGACAAGGTCCGCACGCTGGGCGTCCGCACGAATGCGGATACGCCGGAGGATGCGGCCCGGGCCCGTCAGTTCGGCGCCGAGGGTATCGGTCTGTTCCGCACGGAGCATATGTTCTACGGCAAGAACAGCGAGCAGCCGCTGTTTTATCTGCGCAAGATGATTATGTCCCGCACGCCGGAAGAACGGCGCAAAGCGCTCGATGAACTGTTCCCGTTTGTCAAGAAGGACATCAAGGCGACGCTGGAGGCGATGGACGGTCTGCCGGTGGTGATTCGTCTGCTGGACCCGCCGCTGCATGAGTTTGTGCCGCAGGATGAGGCCAAGCGGGCGGAACTGGCCAAGTCGCTGAATATTGATTTGAATGAGCTGGCCAAGCGGGCCGAGGCGCTGCATGAGGTTAACCCAATGATGGGGCATCGCGGCGTGCGGCTGGGTGTGACCTATCCGGAAGTGACGGAGATGCAGGTGCGGGCGATTTACGAGGCCGCGGCGGAACTCATTCAGGCGGGCAAAAAGCCCTATCCGGAAATCATGATCCCGGTGGTCTGCGGTGTGAACGAACTGAAGGACCAGATGGCGATTGTTCAGCGGGTCTATCAGGAAGTGCTGGCCAAGTACAACCTGAAGAAAATGAAGACGCTGACCGGCACGATGATTGAGATTCCGCGGGCGGCGCTGCTGGCGGACCAGATTGCCGAACAGGCATCCTTCTTCAGCTTCGGCACAAATGACCTGACGCAGATGACGTTCGGCTTCAGCCGGGATGACATCGGCGGCTTTATGCGGGACTATCTGGACAAGAAGATTCTGCCGGGCGACCCGTTTGAGAGCATTGATGTCAATGGCGTGGGCGAGCTGATTCGCATCGGCATCGAGCGCGGCCGCAAGACCAATCCGAATCTGGAAATCGGCATCTGCGGCGAGCACGGCGGCGAGCCGAAGAGCGTGGAGTTCTGCCACAAGGTCGGAATGAATTACGTCAGCTGCTCGCCGTTCCGGGTTCCGATTGCCCGGCTGGCGGCGGCCCAGGCGGCGGTTCGCAGCAGCAAGAAGTAAGCCGTTTGACGGCGGATTCGGCTTTTCAAAAGGTGTGTCCTTCGGGGCACACCTTTTTTTGTGTCTGATAACCCCTGCGGTCGTTCCTTCGCCCCCTCCGGTTATTCCCGCACATTTCCCGTCATTCCCGCGTCCTGTCCTTCGAAGCTTCAGCGAAGAAGGAAGGCGGGAATCCATCTTTTCCAAGCAGACGGGTACCAGTGCCAGATTTCCGCCGCAGGCGCAAGAAAACAAAATAAAGAATAGAGAATGAAGAAGGAAGAACAATCACCGACAGCCGGACTCCGCTCCGGCAGGGAAAAGACCGAAGAGTCCCTTATCCTCCGAAGTGTTCAGCGAAGGGGAAGGACGAAAGTCCGGAGTTCGGCGTCGATTGATTCGATGCCCTTATTTTTGCGGGTGTCGGAGCACGGCGTACCACTGCATCGAAAAGCCGGGCAGCGGCACAATCCATCGGGCTACGGTCAACCCGGCCCGACGTGCATCTTCCGCAAACTGCCAGGGATTGATGGGTTTGCGCGGGGGCGCTGAGAAATGGCGGAGAGCATGCTTGACGGTATATTTCAGGGCATCGGTTGCCAGCGTAGAGAAAAAGGAAATAACAATCGGCCCTTTGGCAATCCGGCCCAGCTCCTGCAGAAGCTGCTGACGGACCTGCGGTTCGGGGAAGTGGTGGATGAGTCGATTGCAGACGACGGCATCAAACTGAAAGTTTTGAAAAGGGGTATGGAAGGCATCGGCCAGGACAAACTCATCCGATTCGTTTTGAGGGAATTTCGAGGCATTTTGGCGGGCATATTCGAGCATGGAATGGGAGGCATCCGCCTCTACAACCCGATAGCCCAATCGTTTCAATAGGGGATACATTCTTCCGGCCCCGCAGGGCAGGTCGAGCACTCGGCTGCCTTCCGGTACGCCGGCCAGGCCCTTGGCGATGGCGGCCTCCTCCCGTAAATGCCGGCGTCGGCTGGCGGCGGTTTGATAAAGCCCGGCATACCGCTCTGCTGTAGAGGGTTTCTTGTAATGGTTGAGAATCTGAGATGGAGATGTGAAGAGCGTTGAGCCGTTTTTTGTGCCATCCATTTCTGGTTCCTTTGTGATTCCTGTTGAGGAAAAGAATCTACTCTTCACCTCATTGTATACCTTTTCTACCCTGGTGTGAAGAAAGTATTTCTTTTGGAAGATTGCGGATACATATAATAATCTACAGGAGATATCTTGAGCAAACAAAAGACAAGCCGTTATGCGTTTCATGCTCGTTAGAGTCCTGCCGGAGGGGAGATACAGCTTGTTGAAGTCCCGCTGAGGAATGATGAAGGGCCGTAAGCGGTCGGTTCCTAACCTGAAATACTTTTTTCTGAAACGGCAACGGTTTGGTTTTTTCGTGTTTGATGCCGATAGTTTCGACCGCAACGGCCTGAGCCGGAAACAGAACAGCCGGCGCAAAAAAGAACAGACAAAGGACACATGCCAAGAAAGCCGCAATTACACATCGGCCTTCGGGGCTCTTTTGCGGTGTGAGACCAATTTCTTGTCGAGCTGTTTTGACGGAAGAGCCGACAGGAGAATGAAGGCCGCAGCGGTCAGGAAATCGAAAAAGACGGGTGCAGTGATTAAAAAGTCAGCAGGGGTTCCGGAAAATCCGGTGAACTTTGCCTGGGCAGGGGTTGTAGTATTGTGTATGCAAACGAAGAGAAAATAAAATTCTGCTTCGGAGGTGATGACGGAGAGGGCCGTGGGCGGCGGCTCTCTTCGGCTGCGCGGAAACGGAATTGGAACAGCGTGAAAGGGCTGCGAAGATGGATTTGAAACGGTATTTTGAGACCAAAGACGGCTGGGGTGTCCTGGCCACCTGCAATGCACAGGGGCAGGTGGATACAGCCCTGTATGCCAAACCGTATATCGCGGATGAGCAGACGGCGGCCTTTGTAATGAAAGAGCGGCTCAGCCATCAGAATCTGCAAAGCAATCTGCACGCCTCGTATTTGTTTATGGAGAATGCCCCGGGCTACCGAGGTGTGCGGCTGTCTCTGACCATGCTGAGGGAGGAGAGCAATCAGAGTCTGGTTGAGGCGCTTCGCAAAAAGCAGCCGATGATGTTTCCGGCGGAGGATGATTCGGCCAAGTTTGTCGTTTTCTTCCGGATTGACCGCGTTCGGCCCCTGGTGGGGGATTATCCCCTGCCGGAATAAAGGGAAGTGTTTTTTTCTGGACGGGCGGGGCATCCATTTTTAGAATCACGCCGCACAATTCATTTCTGCAGGAGTCGGCGATGAAGATTGATACACTTGTATTGGGCGATTTTCAAACCAACTGCTACTGTGTTCGTTCCGATGGACAAACGCGACATTGTCTGGTGATTGACCCCGGGCTGGATGCAGCGCCGCTGGTGCAGTTTCTGGAAGAGGAGGGCCTGGAGCCGGAGGTGATTGTGCTTACGCATGGTCATGTGGATCATCTGGCCGGCGTGGAGATGCTTCGGGAGCGATGGCCTTCCGTTCAGGTCGGGATTCATCGAAAGGATGCGGCGATGCTGACTGATCCGGCGCGGAATCTGTCGATGCTGGCCGGTACGATGACCTCCGCACGTCCGGCGGAGATTGTCTTTGACAGGGATGAAACGGTGAAGTTGGCGGGGATGGAATTTCGTCTGCTGCATACGCCCGGACATACACCCGGGGGCATTTGTTTGTATTCAGAAAAAGAGGGACTTGTGTTTGTCGGGGATACGCTGTTTGCCGGCAGTGTCGGACGGACGGATTTTGAAGGCGGCAGTTTCGGGCAGTTGATGGAAAGCATTCGAGCAAAACTGCTGACGCTGCCGGAGACGACGAAAGTTTATCCGGGGCATGGTCCGGCAACGACAATTCGAAATGAGAAACGATTTAATCCGTTTTTGAATGGGACTGAGGAAGATTTTTAAAAAAAAGCCGCAGGGCGGGGGCTTGCGGCCGGGACGTTTTCTCCTCTCCAGGAAGAGGTGTCTCTGTACAAAAAAGCAGGAATCATTCTTCAATGATTCCCGCCTGACTGGCTGAGTTCATCACTCTCCACCAAAACCAGTTTCTCTAATATATCTTCTGTTTGGTAATTTGCAACCCCCTTTTTTAAGTTCCGATAAAAAAATAGTGAAGTTTTTGGCCTCAACAAATATTGAATATAGCGAATATGCAGAATAGATAAAATAGGGAAGCGTTTAAAAGAAGACTATTTGTGTCTTCATATTTTTTCTTGACTTCTTCGGAAAAACTCATTAATTTGGGGCGTTTAGGCAACGTAAGGAGTGGTATATTGAGGAGCAGGCGTGTCTGGAAAGATGGTTCATTTTCTCTGTTAAATTTTGAGAGTTTGGGGGGAATCAGGAGGCGAGGAAAATGAAAACACGTCCGTATTCTATTCTTTTCTGTGCACTTGTTTTTTGGGCTGCGTCATCCAGTTGGGGAGATTTTACGGAATTTGTCTGGAGCCGCACAGGCGATAACGGGAATTGGTCAGCCGCAGCAAACTGGAGCGGTCCGACAGGGCAATATCCGGATGACCCGGATGAAAGAGCCGTTTTTAACAGTCCGGTTGGGATGGGGATGCCTATCCAGACAGCGACAATGTCCAACGGCTTGGGACAGCTGGTCTTCAACTACACGGGCTGGACGGTTTACACGGATTATAAACCGCTTCGCCTGGACCCGTATTCGGTGGAGGGTTCCTATAATGCGATTTTCAGTTATGCGCAGGGCGGAGCGGGCGTCAATCTGATTTATCCGGAGATTGAACTGCTGCGTTCAGGGCTGAATATTTATACCGCCGGCGGCAGTACACTGGCAATCGGCTGGAGCAGCGGCGGCGGATTTATAGGCTCGTATGCGCCGGTTATCAATTCTGTGAATCCGATAGATATCGACACAGGCGCCGTGCGTCTGGACGGTCCGAGCAGCGTATCCAGTCCGTTCTATCTGCGGCAGGGGACGCTGCTGGTGCGCTATGCGGGGACAAGCGGCGATGCACTCGGGACCAGTACGGGCACGCTGAATATCGGCGGCGACCAGTGGGTGACGGATGGGGCGTGGGCCCGGCTTTTGACGGATGCCTCCGGGGCGGCTGTCACGAAAAATCTGCATGTGCGCAGCTATCCCAGTGCGAATGTCAACGCGGTGTTAGGAAGCAATCATACGAGCGGCTCTTCGACCTTTTCCGGCACGATTCAGCTGGATTTGGATGCGACGCTGACGGCAGCCGGTTCGAGCACTGTTTCGTTTACGAATGCCATCAGCGGAACGGGCGGGATTACCAAAACCGGTTCCGGAACCGTGCGATTGTCCGGGAGCAATACCTATCAGGGGGCCACGAATATCAGCAGCGGCACGCTTCAGCTGGGCGGAAACAACCGACTGCCGACAAGCACGTCGGTAACGCTGGCGAATGCAGCGGGAGCAACGCTGGATTTGGCCGGATATAACCAGACGATTGCCGCCCTGAACGGCGGCGGAGCAAGCGGCGGAACAGTCGCTTTGGGCGGCGGACAACTGACCGTCGGCAGCGGCACCTTTGCCGGTGTGATTTCCGGGACCGGGTCATTGGTCAAGAGCGGAACAGGGACCCTCGTTCTGACCGGGGCCAATACGTACAATGGGCCGACCGCAATCAGTGGAGGTACGGTTGTTCTGAGCGGGGGACACAACCGTCTGCCGGTTTCAACAGATGTGACGATGGCCTCCGGAACGTATCTGGATTTGGGGGTGAACAACCAGACATTCTCTTCGCTGGATGGGGGCGGAATGGTCTTGTCCGGCGGCGGCCGATTGACGCTCGGCGGCGGTTCATTTGAAGGGGTTATTATGGGCAGCGGTTCGCTGGAAAAAGTCGGCTCCGGTACGCTGGTTCTGTCCGGTGCCAATACATATGGCGGCTCCACTACAATCAGCGGAGGCACTCTGCGTATCGGAAGAAACAACGCTCTGCCGGCTGGAACGACTGTATCTTTGGCGAATGCAGCAGGAACTGTGCTGGATTTGGCCGGATATAATCAGACGGCCGCTGTTTTAAACGGCGGCGGTTCAGCCGGCGGGACGATCGCTTTGGGCGGCGGGACCTTGACGGTAAGCACCAGCGGGTCGTTTGCCGGCACGATTACCGGCGGCGGTTCGCTTGTCAAGGGCGGCAGCGGAACACTTAGTCTGTCAGGGCGGAATGATTATACAGGGCCCACATCCGTAACGGGCGGGAAACTGCTGGTAAACGGTCAGCACATCAACGGCGGAAATTATACGGTCGGAACGGCTGCGCTGCTGGGAGGTGTCGGACGCATCGAGGCGGATGTGTTTGTAGAGCCGGGCGGGATTCTGGCGCCGGGAGTGATGATGGGCAGTTTGTCTGTCGGCGGGGATGTTTCTTTGGACGGGCTGCTGCAGATTCAGCTGGAGGGCGGCATTATGCCCGGCGACTGCACCCGGCTGATAGCGGAGGGGATTCTGTCGATTTCCAATGCGACGCTGGATTTACACTGGGCGGGAATGCTGCATGAGCCGGCGTATGTGTTTGCGGAATACGGGCAGCTGGACGGCAGCGAGTTCGGCCAGATTATTAAACTGCCGGCCGGCTATCGGATTGATTACAATTATCAGGGCGGCAATCAGATTGCGCTGGTTTTGATCCCGGAGCCCGCCTCGATGATGCTGCTGGGACTGGGCGGTTTGCTGCTGCGATTCATCTCAAAAAATCGCAGGAGAGGATAAAAACGCGTTTTTATCAGGGGAGGGTGAGAGACACGGAAACCCGCTTTTTCCCTTCCAATACGGGAAAAGCGGGTTTCTTTTTGACTTTTTGGTTTTAGCGGGTAAACTGGATAGACCCTCGGGCGGTTAGCTCAGTTGGCGAGAGCGCCTGCCTTACAAGCAGGAGGCCACAGGTTCAAGTCCTGTACCGCCCAATCAAACGGGATGCCGGCCTATGGCCGACATCCCGTTTTTTGGTTGTTTTTGGCGGGGTTTCTGAATTAATACTCGAGATTCTGCGTTAACGACAAATCCTCCAGCCAGTCCGTTGCAAACAGGACAAAGTCTTCCAAATCCACCCGGCAGTCGCTGTTGGAATCGTGCGGCAGGGGGATATACCCGGCCGGGCTGGCTTTGGCGGCCTGACAGGCGTCCGCGAAGACCTGAATTTCCATGGTGTTTTCGTTTTCAATCGGGATAGAATTGTCTCGAGCCCACAGTTTCAGGACATAGGTACCGGTCTTATCCAGCGAGGCCCACGTAACGGCGGAAGCAGGGTTTGCAATCACACAATTCGAGCCGGCGGGCTTGGAAACCACAGACCAGGCCACCGTGGGGCTGCACTGGCACCCGACAGAGCCGTTCAGGTTCACAGCTGCAGTGCCGCCGGTCAGCCAGGTAAGAATATTCGGACCGGCGCTGACCTGGAGTGCCGGAACCGTGGTAAACGACCAGATGGGTCCTTCAAATTCGTTCGGGTCTCCGGCTTTGAATGAGGATACTTTCCATTCATAGGTTGTGCTGTAATCGAGGGAGATTGGCACAGCCGCCTCGGTCGTCGTCGGGTCGCTGTCAATCGCCAAATCCTGCACCGGATCAACCACCAGCCAGTTGGGGTCTGCGGCCCCGCGAACACGGAACCGAAGGACATAGCGGGACGGCGTGTAGGCGCTGGGGGCCGTCCAGGTTAAGTGGGTGTTCAGCGGGACGTTTTTGGCGGCTGCCCGCGGGAGGGGACTGCGGGCCTTGACCGGCAGGGCTTCTTCAATCTGCATGCAGTTCAGATAGCCGAGGTTTCCGTTGATGCCGGCAAACTTGACATACAGGATGTTGAAAGTCTGCGGGTCGAGGTCGCTGATGGTGACGACCTTGTCGCGGTTGTGATTGGGGCTGTTGGGGGCGTCCGCCACCTTCAGGGACGCGGAGGCAACCACGGATGAATACGTGTTGTCCGTGCAGACGGAATAAACGGTCGTATCATCGTCGCTGTACTTGTGCGAGCCGAAGAAAGTCAGGTTGTAGGTTTTGGTCGGGTCCAGCCCCTGAATTTCAAATCTGGAGGAGTCATAAAAATCCATAGCGGCCTCTTTGATGCCGAGGTTGCCCAGTGCGGCGGCATCGATGTCAGCGGCGGCAATCTGGGCCGGTGTAGGCGGATTGGAGGTGACGCCGGCCGGGCCGTTGTAGCTGTCGGTGCCGCCGGCTCCTCCGATGGCAAAGCCGAAGTGAATGGAGGTGGGATTGCCGTTAATGTCCAGCAGGTTCGGATAATAGGCGCCGCTCCAGACACTGTTCCAGTAGTGTCCGTTGAGGTCCGGGCTGGGGGTGGTGACACCCCGCCAGGAGGAGGCATTGCCGAAGTCAATCAGAATCGTTTGGCCGAACACGGCCGAGCTCAGAATGCCTGCCAGCAGGACAGCCGCTGCGGGCCCGAATAAAAATTTCTGCATTCTCATAGTCATCTCCTCTATCAGTTTTCGCATGTTCGTCCCTGTTTGAGACAAATTATCGAGAGCGTTTGCGGGCCAGGAGGCCTCCGAGAAGCATCAGGGACATCATTGCCGGTTCGGGGACTTCCTCAATCTGGAGGGCATTCAGGTACCCCTCGACACCGGTTAATCCGGCGAACTTGACATACAAGATATTGTACATCTGCGGCGACAGTCCCGTCAGGACGGCGACTTTGTCCCGGTTGTGCAGCCATGGATACATAGCATCCTGCACATCGAGCGTGACGGAAGCGACCAGCGTGGTATAGGTATTGTCGGTATAGACGGAATAGACGGTGGTGGTGTCGGGGCTGAACTTGTGGGAGCCGAAGAAGGTCAGGTTGTATTTTTTAGCCGGGTCCAGTCCCTGAATCTCAAAGGTGGAATTGACATAGTAGTCCATCGCGGCCTCCTTGACGCCCAGATTGCCCAGAGCGGCGGCATCAATGTCCGTCGCGGCGATTTGGGCCGGCGTAGGCGGATTGGAAGTCACACCGGCCGGGCCGTTGTAGCTGTCGGTGCCGCCTGCCGAAGAGAATCCGAAGTTAATGCTGGTGACGTTTCCGTTGATGTCCACCAAACCGGGGTAGTACGCACCGCTCCAGACGCTGTTCCAATAGTGGCCGTTGGCATCCGGGTTCGGCACATCCACGCCGCGCCAGGAAATCGCATTGCCCAAATCAATCAGAATGGTTGCCCCGAATGCCGGACCTGCGGCGAACAGGCCGAGTACCGCCAGGATTGCCCACGTTTTTGCCGAATTCTTTGTTTTCATCGTCTTCCTCCGCTACAATGAGCCGTATGACCCACTCATTTTCGAATCCAACCATTGGATTCGACGGCTTCCGGAGCCGGTCGGCTCTTTGGTCCGTGCTCCGGGTGCCGGTCTGTTATTTTTCCGCCGGTTCGAGCGTTAGTTCCGGCCGTCCGAAGAGTGCCCAGTCATAGGAGATGCCGTCATCGGATTCCGTTACGGCCAGCGTCAGGAACCGGAAGGATTCGGGAATAGGAATATTCAAATCTTCTGCATCCTCTCGGCTGGACAGCCGGCGATGATAGACTGTCTGACCGTCCAGGAGGACCCAGAAGTCAGCTTCCGAATGGTCCGCGTCAAACTGTTCGGGAGAATCTGTTTGGGCCGTCCTGCTTTCCAGCGCTTCCGTTGCGGTCTGGGAGATGCCAACCGCGGCCCGAAAGGCGGCAATGGACAGTCCCGGCAGGGCTTTTCGGATTTCCGCCAGGTCGAAGGTGATGCCCTGATTCGAATGGATGGTAAGGGCCGGATATTCGGGCGTTCCGTAAATCCGGCCGCCCAGCTTCAGGGGCGTTCGGTCATACGGAGTCCCCTGATGAAAGGCGCCGTTGAAGATATAGCCCCAGAGCCGTTCGGCTGCGCTGGGGAAAGAGGCCGTGATGGTTTCTTCGGAAGCAATCGGTGTTTTTCGGCCTGCGGCGGCGGGGATAAAGACGCCGTCGATGAAAGGATGGTCGAGAACTTTGCGAAAGCCGGCGGGACCTTCGAACGGATAACAGCTGGAAAGACGGGTTTGTTTTTTTCCGGTGGCGGCATCGAAACCGACGTTGGGAAGTCCTCCTTCAAAACCGTTTCCGCCGCCGACAATGTCGGCCAGACTGAGGGACATTTTTCCCCGCCAGATCATATTGCTGGCGGAATGGATGGAGCGGACGAACGCCTCCTTTTGGACGGGGATGTTCTGAATCTGGTCTGTTTGGGGAATGTAGCGAACGGCTTTTTGTTCAGAGACCATTTGACGACTCAGGAATCGGCCGCGGGAGCCGGTATATAACTCCACCATTCCCCGAATGACGTGCAGCTCCGCGGCTCCGTCTTTCTGGGTCAGGATGCCGAATTCAGTTCCGTAATCAAGGAATTGCGACCGCGGCGTTTCGACCCGAAAGCCCTTGCCAGCCGGGGAAACGGCGGCGTACAGCCGTCCGTATTCGAGAAAGACGCCGGCCGGCTGAATGGTAAAGCAGGCAGGACCTTCGATCAGGAGGTTTACGCCGGTATCGTAGCGGATTTTGACCAGTCCCTGCTGGAGGGTGAGCGGACCTTCATCGGTCCACAGGCGGCTTCCGTTTTCCCGGGCGGGGCCGGGCTGTGTCCATTGCGTCCCAAGCTGATCGACCAGGGTGGCTACATCCATCACCGGGGGCTTGGGGAGGAGTTTCAGCAGGACAATTACCAGGACAATGGCGGCGGCATTGGCCGCCAGCCAAATGAAAGACAGCTTGCTGGGTTTGGTTTTTTTCTGTTTGGATTCGGGGGCGGGCATTGGTTCCTGCGGAATTTCTTGTCTGGGGACTTCGACGGCCGGAGCGGTTTTTTCCTCTTCGGCCAACAGAGACAGCAGCATATCCTGACTGCCGGCGGAATCACCGAGCGCCGGGGGAATTTCCACACTGCCGAGGGAGGACAGCTCTGTGCACAACTCCATCAGTTCGACATAAGCGCGGACACAGGACGGCTGCGTCTTCATCATTTCATCCAGCTGAAGCATTTGTTCAGTCTGGATGTCGCCCTGCAGAGCCATCAGGACGAATTCAGCAAATTCGAATGGGTTATAACGGTCAGCCATTGGTTTCCCACAGCAAAAGGGTCTGGTTGATGCATCGGCGAAGCGCCGTATGGATTCGTGCCATGACCTTGTAGATGCCGAGTTTGGACAGATTCAGCTGCTCGGCGATTTTTCCGTAATTGAGGTTGCCTTCATAGTGCATCGACAGAAGCCGCCGGTCGGATTCTTTTAATTTTTTCAGGCACCCTTCGAGGGCTTTGGTTCGTTTGTCGGAGGAGGATTCCTGCCGCTGAAGCTCCTCGGCAATCCGGCTGTACACTTCTTCGCTGAGAAACAGGCGGTTTTTGTTTTGTTTTTTTCGATAGCTGAGGATTCGATAGCGGGCGATTTCGATGCCCCAGGAGGCGAAGTTGGTTCCTTTTTCGAATCGGTCAAAAAGCCGCCACATGTCGGCGGCGGTCTGCTGCATGATGTCTTCGGCATCGGAGCGGCGGTGAACCATACTGAGGATATACAGGAAGATTTTCTTCTGCTCTCTGGAGTACAATTCAATAAACAATGTGTTTTTCTGACCACTCATAACTTTTCGGATTTAACCGAATCGGCGAAAAAGCCGTTTTGAGAGTTTCTGTGTCGCTCCATAGTACATAGAGACAGGTCTTGCCGGAATTAGAGCGAAAAAATAGGAAAAACTTTCCTGATTTTGCTTATTAAAGTTAATGTGTATCCGAATTAACCGGATAATCTAAGTTATAGACCCGCTGTCAGCCACTGCTCTGTGAAAATCAGTAAATCAAGGATATCAATGCGTCCATCCGGAGGGGTATTAATGTCGCAATTCGGATTCCAGCGGGTCTGCCCCGGGGTGCTGAGCCAGGCGGACGCCTGGGAGGCAAAGTCTGCCAGATTAATCCGGCAGTCCGCGTTGAAATCACTGAGAAGGAATGCCGGGCAGTCGAGCTGATTCATACGCAGTTCGGCCTCCGCCAGCCGGTCTAAGAAAAGACAATCTTCGGCCTCCGCCAGCCGACTCATTTTGACGGGGTCGGCCTGATAGGTTTTTCGCAGGGTATAAAGCCGCACGGGCAGCCGTAAATCGGCAGGCGTATAGCGGAGATTAGCGTTGAGGTATTGTTTGCAGAGGGCCTGTGTGATTTCGAGGAATAGGTATCCGTCTTCCTGTGTGGGTTCAATGATAGTGCCTTCTCCGTAATCGTTCCAGGTGACAATCTGAAGAATCTGGGCACTGCTTTGGAGGGCTCGTTCCAGTGTGTAGGAATAGGTGGAAGTGCCGTACGTGCCGTAGTCGCTCTGTGCGTCGATATATCCATAGGAGGGGCCGACTCCGGCTTCTGCGTAAATATCGTGAAATCGGGGGAAGGCGGCCGGGATAAAGGAGCCCCAGCCGGATGTGGCGGCGCGGGTGTAGAAGGCATTCAGCCGGGAGATGACGCCGGAGGTACCGTAGGCGGGCTCCGGCCAGCCGAACTCTCCCGTCCGAAGCGTATCCGGCAGAACGTGATACTGCAGGGGGAAGAAATGCGGTTTCGGGTCCAGACCCGCAAAGAGGGTGGTCCATTCAGAGGCGGTGAAAAACTGGGGACCGAAGCAAAGCAGGACCGGGCGGCCGTCCAGTTTGAGATAGGCGGGGTCTGTAAAATAGTTGGTCTGGAGCCATTGCATGACCTGGACGCCGTGGGCGACGGCTGCGGCGCGGTCGGGGAAATATCCATTGTTGAGCATGTTTTTGACCGTCTGGTCCTCGTAGCAGATGGAGAAGGTCAAATTGGCTTTTTTCAGGTGCGGAATCAGGGCCTGGGTTGCGTCGCGGATGCGTCCGTAATCCCAGAAGGTTTCGATGCCGTACCAGTCAATGATCACGCCGTCGATTCCGGCGAATTTGAGCAGAAGGGCCTGAGAAGCCAGCAGGTGCGGGTCTTTGGAGTCGTAGGGGCCCAGAAGGGGACGATAGTGAGAGGCGAGGGTGTCCGGCGGGCTGAAATGATTCATATGCCAATGCCAGCCCCAGAACCCGCTGACGGGCCGAGATTGATACCAGGGCATATAATGGGCCATGATTTTTTTGGCAAAAGTCCGGCTTGGAAGGCAGGAAAAATAAATCAAAAAGATTGCGGCGATGAACTTTCGAAGGTCGGCTTTTGCTTTCATGAACCCCTCGTATCGGTGGAGAAAACAATCTATTCTTTCGGCAACCGGTTTCTATGATAGCCAAAATGGGTGTTTGTTGCAAGTTTTTTCTGCTTATATACACCGATGTAAAGCGGACGGGCCGAAAATAAGGGTATTTAGACCTCTAAAGTCGTGTAGGAAAACAACCGATGTTCAGAATGGGTCTTCCTGGGCCGATAAAGTGAATTGTAAGGACCCGATTTATGGCAGATTGTCAATTTCTGGCAAAATGTCCGTTTTTTAATGCGGAAGAAGTGGTTCAGCGGCGACATCTGACGGCTTATCTCAAAGAGACCTACTGCCGGGGAGATTTTACCCGCTGCTGCCGCTACCAAATCGCCACCACGATCGGGCGCGAGCATGTTCCCACCCTGATGATGCCGGACCAGATGAGATGGGCGGAAGAGATTCTGAAAAACCATTCGGCCCAGTCCGGTTCGGTTCACTCTGCTTATTCTCAGAGCGTCTGACAAATCTGTACCCAAAGGCCTGGATTTCCTGCCTTCCTGCTTCGCCAAAGCTTTGGAGAACAAGCCGCGGGAATGACGAGGGATTGTGCAAGAGTGACGAGTGAAAGATGCAGGCAATCTCTGTTTCCAGGGCTTCATGCCCGGAGCTGTTTTTCTTGCCGGACTTTGAAGGGGGCGGCGGACGCGTCTGTTCGTAGGATTGTCGATTGGTTTTCGAACCCGCGCAAGCGGGCGGCATCTGACAAAATTTAGTTAAACGGTTTAGATTCCCGTCTTTTTTTTCGCTGAAAGCTTCGTTGAATAAGAGGCGGGATAGTCTTGCCTTTTTGCCCCTCACGCTGTATGGTAAAGGTGCTTGGGTGGGAATCTTACTTTGTTGGTCTGCTTCGGCGGATTGTTGAGAAAAAGGAGATATGGTGTTATGTTCCGGATGGGTTGGGACAGGAGTTTATTTGTTTGTCTTTTGGGGGTTCTGATGACGGCAGGATGTGCTCGGCAGGCGGAGGTTATCGCCCATCGGGGGGCTTCGTATGAGGCACCGGAGAATACACTTGCGGCGGTTCGGCTGGCCTGGGAACAGGGGGTGGATGCCGTGGAGGTGGATGTGCATCTGACGGCGGACCATCAGCTGGCGGTGATTCACGATGCGAATACCAAACGGACGGCCGGCGCGGACTGGCGCGTGAGCGAACAGACGCTGGCGGAACTGCGGACCCTGGATGTCGGCCGATGGAAGGGAGAACAATTCGCCGGACAGAGGATTCCGACACTGGAGGAGGTTTTGGAACTGGTACCGGATGGGAAAAAGCAGCTGATTGAAATTAAATGCAAGGGGGAGATTTTGCCGTATCTGAAAAAGGCCGTTGAGAAAAGCGGCAAGCGTGGGCAGATTGTCATCATTTGTTTCGACCCGGATGTGCTGGTTCAGAGCAAACAGCGGATGCCGGATATTCCGGTTTATTGGCTGGTGGGGACGGAGAAAGACAAAGAGACTGGAAAACCCATTCCGCATTCGCCGAACTTGATTGACTTTATCCGGGAAAAAGGTATTGACGGGCTGAGTGTCAACTATGAAGGGGTGGATGAGGCCTTTGCCCGGGCGGTTCGAAAGGCCGGATACGATTTTTATGTCTGGACGGTGGATGACTGCCGAACGGCGGAGCGGATGATTCGTTTGGGGGCGAGGGGGATTACAACCAACCATCCCGCCCGACTGAAAAACGAGTGTTTCAAGAAGAGGTAGGCGGCTCTTACGGAATCAGTTGGTTGACTTTTTGGACAGCCCGATAGTGGCTGATGCGGGTGAGATTCCGCAGGATGTAGCGGATGACATCCGCGCGGCTGACCAGGCCGACCAACACACCGTCTTTGACGATCGGCACACGCCGGAAGTTGTTGTGGATGAGGCATTCGGTGATTTCAAAGACGCTTGATTCCGGGGAGAAGACGGTCACATCGGTTGTCATAATTTCTCCGACTCGGGCCGGCGGGATGGTTTGGCTGTAGAAATAAGGCATCAGGTCTTTTTCGGTGATGATTCCGACCAGATACATTCCTTCTTCGACGACCGGCAGGCCGCTGATGGAGTAGTCTGCCATCAGGGAAAGGGCTTCGCCGAGCGAGCTTTCAGGGCGGACGGTAATGAGGCCCTTGATCATCAGCTGCCGGGCGGGAAAAGGCGGTTTCGGAGCGGGTTCCTGTTCGGGAAGGAATTTATGCACATTCACGCGGACCAGGTCTGTGCGGCTGATGACGCTGACGACTTTTCCGCGATGTGTAATCGGCACACGTCGGAAGGGATTCTGAATCAGACAATTGCAGATTTCTTCCAGAAGCGTCTCGGCCGGAAAAGAGACAACCTCTCTGTGCATGTAGCTTTCAACCAGACCGCTGGTGGTTTGTTTTTCATAGAGCATGGCCAGAAGGTCTTTTTCCGTGATGATGCCCTGCAGGTGCATGGATTTGTCCACCACCGGCAGGCCGCTGATATTCAGATCGACAATGCAGGCCAGGGCCTGATAAAGACGGGTCTGCGGAGTCACGGTGATGACTCCGTATTTGATGACATCAATGGCCCGTTTGGCGTCCGGCTGCATAAAGCAGGCGGGTATTTCCAAGGAAGGAATTGTCTGCATATCAAGTTCCCTTTTCAAACTCGGAAAGAACGTCTGATAATCCTATCGGCTATTTCTGGGTGTCGTATAAGCGGAAAGAATAGGAAATATCAAAGAATCTTTTCTTTTTTCTCGAGGTTTTTCTGCTATATTATCAGACGCAGAACAACATAAGGAGCCGTAAAATGGCAGAGTTCTCTGACAATACAAACCGTCCTTCAAAAACACCTGCAGACAGCCGGGTTCAAACGCGGTTTCTGCTGATGCCCAACCAGGCCAATCCGTTTGGGACGGCCTTCGGAGGAGCGGTAGCGGCCGAGATTGATATGGCGGCTTCGATGGCGGCCCAGCGGCATGCGGGCGGGCCGGTGGTAACGGCGGCGATGGATACGATTCAGTTTGAACGTCCGATTCAAATCGGCGATCAGGTGATGCTGGATGCGGTGGTCAGCTATGCCGGCCGTACCTCGATGGAGGTGGCGGTGGAGGTGTATTGTGAAAATCCGCAGCAGGGCCGCCGGGCCTTGGCGACAACGGCGTATCTGACCTTTGTGGCGGTGGACCCGCAGACCGGAAAACCCCGTCCGGTTCCGGCCCTTGTTCCGCAAACGCCGGAGGAAAGGAAGCGGTACGATGAGGCCTTCGTTCGCGTGCAGGCCCGTCAGCATCTTCGCCGCAGTCAGGGCGAATCCCGGCCTGCGGACGAACGGTCGGCAGGAGCGGAGGTGGAGGTGCTGCGGCCTCTTTTGTGGCGGCAGGATGTGGTGTTTCGCGGAGAGCAGTTGAGTCCGGAGGGACGAAAGAAGATTGCCCGGGCCCTGCGGACGCTGCATTCGCTGGAGTTGATGGCGACGACGATTTATCGGCTTCAAATCGGGTCGGAGCCGACGGAGCTCAATCGAGAACTGATTGCGGCGATGTGCAATGAACTGACTCATTTGCAGGATTTTCAGACGCAATTGTACGAATACGGTTTTCGTCCGAGCCCTTTGCGGCTGTTCTGGCAGGGAGTTGGGGTTGTGTTCGGGCTTGGGTCTCGCTGGGCGGGGGCGAGATGGATTTTGAAGACAGGCATTTGGGTCGAATCCAAGGCGGTTGAGCATTACAGCCGGCTGCTTGAGGCGGCGCCCTGGGAGGAGGCATCCCGGCGGATGCTGCGGAAGAATCAGGAAGATGAGCAGGGGCATATCCGGACGTGGCAGCGGCTGCTGAAGGAGATGGAGACGCAGAAAAAAAGCCGCCGGAAAGACGATTCCGACGGCTCTTAAATTGGTCTGATTGATGCTTTCAGCGGGTTTCACTCTTGATGCGCGGCTGAGGGGCCTGCGGCGTTGAAAAGACGGTGTTGGCCAGATGCCGCTGTTCTTCCTCGCTGAGGATTGGATTTTTCACGATTGTGGGGGTAATAAAAATCACCAGTTCACTGTTCATGGTGCTTTCGCCCTCAGAACGGAAAAGGAAGCCCACCAGAGGCAGATTGCCCAACAGTGGGATTTTGTTGATTTGCTGAGAAACATCCTGTTTTTTCAAGCCGCCGATGACGACGGTCTGTCCGTCCCGAATCAGGGCGGTGGTCATGGTTTCCCGGCTGGCGATGATGGGCTGCGGGATGGGATTGCTGATGCCGGTGATGACAACTTCGCCGGTACGGACGCTGAATTTGGGATTCAGCAGCAGCCGGATGAGGCCGTCGCGGGTCAGGTGGGGCACAACACGCAGCTCAATGCCGACTTCGCGGAAGGCCGTGGTGCCGATGCTGCCGCCGCCGCTGCTTTCCGTTAGCTCCTGATAGGGAAACTCTTCGACGATTTTGATTTCGGCCTGCACATTGTCCAGCACGAGGATGCGCGGGTTGGCCAGCAGTTTGGCCCGAATGTCTTCCTGTTTGGCTTTCAGGGCGGCATCGAGCCGAACGTGGTCATTAAGAATGCCGAAGCGAAAGATGCCGTCGGTGCTGGAGGTTTTTCCGACATCGCCGGAGAAAACACTAGTGATGGCCGGGTTGGTTACAGTACCCTGCACGGCGTTGCCGATGGCGCCGGAGACTGCTGTACCATTGGAGTACGAGGTCCCCTCCAGATCATAGAGGGTGTTGGTTCCCATCTGCCATTCGACGCCTAAATCCAGGTTGGCACGCGAGGAAATATCGTAGATTTTGGCCTCGACAAGAATCTGCGGGGTAATGCGGTCGATTTCTTCAATGAAGGAATCGATCGCCTTGATTTTGCTTTCCACATCCGTGACGATGATGTTGCTGGTTCCGGGGTTGGCGGAGATAGAGCCCTGTTCGGTGACGAACTTGCGAAGGGCCGCCTCCACGTCTTTGACGTCGGCATAGGTAATCCGATAGACGCGGCTGATGACTTTCTCCCGCACATCAACGATGTCGCTGGTGGGCATGACCCGAATCATGTTTTCCGTGGCGACATAGCTGTATCCGTGGGCTTCGAGGATGTTGGTCAGGGCCTCACCGAGAGGGACATCATTCAGGGTGGCTGTTACAGTTCCCTCTACTTTGGGGCTTTTGATGATGTCGACGTTGGCCTGTCGGGCCAGAATGCGCAGCACATCGTCAATCGGAGTGTCCCGAAAGTCCACGCTGACGGTCTGCTGCATGCGCTGCTGAACAGGACTGAGGCGTTCGGCCCGCATTCCGGCGGGGTCCTCCGTCTGCACAGCGTCCTGTCCCCATGCAGCGAGTGCCGGCAGAAGCAAAAGGCCGGCCGGCAAAATGATTTTCCAAAGGGTCTTGTTTCCTGTCTTTTCCATCCTGTTATCCTTTCGAACGATGCCGGCTGCTTACGGCTGGACGGTCTGGGTCCAGCGTTTGCCGTCCTTCTCAAATTCAACAGCATCTTTGGTAATGCTGACAATTTTGATTCCGTTGATCGTATCTCCTACACAGACAATCTGATTTCCGATGATAGCGGACGGATTGGTTTGGCTGAAGACAATGCCCCGCACGATGCAGCTGGGCGTGCCCGTGCCGCCGTCAGGGGTTCGGGCGGCTGCATCCGGCGCCATCGGGTCGCGAATCTGTTCGGGCCAGGGTTCCGGCCGGACCCATTTGGCTGTTTCAGCGGTCGAAGGCGCGGAGTTTTCAGACGGGACCGCGGCAGCCGCTTTTTTGGGGGGTGCTGCCGGTGTGCGGAACACAAAAAGGAGGACCGCAATCAGAACAAAGGACAAAACGCCGACCAGAATCAGCATCTGGGTTTGTTTGGCGTCTTTTTTGTTCTTTTTGCGGGTACGCGCCCCGGCGGGGGATCGTGTCTCTTTGGCGGAGGCCGGTCGGGCGGCGGGAGCGGCTGACGGTGCCGAGACTCCGGAGGAGGCCGGTGCGGGCTGCGGGGTATAGGTGTTCGCGTCCGCAGCAGCGGCGGCCGGAGCCGGTCCGACTGCGGCGGCCGGAGCTGCCGACGGAATCGGAGCTCCTTCAAATATAAAGGCAACTTTCTTGTGCAGTCCGGTTTTGGGTTTCATAGGTCAACTCATCCGTTAGGGATTGATATTCAAGAGCGCCGAAGCTTTGCGGTGCGTAGGTGATGACGGATTGACCCGCACTGGGGGCTTCGGCCAGACGCACATTCCGATGGATCACAGTCCGGAAGACCAGCGGACCAAAGTAGTCGCGCATTTGTTCTTCGACCTGCCGGCTCAGGAGCGTTCTTCGTTCCACCAAAGTCAGCAGAATGCCCCGAATGCGCAGATTCGGAGCAAACCGCTCGCGAACGACGTCCACGGTTTCCATCACCTGACGCAGCCCCTCGAGGGCATAATACTGCGTCTGGACGGGAATAATCAGTTCGTCGGCGGCCACCATGGCATTGAGCGTCAAAAGATTGAGCGAGGGGGAGCAGTCGATCACACAGTAGTCAAACCGGGCGGCTGTCTCCTGAAGCAGACGGCGGAGCACATATTCCCGGTCGGTCATTCGGAGCAGCTGGGATTCGGCTCCGGACAGCAGGACGTTGCTGGGGGCCAGCAGAAGCGTCGGCAGGCATGTCGGCTGCAGGATTCGCTCGAAAAGAACCTGCGGGTTGACCAGGGCCTCGTAGATGGTCTGTTCGAGTGTATCGGGCTGAAGTCCGAAGGCCAGCGTGGCGTGTCCCTGCGGGTCGAGGTCCACCAGAAGCGTTCGATAGCCGCGTGAGGCCAGCGCCGCCGCCAGATTGACGGCGGTCGTGGTTTTCCCGCATCCTCCTTTTTGATTGGTGATTGCAAAGGTCTTCATAAAGAAGGTTCCTCCCTGAGAATAGAAGACACGGCCGCAGGGGCCGAGGAATCCGGCTGTATCAGAAACGATACGAGGAGTTTTGCGGAATGCAGTTTGGACTGCTGGCGGCTTCGTTCGATGGAGGCGCTTTCCACAAAGACCGTCGGTCGGCTTCGTTCGAGGGCATTGACGAAGGATGCAAACTGCTGGAAAGTGCCGCGGAAGGTGATGGTCTGCCAGATGCGTTTGAGTTTGGTCTGGCCGGAATCCTCCGCCGCCCAGACATCCTCGCGCGTTTTGCCGGCGTATTCACTCAGACCGGCGGTATTGGCCAGCCGGCTGATTTCAAAGAGGACTTTGTCCTGTTTTCCTGAGGGCACCAGGAAATCGTCGATTCGCTGCTGCAGTTCATTCAGCAGTTCCTGCTGGCGCTGCTGCGTATCCGGCTGAGAGGCCAGACGGGCGACGCTGACCCGGTCGCTGCTGACGGTGAGGTCCTGATGGACTGCCTTGAGACGCTCGGTCTGAGGGGTGAGCACCAGGGTATAGAAGCTTGCGGCCAGCAGAAGCCAGGGGCCCCAGACGCAGGCCACATAAATCCAGTATTTTCGACTTTTGAAAATCATAAGGTTGATCCGTTTTTATTTTTGTTCAATCAAAGGACATCGGATTTCATACAGGAGAAGATTTTGTGAATCGGTTGCCTCCTGCCGGGACTGGATTTGGATTTCCTGAGCCACGGAGGACAGGCAGGGGGCCGACCGAAGTTTCTGAATGTAGCCGTTGACGGCCTGATCGCTTTCGGGGCGGTTCGGAGCCGCCAAGGTCAGCCGAAGGGTGCGCTGGATGACCTGGATATAGGATACCTGATTGTTTTTGGGGTCCGTTATTTTGCGGCGGACGGGCTGGTAGGCGATATCCAGTTCCGTAAAGAACACCTCCGGCGGGAGCGTCTGCACCAGTTCGGCCAGCAGGGGCGAGAGCGGCATTTCCAGCCGCAGGGCGTCCTGCACCGTTTTGATGCGGTGACGTGCGGCCAGGATGTTCTGCTGAACGGCTTCGTACCGCTGGAGGTCTTCGGCATGTTCGGCAATATGCTGGAGGTTTTGCCGATGGATGGCCAGTTCGGTTCTCATCAGGGCTGCATGGCTGAGCCATTGGCCGGCCAGAAGACCGGTTGCCAGAAGCGGAATGACAAAGGGCACGGCGGCCAGGGCAATAGCGCCCGGCCGGCTCCTTTTCGGCAATCCCTGTCCCTGTAATAAATCAATCCGAAATTGCATCAGAAGGTCCTCATGGCCAATCCAGCTGCAACCGTGAAAACCGGACCGGCCAGTTTCAGTAAAGCTTCCTGGGCCGGCGGGCTCTGGAGATTCAGAAAGCGGAAGGGATTAAATACTTCCGTCTCTACACCCAGTGTGCCGGCCATAAGTTCCGTAAACGGCTGACTCATCGCCCATCCGCCTGATAAATAGAGCTTGTTGACCTGGCAGTCGGGATTTTGCGTTACATAATAGCGGAGCGTATCGCTGATGTCGTTCAGGCATCGGGCGGCGGCGTTTTTCAGGGCCGCCGAGATCTGCGGCGGAATCGAATCCATCTGTCCGAAGAGAGATTGTCGAATGGTTTCTTCGTCCAGACCGGTTTGCCGGCGGATGGAGTCCATTATGTCGAAACCGGCATAGGTCAAGTCCCGGATGAACGGGATGCCGTTGTCCCCGAGAATGGTGACGGTGATAAACCGATGGCCCAGATGGATGAGGGTTCGGCAGGAGGAGGCGTCCTGCGGGATGCAGTGGCACAGGCAGTTCATCGCCGCCAGTCCTTCGACATCCATCAGCATCACTTTGCCGCCGGCGCTGTGAACCCGGCGAATGGTTCGTTCGACGGCGTCGCGCATGGCAACGACCAGAAAGCCCTGATGCCCTTCGGCGGAAGAGCGGACGGTTTGAAAGGCCACGATGCTCTGGTCGGCATCAAAGGGGCTCATCTGCTGGGCTTCAAGCTCTACGGCCTTGCTGAGCGCTTCCTGCGGGATGAGAGGAAAGCGGAAAGAACGGGTGACGACCTCCGGTCCGCTCTGGGCGCAGACCACGTAGGGAGTGTTTAAGTCCGCCGTATTCAGGCATCGGCGAACGGCCTCCGTTACGGAAGCGTCATCTGGATTTTGAGGGTTCTGAGCGGGCGGCAGGTCAAACTGACAGGCCCCCGTGACGGTGAACTTTCGGTTCCGCCAGGTTCCCTTGACCAGTTTGACCGAAGAGGAGCCGATATCCAGTCCGGCCCATTCGACGGCGTTCATTTCCAGCCGTTCCAGCAGAGAACGATATTTTTGTTTTACAGCCGTCAGCATAGGTTTTCCTGTCTATTGAGCCAGAGCGGTTTGGGTTTCCGTCCAGGCGCCCGGCACCGGCACATACTTGCCTTTGAGCCAGATATTGCCGGGCAGGATGCCTGTCAGCAGGCGTTCGTCCCAATAATAGGATTTCAAATATCCGTCCTGCCCTACCACACCCACAACTCCTCGCACGGCTTCAGTAATGCTGCCTCGCAAAATCAGCTGGTCATTGTAGGCATTCACCGTTTTTCTTCCGCCGTAGTTGTTTCTTCTTACGTTTTCAGCTCCCCATCCGCCTCCGCCGACCGTAACAGCGGCCTCCACGACAGTCGGATTCGGCAGAAGCCGCACATGAATCGGTTTGGCGGCGCTTTCTCGATTTCCAATCGGCACATAGGTGAATCCTGCCGGTTCTTTCGGCGTAGTATCCACATAACTGTATTCCGTCATTCCAGGATCGACGATTTTGATGACCCCTTTGGCGATAAGTCCGAGAACATTGGGGTTTTCAGGGTGCGGCAGGCCGTTGGCTTGTCGAGGATAGATGCGTCCGGAATCGTCCTGGTCCGATATTGTAAGGGAGTCGGCTATCCAGATATTGCCGGTGGCAACGATGGTAATCTGACCCTGGATGACATCGGTTTGCTGGCCGAGGGTGCGTCCGCTTCCGATAATCACGTTTCCGTCCACAAAAATTTGTCCGGCGGGAGCGGAGGAAACCCCTCCGAATTCCTGGGAGACATAGGTTTGCGGCAGGTCCACGATAAACCGGTCGCCGTTGGTGTCCGCATTGGAGCGGCGGACGTGGTAGGCGTAAATCGGATAGCGTTCAAATTCTTCTCCGTCGCTTTTGGGTTTGACGCGGAAATCATATGTATAACTGTCCTTGGACTGCATAAACCCGCGGACGGTGCAGTTGTTGGTGATGCAGACTTTGCCCAGACCATTTTCGACGAAAAACTCCAGATGAACCGCCGGCTGAGGCAGTTTCAATACGGGAGCATCGGCTACAGGCGTAAATCGGAATCGGGCATCCGTCGTATCGCGGAACCGCTGAATCTTGCTGTCCAGTCCGCTGTTGTCCGTAATCCGAAGCATGGGCTGGTCGAAATAAATGCCGCTTTTGAAGCAATTCATTACCGAAACGTATTTGTCCAGACCGCCGGCTGTATAGCGGGATTCGCCCATATAGACCGGACGAAGAAAGACCGGATATCCCTGGATTTTGATGTCGCGTACATCCGGGCTGTCATTTTCTTTATTGATTTCCACCGGCAAATCCACGACTTCGCCGGTTGCAAAGACTACGTCAATAAAGGAAGAGCCGCCGACTGGGGCCTTGCATTTGCCCATGGCCCAGCCGTTGATGGCCTGCACTACATAGGTATGAATGGTCTTTTCATAGATGCCGGAGCGTCCGATTGCCGTGATTTCAAAGATGGGCTTGGCCTGCAGAAAGGTGGCCAGGGAAACGGAATAAGACCCCTGGCTGTCCGGAAAGGAGAGGGTTTCTTCGAAGGTACCGGCAGCCAGAGCGGACAGCAGGTCGGGCTGCTGACTCATTGCGAACATAGCCCGCTCGTAAGCGGCTTCGGCGGCCGCCAGAGCGGCGGTCTGCCGCTTCTGCTGGACGGCCTGAACATGGGCACCTTCAGCACTCTTGAGAACGCCGATGGAAAAGATGGACAATATCAGCAGCAGGACGACGGCGACAATCAGGGCTGAGCCGCGCTGTCGAATGACCGGTTTTGTAGTTCGATATCCTTTCATAGCCGTTTCTCCCTCAGGGAAGCCGCTGGGCTGTTTCCTTCCATCCGCCGGGGATTGGAATGTATTTGCCTTTGAACCAGAGATTGCCCGGGACGATGCCGCGGCTGAGCCGTTCATCGAGGTAGTATTGTTTGACGTAGCCGTCTCGTCCGATGACGCCGACCACGCCGCGGATGGATTCAGCCAGCATTCCGCGGACAATCAGGTTATCCGTCGGTCCCGCATCTTCTTTGCGTCCGCCGTATCCGTTTCGCTCGACGTTCTCTGCTCCCCATCCTCCTCCGCAGGCGGTGACGGCGGCCTCGACAATCATCGGGTCGGGCAGATGCCGATAGGGTGAACCGGCCGGCTGACCTTTGTCCAGCAGCGCCACCGGCTGATAGACGGCGCCGGCGACAGTCCCCGGGGCTCCGAGGGAGGCGGCCAGTCCCGGGTCAATGATTTTGACTACACCCCGTGCGACCAGACCGAGGGCATTGGGGTTGTCCGGATGCGGCAGACCGTTGGCCTGACGAGGATAGGAGGCGCCGCTGTCATCTCGGTCGGAGACCTGGATGGGAGCGGCGACCCAGATATTCCCCGTGGCGGCGACGGTGATTTTTCCCTGCACGGTATTCAGCTGACGCACGTTCGGCAGGGAGGCGGTTTCAGAGGCACTGCCGATAATGACATTTCCGTCCACAAAAATCTGTCCGCCGGCAGGACCTTCCGTTGAACCGTAGCGGGGAACCACGTAGGTATTTTGGACCGGCAGAACGATTTGCTGTCCTGCAGCGGACGCATTGGCAGGGATATAATGAAATCCGTAAACAGGGTATTTTTCAAAGAGGGTTCCGCCGCTGCCGGGTTTGATTTTGTAGTCCCAGGTGTCCGTGTCGGAAACGGTTCGCTGATAGCCGCGGACGGTGCAGTTGTTGGTGATGCGGACATAGCCGATATTGTCCGTGCCCACGAAAAACTCCAGCTGGACGGCGGGCTGTCCGAGCGGCACCAGATTGTTTTTCACCGGCCGGAAAATGAGGTTCGGCTTCTGCTCCTGAAGCATCTGGACAAACCAGTCGAATTTCAGCTGGACGGCTTCTTCATCGCTGATTCGGCTTTTGGGCTGATCAAAAAAGATGCCGCTGTCGAACAGGTCGATGATGCGGCGGTATTTGTCTGTGCCGTCGGAGGCGTATCGGGATTCGCTCATCGAGACCGGTTCGAGGAACAGCGGGTCCGGCTGCACGTAAATATCCGGATTGCGGTCGTCCGGCGGCTGAACCGTATTGATGTGAATCGGCATCGCGATGATTTCGCCGTTGGCAAAATAGACTTCCGCCGTGGAGGAGGGGCCGGAAGGGACGCGGCACTGGCCCATCTCCCAGCCGGTCATCGCCTGCACGAGAAAGACATTCAGGGTGCTGACCATCTGTCCGGACTGTCCGCGGGCGGCTACCTCGAAAACCGGCCGTGAATCGGCAAAAGAGGAGAATCGAATCTGGTAGGAGCCGGAGCTGTCCGGAAAGGAAACGGTTCCCTGGGGGGATTTTTTCTCGAGGGCGACAAAGAGGTCGGGCTGCTGGCTCATCCAGAAGACGGCCTGCTCATAAGCCGCTTCCGCGGCGGCCTGAGCGGCGGCCTTCCGTTTGAGCTGGATGCTGTATTCCTGCGCGTCCTGTGCGGCCTTGAGCATGCTCAGTCCGAGCAGCGATAAAATCACCAGCAGGAGCACGGCCAACACCAGTGCGGATCCTGCCGGTTTTTGCGTTCGGATGTTTCGGGTCCGGTCCATAAGGTTGTGTCCTATCGGGGCCAGTTCATTCGCAGCAGGACGGAGGTTTTGACTTCTACGGATTCGCCTTCATTGTCGGTCAGGGTCAGATTCATCCGGACGGAGCCCATTCCGACCCCCCCGACGACGTTGTGGCTGAAAATCTCCGTTCCTTTGGAGACATCCACAAATTCGCTGAGCGTGACGGTTCGCAGCAGGGAACTGGTCCGGCGGATGCCTCCGGAGATTCCTCCGACTCCGTTGACGACGGTGCCGTAATCGACTTTCAGCCGTCGTCCTTCCAGATAAAAGAGGGCGTAGTGCGTTCCGGTGTTGGTGACTTCCAGTACATCCGCATTGGCGGCCGCCGGGTCGAACGCATTTTCCCAGTAGCGAAATTCGACGGCGGAACCGGAGGCGATTTCCTGATTAATCGGCGGCTGAGCGACGGTGTAAACACCGTTGATGATTTTATAAACGGCATAATTGCTTCGATTGGACTTTCGTCCGATGGTGCTGAAAGCGGTCATGGCGGCCAGCGCATCCTGCCGAATCGGTTTGTGAATGCTGTTGTAGGTCTGGCGGAAGCTTCGAGAGCCGCCGGCCGCCAGGATGGTAACGGCCAAAATCGGGATAATCAGAATCGCCAGCGTGACGACTACTTCGAGCAGCGTAAAAGCGCCGAACAGGCGAGATGTTTTTTTGCAGCGATTCATACCGGATGCCTCCTTATCCGCCGGATTGGTCTCTTCGGACATACGTGGACGAGGTGAACGTCGGGTCGGCGGCGGTCGGTTCGAGGTTTTTGTAATCCCGCCGCCAGCGAATTGTGACGCGGATTTCCCGGAGGGTTACCCCCGCTTCTGCATCTGTGTCAATGTCGGAGTACCAGAGCTGTGCCCGCATGGGAAAGCCGTTGAAGATGACCCGGTAAATCGGGTCGCTGCCGATTTGTTCCAGACCGAGGTCGAGATCCGTTGGGTCATAAAATTCATTGCCGCCGGTGCTTTTCCAGTCGTCCAAAAGCAGCTGAGCCAGCTGCGCCGCGACAATTTCGGCTCGGGCGCTGCGGGCCCGCTTGACGGCGTGATACTGGTACGTCAGGGCTCCCAGGGATGCAATGGCCAAAATCACCGTGGCAACAATCAGTTCCAGCAGGGTGACCCCGGCTGATTTTCGGAGATGTCTGTGTCTGAAATGTCGGCCTGTCAGACCCAGGTCTGTCATGGGAATCCTCCTTATCCGGCATTCAAAAAAGGAAGGAACGGAGAAAGATGCAGACCTCCTCCGTTCCTGTGAGTTGACCGATAGGCCGGTTTATTCCCATCGTCCGTCCACGTAGAGGGTCTTCGACCCGCTGGGAGCATTGGGCTGGCTGCCGGTGACCGTAATCTGGGCGTTGCCGTTGGCATCGACACTGTCGATATTGTAGTCGCCCGGGACAAAGTAGGTTCCGGTCAGGTCTGCATCCTGAAAGCCCAGGGCCTGACGGGTGGCGGCTACGCCCAGACTGCCGGTGGGCGCTGTGCCGTGTTCCACAAAATACACCCGGACGGCGGACTTGATGGTGCCGGCGGTGGCGTTGGCTTCCGCCCACTTGGCGGATTCAATCCGGCCGCGCATCAGCGGGATGGAGGCCGCCGCCAGGATACCGACAATCAGGATGACGACCATCAGTTCAATCAGTGTGAATCCTTTTCTTCCTGTCATTGCTTGCATCTCCTAAAAAAATGTACATTTTTTTATGTTTTTTTGTCTCGAAATCCTGTTCGAGACCCACGTTTTTTTGAATCTCATACGGACATAGAGAAAATCGGCAGATACATCGCCAGCAGGACGGTCAGCACGATGGCTCCGACGGTGACAATCAGAATAGGTTCCAGCAGACCGAGCATCATCGAAACGAGTTCATCCACTTTGCGGGCATAGAAATCGCCGGTTTTTTCCAGGACGGGCACCAGAGAGCCGGACTGTTCGCCGATTTGCGTCATCTTGACGGCCACGCCGGGGAACAGGCCGCAGGCCTGGAGACTGTCGGCCATCGAGGTGCCTTCGGTCATCTTCTGGCGGGCCAGCAGGACACCGTTTCGGAGCAGCTGGTTGGGCGTCATTTCCGCCAAAATGATAAACGCATCCAGAATCGATACACCCGCCGCCACCAGTGAGGCCAGCGTTCGGCAGAACATGCAGATAAACGCCATCCTCTTGATTCGGCCCAGCAGGGGCATATTCAGTTCAAGCCGATGGAGAACTGCCTGACCGGATTTGGTTTTGGAGGCAATGACGGTGCCGGCAATCAGGGCCGCCAGGAAGATCAGAATCAGCAGGATGTGATTGACAATTCCGTGATAGACGGCCATGAAGCCGCGGGTAAAGGCGGGAAGTTCGCCTTTGAACGTTTCGAACATCACCTGGAAGCGCGGGACAATCAGCGTCATCAGGACGACGACGATAATGATAATAAAGCAGACGACGAAAATCGGATAGGCCATCGCCCCGCGGACTTTTCGGACCAGTTTGTCCCGTTCCTGATAATAATCCGCCAGCCGGCGGAGCGAGTTGGACAGCGAGCCGCCGGTTTCGCCCGCCATGATGATGGAACAGGCCAGACGGTTGAACACCTTCGGGTGGGCCCGGACGCTGTCGGTAAACGTTTCACCGGTTTCCAGCCGGGCGGCAATGTCTTTGAGGACGTATTCAAAGTAAGGATTGGTGATGTCTTCCGCAATTGTCTGGATGGCGGTGGTGATGGACAGACCTCCTTCCAGCATGGTGGCCAGCTGCCAGCAGAACGTGGACATTTGTTCCGAGCGGACTCGGCGGTACCGCACACTGGCAGTCTGAACTTCCTGCTTGGTTTCCGGCACGACTTCGGAAATCGATACCGGCGTCAGATTTTCCTGACGCAGCTGGGCGAGCAGGTCCTGGCGAGACTGGGCCTGTCGGAGCCCTTCCCGGCAGTTTCCGGCTGCATCCCAAGCTACATATTCAAAGGTCTGCATTGCGCACGATCCTCTCTGTGTTTGATTTGTTCTGGGGTTCGGCATTTTGAGGCGGGGGCTTTTGTAAAAAATCTCTGCAGGGAGACAGTTTGGTCGGTCCGGAGGATTCCTGAGTCTGATAAAAAACGGCTTGAAGAGGTTTTGAACGGGTTTCCTGTCGATGAAGTGCTTTCATCGGAGAAGAGAACTCGAAATGGGGAACGGAAAAAGAGGCAGGACTTTCCCGAATCGGCTGGCTGACGTCCTATAACCGTTGTACCGCCCGGATTGGGCTTGATTCAGAACGCACAACCAGATACAATATACGTATAGAAAGCAGCAATGAAGCCGTCGGGGGATGTATGAAAAAAGCGATTTGGGAATCTCATCCCAAACAAGATGTCAGCTCTTCGGACAAGGATACTCTGAAGGATTATTCCATTCTGCAGAAGGCGCCTCGCCGCTGTTCCTGCCCTGTTCGTGCCGGCGGCAGCAGGCGGGAGGAATGGGCCGCCGTTTTCAACGGGCTGCGTGTGCCGATTCTGCTGCTTGGGGTGGTCGGAGCGCTGGGGCTTCTGGCTCATTACCGCCCTCAATTTGTCCGGGTTGTGCCGGTGATGTACTGGCCGAACTGGTGGATTTCCGTTCTCTTCCTGACTCTGGCGGGCATTGTGACGGCTGTGCTGACGGCGGACTGGATTGCCGTTCGGTTTCTGAAGCGGTTTCGAAACTCTCGGACTGACGGCCGCGATGAGTATGTCTGGCGCAGCCGCTGAGCGGATGTCTTATTCTTCCGCCACGGCCTCGGAGAACGTGACGCGCAGGACCTCTTCGGGTGTGGTTTTTCCCTCGAGCATTCGGCGAATGCCGCACTCGAGCAGGTCACCGTAGCCGCGGGAACGAGCCAGGGCGCGGATTTCCATTTCTTTTCCGCCGCCGGCGATCAATTGACGCATTTCATTGTCGATGACGAGAAATTCAAAAATCGGCAGCCGGCCCCGATAGCCGGTTCCGTTGCAGTGGCTGCATCCGGTTCCCTGCCGAAGGTCTGCGGAGGCCAGCTGTTCCGGCGTAAGTTTGAGCCGGCGGATTAATTCCTCGCTGATGGCGGCCGGCTGACTGCACTTGTCGCAGATTTTCCGAACCAGCCGCTGTGCCAGAATCAGATTGAGCGAAGAAGCCAGCAGATAGGGCTCCAGCCCCATATAAACCAGGCGGCTGATTGCACTGGGGGCATCGTTGGTATGAAACGTGCTCAAAACCAGGTGCCCGGTCAGCGAGGCCTTGATGGCGATTTCCATTGTTTCCTTGTCGCGGATTTCCCCGATGAGGATGATGTCCGGGTCCTGCCGCAGAATCGCCCGCAGACAGAGGGCGAAGTCCAGATTGATTTCCGGCTTGACCTGCGTCTGGTTGATGCCGGGCTGGCGGTACTCTACGGGGTCTTCGACGGTGGTGATGTTTTTCCGCGGGTCTTTGAGCGCATTCAGGGCCGAATAGAGCGTGGTGCTCTTTCCGCTTCCGGTGGGGCCTGTGACAATGATGATGCCGTGCGGCAGATTCAGAATCTGCTTGAACTGCTTGAGCAGTTTGGGTTCCAGCCCGATGGTATCGAGGTTGTGATTGACGGCGGACTTGTCGAGAATTCGCAGAACGATTTTTTCGCCGTAGATGGTCGGCAGGGCACTGACCCGCACGTCAATATCGGGCTGGCCCTTGCCGCGTTTGATTTTGAAGCGGCCGTCCTGCGGCAGCCGCCGCTCGGCGATGTCCATTTCCGCCAGGATTTTCAGGCGGGCGATTACGGCGGCCTGCATTTTCCGCGGCGGCGGGACCATTTCCGTCAAAATGCCGTCCACACGCATCCGGATAATCATTCCGTGTTCCTGCGGTTCTACGTGAATGTCGCTGGCGCGGCTTTTGATGGCGTGGCTGAGCATCAAATCCACGAAGCGGACGACAGGGGCCTCTTCCGCCTCGGCCTCTGAAATAATCTGTGCCCCGGTTTGACCGGATTCCTCTTCCTCGTCGTCTTCTGTGCTGATTTCCAGTTCAACCAGGTCGCGCATCTGCTGCTGGTCCAGGTCGCTGCCGTGATAAATCTGGTCAATCAGATGCAGGATTTGCTTTTCGGAGGCAATCAGCGGTTTGACCGGTTTCTTGAGTTTGAACGAGACGGTATCGATGGCAATCACGTTCAGGGGATCGGCCATGGCCAGTTCAATCCCCTGCGCTCCTTCCCGCACCACGGCTACACAGAACCGTTTGGCCAGGGTTTCCGGGATGCTGCGGGCCACATCCATCTGCACGACGGACAAGTCGTCAAGCGGAATGAATTCGACGTTCAGAAATTTTCCGAGCGCCTGAGCAACCTGCACATCAGTCAGAGCTCCCATTTCGACCAGAATCTGGCCCAGCCGCTTGTCGGCGGTTTTCTGGGTCTCGAGGGCCTTTTGCAGGGTTTCCACAGAGAGCAGACCCTGTTCGAGGAGCCATTCCCCGAATTGGCCTGTGCTCGGCTGAGGCCCTTCCAAAGAAGCCGTCGAAATGTCCGGATTCTGTTTTTTCATTTTGTTTTCTGAAATTGGATCTGTTGTCCGGAATAGGTTGCTTTGGATTTCTGAACGGTCGGCAGCAGCGGCTGGAGGACTTCAGCCAGCTGAGGACTATCCACCGGTTTGGCCAGAAAGGCGTCGAAGAGTTCCTCAATCTGATGGTTCCGGTCTTCCGCGACCGTTCCTGCCGAGAGGGCGATGATAGGGGTTTGGAGCCCCTTATCCCGCAGCTGCCTGGCAACCTGAAGCCCGCTGATGTCCGGCAGCTGGATGTCCATCAGGATGACGTCAAAGCTGTTTCGGCAGGCCGCGTCAACGGCAGCCTGTCCGCTGTTGACCGCGGCAACTTCCAAACCGAGATTCTCGAGCATCAGGGTCAGGACGGTTCGGTTGGACTCTTCATCCTCGACCAGCAGAACCCGTCCGATGCATTGTTTGTTTTCGAATGTTTCTTCGTCTCTTCCGTATCCCGTCGAACGAGGCGGGAAGGAAAGCATTCCGGATTTCAGAACGGCCGGCTCCGCCGGAAGCAGGATCGAGAAGGTTGAGCCCGCCCCCGGTTTGGATGTCACTTCGATTTGTCCGTTCAGCAGATGCACCAATTGGCGGGTCAGGGGCAGCAGTCCGCAGCCCTGCACGCCCAGATGAAGGCCTGCCGGTATTCCGCTGTGAATCGATTCCTTCTGATGAACCGGTTCAAAAAGTTCAGACAAATGCTCCGTGGAGATGGTCAGACCGGTGTCGATCAGGTCAAAGCAAATGGCGGACTGAGAGCCGAGCGAATCCATCCGCACCCGAAGTTCGATGGTTCCCTGCTGGGTAAATTGGATGGCGTTGCCGGCCAGATTCAGCAGACACCGTTTCAGGCGGGCTCGGTCGGTCCGCAGGAACGCCGGCACATTTTCTTCGACGGCGACGGCAAAGGACAATCCTTTGCTGACGGCGGCTCGGCTGAGAATGCTTTCGATTTCCTCCAGCAGGTCGGCCAAGTCGCATTCGGCAAAGTTCGGTTTCAGGTTGCCTCGTTCCAGATGCGCCAAATCCACGACATCGTTGACGATGCAAGAAAGGCCCTTCCCGGCCCGGTGGATTTCGGCGACATACTCCCGCTGCGTATCGGTTAAGTCTTCAGCGGCCAGCAGATTGCTGAAGCCGATGATGGCGTTGGATAAGGTGCGGATTTGGTAGGCCAGATTATCGATCAAACCGGCGGAGAAACTCTCCTTGTCCGGCGCCGTTTGTGCCGAGGCGTCGGCCTGAGAAGCGGATGGAACGAGATTTGTTTTGTCTTCTTTTTCCATCTTTTTTTTAACTTCTTTCTCCGACGGATATTTTTTGGCGGCAGAGACAGCAATATCTGCTTTTCTTTCGGCGTTCTTTTCTTTGTGTTTAACGAAAAAATGATGCAATTGAGCAAAGTTTCAAACGAAGACGTTGGGGTTTATCACCGGCAGGTTCAAATGAGGATGTAAGGAGTTGTGGATAAGACGGAAAAGACAATTTTTATCGGTCTTTCTGCATCTATTGCCATTTTGGCAGGTTTTCTTGTCTGCGGATACGATGGCTTTTTGGACTCCTCTGAGAGCATGAATCCTTTTGATAGAGAGCAGATAAGAACAGTCAGAATCGTTATGGCCGAGAAGGATTGGAAGTGGCTTTTGGCCAATCCGATGTCCGAAAAATATGTGCGGGCGGACTTTTGGTTCGACGGCCGAAAGTTTTCAAATGTAGCGGTTCGCCCTAAAGGCAATTCTTCCCTGATGTCCGTGGCGGCAAGCGGCTCCAGGCGGTTAAGTCTGAAGATTGATTTTAATTTTTTTAACAGTGCCCAGACTTTCTATGGAATCAAAAAGCTGTGCCTGAACAACGGATTTTCAGACCCGACCTTTATTCGGGAAGTGCTTAGTTATGACCTTTTTAAAGAGATGGGGCTGCCGACCCCGCGTTGTTCGTTTGTGGATGTGTATGTAAATAATGAACATCTCGGGCTTTATACCCAGGTGGAGGCGATTGATAAAACCTTTCTGGCTCGACATTTCGACAATCCGCACGGCAATCTGTACAAACCGGAAATCGGAGCGGCGCTGCTGAATTGGACAAAGGAAGATGTGGACAAACAGGCGCAAAATCCGGGTTTTGCTTCACGGGAAAATCCCAACGACCCGCTGTCGGTTCGTTTAGGCGGACGACGGCTCAGTGACCTTCTCGAACTGCTCGAGCGAGAAAATACCCCGCTGGAGGAGCTGCTCAGCCGCCAAGCCGCTGGACCGTTCGGCGGTCCGTTTGGAAGGGGATTTGGCGGGCCGGGTTTCGGAGGGGGATTTAGACCCAATCCGGGAAATCAGCCCCCCGGCGGATTTGGCGGACCTCCGCCGGCAGGATTTGTTCCCGACCCCAATCGTCCGTTTCCTCCGGGCAATGTGCCGGCGCCTGCCGGGCCCTTTGGTCCGCCTCCGGGCGGTTTTGGGGGGCCGCCCGGTGCATTTGGAGCCGATCCAAATAATCCAATGAGACCCCCAATGGGGCCGCCGGGGGTTTTTCCGCAAGGGCCGGGAATGCCGCCGCCTGCAGCAGGCGGGCCGGGCGGACGGTTCGACCCGAACGCTCCTCCGATGGGCTTCGGCCGACGAGGTGAGAGAGGGTTCGGCGGGCCCCCGGGGCCGGGCGGCGGCCCCGGGTTTCGATGGGGCAATCTCCTGGATGCCGTCGGATTGAAGACTAACGAAAACAAGGCCGACCATACGGCCCTGTTTCGACTGCTGGAGGTTCTGAACAAGTGTCCCGATGAGACCTTCCCGCAGGAGATTGAGAAGGTGCTGGATGTGGACCAGGTGCTGCGCTATCTGGCGGTGTCCGTGATGATTGTGCATTTGGACAACTATATCGGGATGGGACACAATTATTATCTGTACGAAACGAACGGACGCTTTACGATTCTGCCGTGGGATTTGAATATGGCCTTCGGGACCTTTGGAATGGGCTTGGCGCGGGATGCGGCGGACTTTTACATTGATGAGCCGGTGACCAATTCCTTTGAATCCCGCCCGCTGGTGTATCGGCTTTTGTCTTATCCTCCCTATAGGGAGCGATACCATCAGTATTTAAAAGACCTGCTGGACGGGCCCTTTGCAGAGGGAGTACTGGAAGAGCGGATTGACCGGCTGGCGGCGCTGGTGCGCCCGTATGTGGAGAAAGATGAACTGAAGTTTTTTACACTCGAGGATTTCGAAAAAGGGCTAAACGAGGGCTCTGCCTTCGGCGGCGGCTGGGGCGGTTGGATGAGGCCGCCGGTGGGCAATCCGAATCCAGCCGGACCAATGGGGCCTCAGGGCGGGCAGCCGGCGCCGGCAGAAGGGCCTAATCGCGGCGGGCGTTTCGGATTCGGACGGCGCGGTCCCGGATTCGGCGGACCGCCCGGAATGCAGGCCCCGGGATTGAAGTCGTTTATCGCCAAACGGCGGCTGTCCGTCCGCAGGCAGCTGAGCGGCGAAATCCCTTCCAGGCCGACCGAAGAGGAGCGGCAGCAGATGATGCCGAGATTCCCGGGGATGCCGCCGATGCAGGAGGACAATCGATGAAGGGAATTCTGAATTTTTTCAGAAGGCCGGCCGAGCAGACGAATGAATTGGACGGCTGGCGGATGGAACGAAAATTTTTCATCCCGCAGGAGAAAATCGAGTGGGCGGCGGGGCTGCTGCGGCATTGCTGTCCGCCGGACCGGCAGTATCCAAAGGGGGTGATTCATTCCCTCTATTTCGATACGGAGGATTTGGAGGATTATGAGGATTCGCAGCAGGGCAGCCGACATCGGAAGAAAATCCGCATTCGCTGGTATGAACCGCTGCCGCAGGAAGGCGAAGCAGCGGTTTTTGCGGAATTGAAAATCAAAAACGGTTTTGCCGGACAAAAGAAGCGGCAGATTTTTTCCGTACCGGCCGAAACGCTCCGGGGAGAACGATGGAAAAAAGGCATCCTGCCGGTTCCGGTGCTGCAGAATACGCTGGCTCAATTCGGCGTCTTTCCGACGGAGCGGCTGCTGCCGGTCATTCGGATTTCCTACCATCGCCTTCGGTTTACCGACCTGATGACCGGTGCCCGGGTGTCGCTGGATTGGCGGATGGAGTCCACGCCGGCCGATTCGGTTTGGTCGGGCTCGGAAGAGACGCTTCAAATGGAAGGGGCGATTGTGGAAGTCAAGGGGCGTTCGGCGGAGCTGAGTGAAACGCTGCGGTCCCTGAACCTGCTGGAGACGGACTGGACGCGCTGTTCGAAATATGCCTGCTGTCTGGCGGCTCATCTGGAAGAACCGGGCTCGTTCGGACAAACAACGCTGTCCGGGCGCGCTTCGCGGAATGATTTTGAATGAAAACCCAACAGGAACGTTATAGGAGAAAAAATGATGATGCCGGCAACTCAACTGAAGTTTCAATCACTGGACTTGACGGTTTCGGATTTGTGGATTCCGATGGCCGCATCGCTTGCGGCATCCGTAGCGGTGTACTGGATGTATCATTTGTTTTACGGCTCGCGGACGATTGGGGCGGGCGTGGACCGGGCGTTTCTGCTCGGAGGGCCCGCGATTACCGCGCTGTTTCTGGGGATACAAAGTTCCATTCCGCTGTCGCTGGGCCTGCTGGGGGCGCTGTCTTTTGTGCGGTTTCGCACGCCCGTGAAGGATTCGGCGGAAATCGGCTTTCTGCTGCTGCTGATTGCCTCGTCGATTGGGATTGCCACCGGCACCTATGCCATTGTGATTGTGCTGTTTGTTGCGGCGTTTCTGACGCTGACGGCGCAGGCGCTGCTGCGGCGGCGGTTTTGCCTGCGGCGGTTCAGTCATCTGCTCCTGTCGATGGACAAGGAGGCCTTTGACCGGCTTCAGCAGCCGCTGGAGGCATTCCTCCGCGGACAGGTGGACAACCTGCACTTAAAAACACTTTCGGTGATGGACGGGCGGGTGTCGCTGCAGTATCAGTTCCGAAAGCGGGCGGATTTTGACCGCGCCGGCTTTGTGCGGCAATTGAGCGGCATCGCTGCCGGCACCCCTGTCGAAATCTTTCTGGGCGGTGCGTAACAACCGCTGTGTTTCAAACAGCTCAATTAAATTTCTCTTAACCAGTTTTGGGCGAAGACAGCCCAATCCGCTAAATCGACCAGACCGGAGCTGTTAAGATCGGCACCGCCGCAGAAGTTGTTGCTGCTGCTGCAGCCGCTCATCAGCCAGCGGTCGTTGATAAAGGTCAGGTCTTCCAGATAGACGCCGTCCGGGCAGGCAAAATCGCCTCTGGTTCTTTCCCAATTCAGCCGCGGATAATCGACACCGTCTGTGCACATTCGCCAGATGTCGTCGGTCCCATTGGCGGTTTCATTCGTGAAATCCCAGCCGGCCGAGGTAAAGGTGGAAAGGGTTTTCATTTGAGCAGTCGTCTTGCCAATCCCATCGGCACTAATAGTTTGTCCGCTGGTTTGAATATCCCAGAAGCACGAAGAGGCATTGTTATAAAAACAGAATCCAATTAGCCCTCCGGTTTCTTGAGAGCCAATGACCAATCCGGTTGAGTAGCAAAAAGAAAGAGGTCCTGTATTATGACCGATAAAGCCCCCGATTCTGGATGTGCCGGATATGCTGCTTGTTGAGTAACAATTAGCGACAAGACCGAAATTTGTACCGATGAAACCGCCCGATTTAACTCCTGCAATCACCGAACCGGCTGCAAAGCAGGAGCGAACAATACTGTAGTTTTCCCCGATAAGGCCGCCGATTTTCACGCCGTCAGCGCTTGCAGGGATAATCGTATCGGCCCAACAGTTATAAATCAACCCTTCATTCATTCCGACTAATCCCCCCGCAATACCGAGCCCTTCAATTTGCCCAGTTGAGTGGCAGAACAAAATGGCTCCATAGCGGTTGCTCGGATTGGCGGCGTTAGAGTAATTTTTGCCGGCGAGTCCGCCGACATAGGCTGTTCCCTTGACAAAAATCGAGTTTGTCCTGCAGAAGTTGGTCAAACCGTAATAATTGTGTCCTGTTAACCCTCCAATGTAATTCTGGCCTTGTACAAATCCTTCTGCAGAACAAAGAGTGATAGAACCCTGGTTCTCACCAAGAAGAGAACCAACATAATTTCGCCCCTTGATCACAAACGATCGTATATGGAGGTTTCGAATTGCAGCTGCAGAAGATGTTTGTCCAAACAAACCGACGTAGTCGGCGGAGGGTTGGTCAATAACAAAATTCTGAAAGGTATGGTTATCTCCGTTTAAAACACCGGAAAAAGCTGTTCCCTGAAAACCGGTGCTGCCTGGATTTGTATCCGGGGCTATAGGGGTGAGTACGGCTCCCTGAAAGTCTAAATCTGCGGTTACAACAAAAGATTTATTCCAGTCTGCGGAAGTGTTGATAAGGGTAAGCCAATCATTAACAGTGCTGATTTGAAACGGATTCTCTGCTGTACCGTCTCCTTGGTAAGGCCAAGAGAGGTTGGAGAGGGAAGAAAAAGCAAGAACAGTCACGACAATCAATCTTGTTTTTTTCATGATTATCTCCTTCCTTTTAAGTCTTTATAGTGTAACCCGAAATACGCCGCATAATCAATCGGGAATAGTACTGAAAAGCGAGAAAATCGAGCCAAAGAGGGTTTTCCTGCTTGACAAAGAGCGAGAAATCGTGTATATGGCTTGCTTGTAAAGACTTATGTGAGGGCGGTTAGCTCAGTTGGCTAGAGCGCCAGCTCGACACGCTGGAGGCCACAGGTTCAAGTCCTGTACCGCCCAATACCGCATGTTACGCTGAATTCGGTATTTACGAATACCCGGCATGTAAGAAGAAAGGCTTTTGCATGTTTTGTGCGGAAAATCCCCTATTTCATCTTACTTCTTTTTCCAAATCCACAATCCGCCAAGTCCTACTATAAACAAGGACGCAGGTTCGGGAATAAATTTAATGTAATCACTGGTCGGAGAATAACCACGGTTTTGAATCTCAATGTTAAATTCTGTACCATCCAGCCAATTGCCCAAAACACCCACTAATACACCAGCGCTGTTATAGGAATAGACCAAACTGTCTAAATCACAAACAAATGTGATCTGAACGTCAGAAACATTAAAACCGACTGTAACACTATCAATAATGCCCCCTGTTAATGTGGCGTCTGTATATCCGTTTACATATAACAACTTAACATAACCTGCGGAGATATTAACAACATTATGCCCTGAAGGATATAAGCCTGTATCAATTGCCCCGCCTGACATGTTTAATACAGCAGAATCATACATTCGGACAGCCTCTACTTCACCGCCATAATAGTCCATGACAGTTGTATCCCATAGAGTAATATTACCCCCATATCCTCCTGTCATCAAAAGGGATTGCGTTCCCTTTAATGTCATATCTGTAAATTCCATCCCTTCTGAGATTGTGTAGGTATAGCCTGCAAAAGCCGATACAGACAAGACCAACAATAACACCATCATCAACTTTTTCATAAACATCCCCAGTCCATAATACAAAAAAAGGCCCCCAGTATCTGAAAGCCCCTTTTTTGAAATAGTTTATTTATGTTTATGCCGCAGGAATAATCCACCTGCCCCTAACAACAGCATTGTCGCTGGTTCGGGGATAATAGTAAAAGTAATATCGTCAATAGTCGGAGTATAGTTTGCAACATCAACAAGTTGAATAGCAAATGTTGAATCATCCGCCCAAATGCCCGTAAGCATTTTTGTTACTGTATTGTAATTCCAATCTTTGCAGATTATTTCAATGTATGGATCAACCTGTAAACCTACGAGTTGCGAAGTCTTCAATCGTTGAATGGTTCCTCCGCTTAATACCGCAGTGGCATAAGAACTCACCCAGATTTCATAGACCTCACCCCCAGAAAAATCAAGGTGAGCATAACCGCGAACATCTAATTGCTCAATACCTCCACTTGGATAAATCATTTGATTATATGGGGCTGTGTTCTGAATAACTGCAAGGCTATGTTCCGAAACATCCAATAATGCTCCACCTCCCCCGATCATTAAAAGAGACTGAGTACCAGTCAGTGTTAATCCGCCGAAATCCATCCCATCCGTAATAGTATAGGTATAACCCGCAAAAGCCGATATCGACATTGCCAATGACATAATCAACACAAACCGTTTCATTGTTAATCCTCCAAACCTAATTGAATTATCATTAATAAATCCGACATATCAACTAAAACTCCGTCGTCTTAATTGCCATGTCTTCCAATTCTGTAAGGCTTTGTTCCAAAAGGTCTTTGATTTCCTGCCAAGTCTGGGCATCTTCTCCCCCGGCATCAATAAAGACTTCAATATCTTTTAATAGAGATGCAATCTGTTCATGCTCCGCCACAGGGTCAAATTCTTCAACAGAAGATTCTTCTTCTGGGGACTGAGTCGCACTTAACGCAGAGATTGTCCCTGCCGATGATACAGATTTCGTTTCAAACAATTCAGAAGACACTTGAGATTCCAAGGAGGCAGATAACATCATCATACTCTGCTGATTTGCAAGCTGCTCCTGATATTCCCGAATATCCGTTCGCCAGCAGGCCACCCACAGCCACGGTGCATCTTCCACCAATACCATCAGGTCGGCAACGTCAATGGAGTAAATACTATCCCCGGCAGTCGATAGATTGTACCGATATGCCGAGGAATACCAGTGTTCACACCGACTCGGGTCGATATAACCGGGGCTATTCGGGTCGGTCACATAATCATGGTTAGGATTGTTGGGGTCGACGATAGCCGGGTCGTTGGGGTCGTGGGCCAGCCAGTTTTGAGAAAAGCCGTTAAATTCATACATGTTGACCAGCCCATCAGCATTCCAGTCATACGCATTATACACATCACTGCAATCGGGGTCGATTTCATCGGCTCCCATATCCACATAATTGCCCATCAGACGGGTTTGGCCATCAAGGTCATTCTGGTCTGCACACGATGTTGCCGGGTCGCCCCTATCAATACACGGCGACGTAGGGAGTAAATGATAAATCACCACATTGGGGTCGCCGTCATAAGCAAACTGCGGATTGCAGCTGATATTTCCGTTACTGTCCGGTGTTGTCTGATTGGGATAATTGGGGTCATAAACACAACTATAGTGGGCCGTGACACTGCCGGTCATTTGGTCTTCGCCGGAAGATAATTTGTTGCCCCATAAGACACAGTTGCGAATATCAACGACGGCATTGGGGTCAACCGCATACACACCATAATTGGCGTTATAAACTATGGTGTTGTTATAAATTGCGTAACCTGACCGTGGATAAAACAGGTACAAACCATAAGAAGCAGAATTTTCGGTTCCATTCAAACTAATCTGACTGTTGCGGATAACAGGAATTGAAAGTCTGGCGTAAATACCATGTTGACCATTCTCTGAAACTCGGCAATTTTCAACCGTAAGTGTTTTTGCGTTATTGCCTAAATGATAGATACCATCATACTCATTTTTTTGGATAACAGACCAATTTACAGAAACATTGCCTCCAGTCGCATAAATACCATACTGCTGAATATCTTCAATAGTGCAATTTGAAATCGCAAAATCTGCATTTTGACCAAGAACACCGCGTCTTTCACCTTCTTTCACTGTGAAACCATCAAGCAGAGATTCGTTGCCCATAGTAACGATAGTTTCGTTTTGTAAAGTGGAATTAATATACCCAGACAGGATTGTCGGATATGCTTCAATATCCCGCTGGTCAATAGAGGTTTCATTGCCAGCAAAACCGCCATAAACAGAAACACCAGCCGGAATGGTAAAGGTATCGGTGGTCGCATTTCCCGGACTATAAATTGCACCGGCCACCCAAATCTGGTCGCCGCCGCATTTATTGATACGGGCTATCGCGTCCTGCAAATCCACATAAGCATTTTCCCAACTTGTCCCTGCATTAGAGCCTGTCGCATTACGATTCACGTAAATAATTCCCCCGTTATCCCAGCAGCAGACATTGGTTCTTTCTATTGCTACGGCCAGATTCCCTTCGCTGTTGCTTAAGACAGCCTTATTACGCAATACTCCTCCCGGTTCGGAAGCCGTATTGACAGAGACTTGAAAACTCACGCTGCCGCTGCTGCCCGGCGAGATATTGCCCAACATCCATGTAATCGTATGGGTCAACGGGTCATAAGAACCTGTTGGAGAGGAAGCAGGATACACCAACGGCTCATTAATTGAATTGGGTTCACTGGGGACATAATTGGGGTCATTCGGATCGGTCTGGCGGATAATAATATTTTCCAGTGTGGCCGAATTCGTAGCGTAATTAATTAAAGTCAATGTTACATATCCCGGCTGTATTGCAGTATAGAGGAAACTTGCCAAATTACCGTCCTGCATCGCATTTCCAAAGCTAACTGCACTGAATTGTATTCCTTCCTGCTGGGTATATCCGGGTCCATAATAATCAAATGAAGTATCTCTCGGAGTAGCCAGAATTTCAGCAGTTCCCGGATTATTGGGATCGTATTCCGTATTATCAATCCAGCCCAGGTTAGGATCGGATGAGTTCACTTCCAGAGTCAGAGTAAATCCATATATATTTGTATTTGTAGTCTCTTTCGCTACATACAAACGGACGCTTTGACCAACCGGCAGTGTAATGTCATCAAGCCCGTTAGCATCCGTAATACTAAGGACGAAATTGGGATCCGCCGGAGGTGCTGCGGGGGGCTGAGAGGCACTTGACCCGGTAAAACCTACAAAATCAACGCCTTTGGGAAGATAATCAATTAGTGAAACATTAGGAACCGTCTGACTACCGGTATTGTTCCATAAAATCGTATAGGTAAAAGTATCATGCAAATTGACACAGGGTGTCACGTTTGGATCGAGATTATCCGTCTTGGTCAATCTAAGCCCGTATTTGTTCATCCGGGCAACGGTAATAATGTCTTTGCCGCTTTCCCCGCCTAATTCAAATGGCACAAATATTTCATCCTGCAAAGTAAATGTGTCATGGTAAGATGTTCCCCAGTTGCACATGTCATCCGGTATGAGGTTATCATAAACGCCACTGGATAGTCCTTCGTCGGTAAATGTCTTAACTATCTGACTACCACCCGATTGAGGAATTACTCCCCACCCTGTAGGCAAATAAGAAAATGGAGGCGAATCGGTATCCCCCAGTGTAATCAACCCTGTCCCGCCACCATCCAAAACAAATTCAATCGCCTGAATTAAAAAAGTCTCAGCAGCATCCAAATCCGCATTGGTATGATAATCTGCATCGTGACCACTTAAAATAACTCTTCCTGTTATCCCTTCAGCCAAAATATCTCTACTCAGCCCCGATGTATTTCCACCCGCATTCCAACCGACAATCAGAATATCATGGTTTTGCAGGTCAGCAAGTGTAACATGATTTCCGGAATCAGAATTACGTTCCGTATAAGACCAGCCCCATTTGTCCATGACATTTTTTATATTGGCTTCACTACCACGAGGATTGTAAATTAAAAAATGATACGCATTTGGATCAAAATTTGTCACTGGTGATTGATTACTCCCTGCCATTGCAGGAGCCATTTGTATATTGGGGTCAGATTCATTCAGGTTAGAAGTATCTTCAGCCTGACAAAAAGATTGAATAGCCAATATGCAAAGAACAATAAATGCAAAATAAAATCCGTTTTTCCTCGGTTGCGTCCCTTCTGCCGTAGCCATCGCCTCCCTCCTTTTACAATCCAATTTTTCTATCCTATATTTTCCTCTCCCTAACCACCCCGCAAGAACGGCTTGTATTGTGTTTAAAATTAAGGAGCATCGTTTTCTTGCATCTCCCGTAGGCCCGCTAAAGCCTTTGATGAACGCAATTTCACGATGCCCCAACGTGGGGCACCGACTTGCGCGTCTCATCAAAAAAACTTAGCGGTTTAACGGGAGAACGCTAAAAGTCCGTGGTCTTTCAAAAATTAATTATAAAAAGATTTCTGAGTTTTTTATCCTTCCATAAAATGATTCATGTTATTCCTTCACATTCTCAGATTATACAACATTTGGACACTTAAAGTCAACCAAAAAGGGATATCCTTCCCCGGTAATATCCTATAATAACCCGTCTTTTAATATGAAGACAACAACCCTGATCAATATGTCGTTTCTCAGATGATGATTGTTGATACTAATTTTGAGATTTTTTATCAGTATTTTCCCGCCACAAAAATAGGCATTTCCCCCTTATTTACGGTAGTAAAACATTAGAAATTGCCTTCTGTCCAATTGATTTACAGTCTCAGCGGTAGGAGAACTCAATCTCAATTCCAATGCAATTAAAACATGTGGTGTAATCGGATACCATGTCCCATTATCTGGACACCGCTAGTCGAGAGTATTCTACTCTCAAAACCGGTATACTAGGCGCAATAACTGCAATGACACGGAATCGGGTGCAATAATTGCGAGGATTTTTGAAATCTTCTTGCTTTTTATACGAATTATAGCCCCTTATTCCGCAATAGGTTACGGATTTTTGACCCCTTTTGCGAATGGGCAAAACGGAATTGCTCGACACGCTGGAGGCCACAGGTTCAAGTCCTGTACCGCCCATTTTGACGCAAAAACCTCATTTTCGGCTTTGGAAATGAGGTTTTTCTTTCATTTTTCCCGGGGGCACCCTACAATCAAAGGGCATGATGGTTCGAGTGGAACAAGTCCGTTCAATTTCGGGAGGCAGGCGATGGCTGGACGAAAAATGGTTGCGGCAGCTCTGGTTTTGTTTTCTTTTTTGGGCACCCTTTGGGCACAGCCGGAGAAGCCGATGAATGAAGAAAAAACCCTTCCCAAAATAAAAGCCCTTCTTCTGGACGGCCAGATGGTCTTTGAGGGCCACAAATGGCAGGAAACGACCCCTGTTCTGAAGGCCATCCTCGAAGCCGGCGGACGATTTGCCGTCGATGTCTTTACCTTCCCGCCGAAAGGCCGGCCCAATGAGGATGTTTGTCCGCCGTTTTCGGATTATGATGTCGTGGTGATGAATTATGAAGGCGATGCGTGGGCGGAAAAAACCAAACAGGCATTTGTCAGCTATATGCGGCAGGGCGGCGGGCTGGTTGTGGTGCATGCGGCAGACAATGCCTTTGCAGAATGGCCCGAGTGGAACGAAATGATCGGGCTGGGCGGCTGGGGCGGACGCAATGAGACAGCAGGTCCGATGGTTTGGTGGCAGGACGGCAAACTGGTTTATGACACCTCCCCCGGCCCGGCGGGTTATCACGGTCAGAAAGCCGACTGGGTCGTGACAATCCGCGATCCGAATCATCCGATTACGGCCGGTCTGCCGACGCGTTGGCTCCACTGCTGCGATGAGCTGTACAGCAAACTGCGCGGACCGGCGATCAATCTGCATGTGCTGGCAACCGGCCGGCAAGACCCCGCACAGCGCGGCACCGGACGCGACGAATTGTGTCTGTTTACCATTTCCTACGGAAAGGGACGCATCTTTCATACCACACTCGGCCACGATACGGCTTCGATGCAGTGCGTCGGGTTTATAGTCACGCTGCAGCGCGGGGCGGAATGGGCCGCCGCCGGCACGGTTACGCTCAAAGAAGTACCGGAGGATTTTCCCACAGAAACGCAAACGCGCAGCCGTTCGCTTGTGCCCGTCAAGTAAAGCGCCATCGTTCCCGGCGGCATTCTTATCGGACGAACATCCGACGGTTATCGGACACAGCAAAAAAACTGCCCGCAGAATTAATGTTTTCACACACCAAACGGCGAAGATAACAAGGTAGCCGTATTGCAGGCACAATCCCGCCGGACGAGTTATCGGACGAGCGGCAAAACGGATTTTGTGTGAGGGCGTTCGGATGGATACGAAAGAAATACTGAACCGAAAAAGCCGAGTCCGCCAGGCAATGGAATGGATGAGCGAGCCGACCTTGTCTGCCCCGGAAGATTCCGGCGGTGCGTCCACGCAAACGGCGGTGCTCGAAGAGCAGCTGCATCAGGCCCGCCAGAAATTGGCTCGGCTGGAACAGCAGAAAGAGAATCTGTCCCAGACGTGTGCTTCTCAGGATGCCTATATTGCGCAGCTGGCACGCGAGTTCGCCGCGCTTCAGGCAGACAAGGCCCGCCAGGACGAGGAATTGGAGCAGCTGCGTATCCATCAGGCCGAATCGGCTCAGGCCCGTCAAACGGTTGAATCGCTCCAGCGGAAGCTGGAGGAGGCACAGGCCCGCATCTTTCATCTCGAGGAGGCGGCCCGGATACATCAATTGGAGGCCGGCCGCAGCCAAGATGCTCTCGGAGAGGCGCTGAAGGAAAAACAGGCAGCCCTCGAAGAAAAGCAGGCGGCTCTGGCGGCTTTGGAAATGCGGGTGAATGAGCTGCTTGGCCGGCATCAGGAGCAAACCGGTCGATTGGAGCAGATGCAGCAGACCTGCCGGCAGCTCGAAGAGGAAAATCATGCTCTCCGGACGCGTGTGGCTGAACTGACCGGACAGATGGATGTGGTTCGTCTGCAGGAGGAAGCGGCCCGGCAGCAGGCGGAGCAGATGCGGGCCCTGCGAAACCAGACTGCCCAGCAGCAGGAGCGGATCAGTCTTCTGGAACAGGAACTGGAGCGGTCCCGTCAAGCAGCTTGCCGACTGGAGGAAGCCCTTCGGAATCATTACCAGAATACCGATGAACAGACCGCCCGGCTTCAGCAGAAGATTGCCGAGCAGGAGCGGCTGTTCCAGAAGGTGGCCGAGCAGCGGGACCAGCTGTCGCTGGAACTGGATGACCTGCAGGAAACGCACAGCCGGATGAGGAATGAATACACCTCAATCCAGGCGCGGCTGGCGGAGGCGAACCGTCAGCTGGAGGAATTAGCGGCTCGAAGCGGCCGAAGCGAGCAGGAACTCGAGCAGCTTCGGGCTCGGCAGCAGGAGGCGGCCGGTCTTCAGCAGCGTCTGGAGGCGGTGCAGGAAGAACTTCAGCAGGCCCGCCGAACGATTCAGCAGCTGCAGGAAATGCTCACGAGCAGTCAGCACAAACAAGCGGCGGAACTGGCTGCCGCCCGCGAGGAACTGCTCCAGGCCCAGAAGACCATCGCTTCGCTGCAGAGCCAGCAGGTGCTCGCGCAGGAGCGCGGGCAGGCGGCCGAGCGGCTGAGCCGGGAACTGGACGACGCTCGTCAGCGGATTCGTCAGCTGGAGGAGATGCTTCACAGCGGACAGGAGCAGTCGGCCCTGCAGAAGGCGGCTCTCGAAACCGACCTGCACGAACAGCGGACGATTTGCAATACGCTGACGGCTCGACTGTGCGAGGCCGAACAGGCCCGCCAGCTGCTCGAGCAGGAAAAGCAGATGCTTCAGGAGAAGCTGCGTCAGCAGGCCGACTCCTCACAGGATGCGGCTCGTCAGCTCGAAGAAAACCGTGCCTATCTGGCTTCTCTGCGGGACGAATCCCAGCGGCGTCGGCAGGAAGCCGATGACCTTCGAAAGGCCCTTCAGGAAGCCCAGCAGAAACTTCAGCTTCAGGAATCGAGCCGAAGCCGGACGGAAGAGCAGATGGCCCGACTGGAGGCGGAGGCAGCCGATTTGCGAACCTGTCTGCAGCAGGTGCTGGAGGAAAAGGTAGCCCTGCGAAAGCAGCTGACTTCGCTGGAGGAATTCGAGACACAGTATCTGGCCGCCGAACAGACGGCCCGGCAGCTCCAGCACACCCTCGAAGACCTGCAGGTGCGTCTGGAAGAAAAGAATCGTCTGCTGGAGCGCGGTGCCCAGACCGAACAGCAGCTGCAGCAGCGGCTGGATGAACTGCAGGCCAAACTGGAGCAGAAAACGCAGCAGGCGGCCCAGATGCAGCAGCAGGAGGAACATCTGCTTCGCCAGATCGAGGCCCACAGCCGTACGATTGAACAGGCCCGTGCGGCTTATGAGCAGCTGGCGGAGGAAATGGAACTGCGTCAGCAGGAATTTGAAAAGCAGTGCCGTCAGCGGGATGAACAGATTGAAAAGCTGCAAGGTCAGCTGACGGAAATGACCGGCCGGGCGCAGGAGTTTGAGCGGCTCAGCGTTCAGCGGCACGAAGAAAATCATCAGCTCAGGCGGGCCCTGGAGCGCAGTCAGGAGCAGGCCGCAGACCTGCAGGCACGGCTGAGCCGCTGCGAGGAAGACAATCAGTCGCTCCGTCGGCAGGTCGAGCAGCTGCAGGAAACCGTCGGGGTGCTGGCCGAGACGCAAAGCCAGCTGCAGAAGGCCCGTCGGTACATCGAGTCGATGGAACAAATGCTGGCCCGTCAGACGGCTGAACTGGAGGCCACACAAAAGCAGCTCAGCAAGCATGTGGAGTTTGCCCGGCAGCTGCAGATTCTCAGCCGGCAGTCCGAAGGCATCTGGGAGCTGCCCTCAATACGTCCGGCCGAGCCGCCCAAGCCCGCGGAACCGGCCCCCAAACCGACTGTGCCGCCGACGGAGGGACCGCGTAACCAGCCCCTGACGGAGGAGCCGTGTCTGATTACGAGCCCGGCGGGCGCTTCGCCGGAATCGGCGGAGGCCCGGATTGCGGCCCTTCGCAATCAGCTGATGGAACAAACGGAGAATCTGCGGCGGGCCCACGAGACGATTCGTCTGCTGCGGGAACAAAAGCCGGTCAATCCGGTGCCTCAGATTAATCCCGCTCCGCAGACGCCCGGGCCGATTCCTCTCACGCTGACGGACAATTCCTCGTCAGATGTTTCTGTGATCAGCAAGCCGCCGGCCGAACGGCAGCAGGCCCGCGCGGCCGTCTGGCAGTTCCTCGAAGAGCAGGAGCGAAAGGCGGGTCCCAAACCGGCTCCGATTCATATTCCGGCATCGGCTCTTTCGCATGCAAAATCAACCCAGAAGCCGCAGGCGGGGTCGGAAGAGCCGCAAACCCCTCCGGCCAAACCGCAGGCCGCCGAACCCGATGAAAAAACCAAATCGTTATTCCGCAAGTTCGGTCTGCTGGGCGGCTGGGGCGCCGGAAAATAGCAGAGGTCTCTGTTGTGTTTTTTCTGAGGCGGTCTCCTGACCGCCTTTTTTATTGGAGGGGTTCAATCCGCACCAGACAGCGGTGGCCAGAATAACCCCGAAAACCGCCAACAGCGGCACAAAACCAAAGCGGCTGAACAGGGTAATCGTCTGAACAATCGGCAAATCGGCGACGAGCAGACCCGGCCCTTCTTTGTAATGGTCCATTTGGGCGAGAATTCTTCCTTTCGGGTCAATGACGGCGCTGATGCCGCAGGCGGCGCCGCGGACGATTCCGTATTGACCTTCAATGGCTCGTGCCCGCACCGCCTGCAGATGCGGATAGCGGATGGTCTGCCAGTCGGCCGTTGGAGAAAGCACAATCGGCGTCTTCAATCGCCCGTAATACCGCGTTAGACGAGGAAAATTGTCGTCCTGACAAATCAGTCCGCCGACGGCAATGTTTTCGATGCAAACGGTTTTGAGTTCGCCGCTTCCGCCCCATCGCGGCTCCATCGGTGTCAAATAGGTTTTGGTGTATTCTTCAACAATCTCTCCTTCGGGCGACATAAAGAACATGCGGTTTTTGTGTTCGGAGATATTCAGATATCCGACGGCCAGCCAGAGACGGCATTCCCGGGCGAGCCGTCCGAACCGCTCCATCCATTCCTGCCGGTTGTGGTCTGCAATACAAAAGCCCAGCTCTCCGGTGGTAAAAAGCACGGCGCCTTGACGGGCGGCCTGCCGTGCCGGTTCGGCAAACAGTTTTTCGAATCCATCGGTGCTGTGCGGGTCAACTTCCGAAAAGCTGTCATCAAACACCCAGCCCGCCGCAGCCACGCGAAGGTGTCCGCTCGGTCTCTGCAGAAAAAGTCCGGTGTTCAGAATGCCCAGTCCGAGCAGAATACCGGTCAGGGCCGATGCCGCCCGTTTACGGCAGGCGGGGCGGGCCAGAAGATGGCTTGTCAACCCCTGCAGGGTGCCGAGCACCAGCGGAACGCCGCAGATGCCGGTTAACGAAATAAACTGGATCAGGGCCGGATAAGCCGTCCAGCTCCGTGCAAAGGATTGAGCCAGTCCCCAGATGGGAACGGCTGTGCAGGATGCCCAGTCCAACAGGGCCCAGAAGGCCCCGACAGCCAGCGAACCGAGGAGGACGCCTTGTCGAACAAGGAACGCACAGCCCAGACAAAGCAGGGTCAGAATCCCGGTGAACCAAATCAGCAGACCGACAGTAACAAGCAAAGGCATTCGCAAGGCGAACATCTGCGGAATCGAAAAGGCCAGCCCCATATAGAATCCGCACAATGCGGCGGCCTTGGGGTTGAAGGTTCGCAAGCTTAAGAACAGTAGAGCCGGCAGAGCCGATAATTGCAAAAGACACAAAGGCCCGTACAGATTGCCCGCCATCAGCAGCAGCCCGCCCGCAATTCCCGCTCCTTTATAAGCCCATTCTCTCCTGTCCATACCCGCCTCGCAAGGAGTTAGGAAGTTTTCTTCTGCCTGGGCAGAAGGATAACAGATAAGTTTCTATTCTGCAAGGAAAGCACGTCTCATTTTTCAGAAGAAAACTATTTTTTTTGCCCTTCCAATATGGTTTAATATAGGAAAAATCTTTTATCCATCCCGTGCTTTTTCAAGGAAAGGAGAGTCGTATGAGTCTGTGGAAGGAATTCAAGGCGTTTGCGATGCGGGGCAATGTGATTGACATGGCCGTCGGCATCATCATCGGGGCCGCCTTCGGCAAGATTGTCAACTCGCTGGTCAATGATGTCCTGATGCCGCCGCTGGGGATGCTGCTGGGCCAGATGGATTTCTCAGAGTTTTCCATCACCCTGCGGGATGCGGTAGTCTCCGAGACCGGACAAGTGGTTTCGCAGGCCGTCAAAATCAACTACGGGATGTTCATCAACACAGTGATTAATTTCATCATCGTGGCCGCCGCTATCTTTGCCTTAATTAAAATTATCAATCTGGCCAAGAAAAAAGAAGAGGCGGCTGCACCGGCCCCGACACCGAGCAGACAGGAACTTCTGCTCGAAGAAATCCGTGACATCCTGAAATCCAGGTAAAATCCTCTGTCATTCCCGCGACCTGTCCTTCGAAGCTTTCAGCGAAGAAGGAAGGCGGGAATCCAGAGCGTTTGGTTTGACTTCCAGCCCGATAAAAGGGATTGCCGGGAAGTTCAGGACATCCGGCGAATCCGGACCTCAATGTCCTTGTCCTCGGCCAGAAGCCGAACCAGTTCCTGTGGGTCGGTCTGCCCGTAATGATAGGGATAAAGCACTTTGGGGCGGAACATCCGTGTTGCGGCCGCGGCCATTTCCGGCGTCATCGTATACGGCAGATTCATCGGCAGGAAGGCGACGGCGATATCTTTGAGGTTTTGCATTTCCGGGATGTTTTCCGTATCACCGGCAATATAGACCCGTGTCTTGCCGAACGTGATGACGTAGCCGTTGCCCTGTCCTTTCGGGTGGAAGGGCTGGCCGTCCGGCCGTTTATGAATCAGGTTGTAGGCGGGTACCGCTTCGATGTCCAGGTCCAGCACTTTTTTCCTGTCGCCGTTTTTCATCACCAAGCCCTTCGGGACGGCCTCCCGGCATTTTTCAGGAATGACCACGATGGTACCCTCTTTTCCAAGCAGCTCGACCGCTTTGGAATCCAGATGGTCCCGGTGCTCGTGGGTAATCAGAATCAGGTCCGCCTTGGGCAGTTTTGTGTAGTCGGCCAGCTGCGTCCAGGGGTCAATGTGAATGACCTTGCCGCCGCAGGTCATCATCAGCGTGCCGTGCCCGATAAAGGTAATAACCAAATCCCCCAACTCGGTCGGAAAGACATCGGTTTCAAAGGTCTTTTCCTGCTTTTGTGAGTCTTTCGGCTCATCCGCCGTATGCACGGGCTGGTTTAGGAATAACGGCGACAATCCGCAAAGAAAAACAAGGACTTGTTTCATAAGCGTTTCTCCTGAAAGGTTTTCCCCTTAAAACATCTCGCCTGCCTCATTTCAGGCTTATTTCAATTGAAAGATTTCCGGTGGAATTGCTTTATTTATAGCCTCTTTGGCCTCTGAGGAAATCGGAGCAGTTTCAAACGGAGTTTGTCCGGAGTTGTTTTTCAGAGCGGGGTCAGCTCCGTGCTCCAGAAGCATCCTGACGGCCTGGGGATTGGCATGGTAACAAGCGCTCCAAAGCGGACTTCGTCCGTATTTGTCCAGGTAATTTGGATTGGCCCCGGCCTCCAAAAGGATTTTCAGACAATCTTCCTGATTGCGGCGGACGGCATAAAAGAGCGGAGTTTGGTCCTGTTTATCCGGTTTGTTCACATCAGCACCCGCCTTAATCAGCAGGGCAAGAATGTCTGCTTTCTGAGGCGAAAAGAAATCGTTTTTCAGAAGAGCATGGAGAATGGTAAATCCCTCGTGATTTTGATGATTCAGGTCTGCACCATTTTGAACAAGGAGTTCAAACAAGTCTTTTCGGAGTGAGGCATAGAAAAGCGGCGTATCTCCGTTTTCATCCTGGGCATTTATATCGGCTCCGTGCTGAAGGAGGAATTCGATGGAGTGTAATCGTTCAAAACGGGCGGCCTGATGCAGAGCCGTCTGACCGGAAGCCGAGGCGGCATTGACATCGGCACCGTAGTCCAAAAGAACCTGCAGTGTGGAGGGATTGTCATACAGAATGACGGCCTCATGAAGCGGGGTACCTCCGTTGCTGTTTGCTGCATTGACCTCAGCTCCAAGTTCCAGAAGGAGTTTTACGGGACCGTGGTTATAAGCCGCTTTATGCAGGACTGTTTCTCCGTTTTTGGGATTTGTTTGGCGGATGGAAAATCCTTTTTGGAGATAGTAGCGGATTAAATCTTCCTGTTTGAAAATGACGGCGGTAAAAAATACTGTGTTCCCGTCATCATCTTCCGCCTTCAGATCGGCTCCGGCGTCTACCAGCAGCTGTACCATATCCGTGAATCCTCTCGCAGTGGCCACATGAAGGGCGGTCCATTGGTCCGGGGGGCGCCGATGATTCACATCTGCCTTCAGCTGAAGAAGACAGCGGGCCATCGGCAGGTCGTTTAAATACACGGCGGTTTGCAGCGGGGTGAACATCTGGCCCGCAAAGAGTTCGCAGACGGCATTCAAATCCTCCCCACTGTTCGCCAAATTATTCACAAGATTTTGTTCTTTGAGCAGGACAGCCAGGTGGATTGGAGAGTTTACTTTTTGGGTCCATTCTGCTCGCAGTCTGTCCAATTCGGCTTCTTGTTCTTTCCGCCGTCGTTTTGCCTCTTCTTTTTGAACCTGCTTCAGAGCCGGCTGATGGGGCGGTTTTTGTTTGGAAACAGAATCGAGCAGGGCTGCGGCTTTGCTTTGTTTGGCTTCCTGAGCAATCTGAAGCGGAGTTTTGCCTTCGATATCCCGGGCATCCGGCTGTGCGCCGGCTTTCAGCAGGAGCGTCAGGATTTCCGGATTTCCTTGCCGAGCAGCTTCGTGGAGCGGGCTGCGGTCGAAGTAATCCGCGCCGTTGACATCGGCTCCGGCATCCAGCAAAAATTGGCAAAGGGAAGTATTGCCGTAAACAGCAGCGAGATGGAGAATGGTTCGGCCGGTTCGGTTGCGGGCATTCAAATCCGCCCCATTCTCAGCCAGACAGCGGACAATTTGTTCTTCTTTTACAGCGATATGAATCGGATATTCTCCAACAGAATTGGGCTGATTTATGCCGACCCCCTTGGCAATCATTTTTTTCATCATTCCCACGGCGGCCGTGCCCAACCTATTGGAGCAGAGAACATGCAGAGGAGTGTCTCCCCGCAGGTCTCTGAGGGTAAGGTCCGAATTGGCTCCGAGCAGGACATCACATACTTCCAGATACTGGATGGAGGAAGCTTCACAGGCATAATGCAGTGGGGTTCTTCCGAAACGGTTTTGGGCATTCACATCGGCGCCGTTCCGGATAAGGAATACAGTGGCTTCCTTTCGTCCGCCTCGGGCCGCCAGATGAAGCGGGGTATTGCCGAAGCGGTCGCGGGCGTTCACATCGGCTCCGCGGCTGACCAGCAGGTTGAGAATCTCCTCAGATGCTCCTTTGAAGGCGGCCCGGTGAAGGGGGGTTTCCCCAAGGGGGGAGCGGATATTGATATCCAGCCGCTGAGCCAGGAGCCATTCCATCAGTTTTCGGTTTTGCTGTTCGGCCGCCCAGTGCAGAAGAGAATAACCGTCGCTGTCCGGAAGGAATGGATTGATTTTTTGTTCGGAAAGGGAGTTCAGAAAACTCTGCCATTCCGGATGCTCTGTGTTGACGGTCGGATTGCCCCAGATATCCGTTGTTCTGAATTTTTCCGGAATCAGGGCAGGCGGTCGGAGCACATAGGGAATCTCCCAGGGTTTACAGCGTAAAATCATCTTTTGTCTGTCCGGCAGTTCCTTCCCGGCGTACTCCGCTAAAGAAAAGTACATCTCACGAAGGAGGGGAATATTCGGATCAGCCCCGCTTTGAAGCAGGAAGGCAAAGGTTTTGTCGTCTGCTTCATAAAGAGCATCGGCCAAAACGGATTTTCCGTTTCCGTTAATTGCATTGAGCGAGCTGCCTTTGGAGGCGAGCAGCTGAATGATTTCTCTGTTCTGGGTGGAAACAGCCAGATTGATTGGAAGCCGGCCGTTCCCGTCGAGTGCAGAGATGTCAGCGCCATGCTCCAGGAGCAGTTTGACCAGTTCTTTGTTTTCCTTTCGGATGGCCAGGTGCAGGCAGGTGAATGAGTCGTTATTATATCGATTGGGGTCTGCGCCTCTGGCGAGCAGCCAGGCGATAATCGCCGGCCGATTGGATTCAATTGCAAGATGCAGGGCGGTCCACTGGTACCGATTGGTCCGCTGAATGTCTGCCCCTTGTTCCGCCAAAAATTGACAGGCCTGGAGAGCCCCTTCTGCGGCGGCGCAGTGCAGCGGTGTCCATCCGTTTCGGCTGTTGGGAGTGTCCGGTTTCAATCCGGCTTCCAGAAAGAGACGAATAATATCCGGCAGATTTTTCCCGGCAGCGGCGTGAATCGGAAGCCACTGGTTGGAATCACCGTGCAGGGGGTCTGCCCCCATACTCAGCAGAAACTTGACCATATCCGGATGGTTTCCGAGAACGGCTAAGTATAAAGGGGTCCGTCCTTTCGCGTTGACCGATTCCAGTTTTGCACCCTTGGAAATAAGCAGACTGGCAATTTCGACATTTCCATTGGAGGCGGCAATATGCAAAGGCGTCTGTCCGTCTTTGGAGGCGATGTTGGTGTCAGGGTCAAACCGGAGAATTGTCTGAACAAGTTTTTCGTTGTTGGCTTCTACAGCCAGGAAAAGAGCCGTGCGGCCCTGTTCATCCTGGGCGTTAAGGTCACGGCCCTCCTGAAGCAGTTGGGTAATTTTGTCGACCGATTCTCGGCTGTGCGGCGGGGGTACGGCTGTTTCTGAGAAAACGATTCTGGAAAGAAACAAAAGAAGAGAAATTGACAAAAGGAAACCCGTAGCCGCTTTCGGTTGTTTCATAAAAAGTCCTCCTGAGTTCAGGAATAGATAAGTCATTTTTGGCTCGGAAATCAAGTTCTTTCTGTCAAGCTTCTGCCAAATTGACATAAGACGACAGCCCCCGCTTCTCTGTAAGATGTTATGAATAAAGCAGATACGTTTTCTTGCTGGGCCCGGCACATCCTTTGCACATCCCGAAATCAAGCGATTTTGACAACAAAAAAGAGGAGATCGAAATATGGCAAAAATTATCGGCATCGATTTGGGGACAACCAACTCTGTGGTGGCGGTGATGGAAGGAAGCACACCGAAGGTGCTGATTAACGCAAACGGCAGCCGACTGACCCCTTCAGTGGTTGGTTTCACTGAAAAAGGAGAACGTCTGGTCGGCCAGGCGGCCCGCCATCAGCAGGTCACCAACCCGAAAAACACCATTTACTCCATCAAGCGGTTCATGGGCCGACGGCACCGTGAGGTCAGCGAGGAAGAAAAGATGGTTCCCTATACTATCGTCGGCGGTCCGGATGAATTGGTGAAAGTCAGGGTCCGAGATAAAGAATATACTCCACCGGAAATCTCCGCAATGATTCTTCAGGACCTTAAGAAAACGGCGGAGGACTATCTGGGTGAGAAAGTCACTCAAGCTGTCATTACGGTTCCTGCCTATTTTAACGATTCCCAGCGGCAGGCCACAAAAGATGCCGGCACGATTGCCGGGCTGAAGGTGGAGCGGATTATCAATGAACCGACCGCCGCGGCGTTGGCCTACGGTCTGGAAAAGAAGAAAAATGAGAAAGTAGCCGTCTTTGACTTCGGCGGCGGGACGTTTGATATCTCCATTCTCGACATCGGAGATAATGTTTTCGAAGTCCTCAGCACCAACGGCGATACGCATCTGGGCGGGGATGACCTCGATGAAGTCCTGATTAATTATCTGGCCGAAGAGTTCCGCAGGACGGAGGGGATTGACCTGCGTCAGGACCCGATGGCTCATCAGCGGCTCAAAGAGGCCGCCGAAAAGGCCAAGTGCGAGCTGAGCACGCAGGTTGAGACTACGGTCAATCTGCCGTTTATTACGGCCGACCAGAACGGGCCGAAGCACCTGAATATTACGATTACACGCAGCAAGTTTGAGGCCCTTTGCGACCATGTGTTTGAGCGGCTCAAAGCCCCGTGCTATCGGGCGCTGGAGGATGCCAAACTGCGGCCGGAGGATATTCAGGAGGTTCTGCTGGTTGGAGGTTCGACGCGAATCCCGAAAGTCCAGCAGATTGCTCGGGAAATCTTCAAAAAAGAACCCAACAAGAGTCTCAACCCCGACGAGGTTGTGGTGATTGGAGCGGCGATTCAGGGGGCTATCCTGGCCGGCGATGCAGGCGTGAAGGATATTCTGCTGCTGGATGTGACGCCGCTGTCGCTGGGTGTCGAGACGCTCGGCGGAGTAATGACCAAACTCATCGAGCGGAATACGACAATTCCTACAACCAAGAAGGAGATTTTCTCCACGGCGGCGGACAACCAAACCAGCGTCGAAATCCATGTTCTGCAGGGAGAGCGTGAATTCGCCAGGGACAACCGCACACTCGGCCGCTTCCAGCTGACGGGGATTCCGCCGGCGCCTCGCGGAGTGCCTCAGATTGAGGTGACGTTCGATATTGATGCCAATGGGATTCTGAACGTCTCGGCCAAAGACCTCGGGACCGGCAAGGAGCAGTCGATTGTGATTCAGTCCAGTTCCGGCCTGAGCAAGGAAGAGGTCGAGCGGATGGCCAAAGAAGCCGAAGCCCATGCGGCGGAGGATAAGAAACGCCGTCAGGTGGTCGAGATGAAAAATCAGGCCGACCAGATGATTTACCAGACGGAAAAGCAGCTCAAGGAGTTCGGCGACAAGGTGCCTGCGGATGTCCGAAGCCGGATTGAGTCGGCCATGAATAACCTCAAAGAGGCCATTAAAGGCGATGACGGCGAGGCGATTCGCCGGGCGCTGGACAACTTTAACAGTGAGGTGCAGCTGCTGGGCAAGACGCTGTATGAGGAAGCCGCCAAGCGGCAGGCTGCATCCGGCTCGGCAAAAACCTCCGGAACCCATACGCCGCCCCCGGAAGGGGAGGTCCGCCGAAAAGGCCCCAATGATGTGATCGATGCCGAGTTTGAGGCCAAATAGTCCACTCTGCCGTCAAGTTCCTGTCTGAATGAAAAGCCGCTTTTTCAGTATTGAAAAGGCGGCTTTTTTTAATGCTCCTCGAACGCCGCGAGCATTTCCGCTCGACCTCCGAAACTTTCACGAAGGAGAAAGGCGGGAATCCAGATTTCCGGCACATATTTCTTGAATGCTTTTTAAGAGTCTCAACGGATTCGTATGGAATCCGAACTTGCTGTTCTGATGTGCAGAAATGTGAAGTTTTTGTCCTATAAAATCTTTTTTTTCTTGACCTTTTGGGGTTTTGTTCGTATAAAGAGAAACGTTTCCGAGGGTGATGCCGTGCTGTTCAGAGAAGGGAGTCGATTATGGTAATACCCAGACCACGGCTCAGCGAGTTAAAAGCCCAACCCCCTTTGCTTATCATTTTTTCTCCCACGCCGGATCATCGCTGTTATCAAATGCAGGTCGAACAGCTGGAAAGCATTCGGCTGGCAATGCAGGACTGTCGTCTGACGGTGGCGGAGATTTTTGAACAGGGGCAGGGACGGATTGGCCAGACGGAGCTTCCTGCTGAAGGATGTGCCCGGTTTCGCGAAAAGTTTCGTATTTGTCCGGGCCAGTTTAAGGTTTTTTTGGTCGGCAGCGATTCAGAAGTGCATCTGGTTTCTGAAGACTGCATCTCCTGGCAGGAACTGCTGATGCGGGTGGACAACGCGGCCAAAACCTTTACACCGAGCCTCTGAGGGGATTGTCAGGGAGGCCGGAAACGAGATGGCCGCGGGAAAGAAGGGGGTCTTTTAAAAACCGGTTTTCTGTAAACCGGTTTCTTTTTTTTAAGTAGAATCTAAGAGATTGTAAAAAGGAAAGTTAGTGTTTTTGGAAAACAGTTGTACCTTTTGTTATGTTTCGGTACAATATCGGAAAAAGAAACAAGATATACTTTGGAGATTATACACATGTGCGATACATGCGGCTGCGGCCAAAAGAGTTTTGAAACGAAAGTATCGGAGGTGATCGATTCCATCCGCCCGATGCTCCAGAATGACGGGGGCGATATTGAGTTAGTCGGTGTTGATGCGGATCATAAGGTTCGGGTGCGGCTTCAGGGGGCCTGCCGAGGATGTCCCGGGGCCAGAATGACCCTGAAAATGGGGGTCGAGCGGCTTTTGAAGCAGCGGGTACCGGAAGTTAAGGAAGTTGTGGCTGTTGAATAACGTGAAACTTAGTTTGAGTCGGAATTCAGACGGTAGATTAAGATAAAACGCTTTGGATAAGATGGATTACGAATGGTCCCAACCAGATGGAAGGGACCATTTTTTTCAGGGGGCATGATTACTTTTCCATCCTGAATACGTGCTCCCAAGCGGGCGATGCGCTCTAAGCGATATTTTTTGTAATAGCTGTTAGCATGAGCAAATCCTAAACGGGAATCCCAGGCAAGATAGGTAATATTTTTCCTCCGGCAGTCCTCAATGAACTCTTCGAGGGTGTCTCCATCTATATTTTGGGTATGGACAAAATTTGTATCCATTCCCTCCAAAAATTGTAGAAGGAGATGGGGCATGGTTGTGACCATTTTTTGGTCAGGTGAGGCGTTCTTTTGATACCAGACCGCTAAATCCTTGAACTCGCGGTCGTAGTCACCGTTCCCGACTTTTCGGATGATTTCACTCTGGTTGGCAAAGAGTGCCCAGGATGTGATTCCAAGAACAGCTGCAGTCCATCCAATCAAGCGGCCTTTGCTTGAGGCAATTATTATTGTCCCAAACAGAGCAGAGAAGAGGAGAGCAACCCATGGTACAGAAGCAGAACGGGGGCTGAACTTTTGGATTTGTGCAAGCGGTTCAACTAATGCAAGAGCGGTACTAATCCCTATGAGAAAAAGGAGTGCCTGGACAATGATTACGGCTGGTTTGGGAACATTTACGGTTTCTTTGAAAAGAAGCCAAAAACGGCGAAAACCGAACAGCCAAAGCAGAAGGACCAGCCAGGCGATGGGGGCGGCGTAGCGCGAGCGGGTGCCGGTGCGGGCTGAATGCAGAAGGAAATAAACAGCCGTGAAAACAAGGATGGGCAACAGATCGGTGTGTTTTTTCCAGAGAATAAGAAAAACGGCGGTAACCAGACCTGCCCAGAAAAGCACTGTACAAAGAATGACTATGGACCGGAGAGGAGGATACGGGGTCTGGAAAAACGGCTGGATGGTGATTTGCCGGAGGATTTGGGCAAAACGTCCAAAGACCATCGAACCGCTTTCGGCGGCTGCCGTGTAGCCGGACAGGTAATCTCCGGAGCCGGAGTGGCGGGTGAGAAATTGTCCGAGCACCCAAAGGGCGGTCGGCAGGGCGGCCGAAAAGGCCAGGGCCGTTGAGAGAAGCCGTTGGCGGAGAGAGGATTGCCGGAGGATATCCGAGAGCCAAACGAGGAGGATGAGGACGGCTCCTTCATAGCGAATGAAGGCAGCACCGAAGGCGGCGGCATAAGCCCAGCGGCTGGGGAGCAAAAGCAGCCAAAAGGTCAGCAGAAAGAAGAACAGCAGGGGGATTTCGGCGATAGGATGCACCAGCCAGATAAGCACCTCAGGATTGACCAGAGCCAGCAGGGCGGCCCAGAAAGCAGCGCGTCCGAGGAAGCGGCGGGCGATGAGATAAAAAAGCCAGCCGCACAGGGGATAAAGCAGAGCATTGAGCAGCAGACCGGCGGTCAAGACCGGATGGGGGCCTTTGAGGAAAAGACTCAGAGCGATTTGCAGGATGCCCAGACCGGGGAGGCGTTTGAAAGAGGCCGGCAGACGGAAATGCAGGATGTCGCGGGCGGTTTGGACGAAGGCGGGAAAGTCCGAGTTGGGGACGGCCTGATGGCCGAAGAAAAGAACAGACAGGTAGGCGCCGAACAGCAAAACAAGAAGCGGGGCGACTGTTTCGGGACTAAGCAGACGCCGGAAAAAGGCAGCAGGGGTTGACACCGGTGCAGTTGGTGCGGACGGTGACGCCGAAACCGCCGGCTCTATATGCTGTCTGTGTTTTCTGCGTCGGGAAGTCATTTGTTTGCAAGCACAACACCCAAAGACCGTTTAGCTAACTTTATTTTGAGGAGGCGGTTTTGTCCAGGAAAAAGCAACCGCAGATTTCGCGGATTACACGGATTGAAGAAAGGAAGAATTACGAATTAAGAATGAAGAAAGAGAGTCCCTCGGCCAGTTACCAGCAACCGGCGGCTGGACTCCGGAAAAATCCGAAATTCCAAAACCAAACGGCAAAAGGAGGATTGTCGAAGGTGAATACGATGTTCCATGGCCATCCCAAGAACTCTTGAATTTTGCTTGACTCGGCTGAAAAGACTTATGTATAAATAGTATAGGAGGTTTTAGGACGGGTAAAAAGTTCCCGCCCTTTGAACATTTAGGAGAGGCAAAGGAGAAAACGGCAACTCTGCAGTACCCATATCTCCGAGATTCCTTGCCGAAGCGACAATTGCAGCAGGGAGGATTCAGCTATGAAATAACTCTTTTTGCTCTGAGCTCCCGTATCATCAGGGACAATATGGACAGAAGATTAGGTCAGCGGAGCGGGGCAGATTTCGCAGAGTAGGTTCTCTTTCCGGAACGCTGGTTTGCAGGGCCTCGATGCGCCATAAAGAAGATGATTTTCCAATCCCTGAGACTGTATAAAGATGAACGAAAGTGGAGGGATGCAATCATGAAAAAGGAGACAGCCGTATTGCTTATTACAGCAGGTCTTTTTTTGAGCGGCCGGGTTTTGGCGGTGTTAAGCGGAAGCGGGACGGAAGGGGAGCCCTACCTTATTCAGTCGCTGGCGGATTTTGATGAGTTTGCGGGCAATCCTTCCTATTGGGCAGGCGGGATATATGCCAAACTGATGTGTGATCTGAATCTGGCGGGAAGGACCTACACGCAAGCCGTGATTGCCCCGGATACAAGCACGGACTCGGGTTTTCAGGGGACAGCTTATGCCGGCATTTTTGAAGGCGATGGTCATATCCTGTTGAATCTGACCATTAATGCCCCGACGCAGGATTATATCGGGTTGTTTGGTTATGTTTCTCCGGGCGGTCAAATCAGGAATCTGGGTGTTGAGAACGGCAATATCCAATCCGGAGATTTATTTGTCGGCGGGCTGGCGGGAAGAAATGAGGGCACCCTTGCCGGCTGTTATGTCACCGGTGGGGTTACAGGAGGGCAAGCAAGCGGCGGGCTGGTGGGGTATAATCAGGGAGGTAATTTAACCTCCTGCTATACCGCCTGTTCGGTTACAGGAAAGGGAGCTTATTATACTGGTGGGATGGTGGGATATAATGTGGGAGGGGTTCTGCGTTCCTGCTATGCCTCCGGTATGGTTACGGGAAAATATGATGTCGGCGGTCTGGTGGGATACAATGAGGAAGGGATTCTGTACTTCTGCTATGCCGCCGGCAGGGTTATAGGAGAATATAATTATGTCGGCGGTCTGGTTGGAAATCATCACAACGGTACTCTCACCAATTGCTATGCCGCCGGACCCGTTACAGGAGGACGTTATGTCGGCGGGTTGACGGGGGATAATTATACCGGCACTCTGACTGCCTGTTATGCCTCCGGTGCGGTGCAAGGAAGCAGTTTTGTCGGCGGGCTGGCGGGAAGTAATGGCGGTACACTCACTTCCTGTTATGCGACCGGTTCAGTTACAGGCAAATTTGGCGGCGGACTGGTGGGGTATAATTATGGTCCTCTGACCGCCTGTTATGCCGCCGGTGCAGTGACAGGGAGCAGTCCTGTCGGCGGTCTGGCGGCGTGGAATGCTTCCGGCACGATTGCCTCCTGTTTCTGGGATATCGAAACCAGCGGTCAAACAGCCAGTGCCGGCGGGATGGGCAAAACGACAGCCGAAATGAAGACCCTTTTGACTTTCCTCAGCAGCGGCTGGGATTTTACGAATGAGGCGGCCAACGGAACGAATGATATTTGGCGGATGTGTGTGGACGGCCTCGATTATCCGCGGCTGAATTGGGAAAGAACCAGAGGCGATTTTGCCTGCCCGGACGGTGTCCGTCTTGAAGATTTGTTATTCTATACGGGCAAATGGCTGATGAATACCTGTACAATTGCTAATCTCTTTTGCGGCGGGGCGGATTTCAATGCCTCCGGGGTTGTGGATTTTGCCGACTGGGTCATTTTTGCGGAACATTGGCTGGAAGGGATATAGTTTGCCCTGTAGAAATTGCGCAGAATCCGGCGGCCCGTTGGATAAAAAAGAGACCGCCGGGGATGAGCCGGCGGTCTGCGAGGAGTGCGTAATCTTTCTCATTTTCAAGAGCTAATCGTCTTCGGGCTGCTGGAGCTGAGCGAGCAGGTCGAGGAGTTTTTGGACGGCGGGCTGATTCGCCGGGTCTTTGGCCGCTTCCTTCAGATGGTCGGCGGCCTTGTCATACTTTTCGATGCCGATGTACTGATACCCCAAAAGCAGATGGAAATCGGCCGCAAAGGGCTCGGCCTGCGCCGCCTTTTCGAGGGCCTCAATCTGGGCCTGCAGCACCTCTTCCTTTTCATACAGTCCGCGCGGGTAGTAAATCGTCAGCTGGTCATCCGGAATGGCCGCCACGGCTGAACGCAGTACAGCGGCAGCGCGGGCATAATCGCCGTCGGCAAAGAGGGCCTGACTGTACGTGAACGGCAGGATGATGTCATCCGGAGAAATCCGCACGGCCTCTCGGAATTGATCAGCGGCATCCGCGTATTTGCCCGCCAGGAACAGATTGACGGCTCGATCGAAGCACAGGTCGGCGGCAGTCTGGAACTGAGGAGCGTCAGGTGCAGAAATCTTTTCGATATAGCCGCTCACATCATAGTTAGAATCGCCAAAGGGATACTTCCAGGCCGTAGAGGTTTTCTGCGAAGAATTGGTGTCGGCCGTGCCGTAGTAGTTATACGTATTGTATGTGTTCTGCTCGATGACCGGGGTGGGGGTGATGACGGTCGGGCCGTACCAGTAGTACGGATGACAGCCATACCAGTAATAGCGAATGTATCGGTATTCGCACGGCCACCAGCCGCCGATGCTCACAAAGACATAGCGGCGGTGATAGCGGGGGTAATAATACGTCAGGCCCCAGCAGGAACGATAGGGTACGCAGGCCAGACGGGCACAGGAATTAAAGGAAAATGTCAGGGAAAAATACGAGCCGCAATCGTGCCAGTGCGGACTGCTGCGGACAATCACCAGGTCGGGATGAAGTCGGCGAGGGATATAGGGCCGCGGACGGTGAGGTGTGATGTCGCCGACGACCACAATCTTTTTTTCCGGGGTGATGGTGATTTTGCTGTCATATCGGTCTTTATGGCTTGGACGGCTGTTGTGTACGGACGCCCGTGCCTCTCGATCCGGACGGTGTCGGGTCGGCTCGCTGAGCTCATCGGCCCGGATGATGCTTTGACTGCCGGGGCGTGCGGGCTGGGGTTTTGTGCCGCCGTCGCGGGTTTCACGCAGGGCGGGCCGTTCGATTTTGGAAACGATGACGCGGCGATTCTTCCGCTCCGAAGCGGCACGGACCGAATCGGTTTGCTGTCCGGACTTTTCTTTTCTGTCGTCCGTCTTCTGCTCGGAGGATTTCAAGATCGGCGTACTGCGTGTATTCTGCGGACGAGCCGGTTTGTTTTTGTCGGCGGAGGATTTTGTTTCTTGTTCTTCCGGAGAATCGGATTGAGTGCGTCGGCCGTTTCGGCCGGCGGAAAGATTGGTGACAACAACGTGCCGCCGGCTGTTCAGACGGCTTTGAGAACGTACGGAAGATGAGGAGGATGCATCTGTCGGCGTTTTGACTTCAGTGGGAGCGGAGCGTTCCGGTCGGGTTGGACGTGAGAAGGTTTTTGAATTGGTTGAACGGGCTTTCAAAACATCCTGTGTATCCGCAGGTCTGGAAACAGACGGCGGGCTGGTTCTGCGTGCAGTTTTTTCAGCAGAGACGACTTTTCCTTCTGTCTGCTGCGGACTGCCTTGTGAGGTTTGCGCAGACAACCTGCGGCTTTCAGAAGACCGCGTGGGCCTTGCGGCAGGCGGAGTAGGTCGAGCCAGAGCATCTCGTGCTGCGGCGGCTTGCTGGTCAGACTGCTGAATCGAGCGGGAAGGTTCCTGAGTGGGCGCGGAATGCTCTTGCGGTTTTGCCGGTTCAGCGGGCGGCGCCGGCTGCGGCGGAGGAGTTTCCTGGCTTTGCGGTGCGGCGGCGGGGCGGTCGTTTCCGCGAGAGGCATTGCGGTTGTCCGGTTTTTCCCGGGCCACAGCGGTCAGGGAGACAGCCCAAATTGCCAACCCTGCCAGAAGCCATTTTGTTTTTTTGATTTTCATGGCTTATCTCCTTTCTTCGCAGAACGGGCGGTTCGAGCCCGATTTGCTTCTGCGACTTTTAGGATTTCGAGGGCTGGTTCTGCATCGCTGACAGGTATCTGTCCAAAAATTTGGATGCCCGCGTGCAAATGCGAATCAGGACCTCTTTTTCTTCCGGGGTTACGTTAATGGCATGGAAAAGAGCGTTAAAACGTTCGGTCTGCTGCTCGAGATGTTTTTGAATCGTCTGTCGGCCTTTGTCGGTGAGTTTGACCAGGGTCACCCGCTGGTTGTCGGGCTTGATGGTCTTGGATACGAGTCCTTTTTCGCGCCACAGACGCGTGAGTGTTATCGAGATGGTGCTTTCACTGACGTTCGGCCAGGATTGGGCGATTTCGGAGACCGTCATCTCGGGGCGTTCGAGCAGCTGCTGCAAGATCAGGGCCTCGCGTTCACTCAGGGAGCCGGGCGCATCGCCTTCCTGTGCGGCGCGAATCAGACGCATCCGCAAACTCAAATCCTGTATGGCCTTTTCCAATTCCGGTCCCATGGGGCCGTCCAAGAACCGTCGTCTTTTCTGTAAGGTTATACGCTCATTATACAGAAAATATTTCAAGAAATACAATGTTTATTTATTGAAATGTTTAATAGTTGATATAATGCGGGTCCTATAAAATCATATCCATTTTATTTTTAAGGGTTTACAAGCGGAAAGCCAGATAAAAAAATGTTGAGAAGAAAGAAATTATTACGGCAAACAGGGAAACAATTCGCTGCCAGCTCGGGGTTTTCCAGATGAAGGGCTGGGTAATAAGTGCAAAAAGAAGCCCGGCGAAGGGGATTATAGAGGCGGCTAAGGCAATCAGGGCCAGCACAGTCGGGAGCAGGGAGGAAGGAGTCTTCCAGAGCATTTGGTGAAGGTCGGCAGGTGTCAGTTGGGATACTTCTTTCAGCGGGAGATTCAGGGAAAAACTCCTCCCGCAGTTCCGGCAGGTCAGTCGGGTTGTGCGAACCCGAAACGATGGAATAAAGAAAAACAGTGTCCCTTTTTCCACAATCTCTGCGGAATCCGCAGGCCCCCTTTCCCCGCAGGATGGACAGTCTATTGTGAGGGCAGGCCCTTCCGTTTCCCGACAGGATGTACTGAACACAAAAAAGAACATAGGGCTTTCAGTCCGGCTGTTTCCAGGCGTACACGAAGCCGTCGTCGCAGCCGACCAGAACAAGATTGCTCACGACAGACGGTGAAGAGACGATTGGCTGAGCAAGGTTGGCAGACCAGAGTTCTTTGCCGTCAGCCAGCGAGAGCATCCGGAAGAAGCCGTCATTGGAGCCGAACAGAACTTTCGTGCCGCAGATGACCGGGCTGGAATTGACGGCATCCTCCGTGCGGAACGTCCAGAGGAGCCCGCCGGTCTTTCGGTCCAGGCAGAGGACTTTATTTTTTTGCGAGCTGACAACCAGGTATTGCTCATTGACAGCCGGTACGGCAAAGAAGGCGTCGTCCGGATGAGTGGATGTCCAGACGATTTGTGCCGTTTGGATATCCACACAAAAGAGCTGTCCTTCGAAGTTGCCGACATAGGCCAGGTTCTCGTACACAGCCGGGCTGGACGGAATATAAGAGCCGGTGTCGATTCGGCGAACCTGGCCGGGGTCGTCTGGATGAATCAGATACAGGTTGGCATCGCAGCCGCCGGCAATGACCGCCGACGGAACGGCCGCCGGAGTGCCGTTCAAATAACTTTCGGTTTGGAAGGTCCACAGGGCTTTTCCATCGGGGCTGAGGGCGTGGAGGGTTCCATCGTAGCTGCCGAAAAAAATACGGCCGTTAAGGAAGTTGGCGGAGCCGGCGATTTTGCCTTTGGTTTCATATTTCCACAGGACGGCACCGTCAGCGGGGTTGATCGCATAAAACCAGCCGGTGGTGGTGCCGACATACAGAGCCGATTTAGTCCAGAGAGCGGAGGCCTCCATTTCTCCCAGTTCCCGGCTCCAGAGAAGAGCCCCAGTCTTCAGGTCGAGGGTGTACAGTTTTTGGTCGGTCGAGGTGATATAGACTTTGCCGTCGGCGGCGATGGGGGTGGATTTAATGGGGCCGGCTGTTTGGAATTTCCAGGCGAGTGCCAGACGGTTCGGTAGTTCGCCCGAGGCGGTGCCGGTTAATTGCGGATTGCCGCGAAACATCGGCCAGGAGTCTGTGCCGAAGCTCACCCGCACAGCCGGCGGCGACGGCGGCTCCTTTTTCTGCAGTTTGGCCTGGCGATGGGCCGCAATGACCGCCAGAACAGCCGTCAGCGGCAGCAAAAGCAGCAGGAACGGAACCACTGTCCGCTGCAGATGCATAGGCGGTTTCCTTTCGAATCAGGAACTCATATGCCGTTCGATAAAACTCGTATCCACCTGATTTTTTACGAACAGGTTATGCGAGAGGATTTTCAGGCACGCCGGAATTGTCGTCTTGATCGGCTCGATGCGAAACTCCCGAAGGGCCCGCTTCATCGTGGCAATGGCCTGTTCGCGAGTGGGCTGATGGACAATCAGTTTGGCGACCATTGAGTCGTAATACGGAGAGACGACGGAGCCCTGAGCCAGATGGGTATCGACCCGCACGCCCGGCCCGCCGGGGACGATAAAGCGGTGAATCGGACCCGGACAGGGGGCAAAATTTCGGGCGGGGTCTTCGGCGTTGATGCGGCATTCCATTGCCACGCCGGTGTGCTTGATGTCCCGCTGGCGCAGCGTGAGCGGGTTTCCGGCGGCGATTTGAATCTGCCATTTAATCAGGTCCTGGCCCGTCACCAGTTCTGTGACCGGGTGCTCGACCTGAATGCGGGTGTTGACCTCGATAAAGTAGAAGTTTTTGTCACGGTCCAAAAGAAACTCGACCGTAGCGGCATTGTGATATTTGGCCTCGTGTACCAGCCGCAGGGCCGAGCGGCACAGCTCCTCGCGGGTTTTTTCGTCCAGCACCGGACAGGGGGATTCTTCAATGAGTTTCTGATGCCGTCGCTGAATGGTACAGTCGCGTTCATAGAAATGCACGGCGTTTCCGGATTTGTCGGCCATCACCTGCACTTCGACGTGTCGGGGTTCCACGATGTATTTTTCCAGATACAGGGCCCCATTTTTGAAGGCGGCTTCGGCCTCGGCGCGTGCGGCGGCGAAGGCCTTGTGCAGACTGATGTCGTTGTGGGCGACCCGCATCCCGCGTCCGCCGCCGCCTGCGGCGGCCTTGAGGATGACCGGATAACCGATTTTGTTGGCCAGCTTGATTGCTTCCGCTTCATCCTTCAGCTCGCCTTCCGAGCCGGGTACGAGGGGCACACGGGCCTTTTGGGCCACCAGGCGGGCCTGGACTTTGTCGCCCAGCATCCGCATCGATTTGGCGTCGGGGCCGATAAAGGTAATGCCGCATTCCTGGCAGATTTCAGCAAAATGGGCATTTTCAGCCAGGAAGCCGTAGCCGGGATGGATAGCATCTACATCGGCTACTTCGGCGGCGCTGATGATGGCCGGGATATTCAGATAGCTTTTGGCCGGTGTCGCCGGACCGATGCAGATGGCTTCGTCCGCGGTCTCCAGATACGGGGCTCCGCGGTCAGCTTCGGAAAAGACCGCCACGGCCTCGATGCCCAATTCATGGCAGGCCCGGATAATCCGCAGGGCGATTTCTCCTCGATTGGCAATCAGGATTCTGCTGAACATAATTTCCTCAAGTTTTGCCGGAACGGTTTGGCGGGGTTAGGGGCGCACCCGGAAGAGAGTCTGGCCGAATTCGACGGATTGGCCGTCTTTGACGAGGACTTCCACGATGGTTCCGGACACTTCGGCCTTAATTTCGTTCATTACTTTCATCGCTTCGACGATGCAGACAACTGTGTCGGGCTTGACTTTATCCCCCGGTTTGACATAGGGGGCGGCCTCCGGATTGGGAGCGGCATAAAAAGTCCCGACGATGGGAGATTTGATTTCCAGCAGACCGCTTTCTTCCGGCATAGCCATATCCGGCTGAGGTTTCTGGACGGCAGGGGCCGGAGCTGCAGGGGCTGCAGGAGCCGCTGGGACCACTGAAGGAACATAATGGGCCGACATCGGCTGCGGACGCTTCAGGTGGATTTTCTGGTCCCCATCCGCGATTTCCACCTCGATGAGGTCGTTTTCCTTCATCAGGTTAATCAATTCCCGTACTTTTTTCAGGTCATCCAGTTTGTCAGCCATTCGAGTTTATCCTTATCAAATGGGGGATTATCATTAAGAGACTGAGGGGTCAGTATAGAAAAAGACGAAAAAATTGCAAGGGTTTTTGTCTGCTTATAAAACAACAAAGCAGGTCTATATTATCCATTGCAGAGAGGATTCTTTACAAGACGAATCAGTTTTTGTATACAATTGCTCCAATGAAGAAAGGATTGCTGCAGCGGCTTCGGGAAGGCATTGTCATCGGCGATGGGGCGATGGGCACGATGCTCTATCAGCGGGGGGCTTTTGTCAATACCTGCTTTGAGGAGCTCAGTTTATCTCGGCCGGACTGGATACGGGAGATTCATCAGGCCTATATCCAGGCGGGCTGTGATTTTATTGAAACGAACACCTTTGGGGCCAACAGCATCAAACTGGGACGGTTCGGGCTGGCGGACAAGACGGCGGTCATCAACCAGACGGCGGCGGAAATCGCCAAAGACGCTGCGCCCGTGGAGGTTTTGGTGGCCGGTTCAATCGGTCCCAGCGGGCTGAATATTCCGGTGCCGGACCCGGAATTGACCTCCACGCTCCATCAGGTTTTCGCCGAACAGGCGCGGGCGCTGTTCGAAGGGGAAGTGGATTTCTTTCTGCTGGAAACCTTCAGCAGCGAAGCGGAACTTCTGATTGCCGTGGAGGCGGTTCGGTCTGTCTGTGAGCTGCCGATACTGGCCCAGATGACCTGTTTGGAGCATGCCCAGACGGTCTTTGGGACCCCGATTGAACAGGCCCTTGCTGCGGTTGCCCAGCACCCGGCGGTTGCGGCGGTCGGACTGAACTGTTCGGTCGGGCCTTCACATATGCTCGAGGCCCTTCAGCGGATTCGCGACATTACCGACAAGCCGATTTCCGTGCAGCCCAATGCGGGTCTGCCCCGTCAGGTGGATGGGCGGATGCTGTATATGTGTACGCCGGAGTATATGGCCGAGTATGCCAAGCGGTTCTTCGAAAACGGGGCGCGGATAATCGGAGGCTGCTGCGGGACCACGCCGGAGCATATTCATCAGATTGCCACGGCCGTCCGACCGCTGGACCGGGTGACATCGGCCGTGTCTGTGCCGTCAAGCCGGATTGAGGTGTCCGCTCCGGCCGGTGTCGAGCCCCGGCCGCTCAAAGAACGGTCCAAACTGGGGGCCAAACTGGCTGCCGGTCAGCCGATTGTGTGCGTGGAATTGACGCCGCCGCGCGGCGTGGACCTTCGCGGGGTGCTCGAGCGGGCCCGCCTGTGTGCCCAGCACGGCATTGATGCAGTCAATATTCCGGACGGCCCCCGCGCCAGCGCCCGGCTCAGTCCGATGGTTACAGCCGTCAAGATTGAGCAGGAGGTTGGGATCGAGACGATTCTGCACGTCTGCTGCCGGGATAAAAATCTCATTGGTCTTCAGTCCGATTTGCTGGGGCTGTATGCCGTCGGTCTTCGAAATGTGCTGATTATTACGGGTGACCCGCCCAAACTGGGCGATTATCCCAATGCCACGGCGGTTTTTGATTTGGATTCGATTGCCCTTACCCGCGTGGTTCAGAATCTCAACCGCGGGATTGATATTGCAGGCAATCCTCTGCCGGAGCCGCTGGGGCTAACCGTCGGCGTCGGGGCTAATCCGGTTGCGTCGGATATTCATCGGGAGATTGACCGGTTTCGGCTGAAGGTGCAGGCCGGGGCGGAGTATGCCATAACGCAGCCGGTCTTTGATTTGGAGATGTTTTTTGCGTTTCAGGCGGCTGTGGAGAATTGCCGCATTCCGATTCTGGCGGGCATCTGGCCGTTTGTCAGTTATAAAAATGCCGAGTTTATGGCCAACGAAGTGCCGGGAGTCGTTGTGCCGGAGGCACTGCTGAAGCGCATGGCCAAAGCCAAAACCCGCCAGGAGGGGCGCCGCATCGGGGCCGAAATTGCCCACGAAATGATTGCCCAGCTGGCCCCGCACGTGGCGGGCTTTGCCGTCAGTGCCCCGCTGGGGCAAGTTGAGATGGCCCTGGCGGCCCTGGGACGGTTTCCGCTTCAGGAGCTATAACAGCCCGCCTCTGTTTTAGGAGCCGGCTGGACCGGAGCCGTGGGTGATAAAGTTCCATACCTCCGTTGCCGCATAGTTTTCGACGGCTTCCAGATAGGGTCTTGGGTTAAAGCGTTCCCCGCCTGCCAGGACGCGCGGTTTGGGCCAGGTAAAGGCGGTTTCAACCAGGAGCTTGCGGGGTTCGCGGAGAAACGATTCGACCCGCAGTTCAATGGTGACCGGCTCCTGTCCTTCGGCAGCGTGGGGCGGAATCAGCAGACGCAGGCCGCCGCCGTGAACGGGCCGTCCGCCTAATGCCTTAAAATCCTCCGGCGACTGATTGAGCCGATTTTCCCATAAATACTGGAAGGCATGAACCTTCGTACTGTACAGATGGTCGATGCGGGCGCTGGTGTTCAGAATCTGGTACTGTTCGGCCGGCCAGATTTGCTGGTAGGCAGTCGTGACGGCCTCCGCCTCGCGGCAGAAATAGTCCAAGTCGCAGTTGGGATTCAGGGCGATAATCTTCAGATTGTGAATCTGGGGCGCCGGGCTTTCGAGGAGGATTTGCAGCGGGGAAGACGGCGGTTCCCGGCGGAGTTGGAAGCCGTTTTTGTACGAGAGGGATTGGGAGAATTCCAGGCCGTTTTCGAGCAGGGCTTTTTGGAAATCAATTTGGAGACTCGGTTCGGCATTCCAGTTGCCGGCAATCACATAACTGATGCTGAAATGCGCCGAGGTTTTCGATTCTCGTAAAATTAAATCCATAACCATCTCCTGTTTTTTGTGTTATTTATTATACGATTATCGGGCGTTTTGGGATAGGGGAAAAGTACGATTGGGGCGGTTAAGATGGGCAAAATTTCGGCCGATGAGAGAGGGGAAGTGCGAAACGTCAAAATAGGGGCCGACTATGAAGCGTTTGGAGAAGAAACCGGTACCTTGGCTTATGCTCAATTATGAGATTAAGGTTTATCCGAATTTACGCAGCTGTGTAAAGCCGGATATGAATCGGGTCAAGCCCGAACAGATGCCGCCGCTGATGGTTCGAAAGGCGGGATGGAGGCGGTAATCACGAAATACAAGACCGATTATTACAGAAAATAACCTGGCTAATGAAAAAACGCCTGCCGGAACAGCAAATCCGACAGGCGTTTTTGTTTTCATAAAAACAGGCTCGCTATTTAGCCACGGGCGTCAGCCCGTGGAAAACAGCTGTCCCGGATTTTCCCTGTTTTTCCCCATCCCTATTGTTCAGTGGGGAGAAGTTCTTTACTTTTTCTTGATACGAGGATAGTTGCCCAGATACTCGGTCTGCGGCAGCTGGCCCACGAGCGGCAGGGCGTATTCAACAAAGGCCTGCGTAATCCCGTTGCCTTCCGCATTGATAAACTCATCCGGCAGGGATTTGGTCTTTTCGGCCACGTTGGCCAGCTCGGTGCGGAAGTATTCCACGCCGTAGTTTTTGCCGTTTCCGGTTCGCTTCATCGCTACGGAGCCGTTGTCGTATTTCATAGAATACTGTACGGCCATCCGTCCGCACATTTCGGCTTCCTGCCGGTCCACTTCGGACTGGAGGCCTGCAAAGCTGCGCTGCAGATACCCGAAAGTGTCGGCGCGGACGCGTTTGACCTTCAGTTTGGTTTTCACCTGAGCGGCCAGGTAATCGGCCAGAGCGCCGGTGCCGGACAGCTGCACGTTTCCGTGGGCGTCTTTTTCTCCGGTCTGGGCGATTTTTTCCGTCCAGGTGACATGGTCGGTATCGCAGATGCCTTCGCTGACGGCCACGACGCAGCGGCCCAGCTTCTTATAGACGGCCTCGACATCCGCCAGGAACTTATCCATCGTAATCGGCCGTTCGGGCACATAAACCAGATGCGGGCCGTCGTCATCCCGCTGCTTGCCGAGGACGGAGGCGGCCGTCAGGAAGCCGGCGTGCCGGCCCATGATGACATCGATTTTGATGCCCGGAAGGGCACGGTTGTCGAGGTCATCGCCGATGAGGGCACAGGCAACAAACTTGGCGGCGGTGCCGTAGCCCGGGCAGTGGTCGGTTACCAGCAGGTCGTTGTCCACGGTTTTCGGGACGTGGAAGGCCCGGAACTGATAGCCGACTTTCTCGGCCATATTGTTGATAATGTAGCAGGTGTTGGCGGAGTCGTTGCCGCCGATGTAATAGAAATATTCCACATCGTATTTGCGGAAAACGTCGAGGATTTTTTTGCAGTATTCCTCATCCGGCTTGTCGCGGCTGGAGCCGAGGGCCGAGGAGGGCGACAGGGCCAGCCGGCGAAGGGTTTCGACGGACAGTTTTTTCAGGTCGATAAAGTCTTCTTTCACAATGCCGGAGACGGCGTGGACCGCACCGTAGAGATTGTCGATTTCTTTGTGCTTGATTGCTTCCGTAATCACGCCGACCAGCGAGGCGTTGATAACCCCCGTAGGGCCGCCAGATTGACTGACTACCGCGTTTGCCATTGGATTTTCCCCTTTCTTCAAGCAGATTATTTTGGGTTTATCGGGGGAACGATTATACGGGGCATTGGGGACAAATCAAGCCGGAAAAAGAAAAACGGGCTCGCAAAAGCGGGCGATTTTTCGAGGGTGATTGACAACCGGCTTTCTATCGTGTAGGATAGCTATTTTGGTTCGCCGGGGTTCGACGGCGGTTGCGGTGGAAGTAGCTCAGCTGGTTAGAGCATCAGATTGTGGTTCTGAGGGTCGTGGGTTCGAATCCCATCTTCCACCCGTTTGGGGGGAGGGGGGCTGTGTGGCATCGGCTTTTTGATGCAGTTTCTTTTCATGTCCCTTCACAATTGTCTGACTAAAATCTGTTTGTTTTCCTCTCCCGGTGAATCCCCTTGTCTTCTTTGCCGATAGGCACCCAAGCAGGACGAGCAGAAACGGGGTGTCGGATGGGCACAGTGTATCTGCAGGAACAGGGGGCCAAAATTTCCAGACAGGGGCGTCGGCTGCTGGTTTCCAAAGAGGACCAGCCGCTGCTGTCGATACCGGTCCACCGCCTTCAGCGGCTGGTGATTATCGGACGAATTCAGCTGACGGCATCGGCGCTGGCATTGCTGCTGGACCGGGGTGTTTCTGTGGTTTTGCTGACCACTCGGGGCCAGGTCCGGGGGACACTGCTTCCGCCGGACTGTCCTCGTGGCGAGCTGCGGCGCCGGCAGTATGCCCTGGCCGGCGAGCCGGCTGGGACTCTTCTGTTCTGTCGGGAGCTTGTCCGGGCCAAAGCCGTTTCTGCGGCAAATGTTATCAGACGCTATGCGTACAATCACCGCAATTCCGAGCTGACGAAAGCATCGGAGGATATTCTCCAGACAGCCGCACGAGTGGACGAACAGCCCACTGTCGACGCGGTGCGGGGCATCGAGGGCCTGCTCGGCAGGACGTATTTTCAGGCCCTTGTTGAAATCTTTCATTCACTCGAGATGGATTTCGGCGGTCGGGTCCGCCGCCCGCCGGCTGACCCGGTCAATGCCTGCCTATCTTATGTGTATATGCTCCTGACCGCCCTGTCGCATAATGCGCTTCAGGCGACTCACCTGGACCCTTACTGCGGAATTATGCATGCTTCGATACGAAATGCACCGGCGCTGACGTTTGATTTCGTCGAACAGTTCCGACAGCCCATAGCGGACCGGTTTGTGATGCTTCTGTTTAACAAAAAAATCCTTCAAAAAGCGGACTTTCAGGTCGGCAAAGGGCAGCCGGCACCGGTTCTTTTGTCCGATGCGGCCCGAAAACGGCTGATTTCCGAATGGGAAGTATACCTGCATACTCCGCAGCGGCTGATAGAAAAACGCGAGCCGTTAAGTCCGTTTTCACTGATTTTTGAACAGGCCGAAGAACTGGAAAAATCGATTCAGACCGGCCGAACGTATCGGTTTTATCGTCTGTGTTTATAGGAACGGTTCCGGGATGTTTGTTGTTATTGCCTATGACTGCACAGATGACAAAAGACGACTGAGAGTCGCTAAAACCCTGCTTGACTACGGCGATCGGGTTCAATACAGTGTGTTTGAAGCGGACCTGGATCAGGCGCTTTTGAAAGAAATGATGCAGCGGCTGGCTCAGATTATCAATCCGCAGGAGGATTCCATTCGGATATACCATATATGCCAAAATTGTCTGGTAAAAACACAATTTCAGGGACAAGGGCACTTGACACAGCAGGAGACATTCTTTATAATCTGAAACAAATCGATTACAGAATATTTGTAAGTATCGGTCTTTCAAAAGTTTATAGAGAATTTGGCGGTGCAGGGCCTCTGAAAAACGATTGAAAAAAAACTCCCAAAAGGGGGATTACAGTTTTTGCCCTCGCAACCCCTTGAAAACAAAGGACTTGCAAAGGCCGGTCTTGCATTTTTCCCCTGATGAATAAGGGATTGAAACACGCTACGGACGGACCTTTGGCCTATCCTTAATTATATATCCTTGCATTTTTCCCCTGATGAATAAGGGATTGAAACCCCATACCTGTCCGCTGTGTGGGTGTCCAAGATGACGTGTCCTTGCATTTTTCCCCTGATGAATAAGGGATTGAAACCGCCATTGTAAGTATCGGCGGATGGAGCGTCCGCCGATACTTGCATTTTTCCCCTGATGAATAAGGGATTGAAACCCATCCGTAGATAGGTAGTTCCTTCCTGTTTGGGTACTCGCGCTTGCATTTTTCCCCTGATGAATAAGGGATTGAAACATCTATTTCATCAAGAACTGCCTGAACATCGGTTCCGTATCTCTTGCATTTTTCCCCTGATGAATAAGGGATTGAAACACGGGATAGTCCGCATCACAGGTTTTACGGATTCCAGAACGGTCTTGCATTTTTCCCCTGATGAATAAGGGATTGAAACAATCAAGGGGGGTATCCTCCCCGGCCTGCCCGGGGACGGAGCTTGCATTTTTCCCCTGATGAATAAGGGATTGAAACCTCATTGCAATGCGCAGAAGCGATGGTGTAATCGTGCTTCTTGCATTTTTCCCCTGATGAATAAGGGATTGAAACATCCAACTCTGGATTCGCCGCGGTCGAGTATGTAGATGATCTTGCATTTTTCCCCTGATGAATAAGGGATTGAAACTTTTGCGATGAATTCCCAGCAGGAGCACATGCCGGAAATCACTTGCATTTTTCCCCTGATGAATAAGGGATTGAAACCCTTTCCGCCCGCCGACCGGCGGGCAAACATCTGCACATATACTTGCATTTTTCCCCTGATGAATAAGGGATTGAAACGCCGTTTGCAGAAGGCGGTACAGTGCAGTATCGTCTTTCCTTGCATTTTTCCCCTGATGAATAAGGGATTGAAACAGCGACGTGACGACATCGGCCTGTCCGGAGTTTCTTTTCAGGGCCTTGCATTTTTCCCCTGATGAATAAGGGATTGAAACTTATGCGGAATCTTTTTCTTAAGCCATTTCATCATAAATCTTGCATTTTTCCCCTGATGAATAAGGGATTGAAACATCTGGCATCCGTGCCTCGATGATTCCGAATTATCCCAATCTTGCATTTTTCCCCTGATGAATAAGGGATTGAAACATCTGATCAGCCTCTTCGCCGGTGATCGGCCACAGTCTGCTCTTGCATTTTTCCCCTGATGAATAAGGGATTGAAACTCGGAACGACCTGCTCATAATACGTTAGTTCATCGCCCATCTTGCATTTTTCCCCTGATGAATAAGGGATTGAAACCGCCCTCAAGATTTTCGGGGTCGTCGAACTCCACCCAAACTTGCATTTTTCCCCTGATGAATAAGGGATTGAAACATCCGCTGCCCGCAGGGAGTCGTCTTGTAAAACGGGGGGCTTGCGTTTTTCCCCTGATGAAT